>JAZKEO010000042.1:0-14248 GCA_040386975.1 Bacteroidota bacterium | reverse complement strand
ATACTGGTTCAGAAATAGTTACAGCTTGTGATTCTTACACATGGTCAGCTGATGGAAATACGTATTCAAGTTCTGGAACATATGCTGCGACTTTAACTAATGTAAATGGTTGTGACTCGCTTGTAACTTTAAACTTGACAATCAACAATTCAAATACTGGTTCAGAAATAGTTACAGCGTGTGATTCTTACACATGGTCAGCTGATGGAAATACGTATTCAAGTTCTGGAGCATATTCTGCGACTTTAACTAATGTAAATGGTTGTGATTCTCTTGTAACTTTAAATTTAACAATCAACAATTCACCAAGTTTAAATGTAAGTTCGCCGGTTGAAATTTGTCAAGCAGAAGAAATTGTTTTAATAGCAAGTTCTACTTCATCAATTATAAACTGGTTTAACCAAAGTGTTGGTGGAGAGATTATTGGAACAGGAAATAATTTCACTATTTTTGATATTCAAACAAATACAACATTATTCGCTGAGGCTTTCGAAAATGGATGTAGTTCTATAAGAACTCCAATTGACATCATTGTAAACGGAAAACCTGTTATCGCAATTGCTTCAACAAATTCTGATTGTGGTAATAATAATGGAACTGCTTCAGCAATTATTTCACAGGGGACAGCACCATACGAATACTATTGGAGTGATGGGACTCAGAATCAATTTAACATTTCGAATTTGATTCCGGGAGCATATTATTTCAATGTTACTGACGCTAAGGGATGTAAATCAATGGCGGTTACGGAAGTAAATCCTTCTTCTATAACAATGATTCCAACAGTTGTTAATCCAAGTTGTTTTGGTGCAAATAATGGATCTATTTCCTTAAGTATTTCTGGTTTAACTGAAAATGTAAATTATATGTGGAATACTGGACATCAGTCAACAAGTATTTCAAATTTATTAGCTGGAACTTATGAAGTTATGATGACAACTGAATCAGGATGTGAATTGAGTTCAAGTTTTGTATTAACACAACCAGACCTTATAGAAACAACTTTAGGTGAAATTAAGCCAAGTTGTGGGATTAACAATGGTCAACTTTTTGTTACAGCTACAAATGGAGGTAATGCACCATATATCCATTCTTGGAGTAACGGTCAATTTGGAATCAATAACATCAACTTGACTTTTGGAGTATATACTTTAACTACGACAGATCAAAGTGGATGTCAAGCGCAAAGTACAGTTTTCTTATCTGAAAATAACTCACCAATCGTTGAAGGATTAGTTACAGAAACTTCTTGTAATCAAAACAACGGAGCAATTGATTTGGATGTAACTCCAATTAATGGTGATTTAATTCAAACAATCATTTGGTCAAATGGTCAGTCAACAGAAGATATTTCAAATTTGGCTACTGGAAGTTATGTTAGTTTTATTCGTTCTCAAAATAACTGTGTTGCCGTAAATGGATGGAATGTAGCTATAGTAAAACCATTTTTACAAGAAATTTGTATCGTAAGTGTTGATAGTGTTACAACAACAAACTTAGTAATTTGGGAAAAAGTTCAAACTTCTGATGTTTCACATTACAATATCTACAGAGAATCAAATCAAGTTGATGAATATCAATTAATTGACACAGTTCGTTTTAATAATTTATCTGTATTTAATGATGTAGTTGCTTCTCCTTTGGCTAGATCTTGGAGATATAAAATTGCAGCGGTAGATCAGTGTGGTACTATCGGACCATTATCAACACCTCATAAAACCTTACACTTAAATACCTTTGATTTAGGTCTTGCTGGTGTTCAAGTTACTTGGGACGAATACGAAGGTACTGCTTTTTCATCTTACAATCTGTGGAGATATACCGATGAATTTGGATGGGAAGATATTGCAACTTTACCACCAAGTTCATTAACGTTTAATGATCCGAGTTCATTTGGGGCTCCAGGCTTGGATTATATGGTAGAGATAGCTTTAGATGTTCCTTGTACAGCAACAGTTTGGAGAGCTCAGGATTTTAATCGTTCAAGATCAAATAGAGAAAAAGGTAGCTTCTCTCCAGGTCAAGGAGATGATTCATATTCTAATAATTCAATAACAGAATATAAAAATGGTCTGATTTCTGTAAGTATATTTCCTAATCCATTTGATGAAAAAGTAAATTTGGAAATAAATGGTATTAATTATCTTCAAGATGGCTTAAATATTCAAGTTTATGACGTGAATGGTAAATTAATAGAAGAAAACACTTATTATGAAGAAGTTAATTCAATAAATTTTTCTACTTTAGAAGACGGAGTATATTTTATTAAAGCAAAAATTAATGAAGAATTAAAAACAATTAAACTAATTAAAAACTAAGCTATGAAAAAGATTATTTTAATACTCGCAGTTTTATTTTCGAGTTTTACATTTTCTCAAGAGGTTTGGGAAGATTTGCCATTAAATCCAAATTGTACTAATACAGTGTACGATATTGAAATGATAAATGGAAAAGTGTATCAAATTTATAATCAATTTGACGGATCAAATTATTTTATGTATGTAGATTTTTTTAATACAGAAAATGCTACATGGGAAAATAAAACGTCTTTAATTTCAACGCAAAGTACACGTTTAAGATCTGAAAAAATTGGAACAACAATTTATATTGCGTCTTATGATAACGCTAATTTTAGCTTTTATGAATTACTTGAATCCAGTTCCGTAATGACGAGTTTAACAGCAAATTATGCCTTTTCAGCCGTAAATAGTAATTGGGAATTTCATGCGGGTAAAAACCCAGAAGAATTATACGTTTTGTTTACCACTGGAACTGGGCCTTCTGATGTGCATGGATTGGAATATGATGTTCAAGAACCTGGAAGTTGGGGCTATGTAACAGAATCTTCTGGACAAAATTTAGCGTTAGCGGATTTGCAAATCCAGTCTACTGAGACAGATGTGTATTTTGGTGTTTATAGTAATGTGGTAAGAGTTACACGTTTTGCCAAAGGAAATATCGGAGTTATTTTTGCTTATGATGGTTTAGCTGGAAATGTTCAATCGGAAGGAGTAAATTGGGATAATTCAGGTTTTGCTTTAATAGGAAATAGAAATGATTATGTTGCTTTTTATGGAACGGAAGATGCAAATAATACAAGTCATGAAGCTGAAGTAGAAATTGGAACAACAATTAATGTTGATATTGATGCAGCCTCAACGGGTTTTAACTTAGATGCAAATTATTTAGCAAAAGAATCTAGCCCGAGTCACGCATTTATTTATTCTCAATTTAGTGTTGATGGTTTAGGTAATCCGAATGATAATTTAAAAGTAATCCGAAGAGATATTGCATCAGCTGGTACATGGCAAGCTGTTGGGGGTAATTCAATTTTACCTCCAGGAACATTTTTGGAACAAAACTCATTAAATTTAACTTTAGATAATGGTTTTCACCACTTAGCAGCAGCGTATATTTTACAAGGAAATCCAAGTCCAGAAATAAAAGTTTCAAATCAAGTACCGTTTGAATTGACAGGTACTTTAGTGCCAAATTCAGGTCTTTGCGCCAATCAAATGAATGAGTTGTATTCAAACATTGAAATTCAAGATTTTGATTTTGACAGAATTACTATTACTAATATAAGCAGTTTAAATTCTCAGACTACAGGCTTAGTTTGTATTCCAAATGGATTTTTTAATGGCGTATCTAAATTTAAAATTATAGGTATTCCTATATCAAGTTCAGATCAGATTGTTATAGATTATACTGATGGTTACGGAACATTTTCTCTAACCTTAGATACTTATATTTCAACAACAAATCCAGCTAATGTTCAATTTGTTTCAGATCCAGTTGTATTCTGTTCCAACGACCACCAAGTTGATTTATCGCAATATGTAAGTTATTACGATCAAGGTAGTTTTAGATTAAATGGCTTAGATTTAGATAATTCTGTTATTAATGCTAATTTTTTGAATGAAAATTTGCTTTCTTCTGGTACTTTGAGATACATTGTTAATATAAACGGATGTTTTATTACAACTACTGCGAACTATAATATTGTTGCTCCACCAACAATTGATATTTTAACCACAGCATCAAATTGTACTTTGAGTAACGGTGATGCTACAGCAACTATAAATAATGGTGCAAGTTCAAACGTCAATTTTTATTGGAGTACCGGTCAAACATCGACAACCATATCGAATTTAACACCTGGAGCTTATTATGCTTTTGCATTTGATGATAATAATTGTAAAGCTATTGCTTTAGCTTCTGTAGAAGCTGGAGATATTACTTTGACTGAGACGATAACAAATCCGAGTTGTTATGGTGCAAATGATGGTTCGATTTCTATTGCTGTAACTGGCTCAACAAATTATGATTTCATTTGGACAACAGGAGGAACTTCAACAACTTTGTCAAACACACCAGCTGGACATTATGAATGTACTTTGTATGACGAAAGTGGTTGTGAGGTAAAGAAATCTTATGAATTGGTGAATCCTATTGAGATTAAAAATAATTTTATTGTTAATAAACCTGATTGTGCAACAGCGAACGGTAGTATTTTAACTTCTGTAACTGGAGGAACTGGTACTTATACCTATATTTGGAATACATCAGCGAGTACACCAAACTTGAACAATATTTCTCAAGGTCTTTATACTGTTGTGATTTTTGATGCGAACTTTTGTACAATCTCAGATAGCGTAATGCTTAATGATAATCATGCAATGATAATTACAGATTCATTGATTTTAGCATCTTGTAATATTGACAATGGCGGGATTGATGTTACTTTAACTCAACACCCACTTGGCGGACCTGTTAACTCAATTGTTTGGAGTAATGGTTTAACAACAGAAGATTTATATAATTTACAAGCAGGATCCTATTTAATTTCTGTAAATTCAGGAGCAAATTGTATTGCACAAAAGTTTTTCAATTTAGGAGCTAGACCTCCTCTTAGAAATGATATTTGTGTAGTAACTGTTGATACTGCGACAACAACAAATTTAGTCGTTTGGGAAAAAGGAGAGTTGGAAGGAATTTCGCATTACAATATTTACCGTGAAAATGATGAATGCGGATCGTATATGTTGATTGATACAGTTCAATATAATAGTTTGTCTGTTTTTAATGATGTTGTTGCTTCACCACTTCATCGTTCATGGAGATACCAAATTTCTGCTGTAAATACCTGTGGGGTTGAAGGACCTTTGTCAATAATTCATAAAACTTTACATTTAAATACAATTGTTCAAGGTTCACCAGGAATTATTGATGTTTATTGGGATGATTATGAAGGCTTAAATTCGGGCTCTTATGTTGTTTACCGTCATACAGATTTAGAAGGATGGACTCCAGTTTCTCCAGCAATACCTTTTGGAAGCGCAACACAATATACTGATACTCCACCACTAGGTTTTACAGGTTTAGATTATTTTGTTGATTTTGAATTGGCAACTCCTTGTACAGCAACATATAGAGCACAAGATTTTAATCGTTCAAGATCAAATAGAGAAAAAGGTTCATTTAGTCCAGGCACTGGCGTTGACGACTCCTCAAATATTGTGATTACGATTGATCAAGGATTCAGCTATTTAACGGTTTCCCCAAATCCTTTCCAAGATGAGATTAATTTTAATTTAGCTGGTGAAAACAATGCTGAAATTGATTTGTTTGATATTAACGGTAAGTTATTAATTACTTTGAAATGTAATGAAGGAAATACAGTTTTAGATACGAAAAATTTGAATTCAGGTATTTATTTTGTGAAAGCAAAAATCAAAAATCAAGTTCATACTTTAAAAATTGTCAAGTAAAATTTAAACAGAATTTAAATTTCTAAAATCCCGATTTTAATCGGGATTTTTTGTTTCATCGAACTCCATTTTTTTCTTTACTTTTGCAATATGAATTTGAACTATTTTTTTAGGCTTGTAACATTTTTCGTTATTACTACGATTTTAGTTTATTCTTGTGCAATTAAAGATGCCGAAGAACAAAAAAGAAACTACCTAACAATTTATACAGACATCAATTATAACCAAGATACCCTTTTATTCAATAAATTTGAAAAGGAAGAAAAGATTAAAGTCTATGTAAAATACCTTCCAAAAGATAGTATTATCAAGACATTAAAACGGGAACATTTTAACTCAAATGCTGATTTACTTTTGCTGAGTAATTACGATTTATTAAAAAAAGCAAATAGGAAAAACTTGTTACTTCCAATAAAGTCTGATATTTTAGATGAAAATGTTGATCCTTCTTACCGTTCGCGAAAAAAAACATGGTATGGATTATCCAAAACACCTTTAGTAATTATTTACAACGAAAAAGCACTAAAAAGAGATACGTTAAAAAGTTATCATGAATTATTAAAACCAAAATGGGCTGGTAAAATTTCTTTGCAAGAAAAAAATAACAGTACATACAGAACCTTTAGAAATAATCTGCATTTTCTTTTAAAAAATGAAGCTGATTCTTTTTTATTAAAGTTAAACAAACAAGTACTTTTGGCAAAACAAGGAGATGATTTTACTCAAATCAATCGCATCAATCGAAGAGAATCTTTATTGAGTATTGTTAAATTGTCAAGTTTGGCTGAATTACAAACAAAATACGATTATAAATCTCCAAAAAATGTAAGAGATGTTGAAGTGATTTTTCCTAATCAACGAAAACGAGGTTGTTATTTATCCATTACAGGAGCTGGAGTTTATCGTTATGCTAAAAATTCGGCAAATGCTATAAAAATGCTTGAGTTTTTGTCATCTAAAAGAGCACAATACAAGTACGCTGAGACGCGTTTTGATTATCCTTTACTCAGAAATACAGAAATTTGTTACGCTTTATCTAAGTTTCGAAAATTTAGAGCAAGATTCTATAAGTATTAAAAGCTTTTAAGTTATATTCCTTAAATAGTTACTTTAACATTTGTAGAAACAAGCGTTTCCTCTTTTTTCTCATAACCAAATAATTCAAAAAACTTAATCGCTTTTGCAACTTCTTCAGGAACATCGTTTTCCCAAGTTGTAGAACCACTTTTGATTTTTGATAAAACATCGTCAGACAAAATATGCAATAAACTACTATCATAATCTTGAATAGCTTCCAATTTATTGTTGTCCATCAAATATTGTTTCAATCCAACAAGGTTTTTTGGAATGGCAAAATTATCTAAAGTGTAAAGTTCTCCAGTTTCAACATCATTGGCTGGGTAAACAAACATTTTAACATTTTGACCAAATCCTCTACCAAAAGCTTCAAGTAAACCTCCGGGTAAATTATCGTAGTAACGTTCGTCAAAAATGGTGTGTAAATTATAAACTCCTAGAATAACTCCTAAAAGCTGACCACGAGCGATTGTTGCTAAGTAATCAACCATCTTGTAATGTTTCAAATAATTCGAAACCATTACGGTATAACCCAATGAGCCAAGTAATTCAGCTCTGTCAACAAAGTCTTTAGCAGAAATTTTTCCGTCTGCTGTTAAATCTTTTAAGGTAAGTTCAAAAATTACTTCGACATTTTCTTCTTTGATGCCTTTTTCCTTCAGAAATTGTTTTTTACCACGTTCAATCATGTCGATGTGAACTTTGGTAACGGGACGAAAACGCCCACGCATCAATAAAATATTTTTCTTGTATAAAGCTGCAGATGGTTGTAAGACTTTTCCACATAAATCAAACATGGTAGCATCTGTTAAACCTCTTTTCACTAAGTGAAGTGCTATAATTCTGTTGTCAATTGTTGGAAATGTTGGTCCAGAAACACGAATCATATCTATTTCCATACGCTCACGCGGTAAACGATGAACCAAACCTGTGAAAAAATCATCAATTGAATCCGTTAGGAAAAAACAAGCGTGAAGTAAATTTACACCCAAAATACCAATAGCTTCTTGTTGTGATTTGTTGCTATTGTCATGCATCTTGATATGAATAATCACATCACTCGGTTCAGCATCCAATTCATTTTGAAAACGAACTCCAACCCAACCTTGACCTTGATTTGTTTTATGATAATTTAAAGATTCTACTGTATTACAGAAAGCGAAAAAACGGGATGATTTGTATTTCTCAGGCAAACGATATTTCATCGTTTCAAATTCAGTTTCAATCATGGTAACAAGACGCTCTTCACACACGTAACGAGCAGCTGGCCCGTACATTGCATCCGAAACTTTCATGTCGTAAGCCGACTGCGTGTATGCAATCGTACCCGAACTTCCTCCAGCCTTAAAAAAATTTGCAGCAACTTCCTGTCCTGCACCAATTTCAGCAAAACAACCGTAAATATCGCTTCTTAAATTAATCTGTAAAGCTTTTTCTTCAGTCGTCAATCGCGATTCTTGCTTCATTTATTCTAATTATCAAATACAAAAATACAAAGATTAGACGTCTTTGTCAAATAAATTAGTCAAAACTATCAAAATGTCAAATTAGCATTACTTTTTGTGAGATGAGTTTTAAAAAAGAAATCGCTGAATTTTAAAAATAATTTTACTAAATCAATTTTAAAATTTTTTTAATCCCATAAATTTAAACATTTCGTATATTTGTGTTTTCAATGATGAACGTAAACGAAATATTAGCACCGATTGAGTCTGAAATGAAGGAGTTTGAGCTAAGATTTCAAGCAAATATGAAATCGAAAGTTCCACTTTTAGACAAAATTACGCACTACATCATCAAACGAAAAGGAAAACAAGTTCGTCCGATGTTTTTGTTTTTAACAGCAAAAATGCTTGGTCAAATTAACGACAAAACATATCAAGCAGCCACTTTAGTTGAATTGTTGCATACAGCAACTTTGGTTCATGATGATGTTGTCGATGACGCAAATGAGCGTAGAGGTTTTTTCTCCGTAAATGCACTTTGGAAAAATAAAGTTGCTGTTTTAGTGGGCGATTTCATGTTGTCAAAAGTATTGCTTTTTTCTGTAGAAAATAAAAATTACCGTTTGCTTGAAATCATTTCAAAAGCCGTTCAAGACATGAGCGAAGGAGAATTGTTGCAGATTGAAAAAGCGAGAAAATTAGATATTACAGAAGAAATTTATTTTGAAATAATTCGTCAAAAAACAGGTTCTTTGATTGCTACAGTTTGCGAAGCTGCAGCTTCTTCAGTTGATAGGGAAGATATCAGTGCTGATATGCGTAAATTTGGAGAATTAGTTGGTTTGGCTTTTCAAATTAAAGACGATATTTTTGATTACGGAACGGAAAATGATATTGGCAAACCAACAGGTTTAGATATCCGTGAGCGGAAAATGACTTTGCCTTTGATTTATGCTTTATCAACAGCTTCAAAAGAAGTAAAAAGAGAATTGATTTACATTGTTAAAAACAAAAACGAAGAAACTAAATCCGTGAAACGTGCTGTAGAATTGGTTGTACAATCAGGTGGAATTAAATATGCTTCAGAAAAAATGCACGTCCTGATAAAGGAAGCTTTGGATCTATTGAAAGGTATTCCAGATTCGGAAGCTAAAAGATCCTTGATTGGTTTGGTGAATTATACGATTACACGTGAAAAATAGTTATGAATGTTGAGTTATGAGTATTAAAAAGAGTCTTTTGTCTAATGTCTTTAATCTAATGTCTAATATAAAATGAAAACAATTTTAATTTTTACCCTAATTTTCTTAACATTTGCTTGTTCTGAAACGGAAGAAAAACCAAAAGAGAAAAAAATCGAAACTTTAGTTGAAGTGAAAGATGGAATTTTTACAGAATATTATCCTGGAAAAAAATCAATAAAATTTCAAGGAGCTCAAGATGGAAATGGACTTCGCCAAGGTAAATGGGTGTTTTATGCAGAAAATGGAAACGAATTATCAATTACTCATTTTAATCATGGAATGAAGGATGGTCACTCAATTGTGAAATATCCAACCGGAGCAATGCATTATTTTGGAGAATATAAAAATGATGTAAAAGTTGGAATTTGGAAAACGTATGATGCTAAAAGTCAACTTTTGGAAGAAAAAGATTTTGGAGGACTTTAAGTTAGACTCAAAGACTTAAGACAAAAGACCGCTTCGCTTCAAGATTTTGATTAATTCCAAACTCATAACTTCTTACTCATAACTCATACTAATTAGTTTGGCTCGAATACCCGAAAATATAATTGATAACATTATTCAAACTGCTCGTATCGAGGAAGTTATCGGGGAATTTGTGCACTTAAAGAAAAAAGGAGCAAATTACATGGGTTTGAGTCCGTTTACGGATGAAAAAACTCCTTCATTTTCGGTTTCGGTTTCAAAGCAAATTTTCAAATGTTTTTCAACGGGAAAAGGTGGTTCGGTTGTGACTTTCTTGATGGAAAAGGAACATTACTCTTATCCAGAGGCTTTACGTTGGTTGGCGGATAAGTACAACATCGAATTACCAAAAGAAGAGGAGCAAAGTCCCGAACAAATTGCAGCTTACACTGAACGAGAAAGTTTACAAATCATCAATGAATTTGCGAAAAATCATTTCATGCAAAACCTTCAAGAGCATGAAGAAGGAAAAGCAATTGGTTTGAGTTATTTCGTTGAACGTGGCTACAGAAGAGACATTATTGAAAAATTTCAGCTTGGTTATTGCTTGAATTCTGGTCACGATTTTACCGATGCCGCCAAAACAAAAGGCTATAAATTAGAATATTGCGAAAAAGTTGGATTGGTAAAATCCAAAGATGATCGGAATTTTGACTTTTTTAGAGGAAGAGTTATTTTCCCAATTCATTCGATTACAGGTAGAATCTTAGGTTTTGGAGGTCGAACACTTACCAATGACAAAAAAGTTGCTAAATATTTCAATTCGCCAGAAAGTATCATTTATAACAAAAGTGAAATACTTTATGGTTTATATTTTGCAAAAGGCGATATCATAAAATACGATAATTGCTTTTTAGTTGAAGGTTACACCGATGTTATCAGCTTAAATCAAGCTGGTTTGACGAATGTTGTTTCGTCTTCTGGGACATCTTTGACCAAAGATCAAATAAAATTAATTCGTCGTTATACCCAAAATGTTACCATTCTTTATGATGGTGATGCAGCAGGAATTAAAGCTTCTTTCCGTGGAATCGACTTGATTTTAGAGGAAGGTTTGAATGTGCGTGTTGTTTTATTTCCTGATGGAGATGATCCCGATTCGTATTCAAAAAAGGTTAGCACGAGTGAATTAGAACTTTACATCAAAGAAAACACCAAAGATTTTATCACGTTTAAGGCAGAATTGTTGCTGAGTGATGGAAATTCAGATCCTTTGGTTCGCGTGAAATTGATTCACGATATTGTCAACACAATTTCTCTCATTCCCGATCAAATTAGTCGTTCGATTTACTCAAAAGAGATTGCAACACGATTTGGAATTGAAGAAAGTATCATTCAACTAGAACTTTCTAAAATTCGTAAAAAAGATTTAGGAAAACAATTTACTGAAACGGAACAAAAAACGATTGAAGAATTTAATCCAGGATTCAATCCGACACAAAAAAGTGTTCAATCTCTTGAATCTACTCCGTCAAAGAAAAAAAACTTCGAAGAATTTGATTTAATCCGGATTTTAGTAAAATACAGCGATTATTTGATTGAAGTTGAACATCAAAATGAAAAAGGAGAAGTAGAATTGGTCAATACTGCTGTTTGTGAGTTGGTTTGCCACGAATTAGATCGCGATGAATTGACTTTTGACAATCCAATTTATGCTAAAATTTACGATATCATTCACGGTGGAATTTCAAATAATACCATTTTTCAATCCAGTTATTTCATCAAATTGGAAGACCAAGAAATTGTAAAATTTGTTTCTGGAATTGAAACGGATCAATACGAATTGAGTCACAATTGGTTGTTGAGTCATAACATTGAAACAAAAACAGAACTTGACAATTTAAAAACGGGAGTTTTAAACGCGATTTACTCGTTTAAGATGAGGAAAATTTTAAATCGCATCGAACAAATTGATACTGAAATGATTAAGCTGGAATCTTTGGGCGAAACGGAGCACATAGATTTTAGTATTATTCAAGATTTACTTGTCGAAAAAATCACCCTGCAACAAGTAAAAACAGAATTAGCCAAAGTACTCTCACGAATTATTTTACATTAAAAACGAAAAAACTTTTCACTTTTAACTCTTCATTTTTCACTTTAAAAATATGAATTACGCTCTTTTTAAATTAGGACCTTACAATGTTTGCCTTTGGAATTTATTGGTTTTGGGAATCATTTTTTTGGTTGCAGTGATTTTGAGAAAAATTATTCATCGCTCCTTAAAAAAATACTTGATTGGAAATAACATTCACTTAGAAGGAAATCGCACAACTTGGCTCAGACTTTTTAGTCAAAGTGTTTATATTTTAGCACTTTATGTCGCAGTTTGGAGTTTTAATATAAACAACAACGATGTTTCTTTTGAGGATTTTTTGAAGTATAAAATCATCGATAATTCGTATTTTAAAATCAGTTTTTACCAAATAATTGTCATCGTTTTACTTTATTTTGGTGCTAAAATGTTGTTGAATTTCTTGAAATTATATTTCAGCAAAAAATTCAGAAACAAAGAAGGTTACAATCCGAGTACTGAATACATTTATGTACAACTGAGTAAATATGTCATTTACGTCTTTGTGCTTTTATTTTCCTTAAGTACCTTAAATATTGACCTAACAAATTTATTTATCGGTTCGGCAGCTTTACTTGTTGGACTTGGACTTGGATTACAAGATGTTTTCAAAGATATGTTTTCAGGCTTGGTTCTCTTGTTTGAAGGGAATATTAAAATCGGAGATGTAATCGAATTGAAAGATTCAAAATTCAACGAAACGATTATTGCAAAAATCATTAAAATTAGTGTTAGAACAACGCAAATTGAAACGCGTGATGGAAATGTCTTGATTATTCCAAATGCAAAATTGACGCAAGAATATGTTGAAAACTGGAGTCATGGCAACACACTTTCTCGATTTTTAATTCCAGTAACGGTTACTTATGGCTCTGATACAGAAAAGATTAGTAATTTACTCAAGCAAGCGGCTTATGCTCACCCTAAAGTGAAAAAATCAGAACCTGTACAAGTCAGATTAAAAGATTTTGGAGAAAATGGTTTACAGCTCGAATTGATTTTTTGGGCAGACCAAAGTTGGGATGTGAGTAATTACAAATCAGAAATTCGTTTTGAAATAGATCGTTTATTTAAAGAATATGGAGTAATTATTCCTTATCCTCAACGAACGGTTCATGTGAAGGAGTGATTTTATTCGAAAAATGCAAAGTAAAATAAATTATTTTCTCTTTTTCACAACGGAGAAACAGAGAGTAAGAGAAGTATAGAAAATAATTTTATTCTTTGAATAAAATTAAGCGATTGAAAATTTTAAGTTTTTAAAACTCTTTTTCTCCTTGTCTCCGTGGTTTAAAAATTTATTTTATCTTCGTATGATAAAATAAAAACAACCTTTTTTGTTAATAAAATAAATGAGTACATTTTTTATTAGTGCATCAAAACCCTCAATTGTTCCAAAGCATGTTGATTTCCCTTGCTTTTAATCGCTTTTTTGATTTTTACTTTTTCCTGTTTGGTTAAATGCCAAGAAAGTGAAATACGATCTTTTTGATCCTCTCGTAAATTGAAAACAACTAAATCTATGGGGAAATTAAATCCGTAAGAAGCGATTTTTAAAATTTCATCTTGGTCAAAATCTTGTGTTCGAGGGAAATTGTTGTACATATTTCCAAATGGCAAAGTGAATTTGTCAAATAAAGAAACTTTGTGTACTGTTTCACCAGTCAGAATTTTTTTGGTGTCTCTTATTTTTAGGAAAATCACTCCAGAAGTATTTTCTTTAATCCAATCTTGAAGAGAAAAAAGATATTCCATTCCAAGTTTTACCCCATAATTATCGCGAATACCGGCATCCATGACGTGCATTTCAGGTTCCGTTGGCATCGAAACCATTGGCAAAACCAAGGGGAAAGTAGCGTTCATTCTCAAAACAGAAAGAAAACGAATGTCCGTATTTCCATGGAAAAAAGTTTGAAAATCAATGTTTTCGTACATGTCATTCACTGAACTGGATTTTCCAATACTCGAACATAAAAAAGCCATAGATTGAGAAGAAATGATGAGTCTTCTACCTTCGTTTACAATTGTTGGAGAAAAAACCATGGTAGGAATAAGTCCTTTTTGCTCAAATCCTTTGTAAAACTTCAGAGGATAATCTAAAATGCCTTTTGTGTTTTCATTTAAATGTTCTTCAAAAGCATAACCTCGATCTCTTGTGTAAGAATTGTTGTT
>JAZKEO010000041.1:0-35702 GCA_040386975.1 Bacteroidota bacterium | reverse complement strand
GAGAAGAGGACGTCGATAGAGAAAGAACATGTATTTTGGTTTTTGTTTTTGAAATTCGTAAACTATTAAGCGTTTAAAAGACCTATTAGCAAAGCAAGAGATGAGCTATTTTTTATCATAGGACAAGTTTATATTTCATATCTTTGAGTTTAACAATATGACAAGATTTATCTACATATTATTTTTTATTCTAATTGGAATCATTTTGACTCCAACTAATAGCTATGCTTGCGGTGGTAAATCAAATGAAACTGAACTGATTTACAACTGGAACAATAAAGTGGAAATAAACAAAAATGCTTGTTGTAATGAAGAAAAAGGACAATGCATTAGACATGGGAAAGATTGTGATGGAAAATGTGCAAATTCAAGCTGTCACTGTCCAACTAATCACCCAATTTTTATTGTTCCTTTTTTTACACAAATTTATCAAGTAAAATTAATTTTTAGAAAACCAAACTACTATTATCAAGAAAACTATTATTCATCAGCGATTCATTCTATTTGGTTACCACCTAAAATAGGGTAATTTCATGCCTTGACAGCCATAGGACTGTCTATTCGAGAGCATTCCTGTTTTCGCAAATAATTATTATCCAAAACTTTAAATTAAAAAAAATGAAATCAATAAAAATTTTGATGGCAATTGCTGTATTGCTATCCTCCGCAGCGTGTAACGCTCAAATTAAAAACGCTAAGACTGAAAGCGTAAAAATTTTCGGTAACTGTGGAATGTGCGAAAGTACGATTGAAAAAGCAGGTAATTTTAAGAAAGTAGCCGAAGTTGATTGGAATGAAGAAACTAAAATGGCTACTCTTACTTATGATACAACTAAAACAAATCAGGTTGAAATCTTGAAACGTATTGCGTTGGCGGGTTACGACAGTGAAAAATTCCTTGCACCCGATGATGTTTATGCAAATTTACATGGATGTTGTCAATACGATCGAGTGAAAAAACAGGAAACTGTAAAAACCGATGTTATTGAAGACCATTCAGCACATAATCAAAATGGAACACCCGACATCACAACAGAAACAAAACAAGAAGTAAACCAATTAAAAGCAGTTTTTGACAACTACTTTGCTCTTAAAGATGCTTTGGTAAAATCAGACGGAAATTTGACTTCTTCAATGGCGAAACAGTTGTTCAATACGATTAATGCTGTACAAATGGAAAAACTGACTACTGAAGAGCATACCGTTTGGATGAAGGTAATGAAAGATTTAAAGTTTGATACAGAACACATTGAAGAAACAAAAGATGTTGCTCATCAAAGAGATCATTTCATGACATTGTCTGAGAATATGTATCAATTACTAAAAGTTTCGAAACACGATAAACCTGTATATTACCAACATTGCCCGATGGCAAATGATGGTAAAGGTGCAAATTGGTTGAGCAAAGAGAATACAGTAAAGAACCCCTATTATGGATCGGCTATGCTTTCTTGTGGCAAAACAGTTGAAACGATTAAGTAAATGAAGTTATACATCAAAAACATGGTGTGTAGTCGCTGTAAATTGGTAGTGAAGTCTGAGTTGGAAAAACTCGGACTTCAACTACTTACAGTGGATTTAGGAGAAGTTGAAACCGTTGTACCTATTTTAGAAAATCAGAAACAAGAAGTTGCAACGAATTTAAAAATTTTTGGCTTTGAGCTGATTGATGATAAAAAAAGTAGAATCATTGATAAAATCAAAACCTTGATTATTGATTTGGTGCATGAACAAAACAGTCAATTAAACACCAACCTTTCTACTTTTTTGTCCAGTCAACTATTGCAAGACTATACTTCTTTAAGCAACCTGTTTTCGGAAGTAGAAGATACCACCATAGAAAAATACTTTATCAAGCAAAAGATTGAAAAAGTAAAAGAACTTTTGATGTATGATGAAAAAACTTTGAGCGAAATTGCTTATCAAATGAATTACAGTAGTGTGGCTTATTTAAGTAATCAGTTTAAAAAAGTAACAGGATTTACGCCTTCGCACTACAAAAAACTTAAAGACAAAAAACGGAAACAAATTGAAGATTTGTAAATGTTACAATTTATATCCAAAATTCCACAACAAAGATCTTGTTAAAACTTTTGAACTTTGCATTATTGTTTTTAACCTTTAAAAATTAGAAATTATGGTACATAAATATCAAGTTACAGGAATGACGTGTGAAAGCTGTGAAGCAAAAGTAAAATCATCTTTGTTGATGGTTGAAAATGTTTTAAGTGTTGAGGTTTCAAAAGATGAAAATTTAGCAAGCATCACAATGGATAAACACATTGCATTGGATAAATTTCAAAAAGCATTGCCTGAAAAATATAGGATTACTGCTCTAGAGCATAACGAAATGAAAGAACAAACAAAAGGATGGTTGGAAACCTACAAACCTATTTTGCTGATTTTTTTCTATATCTCATTGCTTACTCTCTTGGTGCAATTCTCGAATGAAAAGTTTGATGTAATGAATTGGATGCGCCATTTTATGGCAGGATTCTTCTTTGTTTTTTCTTTTTTCAAAATGCTTAATTTGAAAGGCTTTGCCGAAAGTTATGTCATGTATGATGTTGTGGCAAAACGGTTTCCTGCTTGGGCATACATCTATGCTTTTACCGAATTGGCTTTGGGAATTGCTTTTCTATACAATTTAAACCCAATTATTACTAATAGTATAACTTTAGTCGTCATGAGTATTAGCATTATAGGGGTAGTGAAATCGGTATTGGATAAAAAGAAGATACAATGTGCCTGCTTAGGAGCTGTTTTCAACTTACCAATGAGTACCGTTACCATTATTGAAGATGCATTGATGATTGCAATGAGTGGTTTCACGTTGATCGCAATGACTTAAATTGAAAATATAAAAATGAAGTATATAAAAAATTGTTATAAAAAACTGTTGCCAATAATTATTTTGTTATTGACAATATCTCCTATTTACGCCCAAAAAGTGGTGCGATACGACCTCTATGTAAAAGACACAATTGTCAATTTTACGGGAAAAGAAAAAAGGGCAATTGCCGTTAACGGGCAAATACCAATGCCAACGCTTACGTTTACTGAAGGAGATACGGCTGAAATTCATGTGCATAATCAACTTAAAGAAAGTACCTCATTGCATTGGCACGGTGTGTATTTACCCAACAAAGAAGATGGAGTGCCTTATTTGACACAAATGCCCATAGAAGCGAATACAACGCATGTTTATCGTTTTAAAATCATTCAAAACGGAACACATTGGTATCATAGCCACAGTGGACTGCAAGAACAGATTGGAATGTACGGCTCTTTAATATTAAAAAAACTAGAAGACGATCCTACTTTTCGGAAAGGTATTGACGATTTGCCATCAGTTCCGATTGTTTTAAGTGAATGGACTGATTACAATCCAAATAATGTACACAGAATGTTACACAACGCAACGGATTGGTTTGCAATAAAAAAAGGAACAACTCAGAGTTATGGGGAAGCTATAATGTTAGGTCATTTCAAAACCAAACTAACTAATGAATGGAAACGAATGTTGGCAATGGATGTTAGTGATGTCTATTACAATAAATTCCTTATTAATGGAACTTCAGAAAGACAACTTTCACAGTTCAAAGCTGGAGATAAAGTGCGCTTACGTATTTCTAACGCTGGGGCATCTTCCTACTTTTGGTTGACTTATGCTGGCGGAAAAATAACTGTCGTTGCCAATGATGGAAATGATGTTGAACCAATTGAAGTTGATAGATTGATTATAGGTGTTTCGGAAACCTATGATGTGATTGTAAGCATTCCAACTGAAAATATTTCTTACGAATTTTTGGCAACTCCAGAAGATCGTACTAAATCGACTTCTATTTATATTGGTTCAGGAATCAAACAATTAATAAGTCCTTTACCTAAATTGAAGTATTTTGAAGGCATGAAAATGATGAACGATATGATGAACATGAATGGAACTATGAACGAAATGGGCATGAAAATGAGTTTACAACAAATGGATATGAATACTGTTATGTACCCTGAAATTACTGGCGATAATGAAGTTGAAAAAATGGATAATATGGTACATTCAAATCACAAACCAAGCAACACGAACATTGTAACGTTAAATTATTCCATGTTGAAATCACCTAGTAAAACAACTTTACCAAAAGATGCACCAATCAAGGAGTTAAAATTTGAGTTAACAGGAAATATGAATCGCTATGTGTGGAGTTTGGATAATGAAGTGCTTTCTGAAGCTGATAAAATTTTCATTAAAAAAGGAGAAATCGTAAGAATAACATTGTACAATAATTCTATGATGCGACACCCAATGCACCTGCACGGACACGATTTTAGGCTTATCAATGGACAAGGAGATTATGCACCACTAAAAAACGTTTTGGACATCATGCCAATGGAAACGAATGTAATTGAATTTGAAGCCAATGTTGAAGGTGACTGGTTTTTTCATTGCCATATTCTCTACCATATGATGGCAGGTATGAATCGCGTTTTTAGTTATGAAAATCAACAGCTCAATCCGTTATTACCAAACAAGAAATGGGCATACAAAAAATTACAAAAAGAAAGTAACGAGTTGCATTTTATGTTTCAAAATGACTTTGCTACAAATGGGAATGATGGAGAAATGATGTTTCAAAATACGCGTTGGAGGTTGGGAGCAGAATGGCGTTTGGGATATCATGATAGGCACGGGTACGAAACAGAAACCCATATTGGGAGATATATTGGACGAAACCAATGGTTGATACCATTTGTTGGTTTTGATTGGAGATACAGAAAACAAGGTGTTGAACTTGAAAAAAATATTTTCGGACAGACTAACACAAAAGACAATCGAGCACAGTTTAGTTTGGGTGTGGCATATACTTTGCCAATGCTTATAATTTTACAAACTGAAATTTTTCATGATGGAAATGTAAGAGTTCAATTAATGCGTGAAGATATTCCAATTTCAAAAAGAGTGCGTGTGTCACTTATGATAAATACGGATAAGGAATATATGGTTGGGTTAAATTATATTGTAAACAAAAATTTAGGGTTCAGAACTCATTATGACAGCGATATGGGCTTTGGAGTTGGATTGACATTTAATTACTAATTTTAAGTAAAATAAAAATTATGACCATGACACCTCGTTTAAGTAAAGCAATGCTGACATCACATATCACTTTTTCAGTTGCTTGGTTCGGAGCAGTAGTCGCATTTTTAGTTCTTGCAATCACTGGTTTGACAAGCCAAGACAATCACTTAGCACGTGCTTCACTTATTGCTATGGAATTGTGTGCTTGGTTTGTAATAGTTCCTTTCTGTCTCATATCTTTGTTTACTGGTATAGTTCAGGCAATCGGAACAAAGTGGGGACTATTCAAACACTATTGGATTATTGTAAAACTATTTTTGACTGTTGGTTCTACTTTACTTTTATTGCTACACATGCAACCAATAAGTTATTTAGCAGGAGAAGCAAAAGCTGCTTCATTTTCAAATTCACAATATGCTGAGCAAATCATCAACCTCATTTCAAAAGCTGGAGCAGCCGTAATAGTTTTACTCATCATCATTACAATTTCTATCCACAAACCATGGGGTAAAATTCAAGTAAGACAAAATAATAAATACACTATCAAAATGCAAGACAAGGACACAAAAACAAAAAAATCGTGGACATTTTATACCTTAATTGGGCTAGTAGTTTTGATAATTATTTTTATCATCTCGCATTTGTTTGGAGGAGGAATGCATGGACATTAAATCGACCAGAGAAAAAAACCAATTATTGACTTCAAATTAAGCTTCATTATTATCTTTCCTGAATAAATATGTTACTATTGAATCATTGTTTTAGCTGAAAAAACTCGATTATTTACAGATAAATTCACAATATAGATGCCATTATTAATAGTTTCTGGTAAAAGTACATTGTGTTTATTTTCACCAATAGATGCTTTACCTAGATTTGTAGAAAATATTTTTTTTCCTTTTAAATCAATTAAATTTACTAGTATTTCTCCTTTTGATAAAGAAGGGAAGTTTAAGATTAAATTATTATTTTCTGAAGAGTAACCTACTGTTAAATTAGGTTTACAATTTTTATTTTCAATTAAATCTGCTGTTGAACCAAAAGTATACTGAGACAAATAAATAACATCTCCATTCATTCCACCATTATCGTTTGCTTTATTTGTAGCAATATAGAAGGTTACATTTCCCACATTAGTTGAGGGAGCAGTCCAAAACCAAGACCATGTACTAATAGCGTTTGTGCTACTTATTGAAGTATGATTAGCGTATTCTTTTACTCCAGACGATGAAATATAAGTATTTCCAGATACTTCTGTAAATGAGCCTGCCATTACATTCGATTCATCGAGTGCAACGGCTTGAAAACCTTTTTTTGATGGTAATGAATTCATTGATAAATTGACCGAATAAACACTATTGGGCAAATAACTTAATACAGGAGTCGAACCGTCTAATAACTCTAATTGATTTTCTGAACTTCCATCTTGAATTGTGCCCAAATGACAGGAGGTGCAATTTTGTTCTCCAGGAGCACCTGTTTGTTCTGTTGGTGAACCATCAGTATATCTATGTTTGTTCTTAGAAACGTATTTTTCGACTTTAACATTTTCATTTTTGCGAAAGGACATAAATGCAATCGGTACTAAAATTAGTGAAAGAAATAATATGTTTGTTTTCATGTGTTAAATGATTTATTCTTATTTTAGATTAAAAAAATGGTAGAATTTCTCTTATCTGCAACATTTTTTTATAAATAGATTCATTACAAATTTTAAAAATTGTTTCATTTTTTTGAATTTTTCCCAACTAACCCATTTTCTACTAGATTCCTGTAGCTTACAGACTAAAAACAGAAGATTGTTATAATTGTTAGATAAAACCTATTCTTTAATAATTTTTTGTATTAGTGATTTATCTTTTAATTGAATTGTTACCATGTAAATACCCTTATTCCAAGAGGAAATATCAATAGTAATATTGTTTTCAGAATGCGAAATTTGTTTATTTAAAATCTCTTTTCCAAGAAGGTCATGAACTGACAACAATGATTCTCCAAAATTAGTTTCAATTGTGATGGAATTTGTTGCTGGATTAGGATTGATTGAAAGTGTTTCTTCAAGATTAATTTTATTTACTTTGGCTGTAGAAGGATTATAGGAACCCATTCTAAATTTAACTGTATTTGAATTATCATCTTGCCACACAACAAAAATATTCTCGTTATTTATGATTACATCTGTATTTGTAACATCACCCAAATCAACTGTGTCGGGACTTTGTGGAAAACCCATAGAAATGTCATTCGTAAAAAGTAAAGCCAGTTCTGAGGAACCATTTACAACTTGTTTCCAAACAATGCCAACTGCATTTCCATTTTTTTCAATTCTTGGATAATTTTGTTGCGTTAAACCTGCAATATTAGATGCTATTGGATTAACTGAATTCATTGACACATTGCTTAATGAAGCTTTACTATAATAGATTAAATAATCACCACTTGCACCGTTAACAAAAACAGAATGAAGTGTATCACCAATAATTATTCCATCAGGACCTGTTGAAGGACAAGCCATTATCATCCAATCGTTATCTTCTAAAGCACAGCCAGCTGTATAAGTTGATGAATTATCTGTTGAAACGCCCATCCAAGAATCACGGATATTTGAATTGTTGTTTCTGTAAAGTACAGCAGAATTATTGCCATCGCTTACTATTGATCCTGGACAACAATCACATACTTCAGTTGATCCATCCCATCCACTTGCTAAAACGTCTGTCGAAAATGTATTTCCAAAATCTGCTGATTTTGTTACCACCCATCTTGATTCAAAAAAAGATGAATTAAATTTCATAAATGCAACAAGTGGGTTACCCAATGGGTCAGTTGCTATGGTTGGAAATCTTGAAATACTGTCGGCTATCATATCAACTCGTACTGGAGCAACAAAATTTTGACCTCCATCAAATGACCGAATGATATAAATGTAATTTGTGTCTGTTACTTCAGGAGTTCTTTTAACAATTACATAAACTGTATCTCCATGAGAAGCAATATCTGGACCCATCCATGATGCTGTTGCAACATCCATTCCTGATGGGTTTAATCTCATTGGCGTAGTGAAACCGGTTCCATTCCATCTTGAAAACATAACGGATTTATCAGACATTCTACCCCATACCACCAATGGATTACCCATTCTGTCTTTTGCCAATCTCGGGTGCATATTACCAAAGGAGTTATTAGAAATATCCATATCAGTGCTTTCCCAAGTAATTTGTGCTTGTAAATTGATATTGCCAAAAATGACAAAAGCAAAAAGTAATATAGATTGTTTCATAGTCTTTTGAATTAATTTTTAATAAGTTGAATCACTTGTTTATCTAATCCGTAATTGATTTCGAGAAAATAGATTCCTTTTTCTAAACTTGTATTAGGTATTGAAATTAGTTCTTTATTTTGAATTGCAACTATATTTTTCTGAAAAATCGATTTGCCTGAAATATCGGATAAAACGATTTTTATATTTGAACTGTTCCAATTCGCTTTTAAATTCCAATTATCATTGCTTGGATTTGGGAAGACAGAAATAAAATCATCTAATTTAATTTGCTTAATTGAAGCCGTTGAATCCAAAACTAAGAAAGAACCCATCATACCATCGTCTTCGTGATGCAATAAATGACAATGGTACATGTATGGAACCATTTCGTCTGAAAAGGTTGTGAATTTTGTTATAAATTTCACACTGTCGTGCGGCATTACTAAAACAACATCTTTCCAACCTTGTTCATTTATTGGTGGAGTTGTACCACTCTTTTCAATGATATTGAATTCTATGTCATGAATGTGAAATGGATGTGCAATGTGTGTATTATTTACTAAAGTCCATATTTCAGTAGCATTTAATTGAACTATTTCATTTATCGTGTCCATATTAAATGTTGTGTTATTCATTCCAAATGGGCCTTCTGCCAAATTGGGAACACTTCCCGGAAATAATGTTATGGTATCAAAAACGATTCTTCTGTTTACATCAACATCAATTGCGTTAAATGGAGTATAAGGAACTAATGAAGTTGGTAAAGTAGTAATTGGATTTGCTGTTTGAGCAACTATACCAATATCTAAAAGTTTGTAATCGTTTCCATTCAAAAAGTTTTCATCATACATTTCCATAGTATCAGGAGCAACACCAACACTCGGAGAACCAAAAATACCGATTGGCATTTCAGAAGCATAACTCATTAAATCAAAGTCTTGTCCAAGCATTGTTGTTAAATCTACCAAAATTTCAGCTCTTTCTCCTGGAGCTAAAAGTAGCCTAGTTAAAGGTAATGCATTTTGAATTAAACCACCATCTGTTGCGATTTGATGAAATGTCATATTGTTTGAGAATCCGAAATAAAATGAACGCATACTACTACCATTCAATAATCTTAAACGAATGACTTGGGCAGGTAGATTGACAAAAGGTTTTAAAGTACCATTGACAAAAACGGCTGTGTCCATGTGGTCTGCAATAGCGATTTGCTGTAAAACATCAAATGCTTTTGATTGAACGATTAAGGGGATATCATCAACACCATAAGTTTGAGGTAAACCTAAACTCAATTCTGCTGGATCGTGAATAATAAACATTCCTGCAAGCCCTTTACTAACATGTAACTCTGTTTTTCCATGACCATGGGGATGATACCAAAATGTGCTGGCATTATTTAAAATTTCAAAACTCGGACTCCAAGTTGTTCCAGCCAAAATGTTTTGATGAGGACCACCATCATTTTCGGGAGCAACGTGTAATCCGTGCCAGTGCATTGTTGTATTTACCGTTAAACCATTAATTACATTCAAAGTAACTACATCTCCTTTATTGACAATAATTGTTGGAGACAGTAAAGTGCCATTTATTCCATAAGTGGGCGTTGGATTGGCATAAAAATTTGTAAAACCTGATTGCACATTTAGATTAAAATTTAAACCTGTTAGCGAAGGAGGAATTATCAATTGATTTTGTGTAAAAACAGTTGCGTAAAATGTTATAAAAAGTAAAGTTAAAAGACTTTTGAATCTAATTTTTGATTTTAATTTTGTATCCATATTTGCTTAAATTTTGTTTGATTTAAGTATGTAATTTCGATAAAATAAAATGAGTTTTCTAAAGTTGAAAATTCAATTTTTTCATTTTGAATATTTTTATATTCTATAATTTTTCTGCCTGAATGATCCCAAATTGTAATTTTTAGAGGTTTGACCTTATTTGGAATGAAATGTAAAGCGTTTTGTGAAAAGTAGTAATCCTTTGATGTATTTTCAATTAATTCTATACCCAATTCATTTACATAAATCATCCAAGTAAGGGTGTCAATTTGATTTTGTGTTTTATCCTCATAAATCGTGTATTGTATGATTCCTACACCTGAATTTGTGTGGGGTGTACAATGAATTAAAAGCAAACCATCATCTCCAGGTAAAACGGGAAGCATATTTCCACTTTCAATTAATGATGTATAACAATTGCTATTGTCACAAACACTTGCTTCCCAATCTATTGGCATGGAAACATTTAATTTGTTCCAATGAAAATATAAGGTGTCATTTGTAGGATGAATTTGAGTAATGTTCATCGTTACTGAATTGTCCAATTCTGTATTGGCTATAAGTGTATCATTAGGAGAATGGTAATAGCTTTGAGCCAAAACAAAAGAAGTACTTGTACAAAAGAGTACAAGCACTATCATTTGTTGTAATTTAAGTTTCATTAATGAACAACATTAAATTTTTGAATGGAAGATTTATTACCCAAGTATACTTTTAAGAAATAGCTACCGCTTTGTAGAGTAGAATTATCAATCTCTTTTGATAATTTACCTTGTGAAACAAATTCCTTTTCAGAACTTGAAAGTAATTTTCCGTTTAGATCTAAAATTTCATAATGAAATTCTGATTTGTTTGCTATTGTTAAATTCAGGTTCAATTTATCAGAACTTGGGTTAGGAAAAACCTCAAAATTAATTTCATTTTTGTTGATTTTTTCTGTAGAAGCTGTTAAACCTAAAATTAAGTCACGCATTACAGTTGTATCAGATGTGTTGAAATCTTGCGTCGTAAATAAAACATCTCTGTTATCACCTCCTAATAAAACAACTGTCGGCATTCCAAAACCACCATAATAAGCAACGTGTACAGCACCGCTATCCATTGGAGTGTAAAGTGGTAAATTGTTTGTTGTTACCCATGATTGAGAATAAGAACAAGTCGTACTATTTTGAAATGGAAAAGCATAGGCTTTAACAAGACCTGGGTGAGCTGCATTGATGTTGTTAGCCATCGTTTGAATTTTAAGTGCAGGTGGAGGACATGACCCACAATTTGGCATGTAAAAGAATAAAACAACTGCCTTACCAGCGTCTAAATCTGAGAATAGGTCAACATTGTTACCATTACAAGAAACTCCTGAAAAGTTCATTGCTGTTGTTTGCGCTGAAAGAGTTGTTGACAAGGATAATGCAACAACTGAAAAGAATAATTTAATTTTTGTGTTCATGATTTTTTATTTTAAATTGTTTAAGTTATTTTTTTGAAGGTAAGCCTTCTAAGTCCATTTTACACACTGGACAAGTACCTGGTTTATCATACGTTTTGTTTTCACAGTTCATTGGACATCTGTATTTACTGAATTTTTCAGTTTTAGAGCCGCAAGCTGACATTGACAATACAAAAATTATCATCAATGGAAACAATATCATTTTAGATTTCATGATTTTTAATTTAATATGAAAAATCTCGTATTTGATAAACAAATCGAGTTACTAATTTTTTTAAATGCTAAACGGTGTTTAACACAAAATAATAGTCATATTAAATAAGTGCAATTTTTAATGTAAATCTTTTGAAATACATTTGGAGGTGGTGGGTCGTAAAAAGTTTTTGATTTTTTTACAACACTAATTTTCTTATTGGGGAAAATGATTTCATTTTGAATAAATGGAAGAGCCTCAATGGAAGGAGAAGGAATTATTATTGTTGAGGAATTGTTTTCTTCAGAATTAGATTTTTTAAGTGAAAATTTAAAATCTTTACAACAACCTGAACTCATTGATTTACTTTGGCAACATTTTTTTGCTTTAGTGAAACCTACAATACAAATCGATTTAAACTTTCCTTGACAAACATGAACATTTGCAGTAATCTTTATGCTAATAAAGAAATAAAAAACTAATAATATAAAAGTAAAAACGTTTCTCATTACTACAAATGTATTGCATATTAACAGTTTAAACAGTATTAAAATGTACCAAAACAGAGTATATTATTGGAAAGCTAATGACGACACTTAATAAAATTAAGATAATAAGATGAAAAGTTTATTAAGAATTGATCGTTATTTACTTCCCAAAGCAAAATGTTAATTAAAGAATTTATAAGATTAAATCACATTGATAATTCTAATTTGGTGAAATTGATTTTATTACGTAACTTTACTATGATGAAAAAAAGTTTGTTCATATTAATAGTATTACTTTTTTCGACAAATTATGTTGAATGTCAAGAGTCTATTTTATCTGATTTTAGTGTGAACAAAAGTGGAAATAAAATTTTACTTGATTGGACAATAAAGGCAGGTAGCACCTGTAATGGAATTGATGTTTATCGTTCGGATGGAGTTTCTGATTTTATAAAAATTGGTGATATTGTTGGTGTTTGCGGAAATGTGGGCTATCCTTCCTCATATACTTTTACCGACAATGATCCTTTAAAAAATCAATTTAATTTCTACCGTTTAAATCTTGGAGGTTCCCAAACAAGTGAAATACTATCGATAGAATATATTGAGGTGGGAGAAAATAATTATTTTTTGAAAAACAATTTAGATCAAAGGAATGCCATTTTATATTTTACAAATAAGAATGAATTAAACACCACGATTCAATTGTATGATTTGAGTGGGAAATTTATTAAAACAATTCAAACAAACTCAGATTTTATTGAAATAAACTACTCGGATTACCCTAAAGGAATGCTTTATTTCAAAATTGGAACAGCAGAAAGCTCAGATGTTATTTTTGGAAAAATGATGGTATTTTGACAACTAAAGTCCAAAAAATTATATCGGCAGTCTATAACTACCGATATAATTTTTAAAGGAATGCTATCAAATCCTTTTGCGGAAAACAATCCGATTTATCTTTTCTAAAACTTACGTGGGAATATATTCCTGGATTGCCACTCATGGCCAACCTAGAATATTCCCACATATCAGCATTGTAAGTTTTCGGAATCTTATACATTTCACACAAGTAATTCACTAAAATTTGCATTGATTTCAATTGCTTTTCAGTGTATTTCTGAAAATAAAGAAAACCTCGAAATGACTTTTCAAGTTTTACAACTTCCTCTTTTGGTACTTGTGTTCCAGTTGAAGAATAGAATTTTGGACTTCCTTTTAACATTGGATTTTCTTTTCTGGTTAATCCACCCCAAGAACATAATTCTATCCCGATAGATTCTTGATTCAGCTGCTTATTATTTTTCGCTTTGGTTCCTAAATGGTGTGCCCAATGTTTGGAACTGAAGCATTGGTGTATTATTCCATCGCGATCAATTATAAATGCTACTCCAATACGCGTGGGAGTTTTCGCCCACCAAGCCATAACATTATAAGCATGTGCATTGCTGACGGTATGATGAAAGACGATTTGTTTTTTAGGAAATTCTTCCTGGTAATATTGTGTTTCTTTTAAACGCACTTGTACGATTTTTGACGTGTCTAGTTTTGGGATTTTCATGATATATTTTTTTAAAAATTAAAATTTCTGGGTGTCCTCCCCCTTAATCCCCCTCCAAAGGGGGAAAGTGGAATTACTTTCGTTTGTCAGCTGTGTTGTTTGGGAATGTGATGAGGTTAAACATCTCTCGAAGTCGAGAACGAACACGATTACCATAGATTTTTTCTAATTCGTTGGCGTTTAGATTGGTAGTTGCATGGGTAATTCGTTGAGCTGACTTTAACAAATCGTAACGACTTAGGAGAATTTCACCCATGACATTACACTCATTTCCGAAATGTTTCATGCTTTGTTCCACTCCTAAATCATCAAAGCAATAACCTTTGAAGTTTTTGCCATATTTTGGAATGACTTGAAAACCTTCTTGAATAAATTCGCTTGTGATTTCACGCGTTGGTCGAACGATATATTTTTTATACTCGTGGGTCAAATGATTAAAAACTTTCATCAAAGAAGTTTTGCCACAACCAATGGGACCGATTAATAAAATGCCTTTATTTAGATCTAAATCAAACTCTTTACATTTTTCAATATCATCGATACTGTAAACGAATAAACGTTTGATAATTTCGATATCTTCTTTGTAGAATTTGAATTTTGGGTCTAAATTGACTTTAGCATATTTCTTTAAGAAAACTAAAGTTTTGTGAAAATCATATTCGACATGATTTCCTTCTCTAGTAAAGTGAAATGGTTTTTCCATGTTTTTAAATTTTAGAGTGGAATTGTGTAGTCTTTGTCTTGATTGACATTCAAATAAGTTCCTTTTTCAGGTGGCTTGAATTTTTGAAATTTGGAAGCATTGGCCATCCAATTTTTGGCTGCAGCTTTCCAATTCCTCATTTTACTTTTGCCACCTACTAGCCAACCGTTTGACTCGTAGTAATTGAAAAACTTATCTGCTTCAGCTTCTCCGCCATCGGCGGATTGAAAAAAATCTTTAATTTCTTCAATCGCGGGTACATTAAAGTTTTTAATGTTTGTAAGTTTCTTTTGTTTAGTATTGTTTATAGAAGGCTCCGATACTTGTCCCGAATGTTGTGTCAGTAGTTGTCCTTGAACTTGTACCGAAGCCTGTCCTATACTTGTCTCAAAATTGAACATGTACACAATGCTACCTTTCAAGGGATTGTGTGATGGTTCATATTTCAAGTAAGACCAATTATTAAAATCATTCAAACAGCGATGGTATGTGCCTTTTGAGCCAATTTTCGAAATTTTCATGACCTCTGCACGATTGATGGAAATTGGATTTTTAAAGCGATTCAAATTCCACAATTGAAACAAAGCCAAATACAAACTCACATGAGCCGTATTTAAACGATCATCTTCCGAGAATTTCTCAATAACAGTTGAAAGCTGTTTGATGTAGTTCATGCTTTTGAACCATTTTGAAATTTATTGGAATCAATTATTTTATTGATTTCATCTACATTGTAATAGATAATTCCTCCAACTTTCCGAAATGGAATTGTACCATTTATTCGAAGCTGCTGTAAAGTCCCATGAGAAATTTTAAGCATTTTCCTTAATTGAGGTGATTTTATCCATTTGTCACCGGAACTGTTGGAGGATTGAGAGTTAAGAAGATTTTTGATTTCTTCCAGTAAATCTGTTTTGAAAGCGTGTAAATCTTCCAAAGTGATTATTGTTGCTGGCATAAATTGAGTTTGAAAATTTATGCAAATGTGAAAGCATAATTTTTATAAAACCCACATGATTATACCCTAATGGGTGTTTTATTTTTCAAAGAGAGAGGTCATTATCTATCTTAAACATCAACGCATCAATTAATTTTTCCAAGAATTTAACTGGATTTGAGCGTGATTTTAATTCAGTGAATGAGCGATAAAAATCTCCTAAATCAATTTGAAAAAGTTCTTGAAAAGCATCAGCCATTTTTTTCATTTCAACATCTCCGTGATTTATTGCTTTGGCAGCAACTAAAGCATTCATCAATTCAACCAAATCAGTTTTTGAGGTGGTCCAGTCCAAATGTTTTCTGATTTCTCTAAGTTGGGTAGAGTTATTGTTTTCGAGATTATCAATTTGATTCTCCAGATAAGTCAATAAGACTTCAAAAGCTCTTATTTTGTTGAAATGGATATCGAAAAATGTAGAAAATAGGGTGTCTAAATCGAACAAATCCTGTTCTAAATGTAGATTTATATCAATTTCCTTTCTTCTGAAATAATATTGATCGGAAAGTATATTCTCAGTTTTGTAATAGTTAAAATAGGTACTTTTCTTTTCGAAAAAGGACTGAATTTTGTCTATTTCGTTTTGATAAAATTCTACCTTTAATTTTCTTGGCAGTCTAGTACAATGTGATTCGATTTTATACATTTTATTGTACAAAATTTGTTTAGAGGCTATTGTAGGCTTCAAATGTTTGAAAAAATAGATTTCCTCAACTTCGTTGGAAAAATTATATGTACAAATGAAATTCCGTAAATCGTTGAGGTGAGAAGTGCAAAGATTGAAAGCACTTTTTGAAAAAAGGATTACATTTTGTTCCTTTTCTTCTAAGTCAATAAGTCCCAAATCTAACTTATTGATTAAGTTTTGAACGTATTTTTCCATGCTTAAAAGATAGTACCTTAATTTTTTCTATCAAAATACTATCTCTTAAAAGCACTAAACTTTTTACTAAACGGTTCGTTTTAGAGATTTTGTTTTATTGTTAACTGACTTTTTTTCCAATTTTAAACGTAAATTTTTCATGTCTTCACTCACTTTATTTTCAATCACTTTAGCATAAATTTGAGTGGTTGATAATTTGGTATGCCCTAACATTTTAGAAACTGTTTCGATAGGAACCCCATTTGATAAAGTCATTGTTGTGGCAAATGTATGACGAGCTATGTGCATCGAAAGTGGTTTTGTAATTTCACAGATATCAGCTATTTCCTTCAAATAATCATTCATTTTTTGATTTGACTTGACAGGAAGTAATTTGTTTTTGACTACTCTGCAACCGTGATTTTCATATTTCTGCAGAATTTTTAAAGCAGGGGGCAGTAAGGGGATACTTGATTTTATTTTGGTTTTTTGTCTTGAGGTAAAAATCCATTTATGACCATCTATTCCCATTAACAATTCGTTGGTAGTGAGTTTGTACACGTCAATAAATGCAAGACCTGTATAGCAACAAAATAAAAAAGTGTCTCGAACTTCGTCTAAGCGTTTTGAAAAAAACGTTTTGCTTTCAATTTTTTCAATCTCATGTTCCAATAAAACTTCTCTCTCCGGATTTGTTATTGGACATTTAAAATTTCCAAATGGATTTTTCATTAGCCATTCATTGGCCACACATATATTCATTAATTTTTTTAATGCTTGTATGTATTTCATAGTGGTATTTTGCCCCATGTGATGCACCACTTTTAAGTAATGCTCGAAACCAACTACAAATTGATGATTCAACTCGTAAATTGAAATATCGCTAAGTCTATACTTTGTTGCGATGTAATTTTCAACTTTTGAGTATATTGTACTGAATTTGGTATGTGTTCCTTTTGCAACACCATTTCCAATCATTTCTTTCATCTTATCATTATGGTCCTTGAAGATTACCAGGAACATTTTTTCATTTTTCCCAACTCCTTTATAAAGATTTCGAATCTTTTCTGCTGAAATATGTTCACCTCTATAAGATAGATCACTTGCCTTTGAATACAATTCATTTTCCATTAGAATCAAATACTTGTTTATGGTCTTTGACTCTTCCGTTTTACTCGTAACTTTTCCGCTTTGCCAGTTTTCAGGTTCTATGAATTTCCCCGTGGCAATTTCTACTCTTTTTCCATAAACTGATACTCTGCAGTAAATCGGTGCTTTCCCATTTCTGATTTTAGATTTGTTATTCCAAAATAGGATTGAAACTGTTTGACTTGTCAACATAACACATTGCTTTAAATGGTAACCAAAAAATTAATTCCAGAAAGAAATTCAAGCAATCATTTTAAACAACACTTTCGTGAAGCCTTTATTAATAGGACTTTCCATTAATTAGAGGTTACCTCGAGCAAAAATAAAATAGAGGTAACCGAATAGGTTACCATAATGGGTGAAATATTATGCTTATTTAGAAATGTTAAAGCATAAAAAAACCTCGCAAATCATACGTTTTGCGAGGTTTTGAACATTTTTGAATGTCTATGAGCGGAGAATGTAGGATTCGAACCTACGGTACCTCTCGGTACAACAGTTTTCAAGACTGCCGCAATCGACCACTCTGCCAATTCTCCGGGGCAAAAGTACTACTTTTTTATTTATCTGCAAGGGAATTTTGAAAAAAAAATAGTTTTTTTTTATTTTAATTTTTTAACATTCATTTTCAGGCATTTAAATAGCTCAAATTAGCATGAGAATAAATTGCATTTTTCTTTCTTTAAACAATTTCGTACTTTTACAGTAAATATGTAGATTATGAAAAAAGCCTTATATATATTTATTATTGGATTTTGTTCGCTGAATGTATTGGCTCAAAAAAATAACAACTTAAAAGCTTATTTGGACTACAAAAATTTTTATAACCCTGAAATAGGAAATTTTGTAGAAATTCATTTACAATTTGTTTCTTACACTTTAAAATATTTACCTGTTCAAAATGGTTTGCAGAGTGAGGTTGCTGTGCAGTACGTTTTCAAAAAAGATAATCAAATTGTAAAGACTGATGCCTATCGCTTGCAAAGTCCATTGATGCGTGATAGCATTATTGAAGACTTTTACGAAATTAAACGTATTGATTTGAAGCCAGGTAAATATACCTTGGAATTAAATTTGTCGGATGTGAACTCTGAAAACTCAAGTATTACGGCTGTTCAGGAAATTGACATTGAAGATTTAAGTTCAAAAATTGCTTTATCATCTTTAGAAACTGCTGAAATGATGATTCCCCAAAAGGAGGGAGTAAATACCATTAGTGTTTTTTCAAAATCTGGTTACGAAATTATTCCTCGCATCTCAAATTACTATTCTACTACTGCGACAAATATTCCTGTATATTTTGAAATTTATCATCCAAAAACGCCAGATTCTGTAAACACAATTGGTTTAAAACAAACCTTGATTGATTCAAAAACGAAAAGTGAAATAGAGAGTTTTACACGTTTTACAAAATATCAAGTGAATGAAATTCAGCCAGTAATTCGTTTAATTGATATTTCAAAATTGAAATCGGGTGAATATATTTTGGAGTACTCCCTTATTGACAAAGAAAACAACAACATTCATTCAAGTTCTTATTATTTTGAGCGTTTCTCTGAAGAAGAATTTGAATCTGTTCAAGCAGAAAATATTGTTTTAGATCCAAAATTTCAAGCTTCGATTACAGATGATAGTTTGGAGTTTTACATTTCGAGTATTTTTCCTATTTCAAAACAAGCCGAGATGAGAAATATTATAGATTTACTTAAAACAAAAGATAAAGCTCTTTATAGAAAATACTTACAATCTTATTGGATAAATACAACAAATGGTGTAAATACGTATGAATCTTGGTTGAAATATAAAGCTCAGGTTTTAATTGTTCAACAATTGTTTAAGACGAATTTTACTGATGGCTTTGAAACAGATAGAGGTAGAGTTTATTTACAGTATGGTCCGCCAAGTGCAGTTATTACAAGAGAAAATTCTCCTTCAGATTATCCATATGAAATTTGGAGATATGATAAAATTAAGGTGTATTCAAACAAACGTTTCATTTTCTATAATCCTGATTTAGTAAATAATACGTACCGTTTGTTACATTCTGATATGTTAGGAGAAGTACAAAATTACCGTTGGCAACAACAATTGGCGAAACGAAATTCTACTAATTCAAATATTGATGATCCAAATGATGGGAATTACAAACATTTTGGAGGGAATAGTGAAGAATTATACAAACAATATTAAAAAGCTTAGTCCTTTCCCTTGAAAAATATTGCAATCGTAATTTTAAATTGGAATGGTAAACAGTTTTTAGCTGATTTTTTACCAAATCTTGTCAAATATAGTGCTGATGCTAGAATTATTCTAGCTGATAATGCTTCAACTGATGATTCGATTGAATTCACTAAATCAAATTATCCTAATGTTGAAATTGTTGTAAACGATCTAAATGGTGGTTTTGCAAAAGGGTATAATGATGCTTTAAAAAAAATTGAAGCAGAATATTTCCTTTTAATCAACAGCGATATTGAAGTAGGCGAAAATTGGCTACTTCCACTTTATGAAGCGATGAAAGATGAAAAAGTGGCGGCTGTACAACCTAAAATTCTATCTTTTTACAACAAAAATAAATTTGAACACGCTGGTGCTTCTGGAGGTTTTATAGATAAAAACTATTTTCCTTTTTGTCGTGGACGCATTTTTTCGGATACTGAATTTGATAAAAATCAATATGATGGAGAATTGGAAGTTTTTTGGACTTCAGGAGCTTGCATGTTGATTCGTTCGGAAGTATTCAATAAATTGGAAGGTTTTGATGCCGATTTTTTTGCTCATATGGAAGAAATCGATTTGTGTTGGCGAATCAAACGTTTGGGCTATCAATTGAAAGTAATTCCAAGTTCTAAGGTTTATCATGTTGGGGGAGGGACCTTGAATTATGAATCACCAAATAAAGTATATCTGAATTTCCGAAATAGCCTTTTCATGATTACAAAAAATCACAAAGGTTTTTTGTTTTTAAAATTGTTTTACAGATTAACTTTAGACGGAATTGCAGGAATACAGTTTTTGTTAAAAGGGAAATTCACTTTCCTTTGGGCGGTTTTAAGAGCACATTATAGTTTTTATAAAATGTTGCCAATCATGCTTAAAAAACGCAAGAATTTTTCACCAGAAAAACATAAGTTTAATAAAGTTGGACTTTACAAAGGAAGTATTCTTTGGGCTTATTATTTTAAGAAAATCAGAACATTTTCTAAGTTGAATATGAGGTTGTTTGATTAAATCAAAGTCTTTGAACGAAGCGGTCTTATGTCTAAATATCTTAAAGTCTATTTAAAATATTCCAAAGCCAAATCGTAGCTTTTTAAACCAAAACCAAAAATACAGCCTTCGCAAACAGAGGAAAGCATAGAAACATGTCTGAAATCTTCTCGAGCCATCACATTTGAAAGATGAACTTCAATTACAGGAGTTGAAATCGCAGTAATACAATCGCGAATCGCAACACTTGTATGTGTGTATCCTCCAGCATTTAAGATAATTCCGTCAGCTTTGGATTGTTGTAATTTATCAATGATTTCGCCCTCAATATTGGTTTGAAAATAATCTAATTCAAACGGAAATTTTGTTTTTAACTCCACAAAATAGTTTTCAAAACTTAGATTCCCGTATATTTGTGGTTCACGAGTGCCTAATAAATTCAAATTTGGACCATTAATGATTAAAATTTTCATAAAATAACTAAATTGATGACTGTTTGGGAACGCTATATTAAGCAATTTATTTCATATCTGAAAATCGAAAAAGGATTGAGTGAGAATTCTATTTTTGCTTATCAAAGAGATGTTTTGAAATTAAAAGACTATTCTGAAGATTGTGGATTAGAAGTAAAAGACATCAAATTAACTGATTTACAGCGTTTCATTCAAGAATTAAATGAATTGGGTTTAGCTGCTCGAAGTCAGGCTCGTATTTTATCTGGAATCAGGCAGTTTTTTTCGTTTCTTATTTTAGAAGATGAATTGGATGAAGATCCTTCTGAATTATTGGAAATGCCAAAAATCGGGATGAAACTTCCTGAGGTTTTGGATGTACACGAAATTGAAGCTTTATTAACTGCGATTGATTTAAGTAAAAATGAAGGACATCGCAACAAAGCAATCATCGAAACGCTTTACAGTTGTGGATTGCGTGTTTCCGAATTGGTAAATCTTAAATTTTCAGATATTTATTTTGATGAGGGATTTATCCGTGTTTTAGGAAAAGGGAATAAACAAAGGTTGGTTCCTGTAAGCAAGCAAGTTGAACATGAACTTGATTTATACACCAAAAACATTCGCAATCATCAAGATATAAAACCGGGACATGAAAACTTTGTTTTCTTGAATCGTCGTGGGGCAAAATTAACTCGTGAAATGATTTTCATTATCATCAAGGATTTAGCTAAAGAAATTGGTTTATTGAAAACAATTAGCCCACATACTTTCCGGCATTCTTTTGCGACACATTTAATTGAAGGAGGAGCAAATTTACGTGCCATTCAAGAAATGCTGGGGCACGAATCTATCACAACGACAGAAATTTACACGCATCTCGACCAAAGTTTTCTGAGAGAAGCGATTCTCAGTTTTCATCCTCGGAATAAAAAGTGATTAAAATAAAAAAGGTTCCCGAATAGAGAACCTAATTTTTATTTTAAAGTTAAAATTAATTAACTATCGCGTCGTATCTTGTTTTAAAATCCTCATCGCCTTCAAACCATTGAGCAACTTTACCTAACAAAGTTTTTGCTTTTTCAACTTGTTTCATTGCTAAAAAGCATTGACATGTTTCAAAAATTCCCATTTTGAACAATTCTCTGTCTTCATCTAAATAATCATCAATAGATTTTAAAGTACTTAAAGATTTGTCAGCTTCTTTCCATAAAGCATTAGCACCTCCTTTATCAGAAGCTTGAAATTTACATGCTCCTTCTAAATATTTTGCTGAAAGATCAGTTGGATTTAATTTATATAATTTTTGAACCCAACCAGCAGCTTTTTTGTAGTCTTTTAGTTCAATATCATTTTTAATTGCCTCGATTAATGTTTTCTTCACATCAGAAAAGAAATCTCTATGTTCTTTATAAATAACACCTTGTTTATCTTTTTTTAAACATTTATTTAAAGAACCAAAACAATCTTTGAATGCATTTTTATAATCTTCATCTCTATCAGCAATGAAAGAAATTTTATACTGAGCTTTTGCCATCCAATAGTAAACAATAGCATCATTTTTTGTACTTTCTTTTTCAGAATATTTTGTTGCTTCTTTTATCAGTTTTGGATAATTTCCATCAGCAAATAAAATTAATAAATCATCATATGTTGGCGGTTGAGCATTTACTGTAAAACCAAAACTTAGTAAATAAATCAGTGCAATTAACTTTTTCATGTTTCTTTTTTTATCAATTATTTTTAATAATTTTTCAATAACCATGCCGAATATATATATAATTTTTAAACCAGCAAAATTTTGTTGATTTATGCTATAAAATCATACACTCTGAATCAACAAATCCAAAATTGAAATTGCCGCTTTAGAAATCTTCGTTCCAGGTCCAAAAACACCAAAAACACCAGCATCGTATAAGAAATCGTAATCTTGTTGTGGAATTACTCCACCTGCAATCACCATAATGTCTTCGCGACCATATTTTTTCAATTCTTCAATTACCTGAGGAACCAAGGTTTTGTGTCCTGCTGCTAAAGACGAAACACCCAAAATGTGTACATCATTCTCTATTGCTTGTTTTGCTGCTTCAGCTGGTGTTTGAAACAAAGGTCCAATATCCACATCAAAACCAATATCAGCGAAAGAAGTTGCGATTACTTTTGCTCCGCGATCGTGTCCGTCTTGTCCCATTTTTGCAATCATGATTCTTGGACGACGACCTTCCAATTCGGCAAATTTATCTGCCAATTCACGTGCTTTTTCAAATTCTTTATCTTGCATAGCTTCTGAAGAATAAACGCCACTAATTGAACGAATTGTTGCTTGGTAACGACCAAAAGTTTTTTCCATAGCCGAAGAAATCTCACCCAAAGTAGCTCTTTTTCTAGCACAATCGATAGCTAATTCTAGTAAATTCCCATTTCCTGATTGAGCCGCTTGTGCTAATTTCTCTAAAGCTAAAGTAACATCTTCAGTGTTTCTCTCCGCTTTCATTTTGTTGATGCGAGCAATTTGTCCAATACGAACTTTGTCATTGTCAACATCTAAAATATCTAATTGATCTTCTTTTTCTCTTTGATAACGATTTACTCCAACAATAATATCTTTGCTAGAATCAATTCTAGCTTGTTTACGAGCAGCTGCTTCTTCGATTCTCATTTTCGGAATTCCAGTTTCAATTGCTTTCGCCATTCCACCTAGTTCTTCAACTTCTTGAATCAATTTCCAAGCTTCGTTTACCAATTCTTCTGTTAATTTCTCCACGTAATAACTTCCACCCATTGGGTCGATTACGTTTGTAATTCCAGTTTCTTCCTGGATGTAAATTTGTGTATTTCTTGCAATTCGTGCCGAAAAATCTGTAGGTAAAGCAATCGCTTCATCTAAAGCATTGGTGTGTAACGATTGTGTTCCACCAAGTGCTGCAGCCATGGCTTCAATACAGGTTCTTGCCACATTGTTAAATGGATCTTGTTCGGTTAAACTCCAGCCAGAAGTCTGACAGTGCGTTCTCAAAGCAAGCGATTTTGTTGATTTTGGTTTAAATTCATTTACTAATTTACTCCACAACAATCTTCCAGCACGCATTTTTGCAATTTCCATGAAATGATTCATTCCGATTGCCCAAAAGAAGCTCAATCGTGGAGCAAATTCATCGACTGCCATTCCAGCTTTGATTCCAGCGCGTAAATATTCCAATCCATCCGCTAAAGTGTAAGCTAACTCAATAGCAGCAGTTGCTCCAGCTTCTTGCATGTGATAGCCCGAAATGGAAATCGAGTTGAACTTAGGCATATTTTTCGCTGTATATTCGAAAATATCTGCAATGATTTTCATCGATGGAGCAGGAGGGTAGATGTAGGTGTTTCGCACCATAAACTCCTTCAAAATGTCATTTTGAATTGTCCCTGTCAATTGTTCTTGTTTCACACCTTGTTCTTCAGCGGCAACAATATAAAACGCTAAAATCGGTAACACAGCACCATTCATTGTCATCGAAACCGACATTTCATCTAAAGGAATTGAATCAAATAAGATTTTCATGTCTAAAATGGAATCGATGGCAACTCCCGCTTTCCCAACATCGCCCACAACACGTTCATGATCAGAATCATAACCTCGGTGTGTCGCTAAATCGAAAGCAACGGATAAACCTTTTTGTCCTGCAGCTAAATTTCTTTTGTAAAAAGCATTTGAATCTTCAGCTGTTGAAAAACCTGCATATTGACGAATTGTCCAAGGTCTAATGGCGTACATCGAGCCATAAGGTCCACGTAAATAAGGTGCAATTCCAGAAACGTAACCAATGTGTTCTGTGTTTTCGATATCACTTTTTTGATAAAAAGACTTTAACATGATTTTTTCAGCCGTTTCATAGGAATCAATAGCTGAACGTGAATCCGTTTCTGGATTTTCTTTCCAAGGAATGTTTGAGAAATTGATTCGTTCCATAATTCTATTATAGTGAGTTAAAATCATTTATTAAAATCCAAAATTAATCATTTTCTGAAATTTTAAGCTAAAAACTATAATTTGAGCCTGAAATAAATGTTAGGTTTTTTATAATTAAGATTTTTTGTTATATTTGAAATTACTTAAAATACCTTTTCTTCATTTATTAAAAAGGCTAAAACTCTATTAAAAATGACAATACAGCAACATATTGTTAATGAAATAATCGTTGATGGTTACCTAAAAGCTATTCTTTATGATAATGATGTTATTGAAATATTTTGGGATTCATCTATTGATATGATTGATGTGAATCATCTTAAACAAATGCAACAAACGGTCTTTGAATTGGGTCTAGGTAAAAAAATGCCTTTGCTTTTTTCTCCACACGAATTTTTGCAACTTAAACCTGAAGGACAAAAGTTTGCTGCTTCAGAAGAAGGAGTTAAATATTCATTAGCAATAGCTGTTTTAGTTGATAATTTAGCAAAAAGAATATTAATGAATTTTTTTTTAAAAACAAGTAAACCAATTGTACCAACAAGAGGTTTTTCAAAAAGAGAAGATGCAATTTTTTGGTTAGAGAAATTTGAGGTTTTTAGAGAGTAGTTAAAATTTCTTTTTCAATGATAATTTGCTTCAAACCAAAGTGAGTTGCTTTATTTTCCTTCCAAGTTAAATCGCTTTTTTCTGGATTTGGAAATTTTGTAATTCCAATTAAGGTTTTTTTCTTTTCTTGGTACAAATTAATTCTTTTTGAAGCAGTATTATTAATCTCTTCAATTAGTGAATTTATATTTCCTTTTGCTTCAATTTCTTGAAAAAGTTTCCAAGCTTTGTCAGCTAAATTTTCTGTTAAGGTTTCGATAGCATAACTTCCTCCAACGGCATCTAAAACCTTTTCTAAATAAGATTCTTCTTTCAAAATCAAAGAAATGTTTGTTGCCATTCTCTCAGCAATTTCGCTTGAACCAGTTGTAGAATCTTTGTCGTAAGCTTGATTAATAATGTGATTTGCTCCACCCAAAACTGCTGACATTACTTCTGTTGTTTGGCGCAATAAATTCGTGTAAGGATCTTGCAATGATTTATTCAAGAAACCAATTTTAGAAGTGATTTGAACTGTTTCGTTACATTTATGTTCAGGTTTGTATGAACGAGCAATTTTTGCCCATAACAAACGGAAAGCTCTCAGTTTTGCGATTTCAAATAAGTAAGATGAACCTACACCAAACGTAAAATGTAGATTTACTAAAGCATCATCCACATTTCTGCCTAATTGTATTTGTTGAATCAAATAATCATGACCTAAATTCAGAGCAAAAGCAATTTCTTGTGAGCAATTTGCTCCAGCTTGTTGCATTGAATAAGAATCAACATTAAAATTACGAATAAGACCTTTTTGAAAATCAAGTAAATTTTCAGCTGATAATTTAGTATTCTCTGCTAAAGGATTCAGATTGAAAAAGATTTCTTTAAAAGGAATGTCTTTGAAAAAAGTATTCAGTTGATTAAGTAAATGATTGTTATTTGTCGTGAAATAAACTGTAATGTATTGAAATTCAATCCCTTCAAAAAGTGAACTTAAATCAATATTTTCCGCTTTTTGAAATTCAAAATGTAAGGATGTATTTCCTTTCATTAATAAATCCAATGCTTTTTTATTTGCTTGCTTTTCGTCAGAAACTAAAATTTCTCCAACGATTGACCAATCATTCTCTTCAGCTAAAAAGCCACGTTTGTAAGGAAAATTTCCTGGAATTTCGTCTTTTTGATTTATATCTTCGTTGTGAAAAAAACTTGGGTAAGTTAATTCTTCAATTTCATCTTTTTTGAGAAGAGAATCATCAAAATTTGCACCTTTCAACTCTTTGTTCAAAAGTTGAATCCATTCTTCTTTACTGGATTTTGAAAAGGTTTCAAATAGTTTGTTCATCGAATTAAAATTTAGATTTTTTGAACTGGAATTTTGTCATTCATCTTAAGAAAAACAACGGTACTGATAATTGTCATTAAAAACGGTGCTAAGATTACTCCAAAGAATGGAATTTTAAAACTCAAACAAAACAAGCCACCTGTAATAAACATATAAGGAATTTTACCAAAGCCAAAATTCCAGCTACCTAAAGTTCCGACAGCATATCTTTCTAAAGAGAAATCATAAAATGAAAAGCCAATAAAAAAAGCTCCGATTAGGAAATACATAATTTCATCCAACAAATGGAAACCAGTAATCCACGCAAAAAGCCACCAAATAACCATGGCTACAAAATTTAAAATCAAAGCAATGATAACAATAAAAATTGCTCGGATTAAATCAGTCATGATGCGAACAATTCCTCCATCAAATTTTGCGCCTGTGAAGTCGTTATCTACTTTTTCTGAAAGCAAACAATAAACAGGTGAGAGAACGGTTAAAATCAAAAATTGATAAAAAGTGTCTCCTAAATAATCTAAAATACCTTTTGTGACGTCAACACCAGTTTCTAAATACGATCCAATGTAAGGGATTGAATCTACAGCATTTACAAAGCTAAAAATGCTAGATAAAAGCCAAGCGACAAAATAAAAAACAAGTGTAATTAAAATGGAGGGAAGTAAATAAATCCAATATTTTCCTTTCATTAATTCGTCAAAAGAAACTTTTGCTGCATAAATGTGATCTGATATCGCTTTCATAAAAAAAATTGATTTACGAAGATAAACATTTATTAATTCTTTAGCTAATTAAAAAGAGTTTTAATTAAAAACTTCTTTAAAAAAATAAACCTCTTGAAAATCAAGAGGTTTATTTTTTTGTGATCCCGCTGGGATTCGAACCCAGGACCCATACATTAAAAGTGTATTGCTCTACCAGCTGAGCTACGGAATCTTATTTGTTTTCGCTTCAACTATAATGCCTTAGCGGGTGCAAATATATAGACTTTTTTTAATTTAGCAAGTAAAATTTAAAGAAATTATTAATTTATTTTTAATTAATTTATAACGTGTTGATTGTTAGTTGTAAATTAATTAAAATTTATAACTAATACCTAAACTTGGAAGTACTGGAAATTGGTAAATCTCTTTATTTGTAACACGGTTTTTATAGAAAATATTCTTTCTATTGTAAACGTTTGTTACACTTGCAATGATTTCCATTTTTGTTTTATTTTTGAATTCAAAGTTTCTTTTGAAAGTAATATCTAAACGGTGATAATATGGCAATCTTTGACTGTTAAAAGCTCCATATACTTGTGATGTTGATGATGGATTTGAAGTCGTAATATCTGTACTAATTCCATTTGCAAAATCTTCATTTTGGAAACCACCTGCGTTTGGAGTGTAAGGTAATCCAGAACCTAAATTCCAACGAGTGCTTAACTCCATATTTTTCTTTTTCCCCATCATGAATGTACCAACAAGGTTAACATTGTGTCTTCTGTCAAAAACTGGGAAATAACTGTTTAATCCATCCCAACGGGTTGAATATCCAAAGGAATAAACAGCCCATAGAAACCAACGATCTTTTGAGTATTTTAATAATAAATCTGCTCCGTAAGATTTACCAGATTCAATAATGAAATCTTTTTTATAGACGTCAGCTATATTTTCAAATTGATTTATATCATCATAAATTTTATTCTGATTTAAGTTGCTTAATTGTGTAAATAACTTGTAATATCCTTCTAAGTTTACACTCCAGAATTTCCCTAAATCATATTCTGCACCAACAATTGCATGCCAAGAATACTGTAAAGCGTTTCTAACTTCAGAAACTTTTCCGTCTTCAGAAACGAAATTTTGTTGGAAATTACTTGGTGCAGACAATAAACCATTGAATAAATTGATGATATCCTTATCGGAAGATGCAGAAGTGAAGTTTTGTGAATACCTTCCTCCAGAGAATTTTAATCTAAAGTTTTCTGAAGCATTGTATTTGATTCCAAGTCTTGGTTCAGGTGAAACAACATTTTGAGATAAATATCCTTGGATTCTCATTCCTGGTTGGATTACAAATCTACCTTTGATAATTCTATAATTCAAATAACCATTGAATTCAAAGTTGAAATTATCATCTTCAATTTTTCTTGCTGCTTCGTTGTACGTTAAATATTTTGTGTTAAAACCATTTAAAACCATTCCTATATCGAATTGACCTTCATTTTTTTGGAAAAATGTGAAATCAAAACCTAATTCCGCTCCACTGATTGAACTCGTTCTTTCTGGAAGATCTGCTTCCATAAAACTCAAGGCATAACTTGAAGCATTAAAATGTCCGCGAATAAATACTGGTGAACCAGCTGGAATTAATACAAAACTTGTTCCAGCACCTCTTTGTGTCCATTTTAAATCGGCTAAATCAGTATATTTTACATTGTCCTCATTATTGAAGCCAAAAACACTAAATTTTGAACCTCCTGTTGAACCTAAAGTGATTTTACCGTATAAATCTGTGAAAGCAAAAGGTAATCCATTTCCTTCATTTACATTTGGATATAAAGATTGAGATGTGTAATCCAATAAAGAATGCTTTGCTGAAAAAATGTAAGAATTATTTCCTTGTTTACCATTTTTTCCTTTAGCGATTGGACCTTCTAAAACCAATTTTGCCAAGAATGGACTTACAGAAATCTTCCCACTTTGTTGTCTTTTATTTCCATCTCTGTAGGTGATATCCATTACAGATGAAATTCTTCCTCCGTATTTTGAGTCAAAACCTCCAGTGTAAATATCTACGTTTTTAACTAATTCTGTTTCAAAAATCGAGAAAAAACCAATAGAGTGGAAGGGAGTGTAAATCGTCATTCCATCTAATAAAATTTTATTTTGAATTGGTGTTCCACCACGAACATACAATTGTCCACCTTGGTCACCAGTAGTTACAACCCCTGGTGTAACACTAAAAGCACCAACAATGTCATTTTCAGCACCAACACTTGGAATTCTTTCTAAACCTTTTTTATCTAATTTTATTTGAGAAATATCAATTTCCGTCTTTTTACGTTTAGATTCAGCACTTACAGTAACTTCGTCAATATCTCTAACGTTTTCATCTTTGACTAAGTCAATTTTTAAATCGATAATTTGATTTGCTTTTTTAATTTCAACTTGTTGAGAAATAGAATCAAAAGCTGAATTTTCAACTCTCAACATGTAAGTTCCCATATTCAACTTTGGGATAGAGAAAAATCCGTTCAAATCTGTAACAGCTCCATAAATTGTTTTATTCACTGAAATAATTTTTACTTTTTGAAAAGGAACTGGCTCACCATTGGCTGCTTCGTAAACAAAACCACGTATAGTTGCTGATTGCGAAAAAAAGTAAGAAGTAAAAAAGATAAAGAATGTTAGCGAAATGTATTTTGTAAATCTCATAAAAAATTTTATATGTAAGCTTTATTTAAAGTGAATTTTCACGTCCCGAAAGTACAAAATTATTTTAGAATAAATTAACAACTTTGTCTTTAAAAGAGTAAAGTAAGTGATTTGTTTATTTAACGGGAATTTTAAAATTACCAAATTTTGGCAACTTTAATTTCATTATTTCTCATTTTGTCTCCTTCTTTAATTTGAAATGCTTCATGAAATTCAGGGCAATTCATCAAAGGTCCATTTACACGAAACATGCCTGGAGAATGTTCATCTGTTGCGATTCTTTTCTTCATTTCAGCCTCAGTATAATTGATTTTCCAAAGTTGAGCAAAAGAAATAAAGAAACGTTGAGCAGGAGTTAAACCATTCTTTACTTTTCCAGATTTGAATTCTTCCGTTTTAGTATAGGCGTAATATGCTAAAGTAATTCCTCCTAAATCAGCAATATTTTCTCCCATTGTTAATTCAGAGTTTACACAATGACCTTCAAGTGGACAAAAACCAGAAAATGTTTCTCCTAAAATTTTTGTTTTTTCTTCAAATGATTTTCTGTCTTTTTCTGACCACCAATTTGTGAAACTTCCATCTGCAGCAAATTTTGATCCCATATCATCAAAACCATGAGTAAATTCATGTCCGATTACCATTCCGATTCTTCCGTAATTCAAGGCATCTTCACCATTTACATCAAAAAATGGAGCTTGCATGATTCCTGCAGGAAAAACAATTTCATTTAACAAAGGATGGTAATACGCATTAATCATGTGTGCTGGCATTCCCCACTTTTCTTTGTTAATTGGCTCGTATAAATCTTTGAAGTTTTTGGCTATATCTCTTGCTGAACATTTTTTGATGTTTTCAATATAGTTATCTTTAGATAATTCTAAAGCACTAAAATCCTCCCATTTTGAAGGGAAACCTAGTTTTCTTCCAATAGAGTTTAATTTATTTAAAGCTTCTAATTTTGTTGAATCAGACATCCAAGATAAATTTTTAATTCGTTCATTGAATGTAAGCAACAGGTTGTCAACCATTCCATTAACGCGCTGTTGTGCTTTTTCTGAAAAATATTTTTTTACAAATAGTTGTCCTAAAGCTTCACCTATTGACATTCCTGTCATTTCATTAATTGCTCTTTCGTTAACTTTTTTCATCACCGTTTTACCACTCAAAACAGTTTGATAGAATGCAAAATGTTCAGCTTCAAATTTTTCATCTAAATGTGAAGCATAATGATTCAAGGTTTTCCAAGTGAAATAATCCTTCCATGTTTCGATAGGCATTTCACGAACTAGTTTATTTGTATTTTTAATAAAAGATGTTTGACCAACAATGATTTTTTCAAATGATTGACTTCCAACATTAGCTAAATACTTGTCAAAATCAAAGGCTTTAAGCATCGTTTCGGCTTCTTTTTTAGTGAAGACATTGTATGAATCTTCTGGAATCCTCAATTCGGCTGGACTCATCATTTTTTCAGCTAACTTAGTTTCAAGAGAAACACAATTTTTCGCTGCTCTTTGTGCGTCTTTTTCTGTATAACCAGCTAAAATGAAAATATTTTGAATGTGAATTTGGTATTTTTTTAAGATCTCTTTTTTATTTTCATTCAAATAATACTCCTTATTTGGTAACCCTAATCCACCTTGGTTTAAATACGAAATATTAGTTTTTACATTTTTCAAATCTTGATCTACACCAAAATGAAATAAGGAATTGATACCATACTTATGCTGTTCAGCTACAATCAAAGCATAGTCTTCGTAATTTGTAATGTTATTGATTCTTGTAATTTCACGTTTAATTGGCGAAAAGCCTAATTCATTTCTTTTTTTTGTGTCTGTAAATGAAGTGTAATAAGCTGACAAAAGACTTTCGACAGAAGTTTTTTCAAAAGTTCCAACTTTCAAATCTTCCAAAATTTTAGTTAGTTTTTTCTGATTTTCTTGTTCCAATTCATTAAAACTTCCCCAACGAGATTCGCTTGGTGGAACAGGGTTGTTTTTTACCCACGTTCCGTTTGCATATTTAAAAAAATCATCTTGTGGACGAATTGTTTTATCCGTGTAATCTTCATTGAAAATAACTTCTTTTTGTTTGGAAGTCTGTGAGTTAATTTTGTTTTTTGAAGTTGAACAAGCGAAAGCAAGTAAAGTTAAGCTTAATAAAAGTATCGTTTTTTTCATGTAATCATTTATTGTGTTACTGTTTAGTAAATCGAGTACAAAAATAGAAATTTTTTAGAATCTTTATGAAATAAAAAAGCCTTTATCGTAAACAATAAAGGCTCTTACTAAGCTAAATAAAGCTAAATTTATTTTTTGAAAGGAATCTCAACAGAAATAGAAACTGTTTCTTCCTTCATTTTACTATCTTTAATTACTCCAAATTTATACGGATTAACAGTCATAGAACCTTTTAAAAGTGAATTTCCACCTTTGTCTTTTTCAAAAGTAAAAGGAACTTTAACGTCTAAAGTTTGACCTTTCATTGTCAATTTACCATTTGCTGTGTAACCAGATTTAGATTTTTCAATAGATGACGATTTGAAAACAATTGTTGGGAATTTTGCTTCATCAAAAAATTCATCTCCTAATAAATGTTGATCTCTTTTTTTGTTTTCAGTGCTAAGCGTTTTAACCTTTACAGTTGCTTTTAAAGATGATTTAGCCAAATCATTTTCGTCAAACTCAAAACTTGTTTCAACTCCTGTGAAAGTTCCTTTTGTTCCTTCTTTGTTTAATTTGAAGTTTACTTTGATATTATCTTTATCAATTGCAGTCCACATATTTGATAAAGTAAAGGCTGTAGCAAGAGCTAAAATCACAGCGAATAATCCAATTTTTTTCATAGTATTTCGTGTTTTAATTACATTTATTTCCTCAAATTTAGAACAAAATAATTAATGTATGTCCTAAAAAAATGTTATTTTTTTATTTTATTTTTTTCCTCAATCCATTTGGACATAAATTTTGTAGCATTTATTGAATCTTGTTGTAAAATTTGACCCAAAAAGTTTTCATTTCTATGCTTCACTAAATTTTGTTGTAAATAGTTTATCTTTTCAAAAAGATTAAAACTGAAATTTAGATTTAAAAATCGATGCTCTAAAATCTTAAAACCGTTTTCTTTAGATTGATTCCATAGGCTCTCATCGGTATATACATTAACAGCGTGATTTACAAATTCATTCACATCATCAGTTATAAATCCATTCCAAGCTAAATTTCCTTGCATGGATTCCGCTCCGATTGAACTTGTAACATTTGGAATTCCGTAAAGCATTGTTTCCAGTAGTTTACCTTTTTGTCCAGCACCAAAACGCAAAGGAGCAAGAAAGACTCGTGAAGATTTATAAACTTCTGAAGCATCCTCAATTCTACCTAAAACTAAAAAATTTTCATTTTCCTTATTCAAGTTTAAAATTTTCTCTGGCATGTAAGCTCCGTAAATCTTTAGTTTTGCTTTTGGTAATTTCTTCCTAAGTAAAGGCCAAATTTTCTCCTTTAAATAGAAAGCCGAATCAATATTTGGTTCGTGGAAAAAATTCCCAATGAAAGTAAAATCTGTTCGTTCATAAAATCTTGGATTAGTGTCAGCATATTCTTTAATTAAAAACGGCAAGTAAAATAGTATTTCAGGATTAATTCGGAATTCTGTTTTTAAGATTTCCATTTCAAGTTCTGAAATAATCAAATTCAAATCACAGCGTAAAATACTTGCAATTTCACGCTTAGCGTGTAAAGAAAATAAATCATCTTTCTCAAATTCGCGTTTTTCTTTTACTGCTTTTTGTCTAGCGAATCGCAACAAGTGCAAATCTTCTGTGTCTAGAATTGTTTGTGCATTTGGACAGTTTTCTCTTACTCGCCAGCCGAATTGTTCTTCAATCATAAAGCGATCAAAAACAACGATTTGTGGATTTAAGGTTTTTACAAATTCATCAAAACTGGAAGAATTTAATTCAATGTCAATCGTTTTTACTCCAAGTGATTCTAAATTAAACGAAAACTCCGATTTTGAAGCTGCCGAAACAAAAGTGATTTCGAAATTTTGGTCTAAAAATAAATCGATTACTTGTAAAATACGTGTTCCAGCGGCAGAAGATTTTGGTTCTGGCCAAACATTTCCAATGATTAATAAGTTATTTTTCACAAAAATCTACCAGCTTTTATTTGACTTCACAATCTGCATTGATTTCTAAAAAAGCTTCTCCAGATCCCACTTCTTTATCCCAAACCATGATATAAATGTGGATATTTTGACCAGAAAGATTGAAGTCATAATCATTTAAATTGAAGCTGGCTCTCAATTGATTGCTTAATTCGTCTTCTTTTAATCCACTTCCGTTGTAAGCTTCTAAAAGATCTTCTTCTTCAATTAAAACGTTTCCTTTAGAATCACTAACTATTAGATTTAAACCTGGATAGGCTATTTCATTTTTGGAATTAAAACCACTCAAACCTTCAAATATGATGTAATTAATAGTGCTGTTTGAAATTACATTATCGGTTACCGTTTTGTCTTCTGAAAACAAATAAACTTCTTGGTATTCCAAATTCGATGTTGTAATTTCGATGACAGGATTTTCAATCAAGCTAAATGCATAATTAGTTTTAAACGTACCATCAGATTTCTTATCCCAAATTAATATTTCAGCTTTGTATTTCTCACCTGAAACCAATGGTTTTGCAAAAGTTAAATTTGCTGTTAAAATTAATTCATTGTTATCGGGAAGGCTTTTTTTGTCATCGTATAAATCATCAAATTTAACGATTTCTTCTCCTTTTGAATTTGTAATTACCACTTTCATTCCTGGAAAAACCATTCCGTTTTCACTTTTAAATCCATTTATTCCCATAAATTTAAAAGATACATCTTCACCGTAAACAATTTCATTTTCATTGAAAGGTTCGTCATTTATAAAAATATTGGCTTCTTCGCAAGATAAATTGTGTCCACTTGTTGTTAAACCGTTTGAAGCATTTTTTTTAAATGACACACTGCTATTACAAGATGTGAAAAGGTAAATACAAGTTGAAAGAATAAATAGATACTTCATAGTTTGGAGTTTGAATAGCTAAATATACTCAAAGTTTTCGATTATGATAGTCTTCTGTTAAAATTTTATATTCAGAAGTATAATTTCCTTTTTCGTCGCGAACGATTAATTCTGAATTTTTAGACTCTTTTTTTGTTTTTGAAAAAGAAAG
>JAZKEO010000040.1:0-4946 GCA_040386975.1 Bacteroidota bacterium | reverse complement strand
TTGAGCCGTCAACTCCGTCGTTACCGTCCGTTCCATTTGTACCGTTTGTCCCATTTGTTCCGTTCGCACCATTTGCTCCAGCAGGACCTGTGAAATCATTTGTTATAAAAGTTGTATTGTCTGTATATGTAATCGTAAATGTTCCATCAAAATTATTTACAGTAGAAAAAATTCCTACACCATTATTTCCGTTGGTTCCATTGTTACCGTTTGCTCCAGCAGGACCAGTGAAATCATCCGTTATAAAAGTTGTATTGTTAGTATAGGAAATCGTAAATGTTCCATCAAAATTATTTACTGTAGAAACAATTCCTACACCATTATTTCCGTTTGTTCCGTTCACGCCATTTGCTCCAGCAGGTCCTGTGAAATCATCTGTTATAAAAATTGTATTGTCAGTATAGGTAATCGTAAATGTTCCATCAAAATTGTTTACAGTAGAAACAATTCCAACTCCATTTGTACCGTTTAACCCATTCAAACCAGCTGGTCCAGCAGGTCCAGGAACAAAATTAAGGGCAAAAGGAACACTCAAAAGTTGAGATGATCCCATAGGAATGTATCCATTTCCAAAATCAGCTTCTATTTCCATCCATTTTGTTCCAGTTCCCCAGTCGATAGATGGAAATGCTCCACCAATTGCTGTTCCGTAACCAATTTCAAGATTTATTAATCCAAATTGGTTGGTAGTTACAGTATGTGTTTCTTGATACAAAGAAGGTCCATTTGCAGACCCTTCATGAACAGAAGCTTTGATACTAATTTCGGTGTTTTCCATTGGATTCCCCGAATTATTACGTACAATTGATTGATATTTAAAAGCTTGTGGAGCCTGAGCGAATAAGTTATTTGATAACATTTGACAGAATGTAAATGTTAAAAAACAGGCTGCTATATATAGTTGTTTTTTCATAATATTGATTTTAATTGATTTGTTTATAGTTATTGAACTACCGTTCAATTTATCAAAGCTTTCGCTTTTCTTATTAATTAATTCAGTTGATTAACTTTTCTTACATGTTTAGATAAATAGTTCCTTTAACTGGTTTTGATCCATTTCCAAAATCAAATACATAGAAATAAGTTCCAACAGGTAAATTGTCTCCTCCGACGCTAATCCCCATTTTTGTCGTTCCGTCCCATAAATTAATATATGGACTTGCTTCATAAACCTTATCACCCCATCTATTGAAAATTTCAATTGAATTTTTTGGATATTTATTTACACCTCGAATTACAAATAAGTCATTTGTTCCATCTCCATTTGGAGAATAGCCTTCTGGTATATTAAAGTCAGTTATAACAGGAATGACACCATCTTTATTACTTGGTTGATGAAATCCTTGTGTTAAGAAATTTTCTGCTGAAGCATACGTATCTATTGTTACTTCTCCAATAGTCCAAGCCATTGAACCATCTGGAAATATGATTGAACCACCATTTGAACCAATTACATCCATTGCTAAAGTTTGACTAAAAAAATATCCCTTTATTGTTACTGTGAAAATGATTAGAAATAATACAGATTTTAAATTTTTCATCTCTTGAAATTTTAATGATTTTTGATTAATTATTATGCTTACAAAGTTCCCTACATTTAGCTTGAGAAGTATTACATAACAAAATCAATAAATTACATCAATCACACTTTAAGGTAATTCTAAAAAAAAATGCCCCCAAATTATTGAGAGCATTTTGTATTTAATATATAATTTTGATAAAATTTATCTAAAATTCACTTTTTCTAGGTTCATTTTGTTCCAGTAAATACTTTTTCAACATAGAATTTAAGGAATCAAAATAGTTTCTTAAATTTTTCAAGGTAATTTCTGGATCTTTTTTATCAGGAATTGTTACGGGCATTTCTTCGATGAATTTTGACAATTCAGGATGACTGTTTTTGATTCTCATGGTTAATTCGAGAATGTTTTTATTCAATAATTTTTCTGCTTCTTCAAAAGTAAGCGAATGATGGTCATGTTTTAGTTCATTTTCCATAACAGTTATTTTTAGGTGTTGATTAGTCGTTTTTTGATTTATGTCAATTCCAAGACCTTTAGCTATTTCCATTCCAAGTTGACTATCAACTCGAGAGAAATGACAAATTTGTCTCATAATTATCTCCTCTTTTTTTTCTCCTACAATTCCACTCATCGAGGAAATTATGTTTGTAGCTAAATTTTTTCTGTCAGTATCATTCATCGCTTTTCGATACAAATCGCCAGGTTGGGTGAAATGATCGTCATCGTTTTCATTTCGGTCAAACCAATCTGAAACAGAAGATTCAAGTTGAGTTGAAGGTTCTTTGTAAGTTTCATCAACTACAATCTCATCAAAGCTATTTGGTCGGTAATTTGGATTTGATCTTCCATTTTCTCCAATTTGCATCATTCCATCACGTTGGTAATTTTCAACTTGATATGGACATTTATTTACTGGAATTTGTTCGTAATTTACTCCCAATCGATAGCGATGTGCATCAGGATAAGAAAGTATTCTCCCTTGAAGCATTTTATCTGGTGAAAAGCCAATTCCATCAATTACATTTGCTGGTGCAAAAGCGGATTGTTCCACATCTCGGAAATAGTTTTCTGGAATCACATTCAATTCCATGATTCCAACTGGAATTAACGGAAATTCTTTGTGACTCCAAATTTTTGTCACATCAAAAGGATTGAATTTGAAGTTTTTAGCTTCTTCATCAGTCATCACTTGAATAGACATTTCCCATTTGGGAAAATCTTTTCGCTCAATTGCTTCAACTAAATCTCGCTGTAAATAATCTGGATCAATTCCACGCATTTCATTTGCATCTTTTCCGTTAAAATTTTTAATTCCTTGTTGTGTTTTTAAATGAAATTTCACCCAAGTTCGTTCATTGTTTTTATTAAAAAAAGAAAAGGTGTGACTTCCAAATCCATGCATATTTCGAAACGAAAATGGTGTTCCACGATCGCTCATTAAAATCATGACTTGATGCAAACTTTCAGGATTTAAACTCCAAAAATCCCACATCATTGTTGGAGATTTACAATTTGTTTTTGGGTCGCGTTTTTGCGTATGAATAAAATGCGAGAACTTTTTAGCATCTTTTATGAAAAAAACGGGTGTGTTATTTCCTACTAAATCCCAATTTCCATCCTCGGTATAAAATTTTAAGGCAAAACCACGTGGATCACGTTCAGTATCAGCACTTCCTTTTTCTCCTCCAACAGTTGAAAACCGAGCAAACATTTTACATTGTTTACCAATTTTTGAAAAAACCTTTGCTTTGGTATATTTTGAAATGTCATGAGTAACTGTAAAAGTACCGTAAGCACCACTTCCTTTTGCGTGAACAACTCTTTCAGGAATTCGTTCTCTATTAAAATGAGCCAAATCTTCGTGAAGAAAATAATCTTGCAGTAATAAAGGACCACGATTTCCAACAGATTGCGAGTTTTCAAATTCAACATAAGGTCTTCCACTTGCTGTTGTTAGTTTTTTCTTTTCCATAATTAGTTTAAATTTTAAGCGTTACTTTTTTACTGATTATTTTTCTGAATGAAAATTTACTGGATGTTGGAACGATATTTCCTAAGAGAAATCCCCAGGGTTTTAATGAGTCAATGTGATCGAAAATCACTTTAACAATTGCTGTTAGCGGAATTGAGAGAAACATTCCAGGAATTCCCCAAATTGCTCCACCAATTAAGACAACAATCACAGAAACTAAAGCATTTATTTTCACACGTGATGAAACGACTTTTGGAATAATGTAATTGTTATCGATAAACTGAATAACAGAGTACAAAATAGCAACATAGACCATATAAATAGGTTCTTTTGTAAGCAAAGCAACTAACATAAAAATTACAACTCCGATAATTCCTCCCAAATATGGAATGATGTTTAAAACAGCACTGATAATTCCTAAAATGATAGCATATTCAATTCCTAAAATAAAAAGTCCAGCTGTGTTCATTACTGCAATGATTAACATTTCAATGAATAAACCAGATAAATAAGATTGAATGATTTTTTTTGTATTTACTAAAACTTCGATTACGGCTTCATGATGTTCCATGCGAAAAAGTTTGCTTATGAACTCAAGCAATAATGATTTGTAATACAAAATCATAAAAATATAAACAGGTAATAATAAGCCGTTTACGATTAAATGTCCAACATCTGTAAGTCGTTCTCCAATTTTAAAGTTTTTGATTGATTCTTTTTTTGTATCAGTGATCCAAGAGTTAACTGTAGAATCTTTGATGTTAAATTTTACTGAAAACCAGTGAATAAATTCGTTTGTTTTCGTGTTGAATTTCTCAACTAATATCGGGTATTTTTCGTAAAATGAAGAAAGTTGAGTTGAAACTAAATAAATTATTCCGAATAAAATAATAGTCGTAAAAAGCATTACTATCGAAATTGAAAATAATTTGTTTATCCTGAAGCGCATGAAAAAGTTAACTAATGGATTTAATAAAATCGCAATAATTAAGGCATAAACTATTGGAATGATAATTTCTTGTCCAATATTCATGGTAAAGATAAGAGCATAACAACTGATAAAAATCAGGGCTATTTTTGCGTAAAAAGGTATTTTAAATGATATTGACATTCTTTTTCTGTTAAAATTTTAAACTGCGCTAACGCTTTTTTTATCATCATCTGAGGCAGATTCATCTTCAGAATTGGTTTTATTGAATAATTTTTTCAAAAAGAAACCACCTATAGACTTTATTCCTTCTGCGTTATTGAAAACTTTGTTGGCTACAACTAATTCAATCATATTTCCAACAATCTTAGAAAGAGGATTATGTGTTTCTCCAACCAATACTTTTTTTGCTACAAATCCACTTGTGATTCCGATTGCTGTATTGATTGCGTTTGATTGAAAATCATTAGAAGTAACAATTTCTTTAAGTGAGTTTTTGATTAAATTAATTGGTTTTAGATTG
>JAZKEO010000039.1:0-9962 GCA_040386975.1 Bacteroidota bacterium | reverse complement strand
TGTTATCTAATCTCAGTATGTAAGAATTCCTGTTATACTCACTTCTTTTAATTAACGCATTTTTTCTTTTACCACGGAGAGTAAGAGATAAAGAGAAGATTAAAATAACGTTGTTATTTTTTTTAATAATTTATGTTTACAAAACCTCTATTTCTCTTACTCTCCGTGGTTCAAAAACACATTTACTTTTTAAAAATCAATAAAATAATATCTATTTTTTACATAATTCTTCTTGAGTTGTTGCATATTTTGCAATAACTGAATTGTTCAATTAATACGATAAATCTCACAAGTGTTAAAAATACAAATTTTCTTTCAGATATGAAGTTTTTTGACTAAATTTGGTATCTAATTCAATTGAAGACTTGTTAAAATTTATTTCTATAAAATCCTTACTTTTTACTTGTTCACTTTTAGCGTTTTTTTCCTGTGAAAAAGAAAAACCTGAAGAACCTGACCCAGTTATACCAAAAAATGAATTAGAAATCAAGGTTCAGCCTTATTTTGGAGCTGACGTTTTGTATTTAGATTCAACTTATACGACAAATGAAAATTACAAAATCCAGTTTTCTGACATCAAGTTTTACATGGCAAATTTAACTGGAAGTTCAAAAATGCTTTCAGACATCGCCTTTTTTGATTACCGAGAAAGTGGAAATACATTTTTAAAAGTGGAAGGAATTTCCTCCGATTTCACGCAATTAAATGCTATTCTTGGAGTTGATTCAGCTCGAAATCATGCTGATCCATCTGCCTTTAGCAATTCAAACCCTCTAAACATTATGAATGCAGGAGGAATGCATTGGGGCTGGAACCCTGGTTATATTTTCATGAAAATCGAAGCTAAAGTAGATACTATTCCCGATTCTATTGAAAATTATGACCATTTTGTTACTTTTCACATAGGAAAAGATGAAAACAAAGGCTTTTTAAGCTTTCCTTCCATTCCTTGGAAAGTAGTTTCAACTTATTTGACTTCTGCCAGTTTAAAAATCGACTTAAATCAATTTTTACTTTCTCCTCAAAACATTGATTTAAAAACCGAGTTTACTTCGCATACCGCTGCAGGTCAAGAAGCAATAAGTTCTAAAGTCATTACCAATTTTGCCAATTCATTTAGTTTTATTCCATGAAGTATTTTGGCTTAATTGTTCTCATAGCTTTTGTCGTTTGGGCTTGTAAGAAAGAAACTTCTATTTCTGAAATTACGCCTTATGAACTAAAAATTCCGAATCATTTTCCTCAAATGCTAATTCCTGAAGACAATCCGATAAGTGTTGAAGGTGTTGCTTTAGGAAAAAAATTGTTTTACGATAAAAAACTAAGTTTAGATAATTCCATTTCTTGTGCTTCTTGTCACGATCAAAAATATGCCTTTAGTGATCCAAAAAGATATTCTGAAGGTGTAAACGGAACTTTGGGGAATCGCAATTCTATGGCATTGGTGAATTTAGGCTGGCAAGATTTTTTCTTTTGGGATGGAAGGGCAAAAACATTGGAAGAACAAATTTTAGCTCCAGTTCCAAACCCTGTTGAGATGCATCTAGAATGGGAAGAAGCAGCAAAAAAAATCAATGCAAACGATATTTATCGCTCACAATTTTACCGTGTTTTCAAAACTGAAACGATTGACAAAACATTCATCAGTAAAGCGATTTCGCAATTTTTACGGACATTAATTTCTGCAACATCCAAATACGATGTGATGTATAAAATTGAATATTCTTTGGACTTAAATTCCTCGGAGGAAATCATAAAAAATCAAATTTCAAACGAAGAATGGGCTGGATATGACTTATTTAAAAGTTTGAATGGAGCAGATTGTTTTCATTGTCACAATGGCCCTCTGATGCAAGTTAAAAAATTCAGCAACAATGGTTTAGATGCCATTCAACTAGATTTAGGTCGTGAACTTGTAACTGGAAATAGCAATGACAGAGGAAAGTTTAAAGTTCCAAGTTTAAGAAACATTGCTTTAACAGCTCCTTACATGCACGATGGACGTTTTCAAACTTTGGATGAAGTGATTGAACATTATTCAAGTGGAATTCATGTTTCCCCAACAATAGACCCTTTGATTGAATATGCTAATCAAGGTGGAGTGCAGTTGGATGCTGAACAAAAAGGATTATTGAAAATTTTTTTGAATACGCTGACGGATTATGAATTTGTAAATAATAAGGAGTTTTCTGAGGAATAAATTATTTGACAAAAATGAAATTAATTTATGAAGCACAAATATAATACTTCAAAATACTCATTAATGATTTTTTCATTATCATTTTTTGTATTTATGATGTTTCATTACTTTAACGATGAAAATAAAAAAGATGAAAATGAATTGGATTTATTAGTTTGTAAAATTTACCCTATAAAATTTAATCTAAATAATAATTGGAAATTAAATTCTATGGACTTTTTGAATATAAAGAATAATTTTTGTGCCAGATTTTATAATCAAGAAACAAAATCACAACTTATTGTTCGAATAATTCCTGATACTACAAGTTTTGATACTTTTAAAAACAATTATAGTCAAATTTCAGATTCTGTTATGTTAGGATTGAATCCTAAAAATAAACTTATAAAAAGGTACAAATCAAAATATATAGGTAAAACATTCTTAACTAATGAATATTTAATACATGACGAAAAATTTGGTTGGTACAAGCAAATTAGTCAACAAAATCTGGAATCTAGAAAATTCTTTTCTTTTCAAAAAATTTATTCTATAAAAGGTACACATGACTCTTTAAAAAAAGTACCTGTCGATTTTGTAAATTTAATCAAAAAAATAAAGAGCGACCCATAGATTAAGTTCTATAGTTGTCGCTCTGTTAAACATTAAATTCAAAAATTAAAAAATGATCTTCTCGCCTAACCTAGGTATGATTTTAGCATCCGGCTTCGGGAAGTATGTTTTAATCTTCGAATTGCTTTTTCCTTTATCTGTCTCACTCGTTCTCGAGTTAAATCGAACTTCTCGCCTATCTCCTCCAATGTTAGAGGGTACTTTCCGTTCAATCCGTAGTAGAGTCTAACAACTTCGCCTTCACGAAGTGTTAAGGTTGATAAAGATCTATCGATATCTTTTCGCAAAGATTCACTAACTAATTCAGTTTCTGGACTATTCATATATGTATTCGGTAAAACGTCATACATACTAGAGGAATTGTCCTCACTTTCGCTCAATGGAGCATCCATGGATAAATGTCTATTCGTATTTGAAAGCGATTGTCTGATGTCTTCTACTGATAAATCCAAAAATTCGGATAATTCATCAGCTGATGGTGGTCTTTCAAACTTTTGCTCTAATTCAGAATAAGCTCTATTTATTTTATTTATTGTTCCAATTTTATTCAAAGGCAAACGCACGATACGAGCTTGCTCAGCCAAAGCTTGAAGAATTGACTGACGAATCCACCAAACAGCGTAAGAAATGAATTTAAAACCTCTCGATTCATCAAAACGTTGAGCCGCTTTAATCAAACCAATATTTCCTTCGTTAATCAAATCTGGAAGCGTTAAACCTTGGTTTTGATATTGTTTAGCAACAGAAACCACGAAACGTAAATTTGCACGAGTCAATTTGTTTAAGGCGTTTTGGTCGCCTGCACGAATCAATAAAGCCAACTGAACTTCTTCATCAGCAGAAATCATGTCTTCTCGACCGATTTCTTGCAAGTACTTATCCAAAGAAGCATCTTCCCTGTTAGTTACTTGTTTGGTTATTTTTAGCTGTCTCATGATATTGGTTTATTAAGTTTATGTTGTCAAATCCTACATCTATAATACGTATGAATGTAGTAATAAGTTGGTAATTAGAACTCTTAAATTTTGTTAAATGAATATTTCATCCTTTTTTTTATTCAAACCTAGTATATGAATGAAAATTTACGGAAAAGTTACATACCTAAAATGAAAAAGATTTTATGTGTTGTGATTATCTATTGAAATGTGTTCTTTTTAAACTTTAAGACTAACAGATTCAGAAGTCAAGACTGTCCTGACTTTTGAATCTGATCGTCTTGAAGTCCATTTTTAAATTTTTAAACTATTTTTGAACTCAAATTAAGAAGATGAAAATTTTATTTGTTTGTTTAGGAAATATTTGTCGCTCGCCTTTGGCTGATGGAATTTTAAGAAGAAAAGTAAAAGAGCAAAATTTAGCTATTGATGTGGATCCTTGTGGAACGGCAGGATATCACATTGGAGAAAAACCAGATTCTAGAATGATAAAAACGGCTAAAAATCGCGGTACAGATATTGATTTTTTAAGAGCCAGACAATTCTCAAAAGCTGATTTTACGAATTTTGATTTGATTTTTGTGATGGACAAAGAAAATTACAAAAATGTAATTAGACTTGCCGAAAATGAAGCTCAAAAATCGAAAGTTAAATTGGTTTTAAACGAAATTCAGGCAAATAAAGATTTAGAAGTTCCAGATCCATATTATGGTGGTCAAAGCGGTTTTGAACATGTTTATGATTTGTTGGATGAAGCTACAACTGACATAATTGCAAATTATAAAAAATCTTAGTTTTATTATCTTTACTTTTGTAGGAAATTAAAGCAAAAAATGTCAGAAGATAAAACGATAAAAGAAGATAAAATTCAAGCTAAAGGAAAACTTTTTTTAATTGCAAATACACTCGGAGGAGAATCAACACATGAAATAATTCCAGCTGGTGTTGCAGAAATAGTTAAAAACCTTCGCCATTTTGCTGTTGAAGAAGTAAAATCTGCACGTAGGTTGCTACGTAAAATCGATAGAGAATTTCCTATCGATGAATCGACATTTTATGTTTTAAATAAAAAAACACCATCAGAGGAATTATATTCAATGCTTCGTCCAATGAAAGACGGCTTTGATATGGGAATCATTTCTGAAGCTGGTTGTCCAGGAATTGCAGATCCAGGAGCAAATTTGGTTTCTTTAGCACATCAAAAAGGATTTCAAGTTGCGCCAACTGTTGGACCTTCTTCCATTTTATTGGCTTTGATTGGAAGTGGATTTAACGGACAGGAATTTTCATTCAACGGTTATTTACCAAAAGAACGCAAAGAGAGAATCAAGAAATTGAGAGATTTTGAGCATTATGTTCGCAGAACAGGTTCGACGCAAATTTTCATGGACACTCCCTTTAGAAATATGCACGTTTTAGACGATTTATTGAACAGCTTGAGTGATGACGTACAAATCTGCATTGCTTCAAATTTAACAATGCCTGACGAATCAATCAAAACGATGAGTGTAGCTAAATGGCGAGATAATGCTTATGATTTAGGGAAAATTCCTACATTGTTTTTGATTGGGAAAATGGCTTAAAATTAGACTTTAGACTTGAAGACATTAGACAAAGACCTTTTTCTATTTAATTTTAGTATATTTGTTTAAATCTAAAACAAAATCCTATGAATAATTCTATTTTTCCATGTATGTGGTTTGACGGAAAAGCCAAAGAAGCAGCTAGTTTTTATTGTTCCATTTTTGGAAATTCTAAAATAACAACCGATACACCGATGGTTGTTCTCTTTGAAATTGAAGGTAAAAAAATCATGGGATTAAATGGTGGACCAATGTTTAAGATAAATCCATCCATTTCTTTATTTGTCACTTGTCAAACCGATGAAGAAATAGAAAATATGGCGGCTAAACTTCTCGAAGGAGGTTCTGCAATGATGGCTTTAGATAAATATCCTTGGAGTGAAAAATATGCTTGGATTATGGACAAATTTGGCATGACTTGGCAATTGATGTTAGGTGAAATTCCACCTCATGGACAAAAAATTACTAGCTCTTTTCTTTTTGTAGGAAATCAATATGGAAAAGCTTTAGAAGCAATAAATCATTATGCTTCAATTTTCAAAAATTCGGAAGTTTTTCATCAAGAACTTTATGGAGAAAATGAAGGTCAAACACCTGGCACTTTAAAATTTGGACATTTTTCTTTAAATGGTGAAGTATTTTCAGCTATGGATGGTTTTGGAGGCCACGATTTTCAATTCAATGAAGGTTTATCAATCGTTGTTGAATGTGACACACAAGATGAAATCGACCATTTTTGGAATAAATTAACGGAAGAAGGAAAAGAAAGTATGTGCGGTTGGCTGAGCGACAAATTTGGTGTTTCATGGCAAATAATTCCTAAATCACTTGGTTCTTTGATGTCAAACCCTGAAAAAGGTCAACGTGCAATGCAAGAACTTATGAAAATGAAAAAATTAGATATTCAAATTTTAGAGAACGCTTGATTTAATTAGATTTTCGCTATAATCAGGTCATTACGCTGAAAAATTATGAAAATAAGTTGAATGAAACGTCTTTGAAACCTTGTTTGAAATCAAGTTGTCCAAATTTCAATTTGGAAACAACTTGATAAGTTTGGTTTCAAAAGTGAAATGAAACGTAATTTTCAATTTTTCGAGTAGAGACCTAGACTTTTTGCTTACTTTTTTGGCAATGAAAAAAGTAAGAGAATATTTATGCTTAAAATAGTTATTGATTTGATTTAATGTGTTTCACAATCACTCCACCATCAAATTACAGCCTCGAATATCTGCATTATCAAATCTTCCCATCAATTTTAAGCCACGATTGGAAATTTGGCCTAAATCCTGGGTTGAAATGAAGGAACAGGAATAAATATTAGCTAAATCAATCACATTTATTCCGCCAGTCTTATTTTCTGCTAAAAATGAAAAAGGATCGTTTGTATCGCGAATCAGAATTTTCATCCATTTTGGAAGACTAAAAAACTCCTCTTTGTCGCTATAAGCTTGAGAAAGTAATTCCGTCATTCCATATTCGGAGGAAATAAATTCACATGAAAAAGCTTCTTTTAAAACTGAATGAAGCTCCGTTTTTGAAAGCTCCTTCCTCCTCCCCTTCATACCGCCAGTTTCAATGATTAATGCCTTTGATAGATTTGGTTTCAATTCAGCCAAATCAAGTAAAGCATAACTTACACCAAAAATCACGACTTTTTTCCCCGCCTCAATTGCCTTTTTGTAATTGAATAACAAAGCATCAAAATCATCTTTAAAAAATCCCGATAATTCGTTGTTTGTTTCTTTTATCAAACGTTCAACCATGTAAACCAAACTCGAATTTCCTTGTTCCAAATAATTTGGCAATAAAGCTAAAATGACTTGATTTTCTAAATTCTCAGTGAAATTTACATATGATTTTAAAAAGGATTTTTCGTACATTTCTGCTTTCAAAACCAAATGTTTACTTCTAATTTGTTGAGTCGTTCCAGAACTCAAAAACAACAATTCATGTTGATCTTGACTCGAGATAATCTCATGAGATTTAAAAAAATCAATCGGTAAAAATGGGATTTCATCAATTTTTGTTGGATTTGGCCGATTTAAAGTCTTTACAAAATCACCATAAACAGAACAATTTTCTACTTGAAAGTGAAATATTTCCAAAGCTAAAGCTTCAAATGTTTTTTCATCAACTTCAAATATTTTTTGTTCTAAATCAATCATTTTTTGTCTAACGGAAGTGCTATCTGAAAAGTTGTTCCTTTCCCGTAATTACTTTTAACAGAAATTTTTCCACCATGTTGTTCAACGATTAATTTCACATAAAATAAGCCAAGTCCATAACCTTTCACATTGTGTAAATTCCCTGTTGGAACACGGTAAAACTTATCAAAAATCATGGAAATATTTTCGCGTTTTATACCAATTCCATTGTCTGAAATCGTAATGTTAAAGTTCGCTTTATCGTTAAATGTTTTCACAAAAATCTGAGGTGAATTTTCAGAATATTTGCATGCATTATCTATTAAATTGTAAAAAACATTCGTTAAATGAACGATATCGCCATGAATATTGAACTTTTCGGCCTCGAAGTGAACTTCTAATTTTCCACCATTTGCAAATTGATTGTATTCAAAATTTTCTTCAATTTCAGAAATTATTTCATGAATGTTAACTTCAGATTTTTTCAATTGAATCGTTTCTTTGTCCATTTTAGCGACATTCAACACTTGCTCCACTTGATGTTCCAAACGCTTATTTTCCTTGTAAATAATTCCAGCATAACGTTTTAACTTTTCAGGATCGTTCGTAAAATCGCCTTTCATTAACACATCACTCGAAAGTGAAATCGTTGCAATTGGCGTTTTTAATTCATGTGTCATGTTGTTTATGAAGTCGGTTTTCACTTCCGACAAACGTTTTTGCTTGACGATTACATTGATTGAAAAAGTAAAAAATATCAAGACAAAAAAGATGATTGAAAACATAAAAATCCAAGGTGAACGACTCAATTCATAAGCTTCAAGCGATTTATTGGATGTATTTGGAAAGAAAACCGTGAAATAATGTCCATCTTTTTTCCACTTTAATTTAGGAGAAGTAATTCCTACTGCTGAATCTGAAATTGGTGCATAAAGTGAATCTTTAGAGAATTTTATGAGGTTTCCAAAAACGATACTATCCGTAAAACAATCGTAAATTCCATATTGGAAATCTTGGTGAATATTTTGTGTATAAAATTCCCGTTTTAGTAGCGTTTCCAAATAATATGGATGCAATTCCTCATTGATGTCAACACTAAAATAATTGGAACGAACTTGTTTTACAGCACCATATAAATCAGAACTATCGGAAGTTTGAGTAGAAATTTCCTGTAACACATTCCTGAGTGAAATGTGAACCGATTCAGAAAACTGTTTCATATTCAAAGAATCTTCTTTCTCTTGAATTTCAACTGTTTTTTCCTGAGTTGCAATAGAAGTTTGAATCCAAAAATACTGCACAATCAAAATTGAAATCAAAGAAATGACCCCAAGAATTATGACTGTGGAAATGGTTTTTCTGTTCATCAGAATTTATGAAAAGAACAAAGTTACAATTTTTTCAGTTGAGAAATCGTCTCAGAAGGATTTCCTGAATTAAACACAAAACTTCCAGCAACCAAAGCATTTGCTCCAGCTTCAACTAACAATTTTCCCGTTTCTAAATTTACTCCCCCGTCAATTTCAATGATACAAGTTGTATTTTTATTCTCAATTAAAGCTTTTAATTCTTTTACTTTATTTATTGCGTTTGAAATGAATTTTTGTCCACCAAAACCTGGATTTACAGACATAATCAAAACTAAATCCAACTCTTCGATCACTTCACTCAAAACAGAAATTGGTGTGTGCGGATTCAAAGCAATTCCAGCTTGCATTCCAGCTTGTTTAATAGCTTGAATTGTTCTGTGAACATGTGTACTTGCTTCGTAATGAAATGTCAAAACATCCGTTCCACAACGTTTAAAATCAGCAATGTACAAATCAGGATTTTGAATCATAATGTGAACATCCAAAGGTTTTGTTGCGTGTTTTTTGATTGCCTCAATGACTGGAAAACCAAAAGAAATATTTGGAACAAAAACGCCATCCATCACATCAACGTGAAACCAATCCGCCTCAGATTGATTAATCATTTCAACATCTCGTTGAATATTGGCAAAATCACAGGATAAAACCGAAGGAGCAATAATTACTGACATTTTTTTGAGTTATGAGTTATGAGTTATGAGTTATGAGTTAAAATCGTAATGTTGCGATTCATCGCAACTCTAAAAAAGTCTTACGTCTTTTGTCCCTGTCTGCCGACAGGCAGGTTTAAGTCTTATATCTGTTTAATTTTTGAAGCTAACAAATACGTCACAGCCATTCGGATTGCAACGCCATTTTCAACTTGATTTAATATGATTGATTGTTTTGAATCGGCAACATCAGAAGTGATTTCCACACCTCGGTTAATTGGTCCTGGGTGCATTACCACGATTTCTTTGTCTAAAGAATCTAAAATCTCTTTGTTGAGTCCAAAAAGCATGGAATATTCTCTCAAAGAAGGGAAAAATTTAATGTCTTGTCTTTCCAATTGAATACGCAACATATTCGCTACATCGCACCAATTCAATGCTTTGATTAATTTATGTTCCACTTTT
>JAZKEO010000038.1:0-59247 GCA_040386975.1 Bacteroidota bacterium | reverse complement strand
CAATTAAAATGGAACTAAATACTAAACCTTTAAAAATCCTAAGTGCTTCTGCGGGAAGTGGGAAAACCTTTAATTTGGTGATGACCTACTTAAAATTAATTTTAAGTGAGGAGGAAAACGCTTCTGCTTTTAGTTCGATTATGTCGATGACTTTCACCAATAAAGCCGCTTCGGAAATGAAATCCAGAATTATTGAGGCTTTGGATGTTTTATCAAATACTGATTTTATCAATAAAACAGAAGAAAATTCAAAACAAAGAGAATATTTGAGTTTCATTGCTTCTGAATTTAAACTTTCAGAAAATTTGGTTCAACTTAGAGCAAAAAAAGTATTGAAACAGATTTTGCATCAATACGAAAATTTCAATGTCTTGACAATTGATAAATTTAATTTGCGTTTAATTCGTTCGTTTTCACGAGATTTGAATATCAATACAGACTTTCAGACGACTACAAATGAAAAAGACGTTTTAGGTGAAATTGTAGATCAACTTTTTTCGGAAATTAACCACGAAAATTACCAAAAATTAACTGAAATTGTTTTACGTTATTCAAAAGAAAATAGCGAAGAAGAGTTAAAATGGGATTTTAAAGGAGATTTGAAATCCTTGGCGGAAATCTTGATTAAAGAACAAAATTTTGCTCATATTCAAACCATTTTAGAACAAGATTTTTCTCTTGAAGCTTACGATGAATTAAAAACAAAAATCAGGATTTTAAAACTTAAAATTGAAGAAAAAGCAAAGGATTTATATCAAACATATTTTTCTTTTGATACTTCAAAATTTCCTGGAGGAACAAATACTGACAAAGGTTTTCAGAAATTAATCTCTGATGAATTATTTTCTTTAAAGTACGAAAAATTTTTCTCACCAACGATTTTAACTAATCTAGAAACTGATCCAAAAGGGAAAGTGTTTCCAGATGAAATCAAACAAAAAGGTCTTGATTTTGTTGCTTTTTATTTTGAAAACAGGCCAAAATATGTTGAATTAACAACTTTCAAAAAGAATTTTTTCAACATCGCTATTCTTCAATTAATAGCAAAAGAACTGGATAATTACAAAAAATCGGATAATATCGTTTTGATTTCTGAGTTCAATAAATTGATTTCAGATTTGCTAAAAAACGAAGATGCTCCTTATATTTATGAGCGAATCGGGAATAGATACAAGCATTTTTTATTGGATGAATTTCAAGATACTTCACTTTTGCAGTGGACAAATTTGATTCCTTTGGTTCATGAATCTTTGTCTTACGGGCAAGAAAACCTAATCGTAGGAGATCCAAAACAATCCATTTATCGTTTTAAAAATGGTTTGGCGGAACAATTTGTTGATTTACCAAAAATTTACAATCCAGAAAACGATGAAAATCTAGCCCATAAATCGGCTTATTTTGAAAAAATGGGAATTCAACTTCCTCTCGAAGATAATTGGCGTTCCAAAAAAGAAATCGTTGAATTTAATAATTTATTTTTTGAACATTTTCGTGATTTGGAGAACGATTTACTGAAAGATTTCTACAAAGATATTCATCAAAATCCGAAAGGAGAAAGTGGAGGTTATGTTTATTTTGAATCTGAAATTTTATCTAAAAATAAAGCTGAATCTTCTGAAGATGAGGAGGAAGATGAGATAGAAGAGTTATCTTTTTTACTCGATTGGATTCAAGAATGTAAAAATGATGGCTACGATAATGGTGATATTTGCATTTTAGGTTATCAAAGTAAAAGCTGTAATCAATGGGCAACATACTTAGGAAACAATGGTTTTAAAGTAGTTTCTGCAGATAGTTTATTACTTGGTTCAGATCCTTTTGTGAAATTAATTCTGGCTTACATCAAATGGCGAGTGAATCCAATTGGAGAATTGGAAGCCAAGCTTTTCTCTGAAATGTATTTTGATTTGAAAATAGGAAATTCAATCGTTTCCTTAGAGAAATATTGGAAAGAAAGGGAGTATGAAGGCAAAATGTATGCTTATTTTGACGCAACAAAATTTGTTGAAGATGAGTTTGTTTCAGAAGAAAATTTCTTTTTCCACTATGAAAATTTGTATCAATTGGTGCAAAAATTCCTTCTTTTAGCTGATTTAAAAGAATTAAATAATCCTTATTTACACCAATTTTCGGATTATGTTTTCACTTTTGACTTAAATTTTGGTCCTGATTTAGCTTTGTTTGTGGAACGATTTTATACTGATGGGATAAAAATTGCTGTACAAATTCCTGAAAATAAGGATGCAATAAAAATCATGACAGCCCATAAATCAAAAGGTTTGGAATTCCCAATTGTTTTGGTTCCATCAATGAATTGGCAGATTTTAATGTCGCAAAGTAAATTTTTGATTCAAGATAAAGAGCATTATTTTTATACATCTCTTAAAAAAGATTCGATTTTAACTTCCATCAGTGAATTTCATTTAAAGGAATATTCTCAGGCTTATTTGGATAAAATTAATTTGAATTACGTTGTTTTTACGCGTCCAAAAGATCGTTTATATATCAGAAATGTGAGTTCTCGCAAAAAAAGTGAGAATAATTACGAAAGAAAAGTTCATGATGTAATTAATTCACTTCCGAATATTATTCAAAAAGAAGAAAGAATAGTATTTGAACTAGGTCAAAAAACAAAAAAAATCAATTCTGTTTCGGAAATTGAAACGCCAATTTTTTCTCCAGAATTCGTGGCGGACAATCTTTGGTTTCCAGATATTTCTCTGCAAGACTCAAATTTAATTGAAGATGAGGTTTTAACTAAAAATCGTCGTTTCGGGAATCAATTACATGAAATTTTATCTTTGGTAAACGATTCTTCCGAATTGGAAAAAACGATTAATCAGTTGTTTTTAAAAGGAAAAATCGAACTTGAATTTAAAGATGAATTAAGTCAAAAATCGAAGGAGATTCTCAATTTATCGTCTTATCTAGATTTGTTTCAAGATTCAAAATCGATTCTAAGAGAACAAGATATCATTATTTCAGCAACTCAAACCAAACGACCAGATTTAATTATCACAAAAGCGAACGAAACCTTTGTTGTCGATTACAAAACGGGAGTTGAACGCTCAAAACACCTCAAACAAGTGAAAGAATATTGTTCAAGTTTGAAAGAAATGAATTTCCCAAATGTAAAAGGTTTTGTTTTTTATACATCTGAATTGAGAATTTTGGAAGTAGTAGTTTGATTTCATTAGGATTTTAGACTTTTAGTTTATTTAAATCAAAAAAGAGGACAAATCGTTTTACTGGTTGATTTTCCTCTACAAGATTCATAGGAAAAGCCAAACCACCGTAGAGTTCTAAACTAAGTAGATAACTATTTTTAATAAGTTAAATAAAAATAATTAGTCGTTAACAATAATGAATTTTCTATAATAAGTTATAGATTTAATTTTTATTTCAATGAAATAAACTCCTGAAGAAAAATTCTCTAAATTTAATTTATGTTCAATTGAATTCCATTGAACGGATAATTCTTCGCCTAAATTATTTTTCACAACTAATTTGTCTATTGTTAGACCATCAGTTAGAATATGTAAATAATCGCTTGTTGGTATTGGATATATTTTGATTTCATCAGTTAAATTGTCATCAATGCCAATGTTGTTTATAATAACACATTCACTTGTATCTGAGCATCCATAATTGTCAATTACTAAAAGTGCAAAAGAGCCATTTTCTTCGGTGATAAATACATTTGTATCTGCATCATTAATCATGGAATTGAAATTATCACAATCTAACCAATTAAAAGTAACATTAGTTAGATTTGAATAAAGGCTAACATGTTCTGATTCATAATTAATGGTTATGTTATTTATCATCTGATTATTAGAAATGTAAAGTGAGTCCATTGCTTCACAAAATCCATTGTTTGATAATAGTAAATAATTTCCTGTTTGTGAACATATTAATGTATCGTTATTTGATACAAGAGAATCATTGAAATACCAGAAATTTGTTTGCAGTGAGTCTCCTTGTAAAATTAGATTTTCTCCAGGACATAAAATTACTGAATCCGGTTGTTGAAAAGCTACAATAAGAAAATCTAAAAATACACTATCAGACCATTGACAAAAGGAATTATCAGCAATTATTTTATACCATCCATTTTGGTTTACTATTATACTATCTGAATCAGAAAAGAAATCATTATTAAAATACCATAAATTATTTCCATTAATATTACCTTTTAAAACAAGGTCCTCTTGATTACATAGACCAATAGAATCTGATTGCTGTAAATCAGTAAAATGAAACATTAGATATGTACTATCTTTACTTGTGCAAAAAATATTCTCAGAAATCAATGTGTACATCCCTGTTTGCGTTGTAGTTATAGTATCATTATTAGAAATTAATAAATCATTATAAAACCAAGAATTATTATTATCCAAATTTGCATACAACAATAAGTTTTGACCTGCACAAAGTTCTAAAGTATCTGGCTGTTGTAAGTCAATTTGATGGTAAATTAATTTAATGCTATCAGACCATTGACAAAAAGAATTATCTGCAATTATTTTATACCATCCACTTTGATTTGCAATTATACTATCAGAATCAGAAAGCAAGTTATTATTAAAATACCATAAATTATTTCCATTGTCATTGCCTTTCAAAACGATGCTTTCTTCAACACATAAATCAATAGAATCTGCTATTTGTAAATCTGTAAAATGAAATATTAAATATGTGCTATCTTTACTTGTGCAGAAAAGATTCTCAGAAATGAGCGTGTACATTCCTGTTTGTGATGTAGAAATGCTGTCACTATTGGAGATAAATAAATCATTAAAAAACCAAGAGTTATTATCATCTATACCTCCGTAAAGGTTGAGAAATTCACCGTTGCAAAACTCTAAAGTATCCGGCTGTTGTAAGTCAATTTGATGGTAAATTAATTTAATGCTATCAGACCATTGACAAAAAGAATTATCTGCAATTATTTTATACCATCCACTTTGATTTGCAATTATACTATCAGAATCAGAAAGCAAGTTATTATTAAAATACCATAAATTATTTCCATTGTCATTGCCTTTCAAAACGAGGCTTTCTTCAACACATAAATCAATAGAATCTGCTTGTTGTAAATCTATAAAATGAAATATTAGATATGTGCTATCTTTACTTGTGCAGAAAAGATTCTCAGAAATAAGCGTGTACATTCCAGTTTGTGTTGTAGAAATACTATCACTATTGGAGATTAATAAATCATTAAAGAACCAAGAGTTATTATCATCTAAACCTGCGTAAAGGTTGAAAAAATCACCGTTGCAAAACTCCAAAGTATCTGGCTGCTGTAAGTCAATTTGATGATAGATTAAATAAATACTATCAGACCATTGACAAAAAGTATTGTTTGTAATTACTTTAAACCAACCAGTTTGGTTAGCAATTATACTATCATTGTTTGAAATAAAATTATCATTAAAGTACCATAAGTTGTCAGCTCCAAAATTTCCATGAAGAACCAAATTATCTCCAGAACAAATATTGCTTGTGTCTGGTTGTTGTAAATCAATGTTAAAATAATTTACATATAAACTATCCGAAGCTTGACAAAATCCATTATCAGCATTTAAAAAATACCAGCCACTTTGAGTTATAATTAGACTATCACTTTCTGAAATTAAATTATTACTAAAGTACCAAAAATTATTTTCATTTTCATTCGCATTTAATTCTAAATTTACTCCATCGCATAGACTAATAGAATCATTTTCACTTAAATTTAGAATAACAGCAGGGTAAAAGGTAGGTGTGAAAATCGTGTCCACCGTACAAAAATAATTTGAACCTTTGAAGACGATCGTATCAAAATTTGTGGTGGTATTATATTGTAAACCACTTTCATTTGAAATTAATGAATCATTTAAATACCACTCATATTTAGTTAACCATGGTGTATTTTGAGAAATTTGAAACTGATTTCCAGGACAAATATCAACTGAACTTTGATTAAAAGATATTGGTGCTTGACAATCAAAAATTGTATTTATTGTCATGTTTGTTATTACTGCTGGATTTTGATCAAAATAAATCTCCGCTCTATTCAAAATTTGTTCTCCTGCTGATAATCCAGGTTTTAATTCAACTGAAAATTTTATGAAACCTTGGCTTGTCAAATAATTTGTATTACTATCAGGTAATTCTATATCATAAAAATCAAATGAAATTGTATTATTTGAAGAATAAGTTAATTCCACAGGATTACTTGAACTAATTACTTCTACACTTAATGGGTTTACATTTTCATGTAAAATATCTTTTATTTTTACATGAAAAGCTGTGTCATTTCCAGTATTTTGAAATCGTATCAAATATTCCAATTTTTGGTTATTTGGAATAAATCCAATTTCAGTAATTCCTTGAGGTAGAACGGTTTTGTCATTTGGGTCATAAGCGCACACCAAAATTTGACTTAAGGTATCTCTTTTTTCACTAATTAATGTTCCAGTAGAATCAATAACATAATTAATTACGATACTTTTTAATGTGTCATTCATGCTTTGAAAATCCGGCATCAAAACTGTAATTGGGAATGTGTGTGAATTAAATAATGCAATACTATCATAATGCCAAAAAAGATGATTTCCAACAATTGAATCTGGAGTATTAGAACTTGAAACAAAACTCAATGAATCATCAAGAATTAGTTCAATAATAGTTGAAGTAGGAACTGTACCTGTATTTTTAGTAGATATCCAATAATTCGCTTCTGTATTACATCTTGGTCTTCCACCTGTAAGGTCAGGAGTACATTGTGTAAAAAGTGTATCTGGACTTAGCCCAAAAAGTAATGAATCTATTAGTATTCCTTCTTGGTTAAATTGAAAGGTATAGCTTAATGAATCAGTTCGTAAAGACCAGTTTGGTATAGGATTATAAGTTAAATTATAAGTTCCTTCACCTTGTCTAAAAATAAATTCTCCTTGTGGATTAGTGATATCAGTTGTATAACCATTCATTTTGAAAGCCATATTTTCTATAGCCGTTTCATTTGAATCCCAAAAACCGTTTTCATTTAAGTCATAAAATGCAAAGCCTGAAATTTCATTTGATCCATTTAAGTGGTTTGTAATTTGCTTCAAATCACCATCTATATTTGGTCCACTCCCATTTGGGATTTTTCCAACAAATAAAACATCTAAATCCAAATCATTATCAATATCTTCAGCATAAAGAGTTTTTCGTGAATCAATTCCATCATTTTCAGCTTGATCAGTAAGGAATTGTGCAGTTCCGAAGTTTCCATATCCATTATTTTCCATCCATTCTACAACAGAATCCCTTCTATATAAAAAATCGGGATCCCCATCATTATCTATATCTTTAGCAAGAAACGCTTTAGCATTAGGACAAATTATACCTTGATCTTGAAAATTATTGAGATCCATATTTTTAATCCAGCCAATAGTTTGTAAATCTTGGTATACAATATCCGTTAAACCATCCATATCTACATCTGATGTTTTTAAATCATTTAAATTACTTATTGTTTTAATAAAAATAGGCTCTGGATTTGAAACAGTTTTTACATATAATGATCCACCTGAAGAAAAGGTGAAATCTAAATTATATGCATTAGCATAATTTCCATTTTCATTAAAAGCAATACGATCAAAAATGATTGAAAACATTGTTTGGTAAGCATTACCAAGTACTCCATTTCCTTGATTTATTACATAAAATAATTTGTTTACTGCATTTTCATTAATTATGAAATAAATATCTAATAAACCATCATGATTTACATCAAAAATATTTATTTGACTACAATAAGACACATTGTTTTTAAGTGTTTGAAATTCAGAACTATATAGCCCATTCCCTGTGCCGAGTCTATACCCAACTTGAGTTCCTATAAATCCTACAAGATCTTCAATAGCATCACCATTTAGATCACCATTTGCTAAGAAATGATAATATAAATTATTTAAAAAATAGATTGAGGAATCATAATAAATATCATATGTTTCATTTGAAATGTTTGAATATGTTATTGGAAATTTTGCTATATCCTTTAATGAATCTTGATTGAAATCAGCAAAAAAAAGATTTTTGTAATCTATATACCACCAATTACTAAAATTTGTAATAGAATCATAAACGAACGGAGTTGTTTCTCTAACTACATTAATTGAAGAATGTATTCCGTCTAATCCACACAGCAATAATGTTTTATTTAAACTGCCTGTTTGATTTGAAAAGTCAGTTGGCGACTCTCCAATTATTCCAGAATATAAGGTTAGTTTTGAGTCAAAAGATACGCCATTTCCTAAACAATATTTTATATTACCAGTAGTTGTGTTATTGTGCCCTGGTGTTGTAGTTGTATTCTGTTTAAAGGTAATATCAATTATACTGTCGTTGTTTAAATCTTGTTTTACAAGGTTGTAGATATTTCCTAAATTTGGAATTGTAGGTCCAGTAACTGAAAAAACACCATTGCTATTTGGATAAAGTATTATTTTCCCTTCATCATCTAAAAGTAAAACGACATCTAAATCTAAATCTAAGTCATAGTCAATGAGTTCAATGTCAGCTCTATTTGTGCCAAATACATTTGGATTTCCATATTCTAAACTTGGACCAAAAAAAGTTCCTGTTCCACTATTTAGTTTTACATAAAAATTTTCCCATCGACTAAAAACGATGTCAACCCAACCATCATTATTTAAATCTGCTGTTAAAAGTGCATCAACAAAATCTGGAAAAGTTACTCTTGCTTGAAAATTATAGCCACTGGTTCTTATAAAATATGAAAGTCCGTAATCTTCAGAACCTGTAATTAAGTCTTTTAACCCATCATTGTTTATATCTACAATACTTATACTTTTATCTTTATGTTTAGAAATTACTGGATAGGGTAAAACTAATGTGTTTTGCAGAACGAAAGATAAAGAATCATTTTTAGACCAAATTTCGATCGATTTATTATCTGTTATTACGATAAGATCACTTATTGAATCACCATTTATATCTTGAAATTCAGCCCATTCAATATCTGAATTAGCGGTTAAAATTAGAGTATCGGGCATAAAATTCCCTGTTCCATCATTTTTAAGTAAAAAAATCTTGTTAGTATGTACAGCAAAAATATCATCTTTGCCATCAGAATTAATATCTGCGTAACTAACAAATGTGAAATCGGGTTTAAATTCTAATATTACTGTTGATGTATCTAAAAATTGTGCGAAAGAAAGTAGGGGTAGAAATAAAAAAAATAGGAACTTAATAGCTTTCATAAATTGTATTTTTTCAATTAAGTTAATATTAAATTGATAAAACAAAGATAAGATTTTATTTTCTAAAGCTAATAAGTACTGAAAATTCTTTAATCGATGTGTTTTAAAATCTAAATCCACCTCTTTTCTCTTAAGTCTTGCGCTCTTTTGTTTAGAAAAGTGGGCAAATCGTTTTACTTGTCGATTTCCCTCTACAAGTACCATAAGTCAAGCCAAACTCATGTGTGAAAAACTGATTTCTACCCAATTTTGAAAGCACATAATCAAAAGAATACGCAATAGCGAAATTTTCTCGGAATTTAATCTGAATCATTGATGTTAATGCATCTGTATTTCTAAATCCGATTCCAAAATCAATTCTATTATTGTAATTTAAAACCAAATTTAAATCCATAGAAGCTGGACCTTTTGGTGGAATTCTAAGTAATAAATAGGGTAGAAGTGTGAAATTTTCATTAATCGATTTTCTCAAACCAGCGTTCAAAAAAGTATGAATCTTAAAACGTGAATTATCGCCAATGTTATCCCATTTACTGCGGATTAATTCTTTAAAGGAAGCACTAACAAAATAGTTTTTCCCATTCCACCATAAACCAAAAGATGCATCTGGAGAAAAGTAAGAAGTACTTTCAGAAATAATTGGGTCTGGAACTAAAGTCGTTACTTTGGATTTATCGAAAACCCATTGCTTGAATCCTGCTGAAACTCCCATCGACAAACGTGTATTAGCAGTGAAATTAAAATGTCCAGCATAAGATAAATTAAAGCGATTCATTGAAAAAGGTCCGATTTTATCTGTTTCGTAAATGAAACCACATCCTTGTCTTGGCGTATATTCTTTTTTTCGAAGCGTGTAAATTGGTGAGCTAAAAGTCAAAAAACCACTATTTGGCGAACCTTCTAAATTTGCCCATTGATTGCGGTAAACAGTTTTAATTTCCAAACATTGTTTTAAACCCGTAAATGCAGGATTTATTTGATACATATTCCAAAACCATTGACTGTATTGTGGAACTTGTTGAGAATTAGCTCTAAACGAAAGACAAATAATAAAAAGTATAATTATTTTTTTCATATCACTTAATAAGCGTAACGCTACCTTTAATTAAATCATCGTTACCGTTTCTCAAATCAATCGTATAATAATAAACTGAGGCATCAGCCAATTTACCATTTATTTTCCCGTTCCAAGCTTTCTTTTCATTGTAACCAGTAGAGGTAAATACCAGTTGTCCCCAGCGGTTAAATATTTGCACCAAGCAATTTGGATATTCAATTAAACCGGGAATTTCCCAAGAATCATTAAAACCATCTTCATTTGGCGTGAAAGAATTGGTGATTTTTAAGTTTAAATCAACCGTTATGACAACTTCATCACTTAAAAAGCAACCATTTTTTTGTCCTGTTAAAAAGTAACTTGTTGTAAATTCTGGACTTACAGCTGGATTTATCAAATTAATATTTGAAATCTGATTGTTAGGCGACCAAAAAAAAGTGTCAACATCTGTATTTCCATTCAAAAGTGCCGTTTCATTTGGCGAAATGAATTGATCTTCGCCAGCATCAACAAAGAAAGTCTCAACAAAAATAGGTTCAAAAAGTGCCGTTTGTAGAATTGGACATTCTGTATAACAAGAATTTGAAACAGAAAGCGTGTCTTCGTTTCTTAAAGCGGTTGTTTGTAAAAATGAATTTTGTGTTACTGCAATTAACTGACCATTAATGAACCATTGGAAAGTTGAACTTTCAGGACAATTTGAACTGATAGCTTGATAAGTTGCTAGTTCGTCTATACAAAGTGAATCTGGACCATTTATAAAAATAGACGGAGGAATACGATCAACTCCAACACCACTTAAAATCACGTCCACTGTAAGTTCAGCGGCTTTGGTAATTCCAGCACCATTTTTTGCACCATTAATAACCACATAATAGAGTGTTGAAGGACTTAAATTTGCACTTAAAGAAAAATTTGTTGTCGCATTAGCAACACAATTTCCAATAGTTGTGTAAGTTGTTGCATCGCAAGGAGCTAATGCTTTAATAATTGTTGCTTGAATTTCATTGTCTTGATTTGGATTTGTCTGAAAAACCAAATTTGAAAAATCAAGTTGAGCATTTCCTCCTAAATCGTTAGATGTAAACTTTAACCAAATCGTGTTGTTTGGAGTGAAACAAAAAGTGAAATTATCATCACAATTGTTACAAGCCGTTTTTGTAGCTCCAATATTATTAATCGAAAATGAATTATTTGGACAAATTTCCAAAGCTTGACCGCAATCGTCGTAAGTAACTTGTGAAAAGGAAAAATTGCTAAAAAAAACCTGAATGAAAATCATTAACGAAACATTAACAAAAAGTTTTTTTTGTTTCAAAATAGCTGAATTTACTATGTTTCTTATCAATGTGTAAAATTAATTTCTAGGTAAAATTAATCAAATTACTTCTATTTGAAGAATTTTTCTGACTTTTGGCACAATAATCGTTTTGCGTAGTCAAATTGTAAACGCAATTCAATTAATTAAATTTAACGTATTATGAATAAAAAAATTACACTATCGCTCGTATTTTTAATGACTTTTTTGTCTTTGTTTGGTCAAAACAAAAAGTATGTTGATTATGAAAAAGACTCTCGTTGGTTCTGGACAGCTAACGCTGGAGTTACATGGAGCTCAACAGATGTTAAAAGTAAAAATGATTGGGGTTGGGGTTTGACTCTTGGAAAATCATTTAATTACAATTATGGAAAATTGATTTCTTTTGATATCAGAGGAAGGTATTTAAAAGGTGATTGGTATGGTCAAGATAATGATACAACAGGTTTTAAATACACAAATAAAACACTAAGTTCTGGGAATACAAACTACAAAGATAGTTTAGGGTTTTCTGTAAACAATTTCTATGCAAAAACCTATGAAGGATCATTGGAATTGGTTTTACATGCCAATAAATTAAGAGAAAGAACAGGTTGGGATATATACGTTTTTGGTGGAGTTGGAATAACTGCATTTAAAACTAGTGGAAACTTATTGAATAGTGAAGATTCATTAGGGGCAATGTATAAATACGATGAATTATCTGGTTATTCTACAAGTGTTTTAAATGGAGTTTTAGATAAATCTTATGAAACAAATTTAGATGGAAGTAGCTCTGCGAATTTTATTTTTACTCCTAGCTTAGGTTTTGGCATTGGTTACCAAGTTTTTCCTCGTTTTTCAATGGGTTTAGAACATAAAACTACTTTTACTCAACTTGATTACTATGATGGTGTAAATAATCCTGAAGGGAAATACGAAAATGATTGGTATCATTACACAAGTGCTTACATGCGTTTTCATTTAAAAAAGAGAAATCCGAGCAATTATGTGGATGAAAAAGAATACGATACACAATTGCCACCAGAAGTAATTTATACAAATCCTGCTACTTCAGGTACAACAGTTGATAATCCAAATTATTCGATTCAAGCATTAGTTAAAAATGTAAATGGACGCGATAACATCAATTTCCGTCAAAATGGCGTTTTCGTTAGTAATTTCAGTTACAATGCTTCAAATGATAAATTAGTAAGTCAAGTTACACTTCAACCTGGGCAAAATGTATTTGAAATTATTGCTTCAAATGCTTACGGAACAGATCAAGAAACAACGATTATTATCTATCGTCAGCCACAACAAGTTTTACCGATTGTAAAATTCTTAAATCCTGCTTCAAATCCTCATACGACTTCAAATCCTGGATTTAATTTGAGCGCAAGTGTTTTGAATGTTCAAAGCGCAAGTCAAGTTTCAATGCTTGTGAACGGTCAACAATTCTCAAATTTCAATTTTGATCCTGCAAGTGGAAACTTAAATTCAGTTTTAAATTTAACTGTTGGAACAAATGTTGTAACGATTACAGGAACAAATTCTGCTGGAAGCGATACCGAAACAACGACAATTATTTACAATCCAGTTCAAAATATTCAATTACCAGTTGTTTATTTTGTTGACCCAAGTCAAAGTCCGATAACTGTTTTGACTCAGTCTTATCTTATCAACGCTGATGTTTTAAATGTTGATGGAAGAGGAAATATTACCTTCAAACAAAATGGAAATTCAAATCAGAACTTTACGTATAATGCGAATAGTGATGATTTCCAAAGCTCTGTGATTTTAGTTCCAGGACAAAATGTATTTGAAATTATTGCAACAAATGCTGCTGGTTCTGCACAAGCAACAACAATAATTATTTATGAGCGTGCAGCACCAAAACCACCAGTTGTAACAATTACAAACCCTTCAGTTTCTCCTTATAATACTGAAAATGCTTTGTTTAATTTAAGTGCAACAGTTCTTAATGTAACGACGCAAAGTCAAGTGAAAGTTACCTTAAATGGTCAAAATAATGCAAATTTTGTTTTCAATCCATCAAATGGAAATGTTTCTTTAATGTTGAATTTGATTGAGGGGACAAATACAGCCGTTGTAACTGGAACGAATAACGATGGAACAGATTCCAAACAAGTTGTTTTGATTTACAAAAAACCAAATGTTGTTCAACCTCCATTGGTAACGTTTACGAATCCTAGTATTTCTCCTTACAACACTAACACATCAAGTTTGATGATTACAGCGACAGTTTTAAACGTTGAATCAGGTTCAAACATCAATGTGAACGTAAATGGAATGAATTACACTGGATTTACTTATAACACTTCAACAAAAGTTGTTTCTTTCAACCAAAATTTAATGGAAGGAGCAAATACAGTTGTGATTACTGGAACAAATACTGCTGGAGTAGATTCTAAATCAACGACAATAATCTACAAGAAAACGGAAGTGATTTTACCTCCAGTTGTTACGTTTATTGATCCAATTTTAAATCCATTGACAGTTTTCAATCCAAGTTACGCTTTGAAAGCTAAAATTCTTAATATCACATCAAATCAGAATATTAAATTAAAAATAAATGGAATTATATCAACTGCATTTACTTACAGTTCGACTACTAAATCCATGGAATTTAGTTCTGCTTTGTTGAATGGAGCAAATATTTTTGAAATCACAGCTACAAATACTGCTGGACAAGATTCAAAATCAACAACGATTATTTACAAGCAATCTGAGCCACTTTTACCGCCAGTTGTTATGTTTACAAGTCCTTTGATTAGTCCTTATACTACAAATAGCGCAACAACTCCAATTGAGGCAACAGTTTTAAATGTTGAAAATCAGCAAAATATTTCTGTAACTGTAAATGGAGTTTTATTCTCAGGTTTTGCTTATAATGACGGAACTAAAAAAGTAAGTTTTACTATGTCGTTGAATGAAGGAAGTAACACAGTATTGATTCAAGCTTCTAATACGGCTGGGCAAGCAAGTGACACGAGAACAATTATTTACAAAAAAGAAGTTGTTGTAAAACCTCCGTTTGTAACATTCATTAATCCTAGTCAAACTGGTTTAACGGTTAACAATGCAAATTACACTGTAAAGGCTACAATTGTAAATATTGAAAACGCAAATCAAGCTGTACTTTCGCAAAATGGTTTGGTTGTAAATCCAGCTCTTTATAGTTATAATGCTGCTACGAAAGAATTAAGTTTTAACACGGCTTTGAGTTTGGGAAATAATATTTTCATGATTCAGGCTACAAATACTGGAGGAACTCATAGCGCAACAACAAGTATTATTTACAAATTGGAAGAAAAACCATGTGATAAGCCAGTTGTAACATTCTTGTTGCCAAATGCTTCAGGACAAGAAATTGCTCAAAGTAATAATGCCGTTAAACTTAAAATACAGAATGTTACGAATGCAAATCAAGTTACTGTTTTATTGAATGGTGTGGTACAAAACACCGGAACTTTTAACCCAAGTGGACAAATTTTTGACTTAAATGTAAATTATACCTTAGGTCAAAATATTTTAGAAGTTATTGTTAAAAACGCTTGTGGTGAAACAAAAGAAACGACAGTTGTGACTTATAAACCTGCTGGCGAACCTTGTAAAACACCTGGCATTAAATTAATTTACCCGACAAATATAGTTTCAACAGTTGATTTGAATGAAGTTGAAGTAAGAATGGGAGTTTTGAATGTGAAAAATACGGCTGACATGATTTTCAAAGTTAATGGAGTTGTAAAGACCTTTACTTATGATCAAGCACAACATATTTTAATTTCTAATGTTGTTTTAGTTGACGGATTGAATACAGTGAGTTTACAAACATCAAATGATTGTGGTTCTGCTAACTTAGATGTTAAAATTACAAAAAAAGTGTGTGTAAAGCCAACTGTTACGATTTCTAATTCTTCTGTTCAAAACAATGGTTCAACAATCATCGAATCATTCAGTTTAGATGGAAACTTGCAAGAAATAATGAATTCGACACAATTTACAATTACTCACAATGGGAATGCAATAAACTTTATTTACAATTCAGTTCAAAAAACATTCAGTTTAAGTACGAATTTGACAATGGGTACAAATACCTTTGTTTTGAAGGCTACGAATAATTGTGGTGAGGATGTAAAAGAAATTAAAGTTACACGCATCAAAGATCCTAATGCGGTTCCACCAAAAGTGATGATTACAAGTCCTGCAACAACACCTTTCAGTACGATTACAGGTGCATTTAATGTACAAGCAACAACGCAATTTGTTACTGCGGCAAGTCAAGTTTCAATGACAATTAACGGAAGCTATGTCAACGCAAATTTCAACTTGCAGAATGGTTCTTTAACTTACAATGCAACTTTGGTTGAAGGGAACAATGTAATTGTTGTGAGTGCGGCAAATCAATATGGTTCGGCAACAGACACAAAAACAATCGTTTATACGCGACCAGTAATTGTAACAAAACCTTTGATTGTATTGATTAATCCTGCTTCTTGTCCTGCAACATTGCCATTGGGAAATAATGTAATTTCAGGTCACATTTTAAACATTACCGATTTAAATCAAGTTAGTATGACTTTAAATGGAGTTAGTGTTTCAAACTTTAATCCAGTTTTAGCAAATGGTAAATTAAACTTCCAATTTAGTGTAAATATGTCAGCTCAAAATAATAATTTGAATTTACAAATTAACGCTCAAAACCAAGGAGGAAGTGATTCTAAATCTTGTTTGTTGAAAATTCCTTATGTTGACCCAACGGCTTGTATTCCAACGGTTGGAGCAACTTTCTCAGCTGATTCAAAATCGGTAACAACTACAAGTACAAAAAACTTATCAAATGTTGTTGTGAAATTTGCTGATGGAACAGTTCAAAAATTTGATGGCTTATCAGGTTTAACAGGGACTTTTAGTGGAACTGGGGCTAATGCTGGAAAATGTATAGCTGGAGTTTGGATAAAATCAGGTTGTAACCAAAGTACTGACGGGCCAGGATACGGACAATGGGTAGCAAATTCGCAAGATATATCAAGATGTAAAACTCCTGCTGAAGAATGTAAACCACTTTGTGGAGCAACATTTGCTGCTGACTCAAAATCTGTGTTATGTACAAGTTCAAAAGATTTGATGAATGTTGTTTTGAAATTCTATGATGGGCAAGAACAACAATTCTCAAGTTTGACAGGAAAATCAATTAATTTAACAGGAACAGGAGCAAACGCTGGAAAATGTATTTCAGGTGTTTATATTAGATCTGGATGTAATGTAAGTAATGCAGGTCCAGAATATGGAGAATGGATTGCAAACACAAAAAACTTGACAAATTGTACACCATCGAACGGAAATAATGGTCACGGGAACAATACTGACGGAACAGATGAATCGAATCCTGGCCAAGGTGGAGGTGGACCAAATGGTGGTACAAATGGTACAACGGATGATGAAAGTGGAAAAGGTGGTGGAAAAACACCAACTAAAACACCTACAACACCTACAAAAACACCAACTACACCAGTAAAAACTATTCCAACTACTCCAGTAAAAACAACTCCAACTATAAAACCTGGAACTAGAACAGGAGGTAACTAATAACATAATTTTTATAATCTTAAAAACGACTTTGACTTTTGTTGAAGTCGTTTTTTTTATGTTAACAATTTTTCTGATTCAAATCGATTTATTTTTTCTACATTTGTTTTAGTTAACTTAATTCTTCCTTACCATGAGAATTTTAAAAAAAATATCATTTTCAAGTATTTTTCTTTCCTTGATTTTTTTAGTTTCATGTTCTGCTGAAGAAAAAAAGATTAAAAAAATATCGAAAACAAAAATCATAGTTAAGACAAATGAAGTTTCAGCAAATCGATTATTGACTGCCGAAGTTGAAGGAATGGTTTGTAAAATGGGCTGTGGCTCAAGTATTAGGAAAGAATTAATTAGTACCAATGCAGTTGAATCCTGTGAAATTGATTATCAAGACAATCGCAAGCAAAATTTTGTAAAAGTAGCTTTTGATGAAGACAAAATAACAGAAAAAAAAATTGTTTCCATCATCAATACAATGAACGAAAAACAGTTCAAAGTTGGAAAAGTTGAAACTTCAAAACTCGAAAAGGAAGTAAAAACTTCACCTAAAAAGCAAGTGAAACAGGAAAAAGTTGAAACTTCAAATCTTGATGAGGAAGAAGTTGAAATTAAAGTTTCTGAAACAGATATCGAAACGCCAAATTTATTGCAATTGTTTTCAAAAGTTGTGACTGGATAAATTATTTTACACAAAAAATCCATTTTCTAAAAAAACTCATTACCTTTGCGGCGTCTCAAAGGGGTGCTTTTCATTTTGAAAGGCTGAGATTATACCCACTGCACCTGCTCAGGATAATGCCTGCGAAGGGAATGATGATAAAACGGAGAAAATAAGTGTGAGACGTCTCATTTATTTTCTCCAAGAAAGCTAATTATTAATTTATAGAATTAGCCCCTTGTTCTTGTCAAAATTTTTTAAAAATGAAAACAAGATCAAAAAAGTTAGCAAGCAAGCTAATTTTAAGTTTATTTATTGCACTCATCTGTGTGTCATTTTCCACAACATTTTCTCAAGTTACCATTTCTGGTAAGGTTGAAAATTCGAACAGAACTGAAAAAATTTCTGTTGCAACAGTTTTTATTGAAGGAACAAAATTAGGTGCTCTTTCAGATGAAAATGGCTTTTATGTTATTAAAAACGTTCCAAAAGGTGAGTATCAAGTTATTTGTTCAGCGAATGGGTATGAGAATTTTTCAAAAATAATTTTAGTTGAAGACAAAAATTTAATTCTCAATTTCAACTTAAAAGAGATAAACAAAGGTCCAATAATCAGAGTTGAACCAAGTGTTCAAGAAATCGATGAGGTTTTTGTCAGTGCTACTCGTGCCAGTAAAAACACGCCGATGACTTACACTAATATTGACAAAAATCAAATTTCAAAACAGAATTTCGGACAAGATTTGCCATATTTATTAGAATCAACAGCTTCAACGGTTGTGACTTCTGACGCTGGTGCGGGAGTTGGTTACACAGGAGTTCGTATTCGTGGAGTTGATCCAACAAGAACTAATGTTACTGTGAACGGTATTCCTTTAAACGATTCAGAATCTCACGGAGTTTATTGGGTAAACATGCCTGATTTTGCAAGTTCAGTTGATAACATGCAAGTTCAACGTGGAGTTGGAACTTCAACGAATGGTGCTGCGGCTTTTGGAGCGAGTATCAATGTGCAAACGGATAAAGTAAATCGAATTGCTTACGCAAATTTGGATAACTCTATAGGAAGTTTCAATACATTCAAAAATACGGTGAAAGCTGGGACTGGTTTGATGAATTCTAAATTTGCTTTTGATATGCGTTTATCGCGAATTTCTTCAGATGGTTACATCGATAGAGCTTCATCGAATTTGAAATCGTATTTCGTTTCGGGAACGTATCTTGGAAAAAAATCGATGTTAAAAGCAAATGTTTTTAGTGGAAAAGAAATTACTTACCAAGCTTGGTATGGAGTTCCTGAGGCAAAGTTGAAAGGAAATAATGATTCTCTTACAAATCATTTCTACAACAATTATTATCCAGGTGGTATGTACCAAAATGCTGCTGATTCAGCGAATTTATTTTCTTCAAACAACCGAACGTACAACGTGTATAATTATGGAAATCAGGTTGATAATTATGGTCAAACGCATTATCAATTGTTGTACGATTATGCTTTTAATTCAAGAGTAAAATTAAATCTTGCAGGACATTACACGCACGGAGAAGGATTTTACGAAGAATATAAAATGAATGATGATTTATCAAAATATAATTTAAGTCCAGTTGTCAGTGCAAGTGGCACAGATACAATCACTTCTTCAGATTTAATTCGTAGAAGATGGTTAGATAATGATTTTTATGGAGGAATTTTCTCTTTAGATTTTACTTCAAAAAGTGGTTTAAACCTTATTTTCGGTGGTGGAGCGAATCAATATAAAGGAAATCATTTTGGAGAAGTTATTTGGGCTAGATTTGCTTCAAATAGTGAAATTAATCAACGTTATTATGACAATCAATCAACGAAAAATGATGTAAACGTATATTTGAAAGTTAACAAACAAATCAAAAAAGTAAACTTGTATGCTGATTTACAGGTGCGTAACATTGATTATTCTTATTTTGGTTTCATTGATAGCACTTTTACTGAAGCACAACAAAAAGTGAAATACACATTCTTCAATCCTAAAGCTGGTTTGATGTATGATGTAAACGAGTTTAATCAAGTTTACGCTTCTTTTGCAGTTGGAAACAGAGAACCTACGAGAAGTGATTTTACAGACACTTACTCGAGAATTAGACCTAAACACGAAACATTGAATAATTTAGAAGTAGGTTACCGTTTTGCAAAACCAACATTTTATTTTACAACAAATTATTATTTGATGGCATATAAAAACCAATTGATTTTAACAGGTGAAATCAATGATGTTGGAGCTTATGCAAGAACAAATGTTGATCAAAGTTACAGAACAGGTGTAGAGTTAGAAACAGGAGTTTTCTTAATGGATAAAAAATTCCAAATTAAGGGAAATGTTACTTTTAGTCAAAATAAAGTAAAAGAATTTACTGAGTTTATTGATAATTATGACAATTACGATGTTGATGGAAATATGATTCAAGATAAAATCGTTCATAAAAATACTGACATTGCTTTTTCACCAAATTTGATAACATCATTAACCTTGTCGTATTCTCCTATTAAAGATTTGAATTTTAGTATTTTATCAAAATATGTTTCTAAGCAGTTTTTAGACAACACATCTACTGATTCAAGAAGTTTAGATGCGTATTACATTACGAATTTGAATGCCAATTACACAACTTCAAAACTTTTTGGAAAAGAAATTACTTTTGGTTTACTTGTAAACAATGTTTTTAATCATTTGTTTGAAAACAATGGTTACACGTGGGGTTATATCTTAGGGAATAAAAGAATCGTTGAAAACTTTTACTACCCACAAGCAGGAATTAACTTGCTAGGAAGAATTGCAATTAAGTTTTAATATTGGTTTTTAAAGTTTAATTAAGAAGAGCCTTCGGGCTCTTTTTTTGTTTTTGATAGACTTATTTTTGTTATCTCGCTAAGGCGCAAAGACGCTTTTTTTAATTTTTAGCTTTTATTATCTTTATTAAATCCAAAGCTCGCTCTTCGAAATGTGGTAAATAGCATTCTTTGTAGTCTGTTTTAGCGAAATTATTGTAATCGATTAATCTCTCAATAAGATATTCAGAATTAATTCCATAGGATTTTATATTAGACTCAATTGTTTTTATATCCCAAGTAGGTATTTCTTGTTTTATTTTAAATTCGTTTAATACTCTAAAATCTTCACCAATAAAATTACAGATTTGAAATAATTCTACATCATAAGTGTCATTAAATAATATAAAAGATGATGAAATAAATGGATCACAAAATAAAAAAGAATTTTCTCTTTCAATTCCTAATTCGTTCATGAAATTTAAATAATCATTGCTTAATTTAAAATAAAAGCCAATTTTGGAATATTCATTAAACTTTTCTTGAATTTCAATTTCATTTTTAGCTTTAATTTTTTGAAAATGTTCTAAAAATAGTTCAATATCTTCATCAATTAATTCAGATTTTAAATTTGATATTTGCGATAATAAATTTGAATTAAATCTTGAATTAATTTCGTCAATTTTTAAAGGAAACTCAGAAGTTGAATCAAATATTTTAAGGAATTTTTCCATTTTTATTCATTTAACTACTAACTCATAACTACTAATTCCTAACTTTTAACTCTTCATTTTTAACTCTACACTCTTAACCACCGATTCGTACAATTCTTCATACATCGGCAAAACTTTTTCGATACTAAAATCTTTTGCACGCTGCAAAGCTTGTTGCTTAAAGGTATTTAATTTCTTTTCGTTTTTCAAGAGTTCGATAGCGTTTTTTGCCATATCTTCAACATCGCCAACGTAAGATAAATATCCAGAATATCCGTGAATGTTCACTTCTGGAATTCCACCAGTATTAGTTGAGATTACTGGAACCCCAACTGCCATTGCTTCCAAGGCTGCCAAACCAAAACTTTCTGTTTCTGAAGGCAAAAGGAATAAATCACTGATTTCCAGCACATGACTTGTATCGCGAACTTTTCCGATAAAAACAACATTTTCACAAATATTTAGATCTCTCGCCATACGTTCAGCTAAACTTCTTTCTGGTCCATCACCCGCAAGTAATAATTTACTTGGAACTTCTAGGTTTATTTTATGAAAAATGGTTACCACATCTTCAATACGTTTCACTTTTCTGAAATTTGAAGTATGTGTGATTATTTTTTCTTCGTCTTTGGCATACATTCTTCTCACTTCCATATCAATAGGCTTGATTTCTGTAAGTGATTCTATGAAATTTGGGATAACATGAATGTCTCTGTCCGTTCCAAAATGGTTGTAAGTATCTTTTCTCAAACTTTCAGAGACAGCAGTTACTGCATCAGATTTATTCAAACAAAATGTAATCACAGGTTCAAAAGATTGATCTTTCCCAACCAATGTGATGTCTGTTCCGTGAAGTGTTGTTATAAAGGGAATTTCAATTCCTTGAGTTTTCAAAATTTGTTGAGCCATGAAAGCTGCCGAAGCGTGAGGAATAGCGTAATGCACGTGCAATAAATCTAATTTTTCGTATTTCACAACGTCAACTAATTTACTAGCCAAAACAGTTTCGTAAGGTTGAAATTCAAATAAAGGATAATCGCTCACCGATACTTCGTGATAAAAAATATTTTTTCTAAAACTGCCTAATCTTACTGGTTGTGAATAAGTTACGAAATGTATTTCATGACCTTTATCTGCTAAAGCTTTACCTAATTCTGTTGCTACAACACCACTTCCTCCGTAAGTTGGATATAAAACGATTCCTATTTTCATTTGATTTCTTTAATGCTAATATTTTACCTTTTGATGTAATCTACGTATGAAGTAAGTTTTTGGACTTTGATGTAAAATTAAATAAATTAAGTTCAATAAATTGGATTAATACGTTAAAATTATTTAATTAAAACAAATAATAGTTTTGATGTGAAATTTTTAATCTTTAATGATGTGCCAAGCATACGTTTTTTTATTCGCACTTTCAATTGGTTTAGCTAAAATAAATTTGAATTTTTGTTTTGCTCTCAGCCTTGGATGATTTGCTTTCACAAATTCAGGAACGTAAGCACTTTCTTGAGCTAAAAACATCTGAGCTAACATGATACTTTTAACAACAAGTGTTTCTTTGGGTTTTAGAATCGTATCAATGTCTTTCAAGAGAATGTAATGGTTTTTTTGAGCCTTCAATTTAATCTTTACAGCTTTCCTTGTTTCATTTATAATAACAAATTCTGTAACAAAAGGTATTGCACATTCAACAACTTCTTGCTTTTTAATTTCTGGTTTTTTTGGAATAACAACTGGTTTCTTTAGTGTGTCTGGAAATTTATAAAATATCGTTGGCAATTCTGAAGGATGACTTTCATCGTAAAATTCAGTTTGTTTACCCGATTCATCAAATTTATGTCTGTAACGGTAAAATTGAATTCCTCCATCTGGAGCTGAACTGTAATAAAGCGAACTTACTTGACCATTGGGAAAGTATTTCACATCAACTGAAGCATGTCCAGCAAAGGTTCTTAATTCGTATTCAAATAGCTGATTTCCACTAAAATTGTAGCCAATTATTTTTCCCCAACGTTTTTCTTTGTCCCATGTTTCGACAGTAGAAATTTTTCCATTTTTGTGAAAACAATTTGATGTTTTACTTCCGTCGGAGTTAGTCTTGTTTTTACAATTTAACTGTGAAAAAGACAAAAATGGAAAACAAATTAATAGTATGAGTATTTTGATATTCATAAACTGATTAAAACCAATTTTATGCCAAAAATGAGATTAAGATTTCCTTTCCCTCAAAATCTCCTTCGATTTATCCCAAAAAACATCCAATTTTGTTAAATCCAAGTCTGTAATTTGCAGATTTTCTTTCAGAATCAATTCTTCCATCAACTGAAAACGTTGAATGAATTTTTTGTTGGTTCTCTCCAAAGCATTTTCTGGATTCACGTTTGCAAAACGACTCACATTGATGATTGAAAACAACACATCGCCAAATTCGTCTTCGATTTCATCTTGTGTTTTTGTTTCAATGGCTTCTTTGAGTTCGCCAACTTCTTCTTGAATTTTATCCCAAACTTGCTGATTTTCTTCAAAATCAAATCCAACACCTTTTACTTTCTCTTGAATTCGCATGGCTTTCACCAAAGCGGGTAGGGAAGTGGGAACACCTTCTAAAACCGATTTTTTTCCTTCTTTTAATTTAAGTTTCTCCCAGTTTTTTTTGACATCTTCTTCCGAAGAAACTTCTACATCTCCATAAATATGAGGATGACGGAAAATTAATTTCTCGCAAACTTGATTCAAAACTTCTTCCAAAGTGAAATCATTTGTTTCTGAACCAATTTTACAGTAAAAAACCAAATGAAGAAATAAATCACCTAATTCAGAGGAAATGTCTTTCGTGTTTTTGGAAATAATTGCATCAGCTAACTCATAGGTCTCCTCAATAGTTAAGGTTCTGAGTGACTCAAAAGTTTGTTTTTGATCCCATGGACATTTTTTCCTTAATTCGTCCATGATTGTTATCAAGCGATTAAAAGCAATTAAATTTTTGTCCACCATTTTTTCAAGTTATGAGTTAGTAATTAGTAGTTTGTAGTATGAGGTTTACTACTAACTCATAACTACAAACTACTAACTAAATTAATGTCCTTTCGCCGCCAAATATCTTTCAGCATCCAACGCAGCCATACAACCTGTTCCTGCTGCTGTTACTGCTTGTCTGTATGTTTTATCCGCTGCATCGCCTGCAACAAAAACTCCCGGAACATTTGTTTTACTTGTACCAGCTTGTGCGTATTTGATGTAACCAACTTCATCTAAATCGATGTAATCTTTGAAAATATCTGTGTTTGGTTTATGTCCAATAGCAACAAAAAATCCTGTACAAGGAATTATTTTTTCTTCTCCTGTGATGTCATTTTTAACTTTTGCACCCGTTACACCTTGTCCGTCTCCCAATACTTCAAGCGTATTTGTGTTGTATAGGATTTCAATATTTGGAGTATTTTGAACGCGATGAGCCATGATTTTTGATGCTCTAAATTCTGGTTTACGAACCAACATTGTAACTTTTGAACACAATTTTGATAAATAGTGAGCTTCCTCACAAGCTGAATCTCCTGCACCAACGATTACTGTTTCTTGTCCGCGGTAGAAAAAACCATCGCAAATTGCACAAGCAGAAACGCCACCACCCATTTCTAAGTATTTTTGCTCAGAAGCTAAACCTAAATATTTCGCAGCAGCACCAGTAGAAATAATAACTGTTTCAGCATGAATTTCGTGTCCATCTTCTGTCCAACATTTGTGTATTTCACCAGAAAAATCAACTTTTGTGATAAAACCAAAACGGATATCTGTTTCAAAACGTTTTGCTTGAGCTTCTAATTGAATCATCATTTCTGGACCAGAAATTCCGTCAGGATAACCAGGGAAATTTTCTACTTCATTTGTTGTTGTTAATTGTCCTCCAGGTTGCATTCCTTGGTACATAACAGGGTGCATATCTGCTCTTGCAGCATAAATTGCTGCTGTATATCCCGCTGGACCTGAACCGATGATTAGACATTTTACTTTTTCTGGACTATTCATTTTTATTATTGTTTAGTTTTTCTTTACATGAGTTGATGGGCAGATAATTATCTACCCTTTTATTTCGTTGACAAAATTAACTATTAATTTTAATTGTATTTAATAGATAATATTTATTTCTTAATTTAAGATTTCTATTTTGAGACTTTTTTTGGATTGTTTAAAATTAACCTCAAAGAAGTATCTTTTGTGAAATAAGCCCAAGCCCAATTGATGAAGATAATAAGTTTATTTTTTGTACTTAAAATCAACATTAAATGCAGAAACATCCAAATATACCAAGCGAAAAATCCTTTAATTTTCATAAAAGGAAGATCTACAACTGCTTTGTGTTTTCCAATTGTTGCCATAGAACCTAAATCCTTGTATTCAAATTCATTTAGACTTTTTGAAAGCTGTTTACAGTTTAAGTTTTTAGCTAAGTTTTTGGCTTGATTGATTGCAACATTTGCTAATTGCGGATGAGCATTTGGATATTTTGGTGTTTCCATGTAAGCAATATCTCCAACAGCATAAATGTTTGAATATGTATCAATTAAATTTAAACGATTCACTTTCATGCGGTTGCCTCGCTGAATGATTTCTGGATTTAATCCTTCAATTTTATTTCCAATAACTCCTGCAGCCCAAATTAATGTTCTCGATTTGATTTCCTCACCTGTACTTAATTTTACAACATTATTTTCATAATCTGAAACCGTAATTTCTGTTTTTAAGTCAATACCTAAATCTATTAAATATTTTCGTGAAGCAGTTTTGGCTTTTTCACTCATGCTGTTTAAAGTGTAAGGACTTCCTTCTACGAGTGTAATTTTTAATTTAGAAAAATCAATTCCCGGATAATCTTTTGGTAAAATGTTTGCTTTGATTTCAGCAAAAGCTCCCGACATTTCAACTCCTGTTGGACCAGCACCAGCGATTACAATGTTTAGCAAAGCTTCTTTATCGGCTTCATTTGACGAAATATATTCCTCAAATAATTGCAAAACATGATTTCGTATAGAAATTGAATCAAAAGTACTTTTAAGGGTAAAGGCATTTTTTTCAATGTTTTGATTGTTGAAAAAGTTTGTTTTACAGCCTGTCGCGATGACTAAAAAATCATAGTCAAATTCACCAATACTTGTTTCAATGCGATTATTTTCTGAATCAATTGATTCAACTTCTGCCATTCTAATTTGCAAATTTTTCTTTTTCTGAAAAATCTTACGAAAGGGAAAAGAAATACTTGAAGGTTCTAACTGTGAAGTTGCTACTTGATAAAATAAAGGTTGAAACTGATGATGATTTAACTTGTCGATTAAAAGCACATCAAAAAGCTTAGAATCGATGTTGCGAATAAATTGTAAACCGGCAAATCCACCGCCAATTACAATGATTTTTTTACGTTCATTCATTTTCTTATTGTTTGAATAAATTCATGAATGATTTGGAATATTTTAGCGTTTAAATTTACTCATTTATTTAATATGCGAGCATAAAAATAAAATATTTTTTTAATCATTATCAGAGCTTAATAAATAAGAACTTCCTTCCGCTAAAATGCTTATTTTTAGATTTTCAACTACTATGGGGGTGTTTTTATTTGCCTGATGAATATTTGTTGAACTAATGTTTGAACCATCAATAATTATTACCATTCCTGAACCCAGACATTTAACTTTTTTTCCTTCAGAAATCAATAAGGCTGTATCTTCTTCCAAACCAATTCCAAGGCAAGTAGGATTTAAGATTACTGCATGAGCCAAGCGTGCAAAACGACCTCTTTTTATAAAATGGGTATCAACAATTACATTTTTGATTAAATCGAAACCTTTTGAAATTTTAATGTCATCTTGAAACAAAGCTTCTCGTATAAGTCCTCCAGTGATAATTACCTCTGGTAAAACCATTGCACCAGCACTTGTTCCTCCAACAATAAAATGTTCGTCAGAATAATACTTTTTTTTTATCGCGGTCAATAATTTTGTTATTCCTAAAAGCGAAACAAGTTTGTTTTGATCTCCTCCAGTAAAGAAAACAGCATGAGCATTTTTTATGCGCTCAATAGATAAAATATCAGAACCATCTTTTTTACTTTCAACTTTAAGTATTCCAACATGTGTAAAACCTTCTCTTTTATAAGAATCGATGTAAATAGCTTCCATTTCAAGTGGAATAGAAGAGGCTGAAGCAATTATTTCAATTACATGGTGATTTCGTGGAATTTTTGAAATTAGAGTTCCTAAAATTTCGAAATGAGATTGCGCAACTTTCTTTTTGTGAATTTTTAAATTTTGCCCATCAATTTCGCCTTTGTCTTCGTGACCACCAATTATGAGTAATTTTCCTTTAGGTATCATTTTTAATAGGATTGAATTAATGTTGTGATTCTTTCCAAGCCTTTAAATATATCTTTTTCCTCAGGACCAAAAGAAAAGCGGATAAATTGTTTAAAGTTTGGACTTTCTTTCTCTTTATCTGGTCGAATGTCAAATAAATAACCAGGTACGGTCATCACTTTGTGTTTAAGTGCCTCATTAAAAAAAGTGAGCGAATCATTTAAAGGATTAGGCAATAGACTTATGTCTGCCCAAATATAAAAGGTACTGCTGGAATCATTAGAGCAAATCATTCCATTTTCACGTAAAACATGTAACATGATATTTTGTTTTTTACTGAAAACTTTTCGTAAGGCTTTAGTTTCTTTATTGACCCTTTTTGTCTCAAATAATTGTAAAGCTGCTCTTTGAATAGGTAAACTTGGGCCGCCATCAATACCACCTCCAGAGCGACTTAGATCTTCAATAATATTTTTTGGACCAAGAATCCAAGCTAATCTCCAACCAGGATAACGAAATGATTTTGTTAAGGCATCAACAATTAAAACTTGATCAGAATTAACATCTTCAATGAATTGCGCAGAAGAAACAGGAAATTCAGCAGCTTGTCCATTTTTATATATAAAGTGAGAATAAACTTCATCAATAATTAATGCACAATCTTCTTCTTTTGAAATCTTTATATAGGAATTTAATTCCTCACCTTGTATTACGTGACCAGTTGGATTACACGGATTACTAAGTAAAAAAGCATCTAAATTATTCTCTTTTATTGCTTCCGAAAAATCGCTAGAGGGAAGCACATAATTATTTTCTTTTTCAGATGGAATGCAAATAGGGGTAATATTATGTCGATGAGCTTTCATTAAATCAGCATAAGCTGGATATTCAGGAATTTTGTATCCCAATCTGATTTTACCTAAAATCGAAAAAATGCGTGTAAGTGCAAGGCGCCCACCCATTGCTAGACTTACATTTTCAGCTTTATAAAGCGATTCTTTATTTTTTCGGTATAGTCGATTGTAATATTCCGCGATTACACTTCTTAAAGCTAACATTCCATTGATTGGACCATATTTATTGTCACAAGCCTGAATTTTAAAAGAAGTAATTCTAGGAGGAGCACCTTTGATTTCGCCTGTTTCTGGCTCGCCTTGACCTAAATTTACCCAAACAGGATTTCCGTTATAATAACCCAATTTAATAGCCTCATCCATCACCCAAATAACACCTATATCATTGAGCTCATCGAAAGCGCTTTTATGTTTGTTTTTTAATTCTGATTCCATCTTTTTTGCTTTTTATATGTGTTTTGATTTCTGAAGTCATTATTACCAATCCATAAAAGGTGAAATCGCCAACAATTTTCCCGACTAAAATACCTAAAGTGAAATCCCCAATCAAAAGAGGGAAGATGAACATCAAGAAAGGACGTAGAAACAAACCGTCAATTACTCCGGCAGGACCAAATTCAATGACTATCGTTGAAATGATTTTAGCAAAGACTTTAAACGAAAATTTACGATTATCTACTTGATGTTTCTTTTTAAAGCTGATAATATTTTGAATAATGATTGTCAAATAAAAGCCAATAGCTTCACCCAAAGAACCAATATAAGCTATAAAAATTCCATTATCAGAAAAAATATGACAAAAGCTAGCAGCACAAACGGCAGTTACAGTACCAACAATTTCTGCGGGTAAAAACTTCAATAACCAGGATTTGAATTTAGCTTTTGCCATATTTTAGTCTAGTGAATCAAATAACGGGATAAGCTTGAGCTATTTTTACCCCCATTTTGTAATGAATAGTTGCTTGTGCATTGAAACAGACATTACTTGAAGCTTCAAACAGGACAATAATATCTGAACCTCCAAATTGAAAATAAGATAATTCTTCTCCTTTACGAAGGGTAACACCAACTTCAGCTGTAATGATAACGGAAGAAACTTGGCTCATTCCAATGGGTAAAACAGCAACCAATCCGATAGGTGTTTCGAGTACAATCAGACCTCGGCTTTGTGCAAATTGATATCCAGGAGTGTCAAATGATTCATAGCTTCTTTTCAAGACCAAAGCATGTTTTCCATCCTCTTCTTGATCCAATTGAGCCTCAACTTCTTGATAAACTTGTCCATGAATAACTCTTGCTTCCAATACTTTTCCTCCAACCGGAGCATGTTGGCGATGATAATCTAAAGGACTCAAGTATGAGTGCATAAACAATCCGTTTTCAAAACGATCTTTATATGGACTATCTTCCAACAATTCACTTATTTTCCAATTGAGATTTTTAACAGTAACATGAGAATCTTTTCTGATTTCCCATTGTCCACCAAAAGTTGAATCTGCTGGCATCACAATTACGTTTTGATCTGAAACAGCAGCAATAGGACGATATCCTGGTTTGAAATGTCTTGCAAATATTTGATTAAATGTCCCCCAACCACCATGTGGACGAGTATATTCGTGCATGTTGTATAGTGGAGTGTCATAAAAAGATTGTTCAGACACTTTAGTCAATGATTCTGCTGTATCTAAAAATTCGCCCATTGCATTGGCATATTTTACCAACCATTCAGAAAAAGGTGTCAAAGGAAGTGCCTTATCATAAGGAATTACTTTGTTTTGCAGAGGGAAAATTGATTTTTGATCGGCTATAAAGTAAAAAGCAGAAAGATGGTCGTTTACATTTTTACCAGACGAATTTTCTCTTGGAACCCAATATAAGAAATTGTTTATCCAATGAAGGTATTGATCTAAGTTTTTTACCTTCTCTAAAAGTGGAACATTTTTGCTATTTGCTAATAGAATTGCTTGCTCAAAAGCTTCTGTCCAATTATTTTTTTTAATCATAACTGCTAGTTCATCAACAATTGGATGGAATTTTGTAATTTCTTTCATAGTCTCTTTTTTAAAGCAAAATTGCTAATAATTATGAAGTCCTGTTTTACAGAATTTGAAGGATTTTTTACATAATTCACTTATAATTACTTTTTGAAATGAAAAATTTGAATTATATGTTTAACTTTAGTCAAAAATTAAAATGAGCAAATACGCAATAGCAATTCACGGTGGAGCAGGTACAATTCTAAAAAGTTCAATGACGCCTGAGAAAGAAATAGCTTATACAGAAGCTTTACGTGAGGCTATTGAAGCTGGAGAAAACAGGTTAAAAGCTGGCGGTTCAGCACTTGAAGCTGTTGAATTAGCCGTCAATTCGATGGAAAACAATCCTTTATTTAATGCGGGAAGAGGAGCAGTTTTTACGAATGAAGGCAAAAATGAAATGGATGCCAGCATCATGGATGGTAAAGATTTGAACGCTGGAGCTGTTGCTGGAATTACGAACATCAAAAATCCTGTGAGTCTTGCAAAAGCTGTTATGGAAAAATCCGAACATGTGTTTTTAAGTGGTTTGGGTGCCTTAGACTTTGCAAAAGAAATAAATGCCAAATTTGAAGACGATGATTACTTTTTCGTTCAAATGCGATACGATCAATTACAAGAAGCTAAAAAAAGTAACAGTGTATTTTTAGATCATACAGAAGATAAATATGAGAACGGCGAAAAGAAATTTGGAACTGTTGGAGCTGTTGCATTGGATATTTATGGGAACTTAGCTGCAGCAACTAGTACTGGGGGAATGACCAATAAAAAATTCGGTCGAGTAGGAGACAGCCCCATCATTGGAGCTGGAACTTATGCGAACAATAAAACATGTGCGATTAGTTGTACAGGTCACGGAGAATTGTTTATACGCTCAGTTGTAGCTTACGATATTTCTTGTTTGATTGAATACAAAGGACTTTCTCTCAAAGAAGCTTGTGATTATGTCGTGATGGATAAATTAGTTAAAATTGAAGGCGAAGGAGGTCTAATAGCCATTGATAGTAAAGGAAACATCGAACTCCCATTTAATTCTGAAGGAATGTATCGCGCCAAAAAAAGTTCTGATTCAGATATTTTTATTGGAATTTATAAATAAACCAAAGTTTCATTTAATCACCCAACGGAATTGGATGATGAATCGTTAATTTTTTGTCCTTTAAATTATAATGATCCCCAAAGGTCATGACATGAATAATCAAATTTTCAATCGATACAGGGACGCCAATTTCTACATCAGATATATTCGTATCTCGCATGTGTGTTGCATCAACTAGCATCACAAGTCCTGAGCCAATTGCTTCCATATTGTTTCCGTCTGTAATTAATAAGCCAGTATCTTCTCCTAAACCAATTCCTAGATTCATTGGATTACTTGAACAAGCGTAAAGTAAACGTCCAATTCTTCCGCGTTGTACAAAATGCGTGTCAACAATGACATTATTTATAAAACCTAAACCTCCAGTAATTTTCACTTCACCTTTCATCAAGGCTTCGTGGCTACTTCCCTGGTAAATCATATTATTTGAACTTGCTGCGGCTCCAGCTGATGTTCCTGCAATGATGAATTCTTCAAGTTCATATTTGTTACATAAGAGGTGATGAAAGGCTGTACCGCCAAAAATAGATGTCAATCTCAATTGGTCTCCACCAGTAAAAATAACGACATCAGCATTTTTTAAACGTTCTAAATTTTCGTTTGAATTTGCTTCTTCACGTGTTCTGATATTCAAGACATCCACATCCAAAACATCAAGTTGACCAAATGCTTTGATGTATTCTTGACCAACTTCTTCTGGAATCATTGAAGCTGTCGTAATAATTTCAATTTTAGATAAATTATTTTTTGCCGATTCTAAGGTGATTCGTTTTAGAATTCCTTTTTCAAAAAACTTCAAATTGCGTTGTAAATCGTTTGAATTTTCAGAAAAACTGCCTCTATCAACAGAACCTCCAATGATGATTAATTTACCTTTTGGCTTATTCATATTATGAATTATTATGCTACAAATTTAAGGCTTTAGATCAGGGAATAACCTGAATAAAACTACACTTATAAAACTTTTATGAACAATATGTCTGAAAATCAATAAAAAAGCTTATATTCATAAAAATTCTAGCTTGGAAATAGTCTCTTTATTGATTCTCATAAGCATTTAAAAGTATGAAAATCATTGACATAAAGATACTACGTGGACCTAATTATTGGTCAAATTTCAGAAGAAAATTAATTGTAATGAAGTTGGATTTAGAAGAATTAGAAGATTCTCCAACCGATTCAATTGATGGCTTTTCTGAACGAATAGAAAAATTAATGCCTTCGATGTACGATCATCGCTGTTCAAAAACCTATAAAGGCGGTTTCTTTGAACGTGTAAAAGAGGGTACGTGGATGGGGCACGTAATCGAACACATTGCTTTAGAGATACAAACCCTTGCTGGAATGGAATGTGGTTTTGGTCGAACCAGAGGAACTGGAGCAGATGGCGTTTACAACGTTGTTTTTTCCTATATGGAAGAGAGTGTTGGAATTTATGCTGCAATAGCATCCGTTAAAATTGCTGAAGCTTTAATTTCCGGTGAAGAATACGATTTGCAAGCAGATATCAAAGAAATGCGACGTATGCGTGAGTCTGAACGTTTTGGTCCAAGTACCGGAAGTATTGTAGATGAAGCAGTAGCTAGAGATATTCCCTTCATTCGTTTAAATAAGCAATCCTTAGTGCAATTAGGATATGGGAAAAATCAGGTTCGTTTTCGAGCAACAATGACAGATAAAACAAGTTCTATTGCGGTTGATTTAGCGAGTAATAAAGATGAAACCAAACGCATGTTGGAAGCTGCTGCAATACCAGTCGCAAACGGATTATGTATTGTTGAAGCGGAAGAAGTAAATTATGCCATTCAAAAAATTGGCTTTCCCTTGGTATTTAAACCTTTGGATGGAAATCATGGGAAAGGAGCCTCCATCAATGTAAAAACGGTCGAAGAAGCTAAATCAGCCTTTGAACATGCTAAAAATTATTCTCGTAAAATAATCGTTGAAAAATTTATTAAAGGCTATGATTACCGAATTTTAGTTATCAATCATCGTTTTATTGCGGCAGCACTTCGAGAACCAGCACATGTTGTTGGCGATGGGCATTCAACAATTCAACAATTAATTGACACAGAAAACATGAATCCCAAAAGAGGCTATGGTCATGAGAATGTGTTAACCGAAATTAGTATTGACAGAGAAACAACTGAACAATTAGAGAAATATAAATATACGCTTACTACCATTCTCAAGAAAGATGAAATCTGTTATTTAAAAGGTACGGCAAATTTGAGTACTGGCGGTACTTCAACTGATGTGACGCATTTAGTTCACCCATCAAACATCATCACTTTTGAAAGAATTTCTAGAGTAATTGGTTTAGATATTTGTGGTGTAGATGTCATGGCTACAAATTTGCATGAAGCTCTGGAAATGAACGGAGGTGTAGTTTTAGAAGTAAATGCAGCACCTGGTTTTAGAATGCATTTGGCTCCAGCAAAAGGATTGGCTCGAAATGTTGCAGCTCCTGTAATTGACATGCTTTATCCAGTTGGAAAATCGTTTACCATTCCAATTATTGCGATTACTGGTACAAATGGAAAAACTACTACAACACGCTTAATTGCTCATATTGTCAAAAATAATGGTTTTAGAGTTGGTTTCACAACTTCAGATGGAATTTATGTTCAAAATTCAATGAGATACGACTGGTCCGTTAAGTGCAGAATTTATCTTAAAAGATCCAACAGTTGAATTTGCCGTTTTAGAAACAGCTCGTGGTGGAATTTTGCGTTCTGGTTTGGGATTTAGACAATGTGATGTAGCAGTTGTGACAAATATTCAAGAAGATCACATGGGATTGTCTGATATCAACACTTTGAGTGACATGGCTCGTGTAAAAGGTGTTGTAGCCAGAGCAGTAAAACGTGATGGATATGTTGTTTTGAATGCTGATAATGAACATTGTGTTTCAATTGCGAAAACTGTTGAATGCAAAATTGCTTATTTTAGTTTGGATGAAAACAATCCAATAATTGTAGAACATTGCAAAAAAGGTGGAATTGCAGCAATTTATGAAAATGGCTATATCTCCATTCAAAAAGGAGAATGGAAATTTAGAATCAATAAAGCTTCGCATATTCCTTTGACTTTTGGAGGAAAAGTGACTTTTATGATTTATAATGTACTGTCTGCAACGCTTGCTTCTTATGTTTATGGGTTTAGCATTGAGGACATTAAGATTAATTTAGAAACTTTTATTCCATCAGCGGCTCAAACTCCTGGAAGAATGAATATTTTTGAATTCAAAGAATACAAAGTTTTAATTGATTTTGCACATAATCCTGATGGTTTCAGAGGAATCAAAGAATTTATGTCAACTATTCAATCCCCTTACAAAATCGGAATTATTACAGGGACTGGAGACAGAAGAGACGAAGATATCCGTGAAATGGGTAGGATTTCAGCTCAAATGTTTGACCATATTATTATTCGTCAAGACAAGTTTTTAAGAGGCCGATTGGCTGAAGAAATTGTAAAATTGTTGGTTGAAGGAATTCAGGAAGAAGACCCAAATCAATCTTACGAATATATTCCTAAAGAAGTAGAAGCCTTGGAACACGCTTTGTCATTAGCTAAAAAAGGAACTTACATTACGGCTTTGTCCGATGTAATTGACAATGCCATTGATTTGGTACAATCTTATTTGGATATTGATAGAAGTTTATAAAATAAAAAAGGGTGAATAAAAATTCACCCTTACATTTTAATATTTTAAAATTATTTCACTTCAATAGCATCTTTCACTTTGTCTTTCGTTAAAGCTAGTTCAAGTACTTCTTTCATACTTGTAACATAGTGAAAAGTCAAACCAACTAAATAATCAGCTTTTATATCTTCGATATCTTTTCTGTTCTTCTCACACAAAATAATTTCTTTGATGGAAGCACGTTTTGCAGCTAAAATTTTCTCTTTAATTCCTCCAACTGGTAAAACATCTCCACGAAGTGTAATTTCACCCGTCATAGCGAGATTTTTCTTCACTTTTCGTTGCGTAAACAAAGAAGCCAATGAAGTTAACATCGTGATTCCAGCACTTGGACCATCTTTTGGTGTTGCGCCTTCAGGAACGTGAACGTGTACGTTGTAATTATCGAAAATTTCTTGTTCCAAATCAAACCAGTGGCTGTGAGCTTTTAAGAATTCCAAAGCAATAATTGCCGATTCTTTCATCACATCACCTAAATTTCCTGTTAAAGTTAATTTCCCTTTTCCTTTGGTAATAGATGATTCAATAAATAAAATATCTCCTCCAACGCTTGTCCAAGCCAAACCTGTTACAACTCCAGCGATGTCATTGTTCAAGTATTTTGTTTTTGGACGACCAACACCTAAAATACTATCTAAATCTTTGATTTGCACTTTTACTTCAAATTTTTCTTCCATAGCGATTTGTCTCGCTCTATTTCGAACCAATTTTGCAATCATTTTGTCCAAACCTCGTACACCAGATTCACTAGTGTAATTTTCAATCACACGTTCTGTTGTTGCTTTATCAATACTGAAATCCTTTTTCTTGATTCCGTGAGCTTCAATTTGCTTAGGTATTAAGTGATTTTTCGCAATTTCAATTTTTTCCTCAATTGTATAGCCGTTCACTTCAATGATTTCCATTCGATCTCTCAAAGGACCTTGAATGGTAGAAAGTGAATTCGCTGTTGCAATAAACAAGACTTTTGATAAATCAAATTCTGTTTCGATGTAATTATCGTAAAATTCCTTATTTTGCTCAGGATCCATCACTTCCAATAAGGCAGAAGATGGGTCTCCGTGATTACTTTTTCCTAATTTATCAATTTCATCCAAGACAAAAACTGGATTTGCTTTTTCAGCTTTTTTTAAATTTTGAATGATTCTTCCTGGCATCGCACCAATGTATGTTTTACGATGTCCGCGAATTTCAGATTCGTCGTGAACTCCACCCAAAGACATACGCACATATTTTCTACCCAAAGCATCAGCAATTGATTTTCCTAAAGAAGTTTTTCCAACTCCCGGAGGTCCATAAAAGCACAAAATTGGTGATTTCATATTGTTTTTAAGTTTCAAAACGGCTAAATATTCTAGAATACGTTTTTTAACATCTTCCAAACCAAAATGATCTCTGTTTAAGATTTTTTCAGCTTTTTTCAAGTCTAAAACATCTTTTGAATATTCTCCCCAAGGTAAGTCGAGTAACATGTCCAAATAGTTCAACTGTACTGTATATTCAGCACTTTGTTGATTCATTCTCTTTAATTTTGTTAACTCTTTTGAGAAGATTTTTTCAACTTTCGGCGTCCATTTTTTCTTTTTTGCACGTACTGCTAATTCGTCAATCTCTTGAGCATGGGAATTATCTCCTAATTCTTCTTGAATCTGCTTAATTTGCTGATTTAAGAAGTAATCGCGTTGTTGTTTATCTAAATCTTTTTTAACTTTTGATTGAATCTCATTTTGCATTTTCAGCATTTGCGATTCTTCATTCAAATGTTCCAAAATCTTAAACGCTTTTCTTCTCATGTCTAATTCTTGCAAAATTTCTTGCTTTTTAGACATGTCAGCGTTCATATTTGAAGCTATGAAGTTGATTAAAAACGTCGGACTATCAATGTTTCCAATGGCAAAAGAAGCTTCAGATGGAATGTTTGGACTGTCGCGAATAATTTGCAAAGCTTGATCTTTAATTGTTTTAAAAATCGCTCCCATTTCTTTGGAAGTTTTATCGTATTTATTTTCAGGGAAATACGCAACTTTTGCTTTTAAATAAGGCTCGTCTTGAGTTGATTCAACTAGTTCAAAACGTCTTTTTCCTTGGATAATTGCTGTTGTGCTTCCATCAGGCATTTTCAACATTCTGATAATCTGTGCAACCGTCCCAATGGTATGTAAATCCTTAAATTCAGGCGATTCTTCCTCTTGGTTTTTTTGAGAAACAACTCCAATAATTTTCGAACCTTTGTTGGCATCTTGAATTAATTTAATGGATTTGTCGCGACCAACAGTAATTGGAATCACAACCCCAGGAAATAAAACGTTGTTTCGCAAAGGCAATATCGCTAATTCTTCAGGAAATTCTTGATTATTCATCTGTTCTTCCTCTTCTTGCGTAATCAAAGGAATAAATTCTGCATCAGAATCCATGTTGTCAGAAAAATCAAATAATTCGTTTTCAAAAAAATCGTTCATACTATATAAATGTCAAATTGTCAGTCTGTGTAAAAATCTACTTTTAATAAATCCACACTAAAGCTAATTTTAGAATGGAGTATAAGAAATTCAAATTGCATGCCAATCAATTTAAGTTTCTCGATTCGGAATAAATGGCAGTTTACGTTTTTAATCCGCATAGTAATGATGAGCGTTAATAAAATATGAATTTTGGCGTAAAAAGAAAACAGTGTTTGAGCGCAGTGAGTTTGTTTTCTTTTAGTCAAAATGGAATATTTTTAGCGAAGCATTACAAGCGGAGATTTTTTTGTTACTTTTTTTATGGTTGAAAAAAAGTAAAATATATTTTTGGATTGATTTTTTTTCTATTTTTAGAAAAAAAAGAAACTATGAAAAAGAATTTACTATTTGTTACAGCATTAAGTTTGATGTTGTTTAGTTGCTCTGGATCAGCGGATGAAGCAGCAAAAAAAGAAAAAGACATGAAAGAATCTGTTGACAAAGAAATGGACAAAATGTTTGAAGAATCGATGGAAGATTTAGATGACGATGTTCAAGAAATGGAAAAAGATACGGAAACAACTACCAAAACAATCGAAAAAGAAATTAAAAATGGTAAGACAATTGTGGAAGAAAAAACAATTGAGATTAAGAAAGAAATGAAGTAATAATCATTTTACTTTTAAGCACAAAAAAAGGGTTGAAAATTTTCAACCCTTTTTTATTTCTTGTAGAAAATCTTATTCTCTAATTATTCCTAATGAAGAGAATTTTCTGTTATCTTTTACTTCAGCTAATTTGATTAATGCTGAACGTGTAGCATTTTGCATTTGAGCTCTTGCATTTGAAAGCAATTGATCTTTTTCAGCTTTGTAGTTTGCTGTTGCTGGAGCTTTAATCGTTTTTGTAATTTGAATCACGTAAACCGCTTGTTCACCTTTTAATGGCATGGTAACTTGACCATCTTTTAAAGCAGAGAACAAAGAACCAACGATTTCTGGCTCGTAACTTCCACCAGGGATTTGTGGATTAGCAAAAGTAACTTCTCCACGCATAACTGTGGTGTTTACTTTTGAAGCCAATTTAGTCAAATTGTATTGTTTTTGCATCATGTTAATAAAACGTAAAGCTTTACGTTCTTTGATTACTTCAAACTTCATTCTTTCTTCAACATCTTCGAAATTAGGAACTCCTTTTTCACGAATTGAAGAAACCATTGCGATAACGTATTTCGTTTGATCCTTAATTGGAGCTGAACATAAAGTTCCGATTTCTGAATTTTCGTCGTAAGCTAAACTTAAGATTTTATCTTCAGCAAAAGAAGTTAAGAAACCTTGAACTTTTGGATTCTCATCTAAAATCTTAACTGGACGAGAGAAGAAACCTTCTTTTTGTGCCAATGAATCAAATAATTGGATTTTATCTTTGATTTCTTTTTTACGAGAAATTTTAGAATCAAAAGCATACAATAAGTTATAAGCTTTATCACTTGCATCTGTTTCAGTATCTTGTGAAGCTTCTAATGTTTTTTCAATTACAGATAAAACAGGAACTTTAGCAGCTTTTTTAGCTAAAACTTCAATGATGTGGTAACCGTAAGAAGTTTGAACAATTCCAATTTTACCTACATTGTTATTGCTAACAAAAGCAGAGAATTCAGGAACAAACTCATCGTAAACGAAATCTTCGTATTTTCCACCTTTGTCTTTTGAACCTGGATCTTGTGAGAATTTCGTTACATATTCTTCAAAATTAGTTGCATTTAACAATCCAACTAAACTATCAGCTGTACGTTTCACTTTTTTAGAAGCAACAGAATCTGTTTTTGCAACTTGTAATAAAATGTGTCTTGCAGTTAAATATTGAGTATTGAATTTAATTACTTTCGAAATCAACATTTTTCCTTGGTAAGAATATGGTCCAACAACTTGTCCAATTGAACTTGCCTTGAAAATTGTATCCATATATTGTGGGTACATCATTCCTTGTTTCGCATTTGGATCAGTTTCAGAACGGTAAGGCAAAAATGCTTTCATGTTCTTTTTGTTTACATCTTCTGTATTCAAAATCGCATAAATACTATCATTTTTTGATGCAGCAAAACCGCTTTTGATTTTATCCATTGATTTGTTAAAAACCGCTGAATCCGCTTTACTTGGCTGAATCAAAATATCGAAAAATTTCACATCCCTACCAGCAGTCGCTTCGTATTTTTTCTCATTTTTATGTTCTTCATAAAATTTACGAACCATATCATCCGTAACTTTAATTTGATCGTCTGGAATTTCAGAATATCTTTTCATGACAAAAGAAATGTTTTTCACTTCTTTTTGTGCTTTGTATTCTTCTTTCGCTTCTAATTTAGTTACGTAAACTCCTTGAGCTAACAACTGAAAATATTTTTCATTTTTACGTGCATCTCTCAATTGTTGCTTGTTTGTCTCCCATTGTGCAGAAACTTTAGCATCAGAAGAATTTTCCATTTCTTCGATTCTTTTTTCTAACAAACGTGGGTTAAATTGTCCAGTTAATGAATCAGCAAAATTTTGAGCTAAATCCGGCATTACTGTAAATCCATCTTGACCATATAAATAAGCGTCAAGTTCTTTGTCACTACAATCAATTCCTAATTTTTCATATTCTTTTTCAAGAATCATTCCGTCAACTGTCATTCCCCAAGCTTTATCTTGCGAATTTTGTTGGTCTTTTTGAGTAAACTCTTTTCCACTTTGTTGAGCTTGTTGCGCATCTTGGTTTAAAGTGTTATCAACAGCTATTTGGTATTTTTGTTGATCAACTAATTCACCGTAAACTGTACCGATACCCAATTTATTTGAAGTTCCTCCAAACATTGAATCCCAGCCACCCATGATGAATGCTAACATCGCAATACCGATAACAATTAATAATAATCCTGATCTTTCTCTAATTTTTCCTATTAATGCCATTTTATTTGTTTTACTCTTTAATTTTGAAATTCTTAAAAAATATGTTTTTAAGGGTGCGAATATAATCACATAGATTGAATTCTCAAAATATAAAGGTTTATTTATTGAAAATTGGGCTGTTATTTGATTTTTATTTCTCAAAAATGCTTTGTATATTTGTGAAACATTAGCAATATTCAATTTTTAAACTGATTTATTTCTGAAGAAAAACAATGAGAACGCAAGACATCCATATTAGAAAGTTAGACATCATTAGTGTTATTAGCACTATTGAAGATAGTTCATTAATTGAAAAAGTTTGGAATTTAATTTCAAGTCAAGCTAAATCAGAAAAAACAGATTCTAAAGAAGCTATTTTAAAAAATATTAAGGCTGGTATTGAAGAGATGAAATTAGTTGAACAAGGAAAAGCTAATTCACGACCTTTAACAGATTTGTTGAATGAGTTATAATATTAGGGCGATTTCAAGCTTATTAATTTAGCAAATTATTGCTCTTCATCCAATTAAAATATTCAGATTTCCCTTTCATTATAAAATTTAAACAAATGTCCATTTCTTTTTGAATTTCTGAATTAAATGTTTTTTTAATTTGCGAATTCCAATCATCAATTTTATTATCAACCATTATCTTAAAAGCTATTGAATATATCATTGTTTTTAGATGTAAAGGAACACGATATGTTATGTTTAAACCTTTATAACTAAAAGAATATTTATAATAACCCGTAACTGAGTGTCTTTTTAATAAAATATAACCAAAACCAAAGAAAATAGTAGCGTTTACTAATAAAGGTGCCCAAACATTTTTTATATCTTGAAATTGTTCGTCTTCAAAATCGAATGAACTTGAAATTTTCAATTTCATATCTAACAATAATAAAATAACTTCACAAATTGTAATTTGAAGATTTTGATGTGCAAAAGGAGTTAAATAAATTATTGTTTCATTTGTTTCTTCATCTATTACTTCCCATTCATAAACAGTAGGCATTTCATCTAAATCATCTTCAATTTCATCAATTTCTTCAATTCTGATATTTAAATCTAATTTGTTAGCATAATCATATATCAATCCTGTTAACACTTCTATATTGTTAATATACTCGAAATTTTCAAAATAATTTTCAAACTTATTTCCATAAAAAGTTCTAAGTTTCTCATGAATGTTTTCAACATACAAAACATCATCTATTAAAGGTTCTTTTCTGAAAATGTTTAACTTCATTTCTATTTAAATTTACTCAAAAAAAATAGCCTTAGTAAAAACTAAAGCTATCTCAATATTATGTGTTTAATTTTTTATTGTAAAAAAACTGTTGATTTTGAAGTTACTTCTTCTCCAATCTGAATTACTCCTTCGCCAACTAAAGTGTCTTTGTAAGCTTTGATGTTTAAAACAGCAACTCCCGCTTGACCTAATTGGTATAAATCGTTGTAATTAAAAATTGCTTCACCAGCTGTATTTGTAATTGATGTATCAGGAGCGATTACTTTTTTACCAGTTGAGTTTTCTGATGGAGAAGCATATAAAACAACTGTGCAAGATGTTACAGGGTCGTTTGAAGCGTCCATCACGTAAACTTTTGCAATTGTATCTTTTTTCTTTCTACAGCTTGAAATGATGAAAAATCCTGCTAAAAATAATGTTGCTACTAAAAATAATTTATTGCTTTTCATAATTGTCTTTAAATATTATGGTTGAAAGTTAACTGTTAAAACACTTGTGATGTGTTCCTTCACACGAATTTCTCCTGTTGCATTTTTTTCTAAATGTTTTACTAAAACGTCAAAAAAACCAGAGTTAACAGATTTTCCTGATAAAGTGTAAAATTCCTCCATGTTAAAAACAGCTACTCCTAATTCGTCTGTAAAAACGGTGTCAACGTAATCAATCGTTGCTGGATTTGATTTTGTATTCCCAATGATAATTACTTTTGCTTTTGGCAATAAATCATTGCTTTCATCTCGTACGTAAACTTTTAAAATTGATTCTTCTTTACTTTCACATGATGAAGCCAAAAACCCAATAAATAGGGGCAGAGATAAAAGAAAAATGGAAGTAAAACGAAAACTAAAATTTGAAATTAATTTCATACTATTTTATAAAATACTTTTATTAAAAACGTTTCTCAATGTTCAAAAGTAAGACTTATTTATTAATTTCGCAAAAAAAACAAAAAAAGTTTCAACATGCAAAGGTTCATACTTTGTAACATTAACGAAAAAAATCTTTTTTTGTTTCATGATTTTAGAATAATTTTACACTTTTATAAACAAGAATGAAAGATCAGATACTTTTACTTCAAGAACAAATTAAAGGAACTAAAATTGCCAATTCAAGTGAATTGGAGCAATTTAGAATTCAATATTTAGGTTCAAAAGGAATCATCAAAGATTTGTACGCTAATTTTAAATCCGTTCCAAACGAGCAAAAGAAAGAAATTGGTCAATTAATCAATAATTTAAAAGAAAGTACAGAAGAACTTTTTGCTGTAACAAAGGAACAATTTGAAAATGTTGAACAAAAAGATTCAAAAATAGATTTTTCTAGGCCAGGAGAAAGTTATGCTTTAGGTTCACACCATCCAATTTCATTGGTTAGATCAGAGATTATCGAAATTTTTTCTCGTATTGGTTACACTGTTTCTGATGGACCTGAAATTGAAGACGATTGGCACAATTTTTCTGCTTTGAATTTCCCGCCAGAACATCCAGCACGTGATATGCAAGATACTTTTTTTATTGAAAAAGGCGAAAAAGAAATGGCTTTGAGAACGCATACTTCTTCTGTCCAAGTGCGTGTAATGGAAAATCAGAAACCACCAATTAGAACAATTTCTCCTGGGAGAGTTTACCGCAACGAAGCGATTTCTGCTCGTGCACATTGTTTTTTCCACCAAATTGAAGGTTTATACATCGATAAAGATGTTTCTTTTGCTGATTTAAAACAAACTTTATTGCATTTTGCGAAAGAAGTTTTCGGAGAAAAAGCACAAATCAGATTGCGACCATCTTATTTCCCTTTTACGGAACCAAGTGCAGAAGTTGATGTTTCCTGCTCAATTTGTAACGCAAAAGGCTGTAATGTGTGTAAAAACACAGGTTGGCTTGAGATTTTAGGTTGCGGAATGGTTGATCCAAACGTGTTGGAAGCATGTGGAATTGATTCAACAGTTTATTCAGGTTTTGCTTTTGGTATGGGAATTGAACGTATCACACAATTGAAATACAAAGTGAATGATTTGCGTTTATACTCTGAAAACGACATTCGTTTTATTAGTCAATTTAAATCTTCTCTTTAAAAGAGTGAAGAGTTAAAAGTGAAGAATTAAGAGTGAAAATGGAGAATAAAGAAACTACTCTTAAAATACTCAAAAAACTTAGCGAACTTGGCGAAACACTTTGCTAACTTTGCGTTTAAATAAAAAAACAAAAATGGGACTTTTCTCAACAAATAAAACATCTTTTCCTTGGATTGCTTTAAATTCTTTAGAGCAATTGGAAGAAGTAATCAATTCTGAATCAAAAATAGTTTTGTTCAAACACAGCACACGTTGCAGTATTTCATCTTTTGCTTTAAGAAATTTTGAGCGTGAATTTGATTCAAACTCGGATATTTCATGTTATTTAGTAGATTTGATAAGTTTTCGTGAGGTTTCGAACGCAATTTCTGAAAAAACAAAAGTGATGCACCAATCTCCTCAAGTTGTATTTTTGGATAACAAAAAAGTTGTTTATTCAGCTTCACACGAACAAATTAGTGCAGAAAAGATTAACAAATTAAGCTTAAATTAATTAAAATATGAGTAAAGCTAAAAGAATAGGAATAGTAGTTTTTTTGATTTTAATAATCGGATCTTTTGTGATTGTTCCGATGTTAAATAAATCAACTGGTACAGATTTAACAGAAATGACTTACGCAAAATTTACTTTTGAAGAAAACTTAGCGGTAACTTTTGGAAAAAAAGTTCCTTTGAGTTTTGAAATTTTGGACGAAAATGTTGTTTCAGCAGAAATTTATTTAAACGATGAGTTGATAGAATCCTTTAAAAATCCGAAATCTAAAATTACTTTTTTCTTGAATGCTGCAACTTTAGGTGCAAAAACAATCAGTTTAATTGCAAAGTTGAAAAACGGAGAAGAATTTAACGACACACGTTTGGTAAGAATTTTATCTGACGTTGCACCAACAACTTTGAAAGCTTTTGTTTTAAAGTCGTTTGTTCATAATTCAAACAGTTTCACCCAAGGTTTGGAGTTTAACGATGGTCTTTTATTTGAAAGTACGGGATTAAATGGAAAAAGTAAAATTGCTCAAGTTCAATTAGAAACGGGTGTTCAGACAAAAGAAATTGGTTTGGATGCGACTTATTTCGGAGAAGGAATTACCATTTTTGGAGACAAGATTTATCAAATTACCTGGCAAAACCAAAAGTGTTTTGTGTACAATAAAAACACTTTACAAATTGAAAAAGACATCGCTTATACAGGCGAAGGTTGGGGTTTGTGCAACGATGGAAAAAGTATTATTATGTCTGACGGAACAGAAATGATAAGCTTTAGAAATCCAGAAACGTTTCAAATTGAACGTACAATTGAAGTGTATGATCAAGTTGGTCCGCGAGTTAAATTAAACGAATTGGAATACATTAACGGGAAAATTTATGCCAATGTTTGGATGCTGGATATTATTTTAGAAATCGATCCAAGTACAGGTAAAGTTTTGTCTGAAATAGATTGCTCAGATGTTGTAAAAGCAGGGCAAGGAGCTGGAGAAGTTTTGAATGGAATTGCTTACAACGCAAAAAACAAAAAGCTTTATTTGACTGGAAAAAATTGGAGTAATTTGTTGGAAGTTGAAGTGAAGTAAGATGAAAAACTTAGCTTTTATACTTTTATTTCTCCCTTTTTTATCTTGTTCACAGCAAAGTGATACTATAATCATAAAACCAATTTCAACTGATTCTATTAAAATTTCTTGGACTAATTTAGCCAAAGGCTTAGATTTTTGTGAAACAGATGCTCCTTACAAATCAATCATCAATGATTCAAAAATTACGGTTTTAAAATTAGAACCTCAATTTTTTGATTTTAGTTTGCTTATTGCAACAGAACTCAAAACTAAATCCTTAACTGCCGATAAATGGGCGGATTCTTTTGATTTAGATATCGTCATCAATGCTGGGATGTATGATTTAGCGAAAAAAATGATGAGCAAAGGATATTTACAAAATAATAAACACGTAAACAATCCGAATATTCATCCGAATTACAATTCCATGATTGCTTTTAATCCAAAAGATTCGAGCTTGGCGAAATTTTCTGTGTTGGATTTGGAATGTACGCCTTGGGAGAAAGTCAAAAAAGATTACAATTCGTACGCTCAAGGTTTACGCATGTTGGATTGTGATGGAAAAGCAATTGGCTGGAACAAACGCAAACAATCGTGTAGTATGCTGATTACGGCACATGACGAAAAAGGATTTTTGTATTTTATTTTCTGTCGTTCTCCTTACACGCACAATGAAATGATTGCTTTTATGCAAAAATTTCCTTTCAAATTAGTAAATGCAATTTACATGGAAGGCGGACCTCAAACAAGTTTGTATGTCAACATTGGTGACACAAAAATGGAAAAAATCGGAAGTTACGTTTCAGAAACATATCCAAACGATAAAAACGACCATTTTTGGAAATTACCAAATGTGATAGGAGTGAAGTTGAAAAAATAGTTAGCACTTCGACAAGCTCAGTGTAAAAAGTTATTAGTTGTAGTTATGAGTTAGTAGTTTGAAATAACAATCAAAACTTAAAAATCATAACAAAAAAGCGTCTTTGCGAGAAATAAATCTAAAATCCCTTAAGCCACCTTCAATATCGCCACCTTAGATTTCGCAAATTTCTCTTTCGCGTAAGCAACAGTCAACTTAAATTCAGTTTCATTACTTGAAGGTAAATCAAACATCGCATCGGTTAAAATCGCTTCACAGATCGAACGTAAACCTCTTGCTCCAAGCTGAAATTCGATTGCTTTTTCAACAATGAAATCTAAGACTTCGCCATCAAAAGTTAATTTTATTTCATCGATTTCAAACAATTTCAAATATTGTTTTACCAAAGCATTTTTTGGTTCAGACAAAATACGTTTTAAACTTTTAGCGTCTAAAGGTTCAAGATAAGTCAAAGATGGAAAACGACCAATTAGTTCAGGAATCAAACCATACGTTTTTACATCTGTTGGGTTGATGTATTTTAAGAAATTATCTCCGTCAACTTTGATGTTTTCTTTTGAGCTAAAACCAATTGTTTGTGTGTTTACACGTCGCGCAATGATTTTTTCAATTCCGTCAAAAGCACCTCCACAAACAAACAAAATGTTCTTAGTTTCCAATTGAATCATTTTTTGTTCTGGGTGTTTTCTTCCTCCTTGTGGTGGAACATTTACAACTGTTCCTTCCAATAATTTCAATAAAGCTTGTTGAACTCCTTCACCAGAAACATCACGTGTGATGGATGGATTATCGCTTTTGCGAGCAATTTTATCAATTTCGTCAATAAAAACAATACCTCTTTGAGCAGTTTCAACATTGTAATCTGCCGCTTGAAGCAAACGAGATAAAATACTTTCAACATCTTCCCCAACGTATCCAGCTTCTGTCAAAACTGTTGCATCGGCAATACAAAATGGAACATTTAACATTTTAGCAATTGTTTTAGCAAGTAATGTTTTTCCAGTACCTGTTCGTCCAACTAAAATGACATTTGATTTTTCAATCTCAATATCGTCTTTCGTTACTTTTTGATCCAAACGTTTGTAATGATTGTAAACTGCAACGGCAAGAACTTTTTTAGCATCTTCTTGTCCAATTACATATTCGTCCAAACGAGCTTTGATTTCGTGTGGTTTCAAAATAGTTATCGGCTGCTCAGGTTTTTTAGCAGGAGAATTTGGCGAAGAAAATTCCTCTTGAACGATTGTATATCCTTGCGTGATACAACTTTCACAAATATGACCAGATAAACCAGCAATTAAAATTCCTACCTGATTTTTTGGCCTCCCACAAAATGAGCACGAAGTTTCCTTTTTTGACATAATTAATACGAATAAAAAAAGGCTATCAGATTAGTGATAGCCTTTTTTGGTTTTAGTAGCGGGGACACGACTCGAACGTGCGACCTTCGGGTTATGAGCCCGACGAGCTACCAACTGCTCCACCCCACAATATTCATTTAAAATAAGCCTTAAATGCACTGCAAAGATACACACTTATTTTAGATATTCAAACTTTTTTTAATTTTTTCTTTAAAAATAAAATTTTTCATAACTTTTCTTAAAATTAAACGGTGATTTAATAATTGCTATTATCTTTATAATCTGAAATAAAGTTAAAAACAAATACAAAAAATAAAATCATGTTTGGAAAAGACGAATTTACAAAATATGCTACAAAACACATGGGTATTAGTAGTATGCACTTAGAACATTATATTGAATCTTCTGTAACGCCATATATCATTGAGGAACGTCATTTGAACATGACTCAAATGGATGTTTTCTCTCGTTTGATGATGGATAGAATTATCTTTTTAGGAACAGGAATTAACGATCATGTTGCAAACATTATCAATGCACAATTACTTTTTTTGGAGTCTGCTGATGCTAAGAAAGACATTCAAATTTATTTGAATTCTCCAGGAGGATCTGTTTATGCAGGTTTAGGAATTTACGATACAATGCAATACATCAAGCCAGATGTAGCGACAATTTGTACAGGAATGGCAGCTTCTATGGGAGCAGTTTTGATGTGTGCTGGTGCTCCAGGAAAACGTTCTGCTCTGAAACATTCACGTGTGATGATTCACCAACCACTTGGAGGTGCGCAAGGTCAAGCTTCTGATATCGAAATTACAGCTCGTGAAATTCAGAAATTGAAAAAAGAATTGTATGACATTATCGCTTTGCATTCTAACCAAACGTATGAAAAAGTTTGGGCTGATTCTGACAGAGATTACTGGATGACAGCAGAAGAAGCAAAAGCGTACGGGATGGTTGATGAAATCTTACTTCGTAACCCTAAATAAGAATTTTTAAAAATTCCTAACTCATCGTTATTTTAAAAATTTAACTTATTCATTTACTTTAGGTAAACTCATTCGTTAAATTTCCAAAAACCTCGATTTATGAATCTTAAAAATCTTTAATAAATTTAAAATCAATAGGTACTAAAAAATCCATTCGCAAAAGGTGAATGGATTTTTTTATGTCTAAGAGAAACTACTAACTTTTAACTAAATAGTTTCTAACTAGTTAATTATTTGTTTTTCACACGTTCAACATAGATTCCTGTGCGTGTGTCGATTTTAATGATTTCTCCATTGTCAACAAAAAGTGGAACACGAACTTCAGCACCAGTTGCAATTGTTGCTGGTTTCATTGTGTTTGTTGCTGTATCTCCTTTGATTCCCGGTTCAGTGTATGTGATTTCAGAAATGATGTACATCGGTAAATCAACAACTAATGCCATTTCTTCTTCTGCATGAAATAAAATGTTGCAAATCATTCCTTCTTGAAGAAACAATGGTTTTTCAATCATTTTTCCAGGGATATTTATTTGTTCATAAGTTTCGTTGTTCATGAAAACGTAATCTTCATTTTCTTGATACAAATATTGATATTCACGATTTTCGATGCGAACGATGTCGATTTTATGTCCCGCTGAGAAAGTATTGTCCAGCACTTTTCCAGTTTCAATTTGACGCATTTTTGTGCGCACAAAAGCAGGACCCTTTCCTGGTTTTACGTGTTGAAATTCAATCACTTGAAACAATTTTCCGTTGTGTTTGATACACAAACCATTGCGAATATCTGAAGTATTTGCCATTTTTACAGTTTAAAATATTGTGCGAAAGTAGAGATTATTTCACTTTTTTGAAAGAAAATTCTTTAAATTCAATCTTTTTCCGTTTTTTTGCATAATATATTAAGCCTCAATTTTAGAACAATAATGAGTAGTAGTAAAAAAATAACCATTGCAATTGATGGTTTTTCCTCCTGTGGGAAAAGTACTTTAGCGAAAGCTTTAGCCAAAAAATTAAACTATATTTTTATTGATTCTGGAGCGATGTATCGTGCAATTACGCTTTATTGTTTCAGAAAAAATTTAGTTGATCAAACAAAAGTTGAAACAGAGCAAATTATTGCTTCTTTAAAAGATATTTCTATTCATTTTATCTTTAATGAAGAAACAAATAAATTGGATGTTGAATTAAACGGTGAGAATGTTGAGAAGGACATTCGTAATTTAACAATCAGTAATTTAGTTAGTAAAGTAGCATCGATTAAAGAAGTGCGTCAGAAATTAGTCTCAGAGCAACAAAAAATTGGTAAAAATGGAGGAATAGTTATGGATGGAAGAGATATTGCTTCTGTTGTGTTCCCGAATGCAGAATTAAAATTGTTTATCACCGCAAAACCTGAAGTGAGGGCTCAAAGACGTTTTTTAGAATTAAATGATAGTTCAATTACGCTTGAAGATGTTGCAAAAAACCTAGAAGAAAGAGATTTTTTAGATACAACTCGTAAGGAAAGTCCTTTGATTCAGGTAGAAGATGCGATTGTTATTGATAATTCGGATTTAACGCAAGAAGAACAATTGAATATAGCTTTGAGCTATGTTTTAGAATTGAAAAAATTAACTAGTCTAACATAATAGAAAAGTTTTTTTATTAATTATTCCACAAAATATTTAAAAATTACCACTAAGAAACTGAGAAAACTTAGGCTTATGTTTTCTCAGTTTCTTAGTGGTGAAAAAAAATGGGAATAAATGTTTTTTTAATATTGAAAAGATTTATTCAGGTTTTTCAACATCAAAATTTACCATCCACGTAATTTGATATTTATCGACAAGCATACCAAAATAAGCTCCCCAGAAGGTATTTTCCATTGGCATTGTTACATTTCCACCAACTGCAAGTCTATTAAATATTTTATCGGCCTCTTCTTTGCTAAAAGTGTTTACAGATAAAGATAAATTTTGGCCAACAGCTACATCACCATATTTAGGAAGCGAATCACTTCCCATCAAAATTGTTTCCTTGCTGATAGGCATAGAAACGTGCATGATTCTATTTGCTTCTTCATCCGTTAAGCCTTCAGCCTGTCCCATATCTTTAAATCGCATACATTCTCTAAATTCTGTTCCGAATACACTTTTGTAAAAAGAAAATGCATCTTCACAATTTCCGTTGAATGTTAAATAAGGATTAATTTGTGCCATAATTTTTTATTTTTATAGTTTTAAAGTTTATGGTTTCAAATTTAAAATAAAACTTTAGTTTAGAGCCAAAATTCACCACTTTTTATTCAACAAAACTTCTGTTGCTCCTTTTCCATATTCCAAATAAGATGCATCATGATATTGAACGAATTCTTGTTGGTCTAAGTAAGATCTAATTTCATTTTTTAAAATTCCTTCTCCCACACCGTGAATGATGACAATTTTATTGATCTGATTTGCTTTGGCCTTACTGTAAAATCGTTTGAATTCGTTCATTTGAATCTTCATGATTTCAAAGTTTGACATTCCTCGATGATTATCAGTCAAGGATTCAATATGTAAATCTAATTCCCAAAAATCTTTGTTTGTGAGTGACGTTTTGTCTTTTAAAACAGTGTAATTAGATTTTTTCTCATGAGAAATTTCTTCGTCTTTCAAAGATGGAATGATTGAATCTTTATCAATTGTACCGTGGATTTTAACTAAATCAGCGATGTTGTAAATTTGATCAAAACCATCGTCATCATTTAAACGCACTTGTTTTGAATTTATAATTTCTACGATTGTTCCACCACCTTTCTCGTATAGAAAGGAAACTTTTTCTCCGACTTTAAATTGACTCATTGTTTTGGATATTAAGATATTAGGACTTTAAGATATTAAGACATAAAAAATTGACAAAACAAAAAACGCTCTTCCTAATTGAAAGAGCGTTTTTACAATTATTATTCAAAGGGTTTCTGAAAATTTGATTTTTTTAGGCGAACAAAATTTTAAAATGTGAGTTTACTCGTGTAAATGAGTTTTTTAAAATTGCAGTTCAACGAAGAAAAAACTATTTTTAGAAGTCCCGTAATTTTATTGGACTACTTTGTAGATTACCCTTCGGCTTTTTGCCATTTTCATATCTTCATCGTCTGTTTCAATAATTTCAGGGTTTTCTAAATCAACTCCTGAAGGTTTTTTGATGATTCTGTTTTCTGGAATTTTCTTGTCTTTTAAATAACGTGCAACCATATCAATTCTTTTTACGTCCATATCTACATACAATGGATTTTCAACTGACATAGCAACTTCATTTGAATCAGCATAACCTAAAATTTCTAATTTAATTGAAGGATTAGCAAGCATCAACTCAGCAATTAAATCTAAGGATTGTGTTGCAACTGGTTGTAATTTGTTTTTTCCAAAAGCGAAGAAGCTTGCTTGAGCTTCGATTTTTTCTTTTGTTGTAGCGTTGTCTTTCAATAAAATAGCTCTTTGATAGATTGTTGATGAAACTTCATTTCCTAAATCCCCAATTCCACAATCACATTGTTTGCCTTCTTCCAATAATGTAATTGAAACATCATCAATGAAATAATATGCAGCAATGATTGGCGTACCTTTGAAATCTTTTGGTTGCTTGTTTCTTTCGTTTGTTGTTGTTTCGTTGTTGTTAAAATTTCCAATTACGATGTATTTTTCACCTCCATCAGCTTCAAACGTTCCACAAACTCTTTCCCAGTTATAAAAAGCATTAAATACTTTATTTTCGTGGTGTAAAATAGATGATTTTTCAATAATACTTGACTTTGCGTCTGTACTGAAATCTTTTTTACCAATAATTGCTCCAATGTTATTTGCAGAATATTTTGATAATTCAGCTAAAGAAACATAGTAAGAAACGCAATATTTCATTCCTTTTTTCAAAGGTGATTTAAGTTTTGATTTGATGTAAGAACGAGGCATTTTGTCGTTGTATGAATATCCAACAATTCCAGCATAATTACTCCCTTCTTTTGCTTCTTCAGTTCCGCGTGCATTTAATGGGACATTAATTTCTGGAACTTTTTCATCAGGAATAAATAAATCCGCTCTAACTCCAGTTGGTGAAGACCAACCTGTTGCCATATCAATTGAACCTAATTTTTTGATTTTACCAGTTGTAGCTTCAAAACTTCCATTTTCAACTAAATTTCCATCGTCAACTTTACCTTTTTCATTCCCTTTTTTCTCTTTTTCTTTCTTTTGTGAGAAAGACGTCAAACTTATTGACAACACAACAACAAGTGCAGAGATTGTTTTAATATTTGATTTCATAGTTTTTAACTGTTTTAATAAACGTTTTTACTTTTTCAGGATCAACATCTGGATAAACTCCATGACCAAGATTTACTATATGTCGCTTGCTCTTAAACGAGTCCAACATGTTTTTTGTTTCAATTTCAACTGTTTGGTGAGAAGAGTACAAAGCACAAGGATCTAGATTCCCTTGCAAAGTTCTTGTTTCACCGATTTCATTTCTAAAAGTTTCAACATCCATGTTCCAATCCAAACCAATTGTATTACAATTTAGTTTTGCTAATTCTCCTATTGATGTTATCGCACCTTTAGAGAATAAAGTAACTGGCGTGTTCGGATTTGATTCTTTAATCGCATCGCAAATTTGTTTCAAATAAGGCAAACTAAATGCAGCATATTGTGAAGTTCCTAAAATTCCTGCCCAAGAATCAAATACTTGAATCATGTGGGCGCCCGCTTCAATTTGTGCTTTCAAATACTGAATTGTAACCTTTGTAATACGAGATAACAATTCGTGTGCCAAACTTGGATTTGTGTACAACATTTTTCTCGCTTCAGAGAATGTTTTTGAGCCATGGCCTTCCACCATATAGCAAAAGATTGTCCATGGAGCACCTGCAAAACCAATCAATGGAACACGTCCATTTAATTCTTTATTTGTAATTCGAATCGCTTCTGTAACATATCCCAAACGATCTTCAATGTTGAAATCTGTTTCCGCATATTTTAAATCTTCTACAGATTTAATAGTTTTTTCAAACCAAGGACCTTTACTTTCAAGCATTTGGTATTCCAACCCCATGGCTTCAGGAACTACTAAAATGTCTGAAAAAATAATAGCTGCATCAACGCCCAAAATATCAACTGGCTGAATAGTAACTTCAGCAGCATATTTCGGTGTTTCAACAAGTTCTTTAAAACCTGACAAAGAACTTCTAACAGCTCTGTATTCTGGTAAAATTCTACCAGCTTGACGCATTAGCCAAACAGGGTATCGCTCAATGTTTTCACCTCTTGCAGCTCTAAGAATTAAATCGTTTTGTAAATTCATTGCAACAAAGATAAACATTTGATGAAAAGTAAAAAGGAAATTGCTAAAAAAAAGAAAACAGTTTTGAATTTTTAAGGAATATTTTGTTGAAATGAGATTTTTTTATTAAAAATATATTTTCATTTTGAATTGGAAATTAAAAATGTTTAAATATATTTGTAAAAATTTAAACATTTATTTTTCCTCAAAACTCATGGATTTATTTTCAATATCACAATTAGAAGAATTATCAGGGATTAAAGCGCATAATATTAGAATTTGGGAACAAAGATATGATGCTCTAAAACCAATTCGTTCTGAAGGAAATACACGTTATTACGATGGATTTCAATTGCGAAGGTTGTTGAATATCGTGAGTTTAAAAAAAATGAATTATAAGTTGTTGGATTTGTGTAAAATGTCTGATAATGAGCTTTTTGAATTGGTTTATTTAAGATTGAATCAAGAAAAAAGTAAAGATGAAAATTTTTACATTTCACAAATTATCAGTTCATGTATTCTTTTCGATGAATTTAAAATTGGTCAATTATATGATGAAAGTGTTGAGAAATTAGGTTTTAATAGAACATATAGAGAAGTTATTTTACCACTTTTAAAAAGAGTTGGTTTGCTTTGGAGTTCAAACTTTTTAAATCCAGCTCATGAACATTTTTTGAGTCATGTTTTGAAGCAAAAAATTTACACAGAAACAAATGCTTTAGAAAATACTATAAGTTCTGAAAAACCTCGATGGATTTTATTTTTACCTGAAAATGAATTTCATGATTTGAGTTTGCTGATTGCAAATTTACTCCTCAAAAAAAATGGTGTTCAAGTTATTTATTTAGGAGCCAATTTGCCTTTAGATTCTTTGGTGAAAATACGAAAAGAAATTTGTCCCGAGAATATCATGTTCTTTTTAATTCATCAAAGGAGTGAGCAAAAATCTCAAGATTATTTGAATGAAATTTCAAGCCTTTTTGATGAGTCAAACTGCTATTTTTCAGGAGATTTTGAATTTATTAAAGGACTTAAACTAACTAAAAACATGAATTGGTTAAAAACCATTGACGATTTAGAATCGATAATTAAAGAAAGTAAATAAAATGGCGAAAATTTGTATTGTCGGATCGGGATTTTCTGGATTAAGTTCAGCTTGCTACCTTTCAAAGGCTGGGCATGAAGTACATGTTTTTGAGAAAAATTTAAGTATTGGAGGTCGTGCAAGGCAATTTGAAACCGAAAATGGCTATAAATTTGATATGGGACCAAGTTGGTATTGGATGCCAAATGTCTTTGAGAATTTTTTCAAAGATTTTAATGTAGCTGTTGAAGATTTATATGATTTAAAATTATTAGATCCATCTTTTGATATTGTTTTTCCTGAAAATGAAAAAATTTCTATTCCAGAGAATTTTGAGAAATTATGTGAACTTTTTGAAGGAATTGAAGCTGGAAGTTCAAAAAAACTTCTTGAATTTTTGGATGAAGCGGCTTACAAATATAAAATAGGCATGGAGAAATTGATTTATTCGCCTGGAATTTCAATTTTGGAGTTTCTTGATTTGGAAGTGATTAAAGGAGTTTTTAAACTACAAGTTTTCACAAAATTCAGCACACATGTTCGTAAATATTTCTCCAATCCGAAGTTAATCGCTTTGATGGAATTTCCGATTTTGTTTTTGGGTGCAATGCCAAATAATACGCCAGCTTTATACAGTTTAATGAATTTCGCAGCATTGAAATTGGGAACTTGGTATCCAATCGGTGGATTTATAAAAGTTATCGAAGCAATGGAAAGCATTGCTAAAATTTATAAAACGCAATTTCATTTAAATTCTGCTATTGAAAAGATTCAAATTGAAAGTGGAAAAGTTCAATCTTTGCTTGTTAATGGAAAACAAATTTCGTGTGATGTAGTAATTGCTTCGGCTGATTATCATCACATTGAAACGAAATTGATTGATGCAAAATATAGAAATTACTCAGATAAATATTGGGAAAATAGATTTTTGGCTCCTTCCTGTTTGATTTTTTACATTGGAATCAATACAAGAATTGAGAATATAAATCACCACACGCTTTTTTTTGATGAAGATTTGGATCAACATGCCAAAGATATTTATGAGCAAAAAAGATGGCCAAAAAAACCTTTATTTTATGTGTGTTGCCCTTCGAGAACAGATGTAGATGTTGCACCTATAGGACATGAAAATTTATTCTTGCTTATGCCGATTGCAACAAATTTAGAAGAGGATGAGGAACTCAAAGAATCATATTTTAATCTGATGGTTTTGAGAATAAAAAAACAATTCGGAATTAATATCAAAAATCATTTGGAATACAAAAAAAGTTATTGTGTGAAGGATTTTAAAATGGATTACAATTCGTTTAAAGGAAATGCTTATGGTTTAGCAAATACTCTTAACCAAACGGCAATTTTTAAACCTAAAATAATTAACAAGAAAGTCAAAAACTTATTTTATACAGGGCAATTAACGGTTCCTGGACCTGGCGTTCCTCCTTCCATTATTTCAGGGAAAATTGTAGCTAATCAAGTATTAAAAACACTAAAATAAGATTATGAAAGAGCTTTTTGATACCGTTTCCATAAAATGTAGCAAATTAACAACGAAAGCTTATAGTACAAGTTTTTCTTTGGGAATTTATTTTTTAAACAAGGAAATTCGCGAACCAATTTATGCGATTTATGGTTTTGTTAGGTTTGCGGATGAAATTGTAGATAGTTTTGAAGGTTACGACAAAAAAGAATTGCTGGAAAAATTCAAAAATGAAACTTACGAAGCAATTGAAAAGAAAATTTCCTTAAATCCGATCTTAAATTCATTTCAACATGTTGTTAATTCGTATAATATTGATATGGAATTGATTGATACTTTTTTAAAAAGTATGGAAATGGATTTATTCAACAAAGAATATTCACAGGAAAAATACCAAGAATACATTTTGGGCTCAGCGGAAGTTGTTGGTTTGATGTGTTTGTGTGTTTTTACCGAAGGAAATACGAAGGATTATGAAAATTTGCGTTTTTTCGCCATGAAATTAGGGGCAGCTTTTCAAAAAGTCAATTTCTTAAGGGATTTGGATGCAGATTTTAATCAATTAGGAAGAACATATTTCCCAAATGTTGATTTGAAAAAATTTAATGCAAGAGAAAAAGAAGAGATTCAAAAAGAAATTGAAGAGGATTTTAAAATTGCCTTGACAGGAATAAAAAAGCTACCTAAAACATCCAAAAAAGGAGTTTATTTGGCCTATATTTACTATTATTCTTTGTTTCGTAAGATAAAAACAACTTCCGTTCAAAATTTGATTCAGTCGAGAATTAGGATTTCAAATTTTAGAAAAATTATGTTAATGCTTACAAGCACTTTTAGATATAAGCTAAATTTTATTTAAATAGATTAGAATGCATCACTTTATAAGAAAACAAGTCCTGAAAATAGACAAAGAAACAGCATGGGAATTTTTCTCCTCGCCTTTGAATTTGGCTAAAATAACGCCATCTTACTTGGATTTTAAAATTACAAATGAGATTTCATCAGAAGAGATTTACGATGGAATGTTTATCGAATACACGATTAAGCCTTTATTTGGAATTCCGGTGAAGTGGAAAACAAAAATTTCGAATGTTTCAAAATATTTATGTTTTACAGATAATCAAATCTCTGGACCTTATAAAAGTTGGGTTCATACGCATTATTTTATTCAACAAGAAAATCAAATTTTAATTGTTGATGAAATTTACTATGAATTAAAATTAGGAAAACTTGGGAAATTAATTAATTCGCTTTACATCAAAAAGAAAATTAACGCTATTTTTGATTACAGAATGGAAGTATTGGAAGATTTATTTTAATAATTCAAAATAAACTATGTTATTAAATATAATTATTACGGTTTTGGCTTTTCTATCGATGGAAGCAGTTGCTTGGTTAAGTCACAAGTATATCATGCATGGTTTTTTATGGAAATTGCACAAAGATCATCACAAGAAGGAAAGTACTGGTTTTTTTGAACAAAACGATTACTTTTTCCTGATTTTTGCTCTTCCAGGAATTGTTTGTTTGCTTTTAGGATTTCAAATTAATATCTTGTTTTACATTGGTTTAGGAATAACAATTTATGGTTTTGCATATTTTACAATTCACGATATTTTTATTCATCAACGCTTCAAATTGTTTAGAAATAGTGAAAATAGGTATCTAAAAGCCATTCGTAGAGCACATAAAATGCATCACAAACATATCGAAAAAGAAGATGGCGAATGTTTTGGAATGCTTTGGGTGCCCGTGAAATATTTTAAAAAGAATAGAAAAAGTATATGATGAATTACCTCTATTTTCTAATTAATTTGTGTACGATTATTGTCCCTTTTATTTTTTCGTATCATCCGAAAATAAATTTCCATAAGCATTTTAAAGCTTTTTTTATAGCTAATTTTCTTATCGCTTCGATTTTTATTTCTTGGGATTACATTTTTACCGATTTAGGAATTTGGGGCTTTAATCCCAAATATATTTCAGGATTTCATTTGCTAAATTTACCAATCGAAGAAATACTTTTTTTTATCTGCATTCCTTTTTCATGTGTTTTTACTTATCATGCGATAAATAAATTCAAAAATTTCAAACGAAACGAGCATTTTGAGAAAATTTTCAGTTTGGTACTTTCATTAGTTTTAATTGTACTTTCTTGCTGTTTTTTGGACAAAAAGTACACCTTTTACTGTTTTTTGAGTAGTGGAATTTTAATTTTTAGTTTTGTGTTTTTGTTTAAAATCAACTGGTTCACAAAAATACTTTATGTTTACCCAATTTTAATTATTCCATTCTTAATTGTAAACGGAATCTTAACTGGAACTGGAATTGAACAAGAAGTTGTTTGGTATAACAACAAAGAAATCATCGGATTTAGAATTCTAACAATTCCAATTGAAGACTTCGTTTATGGCTTTGAACTAATTATCGCTAATTTGTTTTTTTATGAGCGATTTCGACAAACTAAGTGACTTCGAC
>JAZKEO010000037.1:12338-31995 GCA_040386975.1 Bacteroidota bacterium | reverse complement strand
AGGATTTCTAAAAATGAGATTTTTCGAGGCGAACGAGATTTTTGAAAGTGAATTTCTGGATAATTATCATATCCTGGATGCCAGAAATACATATTTGTCATTGGATCATGGAATGAATAAGTGAAATCACGTACCCAGCATAAAGTATCAGGATAAACGTTGATTTCTTCATCAATGATGAAACGTTGACGATTTTCGTGACCACGAATAGCGTTATTTTGACCTTTTTTATTAAATACACCCATGTCTAAATCTTGTCCTTGAGGCTCTTCTGTAAACGGATGAGTTGGTGTATTTAATTGACGGTGATTATTTGAAATCAAGTTTCCTTGGTTATCATAACCATTAGGAACGATATCAACTCTACCTCTTCGAGCTGCTTCACGTAAGTCAATCCAAAAATATTTGAACATTAATTTACGCGTGTCGATTTCTCTCTTTTTGTAGAATCTTTCTGGTTGAGAATAATACATGTCAGCTAACAAAGGCATAATTTCTTCGTTATCTTGGTCACTGTAATTAATCTCACGATCCCAATTTAAACTAAACAAAGCTCTGTTACCAGCACGATCTGTCTCATCAAAATCGATAAACGCTAATTGACCTTCGTCAAAATAGTGATCTTCGTAATTGATGTATTCAGCCGCATCTGGATCTTCAGCTAAACCAGCATAGATTTTCTCTCTTGCGATAGAATCTCTAACCCATTCAACAAATTGACGGTACTCGTTGTTCGTAATTTCTGTTTGGTCCATATAGAACGCTTGAACAGAAACTGTTTTTGAACGAGTTTGATGCAAGAAAGGAACATCTTGATCATTTTCCCCCATAGCATAAGAACCAGAAGGGATGTAAACCATACCTAATGGGATTTCTGGTTGATAAATTGGTCTTCCCAACACTCCAGTTAAGGAACCAGATCTAGACTTGCACGAAGCAATCATTAAACCTATAAGACCTACAAACAATAGTTTTTTCATTCTACCTAATTTATTTAACGTTCCGAATACCAATTTTAACATTCTACAGGATCAATTTTGTGATATAACGGAATTTAATATGAAATGGTTACAGTTTTTGTAACAATTATTTTTTAACAAATATTATAACCATCTTGGGTGTTTCGATTTTTCAACCGGTGGAGGTGGTATTTGTTTGATGTATCTCAATACAAACTCATGCGAACCTTTTGATATATTCGATAGTTTATTTAAAGTCAAATCATACGAATAACCAGCTGTAAACGAGTCTCCTTTATCATTGATATTTTTAACCATTCCTAACATGAAACCTAAACCATCGCTAACACGAGCAGTAAGACCTCCGTATAATTGAACTTTTTTGTTTAATTGATGTAAATATCTTGCGTTGATTTCAGCTGAATATTTAACCATATCTGTTCTTGTCAACATCTGTAAGTCAAGACTTCTGCCATCACCAAATACATTCATAAATGTGTAGCCACCAATTAAAAACATGTGACGCGCATTTGTATAGTTTACATTTTTGATGTCAGCTTGAGTAAGGTGAGTCATAGAGAAACCAACATAATAAGGTTTTTGACCTTTCCAATATAAACCAAAGTTTAAATCCATGTTAGAACCTGCCTTAGCGATAGGTAATAATGGGTCATTAATTGTAACTGGTGGAATCCATGCTGGATCAAAACCTACATTAACTAAACCTAAACCAATACCTATACCTAAAGTACCAACATTTTGGAAGCGTACAGGGAAACTGTAATTTAATAGCAAGTTATTTTGTCTCATTTCACCAATTGCATCATGGTAAAAAGAGATACCTGCTCCGCCATGGAAAACTTGGTCAAGGTTTGCTTCTGCATTAAATAAAACAGAGTTTGGAGCTCCATTTACTTTATCCCACTGGTTTCTGTAAACCATTGTGGCACCAATTCCTTGTTCCAAACCAGTTGAACCAGGATTAATTGACATTTTATCATAAATAAAATGCGTCAATAATTTTTCTTGTTGAGCATAAACAACAGATGATGCTAAAGCAAAAAATGTTGAAATTGTAAATATACTTTTTTTCATAAACGGTATTGGTTTACACATAGTTAAGTACAGTAAAGGGCATATTACCCCCTACAATTGGGCACTAAGATACAATTAAATCCTAACAAAATGATAAATTGTTAATTTTTTTTTCAAAATTTTAGAAAAAAGATGATTTTATATTGAATCAAATTTAACAAAAATTGTATTCTTTTAAATTAATTTTTGATACGTTTTCCACCATAAATTTGGCATTTCGTTTTTCATTGCAGCTTGATAGTCTTGGTAATTACAAGGCACTAAATGATGACGTTCGTATTTTGAATTATCTTGATTTGGGTAAGGTACTTCCATCCACCAACGGTCAGATTTTGGACTTTTAAAAAAAGTGATGTCATCTTTGGAAGATTCTAGGTGAACAATGAACTTTGTATAGTCTTTTTTTGAACCTAGCGGGAAGTCTCCTTTTCTTTGTGAAACGCCATCTAAAAAATACCAAATTATTTCTGCGATCAATTCATTGTTTTTTGTTTTGTTTCCAGTTTGTGGCACATTAAAGATTCCAAATGAAGTTAGTTTGTCGCTTATTCCTGCGTATTTTGAAATTTGACAAATTTGGTCGGCATAAAATCCATTTGGAGAGTTTTTTTCTGACTGAAAATCTGAATTTCGAATAGCATTTAAATCCAAGCTCAATAAGTCTGTATTTCTTAAAAGTGGTTCAGCAATTTTAAAGTCGGAGTTAAATTCTCCTAAACGACAAACGTCAAAATATAATTTTTCAAATAAATCTAATTCCGATTTTTTTACATAAGGTGCTTGAATTCCAATACTTGCGGCGTTAAATAAATAACACGGTCTATGCATTAGGATTTGACTGATATAAGCATCCGATTTTAGAGGTTCATCAGGTGAACCTAAGTCAAACTTGGAGTCGATACAAGTAAGGTTGACCATTTGTTCAAGTTGTTGATATGCTTGATACATTGGGAAGGTCAAGTCTTGTGATCCACCTATGACGATTGGAATTATATCGTGTTTGATTAATTCTAAAACAACCTGATTAATGGCATAATAGGTGTCTTTGATTTCATTTCCAGGTTTTAAAATTCCTAAATCATAAATTTTAAATTGCCACGTTTCACCGAAATGCAAATTTTCTAAATAAGTGTAAAAATTATTTTCGTCGTTATATTCGATGTTTTCTTGTGAATCTTTTCTGTACTCAGGGCAAGAAATGATGGCGATGTTATTTTTCTCTAAATCTGGAAAAAAGTCTTCAGTATGAGAAATGATATGTTCTGCAATAGATTCTGAAATGGATGATTCGGATTTTTGACGAGGACTCAAATATATGGATATGTCTTTCATTTATTAGACTTTAAGATATTAGGACTTTAGATTTTATTTTGGACAGTATATTTTATTGTTTCGGGAAGTTTATGGAATTCAAAGTTCAATTGTTTTTTGATTTTTGAACAGTCATATTCTACAAAAGATTGAGAACTTTGAACGGATTCTTTTGTTAAAGTGGATTTCCCTTTAAATACGGCGATTAGGGAGCTTAATCTCCATGCTATTTCGCACATAAAACGATTCGCATATATATAAGGTGTCTTTTTGTTTAATTCTTGTGCGATTAAATGAAACAAATCTTTGAAGTGAATATTTGTTCCTGTGCATAAAAAACGTTGAGATTTGACGTCTGAATTTGTTAGTGAAATCATTGAGTTCACAACATCGCGAACATCAACAAAGGCATTTGCTCCTTTCGTGTAAAATTTTAAGCCATTTGAAATTGTTCTAAAAATAGTTAAGGAACTTTCATCCCATGAACCTGGACCAAAAATTACACTTGGATTTATGATGACTGTGTTCAAGCCTTCTTCCATTCCCCTCCATACTTCTTTTTCTGCTGTATATTTCGAGATGGAATATCCACTTGTCTTGTTGCTTTGTGTCCATTTATTTGTTTCAACCACGTGATGTGTGTTTGAAACGAGTACTTTTCCAACAGCTGCAGTTGAAGAAACATAACAGAGTTTTTCGATTTTTTCTTCAAGTGCTAAATTGACAATGTTTGCTGTGCCCTGAGCGTTTGTTTTCATCATCAAAGAAAAATCTCTTCGTCTAAATGAAACAAGAGCTGCGCAATGGTAGATTATTTTAACATCTTTCATTACGTCTTTCAAAGTAATAATATCTAAAACATCACATTGAATCCATGTTGTCTTTTTGAAAAGTTGTTCTCCGTTTTCTGGATCTAATTTTAAAAATAATTTTTGTACAGCTTTGATTTTTTGTTCATCTCGATAAATAGCCTTTATGTTTTCATTGCTTTTTGACAATTCAAACAAAAGATTACTACCTAGAAGTCCACTTGCACCTGTTACTAAAATCATATTGCGAAGTTAGGTAAAAAGACTTTAAGACAAAAGACAAAAGACAAAAGACTTTTTGAATTTATTTTTGAATCAAAAAGCTGTTTTTGTGATAAAAATTTTTAGAAAACCAATAATAGCGTCTGAAAATCGCTATGAAAATATGCTGATTGAATATTTATCGGTTTTAAATGAACAAATCATTGTTTACAAAAAACAAAAAAATTGCACAATCGAGAATCCTGTCGTTATTTTGTTACATGAAAGTTACAGTAATCATATCGTTATTTTTGATGAGCTTAGGATTCCAATCTTGTCAATCAGAATATTCTGAGAGAATGTTGAAAGCTCTCGAATTGAAACAAAAATATATGGAGGTAAAAGATATTATTTTGGAATCCAATAATACCAATTTAAAACCAATGCTGGTTGAGATTGAACGTGAAATTAAAATTCAAGCTCAAATTTCAGGAAACGAAGAATTGTTTTTGGCAGAAGTTTGGAAAAACTAGTTTTCGACAAGCTCAAGACATATAAGATTTAATAACTATTCATCTTTACCTACTGCTTTAATTTAAAGATTTAGTTCCTTCATTGGATCCCAAAATAAAACATTAAAATCTACTACTCTAGAATTTAATATCTGAACACCTTCAGAATTTAATTTATTTTCCATTTCATCAGGGTCGTTAAAATTGGCTTTGCCAGTTAGCAAACCAATTCGATTAACGACTCTGTGAGCTGGGATATCACCTTGTCTGTGAGAGGCGTTTATTGCCCAGCCAACCATTCTACTAGCTCTTCTTGCTCCCAAATAATTTGCAATTGCACCATAAGTTGTTACTCTTCCATGTGGAATTTCTTTCACGACTTGAAACACTAAAGAGAAAAAATCTTTACTTTTTTCAGATAGTTTAATTATCTGTGATGCTGACTGCGTCGGTGTTTTTAATTGTGTTTTTGTAGTTTCCATAATGTTGAATCTGTAACAAAAATAAACAATCTTGGTTATCAAATAAAAACAAGATGAAAAAGTTAGCAATTTTAATGATGTTCGTTGGGCTTAGTCCACTATTTTTCGCTCAAGAAATAAGTGTAAATGACAGTTTATTTGATTCAGATAAGTTGTTTGAGTCAATTAAAATTTTCCCAAATCCGACAAGTGAGATTTTGTTTATTCGAAATGGTGAATTAATTGATTCGTATGAATTGTTTAATTTACAAGGAGAAGTAGTTCAGAAAGGAAAAAGTGAAGCACAGATTATTTCTTTGATTGATGTTCCAATTGGAAACTATTTTTTATTCATTGAAATCGATGGCTTTTATAAGAATTATCGCGTTTCTAAGTTTTAGCTATTAGGCTATAGGAATTAGGTTTTTGTTATTTTTGTATAAAAAATAGCAATGAGGGGTTTTTATAGTATTTTACTTTTGATAGCGTCAAATGTCTTTATGATTTTTGCATGGTATGGTCATTTGAAATTTTCTGAGAACAAAAAGTTAGCCGGAATTGGGCTTGTAGGAGTAATTTTGATTAGTTGGGGCTTAGCTTTTTTTGAATATTGTTTACAAGTTCCAGCGAATCGTATCGGTTTCAAAACACATGGTGGTCCATTTAGTTTGTTAGAATTAAAAGTAATTCAAGAAGTTATTACTTTGATTGTTTTTGTTATTTTTTCCTTAATTTTTTTTAAAGGAGAAACTTTTCGTTTAAACCACGCTATAGGAATGGTTTTTCTTGTTTTGGCTGTCTATTTTATTTTTAAGAAGTAACTTCGATATTTCGATAAGCTCAAAGTAAACAAGCTTGGTTTTTTCAACTCAAGATTTTTTTTGCTGTTTTGAAAATGATTTTTATGTCTTGAAATAATGTTGGGTTTTCAAGATATTTTGCGTTCAATTTCAGTTTGTGAGGCATGATTTCGTTTATGTAAGTTTCTCTTGGACTTTGCGATTCACCTAAAATTCGATTTTCATCAAAATATTCTAAGGAAGCAATATCTGTAATTCCAGGTTTTACATTCAGTATTTTTTTTTGTTCTAAAGAATATAAATCCACGTATTCTTGCACTTCTGGTCTTGGACCAACGATGCTCATATCACCTTTTAAGACGTTAATAAATTGAGGAAATTCATCAATTTTAAATTTCCTTAGGAAATAACCAATTTTTGTGATCCGTGGATCTCTCATTCCAACGGTTAATTGACCTAGTTTATCAGAATTTGGTTTCATAGTGCGGAATTTTAATAAGGAAAAAGTATTTCCGAATTGTCCGACACGATTTTGTTTGTAGAAAACACCTCCTTTACTAGAACTTAGAATTAAGAAACTGAAAATCAATCCAAAAGGAAAGAAAATCAATAAAATAATCAAAGAAACAAGTATGTCGAAGAAACGCTTCAAATAGTTATGAGTTTGTAGTTAGAAATTATTAGTTGAATTTTATGGGTTTTGAGATATGAGTTCGCTGTTTAAAACAGATTTAACAGAGTTAATTACAGCGTTTACAACAGTTTGCATTTGTTCTTGAGTTAAATCAACAAATACTGGAAGTGAAATTTCTCGTATGAAATTATCTTTTGTCGTTGGGTAATTATCCAAGTTATAACCTAAATTGGTATAGAAACTCATTTTTGGAACAGGAATAAAATGCACGTTCACAGAAACATCTTGGTTAAAAATTTCTTGAATGATTGCATCTCTTTGTTCTTCAGTGATGTTTTTAATTCTTAAAGCGTATAAATGATAGCACATTTCAGCATCATTTTTTATCAACGTTGGAACTTGTGCCCAGTCGTATTTTCCAAGTTCTTGAGAATAAAATTCACAAATTTCTTTTCTTTTTGGCAATGTTTCTGAGTCGTATCTTTCTAATTCAACTTGACCTATTGCTGCTTGAATATCAGTCATATTACATTTGTAACCTGGCTCAACGATGTCATATTTCCAATTTCCTTTTTGTGTTTTTGCTAAGGCATCTTTGTTTTGTCCGTGTAAAGTCTTGACACATAAATCCGTATAAATCTGATTGTTGTCAAAAGGTTCAGGGAAATTTAAAGCAACTGCTCCACCTTCAGCAGTAGTTAAATTTTTTACTGCATGAAAAGAAAAAACTGAAACATCGGTTAGTGAACCAGCTCTTTTGCCTTTGTACCAAGCTCCGTATGAATGTGCAGAATCCGATAGAACTAAAATACGACCTAATTTTTTCTGGTTTTCAGAATTTGCTGAAAAAGTTGCTTTTTGTTTCTGAACTAATTCATTGATTTTGTCATAATCACAAGGAAAACCTGCAAAATCAACGGGCATAATAACTTTTGTTTTTGAAGTTATTGCTTTTTCAATAGCTTCTACATTGATGTTGAAATCATCCGAATTAACATCGACAAAAACGGGTTTTGCCCCACAATGCATAATAACATTTGCAGTTGCTGAGTAGGTATAAGCAGGTAAAATCACTTCATCACCTTCAGAAACTCCGAACCAACGAAGTATCGTTTCAAGTCCAGCAGTTGCACTGTTTAAACAAATTGTTGCTTTGTTTCCGCAATATGCTGTTATTTCTTTTTCAAAAGCTTTGGTTCTAGGTCCTGTTGTTAACCAGCCAGAATTTAAAACTTTTACGACTTCATCGATTGCTTTTTGATTAATACTTGGAGGTGAAAATGGAATCATATTTTAGTTATGAGTTAGAAGTTATGAATTATTAGTGAAAAGTTAAGAGTTAAAAGTGAAGAATTAATTTAAAATTGAATTTTTATCATTTTTAACTTATTTTAAATTTACAGTATTTTATTACTGAACCTTTTGAAACAAAAAGTTTTTCGTAATGCGTTTTGATGTGGAAAATATCTTTGGTTGTTTGGTCTAAATCTTGACTCATTTCACCATATAAATCCCATGTTGATTCTAGAAGCATGTATTTATGTTCTTCTATTTCGTTTAAAGTGGATTCAAACAAAACGTCACTATCAGTTTTTAAATGAATTATTCCACCAGCTTTTAATATTTTTCTGTAATTTTCAATAAAATAAGTTGATGTTAACCGTTTGTTTGGTTTTATTGGTTGTGGGTCTGAGAAAGTAAGCCAAATTTCATCGACTTCATTTTGTTCAAAAAAACTTGAGATGAAATCAACTTTTGTTCTAAGAAAAGCGACATTTTTGTACTCTTTCTCAATAGCTTCTTTTGCTCCAACCCAAATCCGTGCACCTTTAATATCAACTCCAATAAAGTTTTTATCAGGAAAATGTTGTGATAAGCCAATAGAATATTCTCCTTTTCCACAGCCAAGTTCAAGTACAATAGGATTATCATTCTTGAAATACTCTTTTGCCCACTTTCCTTTTAGGGGGAAATTATTTAGTGTGATAGCGTCCATTGTTGGCTCGAAACAATTCGACCAAAGTTTCATGTCGCTAAATCTTTTGAGTTTATTTTTTGCCATAAATTGAAGTACAAAGGTAATGCAAGTTTTTCTAACGACAAATTGAATCAGCCCCTTATTTTTAAATTGATTCCCATATAGTTTTCTCTAAAAGTTGGGTAGAAAGAAGTAGAATATTTCCTTCTCTTACGTTCGGTCTTCAAAAGTTGGCACTTTTTCTTATTCCAAGGATTCCAATTTTTTAGCGGTTCAAAATGGTAAACAATATTCGTTACTAAAATTCCAATTCCTGCTCCCATCAAAACATCTGGTAACCAATGTTGATTATTAACAACTCTAAGTCCAGCTGTTGAAATTGAAAAAGCAAGTCCACTAAAAGCTATTAATTTATTGCTTTGATAATACTCATTAAATAGTACTTGACTTCCAACAAAAGATTGAGAAGTGTGTCCAGAGGGAAAAGAATTGAATGAGCCATTATTTGGACGTTGAATTTTTAAAGAATATTTTAAGCTTTGAACTATGCCACAAGTTATAATTTCCGAAATGGCTAAATATTTTGTTTGATTCCAAATGGAATTTTGTGCTTTAAATTTACAAAGGTCAAATGTGTAGAGTTCAACTATTGGCATGTATTGTAAATAATCATCCAAGCTAGTTGTATATCCGTTAAAAGGTTTTCTGATTTGATTTTGAATATATGTTTTTGTTTCAATAGTATTTAGTGAAATGCTAATGACAGCTAATGCAGTTGGAGCGATTATTTTTTTGAATAATTTTGGTTTTTTGAAAAGATTGTTTTCCGCTGTCCAATTTATTTTTTCATATTTTTTTAATGAAATTGAATCTTCTTGACACCGAATGATGTTGAAGGAGATTAAAATTGAACTTAATAAAAAGATTTTATTCATGAATTTAATAAAGCTTAAAGTTAATTAGAAAAAATAAAATTGATTCTAATTGTTTGATTTTTCATACTTTTAGAAAATCTAATGGATTTAATAGAAATAAAAAATAAAGCAATTTTATATGCTGTTCTCGATTGGGGATTTGGTCATGTAACACGTTCTATTGGTATTATTCGTGAATTACTTGAGCAAGAAAATCAGGTAATTATTGCTTGTAACAAGGAACAAAAAGCTTTATTTAAAAGTTATTTTCCGAATTTGCGATATGAATTTTTGAATGGATATAATTTTCAGTTTTCAGGAAAAGGAAATTGGTCGTGGGATTTGTGGAAACAACGTAAATCATTTTTTAAAACAATAAAATCGGAGAATAATTTCGTTGATTCATTTATTCAAGAAAATAAAATTGATTTGATTATTTCTGATCATCGTTATGGTTTATATTCTTCAAAAGTTCCGTCAATTTTTGTAACACATCAATTACATTTACCAATTTCGAGTTTGTATTTTTTTATTCAAAATTGGCATGAAAAACAGATACGAAAATTTTCTTCAGTTTGGGTTTTAGATGACGAAAAGTCGAGTTTAGCAGGAAAGTTAAGTAAAAAAATCAAACATCAAAATTTGAATTATGTAGGAATAAAATCTCGGTTTGAAAAAAATAAGTTTGAACAAAAAATCTACGATTTTCTACTTGTTATTTCTGGGCCAAAACCTTATTCGGAACAATTTTTAGTTGAAGTCTTGAATGAAATAGATTTTAAAGATAAAAAAGTCGCTGTTTTACACCCGAATTCAATTGAAATTCATTTAAAAATGGAAAATTTCGATTATTTTCCAGCAAATAGCTTGAAAGAGAATGATAAGCTTTTTTATCAAAGTGAAAAAATCATTTCTCGTTCAGGATATTCAACTTTGATGGATTTACAAATATTGAATAAAAAAGCGATTTTAATTCCAACGAAAGGTCAGAAAGAGCAGGAGTATTTGAGTCGAATTTGGGTTGAATAATTTATTTTGCGATTCTTTTTGGTCTTTTTTCCAGATTTCCTCCGCAATTCGGGCAGCGATTGTTTAAAATTCCCTCCACACAAGTAACACAAAATGTACATTCATACGAACAAATCATTGCTTCATTTGAATCATTTGTCAATAATTTATTACAATTTTCACATTTTTGTTTGAGTTCAAGCATGAGGAAATAAATTTATGCTAAAGTAAGAAATAATGCATTTGCACTATATGAAAAATTGAAAAAAAGTACTTAATTTGTAAAAAAAACTCTAAAATGAAAATAAAAATCACTATTCTCGCATTTTTTGGATTTTTTGTAAATCTGAATACTATTGCGCAAAGTTCTCAAGTTGATACTGCTTTTTGTCGCTTTTTCAATGAATTTGTAATTTTTTCAGCCACACAAAACAACACTTCAGAATTGGATTTGGTTGAAATGGGAATGGATACATTGCTTCATGAAGGAGAAACGGAAGATGATTTAGATTTTATAATTAGGACAACTACTTCCAGAATTTCCAGAATGATTTATAGGAATATGGATGTTTACAAAGTCATTCATCAGGCATATCCTCAAAATCAGGCAAATATTATTCACGATAAACTTAAAAATATAGCTTATTATCGAGAATCTTTTAAATCGCAAGATGAATCAGGATTCTCAAATAATTATGGTGAAATTAAGCAACAATTGCTACAGGCATTTAGAGCATGTTCATATTGCGCAAACAATACTTTACTTGAAGTGGAATTTAACACAGCGGCTCATATTCCTCAAGGAGTAGAGTCTTTTTACAAGGATTTAACTGTTCATGTATTCAAAGTGAAAGATTTCGAAAGTGATTTTAGAATAGTATTAAATGTAAATACCTCTCCCTCGACTCCTCATTTTTACTTATATTTAATACATAAAGATTTTATTAAAGAAATTGTTTTAAGATAAGCTTATTTTTTGCTATTTCAAACTCAAAGCTCCAGAAGGACATTTTAGAACTTGTTGTCTGATGTTTTCTGTTGTGTCATTTTCTGTTTGAATCCAAGGTTTTTCTCGAGGTTTAAAAACAGATGATAAACCTTTCGCACAAAAGCCACAATGAATACATTTTTCTGGATTCCAAATTATGGTGATGTCTTCTTTTGGATATTCTTTTTTCATAGATGCAAGATTGAAGAATGAAATTACAGATTTTTAATTTTAATTGCAAGATTTTCTTTTACAGTTTCAAACCATTCTTTTTTCAAAATACTTAAAACAATACTATCTCTTCTATTTTTAAATTGGTCAAAGCCATTATTGCGAAGGATTCCCTCTTCTATGCAACCAATACTTTTCATTGCTCGGATACTTCTTTCGTTGCGATTGTCGGCTCTAAATTCAACACGCTCGAAAGCTAAATTCTCGAATGCAAATTCTAAAAGTAAAAATTTACAACTTTTATTTAAACCAGTTCCTTGAAATTCTTTCCCATACCAAGTGTAACCTAATTGCAAAGTTAATTGAGAAGTTTGAATGTCGTAAAATCGGGTTGAGCCAGCATACTTTTGCTTTATTTTATCAAAAACAATAAATGGATATTCTTTTCCTTCTTCTCGGTTTTCGATTGCCAGTTTGATGTAATTCCTCAAGTTTTCTTCTCCGTTTGCAGGAATCAGAGAATAATTCCATAATTCGGGTTCATTGAGTGAGAAATTGATTAAATGTTCAAAATTAGATTCTTCCAAAGGTCTTAATAAGACTTTTTCGTTTTCTAAAATGTAATTTTTATTGAAATCCATCAGATAACTAGTTTTGAATTATGAAATCAATTGTTCAAAAAATCCTCCAATTTCGTTTTTTCTGTCTATGAAATGAATTTCGTAAATCCAAAAACGTTCTTGTCCTAAAATATCTAAGTTAGACATTAATTCTGTATTTTCGGGATGAATGTAGTTTATTTTTTCTTCACCCAATAATTTTTCGTGAGGAAAATCTCCAATTAAATGCCCGCAATGTTCGTTTCCATATTCCCAGCCGTATTTTATGGCTAATTTTTTTGTGAAATCAAAAAATTCAGCTCCTGTTAATGTTGATTTTTGTGTATCATAAAATGCTTTTCCTTCAAACCAAGCTTTTTCGACGTCATTTTTAAGTTTGAGTTTCCTTTCATCTTGACCAATAACATAAGTTCTACCAAAATCAGCTTCCCATTCTTCGAAAACTGGTCCGAAATCGAAAAACAAAATGTCGTCTTCTTGTAAAATTAAGTTTTCAGGATTATGAGCATAAGGCAAAAGGGTGTTTTTTCCAGCTCTGACAATTCGTTTGTGCCAATATTTTTTTATTCCAAATAATTCGAAAGCTAAATCGAAAATCTCGATGTTGAGATCTTTTTCAGATTTTCCTGCAACGATTAAATTCCGAATTTCAATTTCTTGAAATAAAATAAAAGCATTTTGTTCTGCAAAAAATAGATTTTTGAGTTTTTCAGACATGTATTTTCAAATAGTTGGGTAAAAATAAGAAAGACATTCTGAAATAATTCAATTCAAGGAAATTATTTTGGTTTATGTTCAGGTTTAAAATAATCTCTAATTTCCTTCATCAAATCCTCAAATTTTTCAAGTTGTTGTTTGTTGCAAATAGCTTTTAATTGCTTTGCTTGTTCAATTTTCAGTAATTCCATCTTAAATTCATTTTCCGAAACGCGTTTAGCGATTGAATTTAAGAGATTATCGTCTGTGTTTTTATTAAACATTTCAACATTCATGGAATCTCTTCCAGCTCTTAAATCTTGTAAAACCTTGTTTTCTTGCTTGTGGAAATCAGCTCTAAGTTTATCAAAAAGAATTACTTGTTCCTTACTTAAATCAAGTTTTTCTTTTAATATTTTTGACAAATGATTTTTATTCGGTCCCCTATGATGTGGTGGGAAAGGAGGATGAAAATCAGCTCTCAAATGAGGTGGTTTTTGAATGAATTCCTTCCATACAAAAGCCCCCATGGTAGCTAAATTAATGAATATTAAGTAAAAAACAATGCGAACTAAAAATTTTTTTTGTGAAAAAATGTCCATATAAATTAATTTAGATTAATGAAAAGTTGGTCTGATAGAAGTTCCAAATCTTCTTTTTCTGATGATAGATTTGTAGAAAATTCAGTTGTTGATTTAGATTCTTTTTGAATGAAAAAGGAAGTTAAAAAGCCTAAATTCAAGCAAAACAAAACAATTAAACTTAAAATTACTTTGGTTTTAGTAAAAGAAGTTTTATGTTGTCTATTAGAGAGTTCAATTTTTCGTAATAATGATTCATTCCATTCTGAAGAAACTTGAATGTCAGCTAGATTGTCAAATTCTTCCAAACTCGTTATTTTCTGATTGTTTTCTTTTTGTTCCATAATTCTATTCTTTAGTAGTACTATTTTAGACGCTAATTTTTTGAATTTCTTTCATTCATTTGATTTAATTTCTTCAGCTAATTTCTTTTTTGCTCTGAAAACTAAGGATTCTACTGCACCAATTGTTGTTTGCATAATTTCAGCAATTTCTGGGTTGGAATAACCTTCGATTTTACTTAATGTCAACGCGACTCGTTGGTTTTCGGGTAAATTATCTAAACTGTTCATAATTTCGGAAACACTTTCCTTTTCCAACAAATTTTTATCCGCATTAGAAGTTCCAGAAATCCAGTTTGAAATATCATCTAAATGCAAGATTTTACCAAAAGATGATATGCGTTTCTTTCGTTTTCGTTTTTTTAGTTCATCTAAACTTTTTGTGATTGCAATTCGGTAAATCCATGTAGATAATTTTGAATCAGAACGAAATGAATGAATAGATTGATACACTTCCAAAAAGACTTCTTGAGAAATATCTTCAGCGTCTTGTTGATCTAGAAAAAATCGATAACAGGTATTTAAAACTTTTGTTGCGTAAGATTGAATTAAAAAGTTAAAAGCAAGCGAATCTCCTGCTTTTAACTTAATTATTAATTCTTCTTCAGTCATATATTATTGACAAATTCTATTTTGCAATACTAACAGTTTTTGTAATAGCATTTGAATCTTTTCCGATTTTTACCAGATATTCTCCAGCATATAATTTTTGAATGTCAAAATAGGCAATCGTGCTTCCTTGTAAAATAGCTGTTGTTTGAATCAATTTTCCAGAAAAATCATAAAGATTTACTTCAATTGTTTCTTTTGCTAAAGCATTCATTTGAATGGCAATGAAATCATTACTTGGATTTGGAAAAACTGTAATTTTATCAAATGAATTAGCATTTTCAGAAATACTTGTTGTTGCAGCTGTATAAGTTGTAACCGTTTCAGTGGTGGAAGTAATTTTTGCCCCTGTTTTGTTACCATAAAAAGTTGGACCTACAGCATAAGGATAAGCTGAATTGTGGTTTGCATCTACTGTGCAAAAATACGCATATGTTCCATTTGGATATTCTGGCGTGATGCAAAAACGACCGTTGTGTTCGTCTAAATCTCCTGAAGCTACAATGTATTCGTAATCTTCTCTAAAATAGCCTAAATAATATGTTGTATTTACATCTGGTCCTGAACTAACTGTTGCTCCTGTTGGAGAAGTTGTTCTTGTCGAAATATTTCTCAAACTGTAAGAAGATTGCATTCTTTTAATTGCTCCAGTTCCGTCAGTATTTGTATAGGCATAAGCTCCGTATATTGGAAAACCATCGTAAGCAAAACCGATTAAAGGTGAATGTTGATTTACATCGATTGTATAAAGTCCATCAGATGGATATAAGTCGCAAATTGTTGAAATGACAGTTAAATCTAAGTTGAAAGCACTTGGATTTTGATGATGGTGATAATTTCCCATCGCTGGATGTGCTTTTGAACAATCAAAACCAGCTTTTTCAGCGGGAATTGCATCCCGATTCCAATCATTTACAGCCATTGGTCCACCAGGACAGGGGTCATTTCCTGGTCCTCCACACAAAGCACTTGTAGTTGGATTCCATGCAACTCCATCACGGTAATCAAATAAAGCAACTCCATTGATGAAAACGCCAATATTTCCTCCAGTCGTTGCTGTAGGAATACCAGTATTTTGACTTGGATTTAATGGAAATTGAAAAATTGCATTTTGATCTGTTGCCAAAGATGGATTTCCGTCTAAAAAAGGTCCTGTGATATAAGCTGGAATTCCATTTGTACTTACATAAACTGAATTCGTGGAATATTGAACAGTTTGAACATTTGCTTCAACTGCATCTGTAATTGCGGTTGAATTGCCACTTATATAATGTCTTCCAAGAATGCCACTTGTGTTTTGTAGCCATGCTGTTATTGCAGGATTTGTTTGAGAAAACGTTAAAAACGAAATAATACTTAAAGTTCCTGTTAAAATGATTTTGTTCATAGATTTAAATTTGAAATATAGTTCTTTAGAAGTCAATAAAATGATTTTCTTGCACTAATCGATTTTTTTTAGTTCATTTTTTGAATTTAGTGTTGAACTGCCGTTCAATTTATCGAAGCTATCGCGCTTCTCTTATTTTGATAATAATTGTTGTGGGAAAGTAAATTTACGATTAAATAAAAAAGATTTATCTGTAAGAGTCAATAAAAAAGCTATCATATCAACTTTTTCGTTTGAAGATAAAATAATCTGTTTTTCTAATTTTTGAGATAAAGTTGAACTTTTTTGAATTCCTGTTGTGTAATGATTTAAGACTTCTGAAAGTTTTTTGAATCTTCCGTCGTGCATGTACGGATACGAAAATTCAATATTTCTTAATGTTGGGACTTTAAATTTAAGCGAATCGTTTTTATTTTGTGTGATTTTCATTCTTCCAAAATCTTTTAAAAAAGTGTCTATTTTTAAACCATTGTTTTCAAATTCATGATTTGTGAAAAGTGGTTCTTTGTGGCAAGAAGCACAATTCTTTTTAAATAATAAATAGCCATTTTTTTCTTGAGATGTAAAACTTGCTTGTCTGAGTTGAACACTGTCGTATTTTGAATTTGAACTAATTAAAGTGAGCATAAATTGAGAAAGCGATTTTAAAGTTCTTTCTCCTGTTGCCAAACTATCGCCAAAAGCTTTGTAAAATTGATTTTTGTAAAGTTTTGATTTTTGTAATTTTAAGATAACATGTTCAATTTTTTCATCCATTTCGTCGTGATGAGAAATTGGCGCTAAAGATTGCACATCCAAATGATTGATTGCCCCGTCCCACATAAAAAACGTGCTCCAAGCTAAATTCATTAATGCTGGAGAATTCCGTGTACCAATTCGGTCTTCAATTCCGTGACTTAAATCGTGGTCAACATGAGTGAAAGCATTGTATTGTGAATGACAACTTGCACAAGAAATGGTATTGTCTCTGGATAAAATTGGGTCGTAAAACAACATTCTTCCCAATTCGATTTTTTCTTTTGAAAGTGGGTTTTTTGAAAAGTTATAATGTGGTTTTGGCCATTTTTTTGGAAAAACAATAAATTCTTCCTCTTTTCGATTTAAAGAAATTAATAAAGCTAAAGAAATAAAAAGGAAGAAGAATTTTGTCATTGTTGAATTAGACTAAATGCTGATTTTACGTTTTCTGAAAGTTTTACAGCTTCCAAACTTGGCGACATGATGTGATTGGTTTTTGTTAAATCAATTTTTGAAATGAATTTTTTTACATCTAATTTTAGTAAAATTTCGTTTTTTACCTCACTGATAGGAAATTTAAGTTCTTGTAAAGAATTAAAAGGATGGAGATGACCACCCAAATGAAAAACAAATTCATTGTTTCGCGTTTCACACAGATTACTTGTTCCTTCTAACTTAAAATTGATGTAACCGTTTTGCCAAGTCCAATACATTCCTTTTGTTGGATCTAAATCACCACCCAAAGCTCCAGAAAAATTTGTTGCGCTGTCAATTCCAAGTTTGAAATGAAGTTCATCGCAGTCTTTTTCAGGAATGTTTTTAAGTCTAAAACCAGTTTTCTGAATATCTGAAAAATCAATTAAATGAAAACTTTCTTTTTCTTGATAGGTGATTTTCCCTTTTTTTAAAAGTTGAACATCAGAAACATAAAACTTCAAGTTTTGAAATTCAAGAGAATTATTTTGATTTAATAAATAAACCGAATCGAATTTTAAAGATTGATCACTCCAAAAAGCTAAAAAATTTACACGAACTGAATTTTCATCCTGAGAAAATAGATTCAAGGATAAATAAAAGACAAAAATTAGCTTGGAAATAAATTTCATCGTCAAAAATGATTTACACAAATGTAGTATTTTGACGACGAGAAATTCTATTTCTTGCAACTTAATGCTTATTTTCTCAAATTTTACTAATCCTTACAGTTTTTTGAAAATCTTTTGAATTAATTACGATTAAATAAATTCCAGAATTCAAATCAATCAAATCGATTTCCTGTCTGAATTTCCCTTTGTCAATTTCTCCCGAATAAATTGATTTCAACATTTTTCCATTCATGTCAAATAGATTTATTTCAAACACACTTTTTGTCGGTAAAGCGATTTCAAGCGTTGTTTTTTCTTTTGCGGGATTAGGAAAGGCTAAAATTTCAAAGTTTTTTGGTAATAGATTTCCATTTTCATCATAGACATCAATTGGCACATTATTAATTTCTTCAATCAAAAAGATTTCATAATTTCGACTGATTGACATTCCTCCAGCATATCCTCTGTCATAATCTATTCGTTTGTTCAGCACATCATACTCTTCAATAAGCTTTTGCTCTTTTTGTTCAATAAAAGTCATTTCTCCCATGATTTGAATCTGTTCAACAATTTCAAGTTCATCATTTACTGATTTTTTTTCTTGTGGAATGATTTTTATTGAATCCTTATCTTGTTCAATGATTCGTGCAACTTCCGTTTGAAGATTTTTTATTTTATTGGAATCTTGTTCGTTTTCACAACTAAAAAGTGTCATTCCAAAAACCACAATTAAAGAGAAAATCAGTAAACTTTGAAATGAATGTCTACTTTTTCGATTCATCCACGTTTCAAATTCTAAGTTCAAACTATCTTCTTGACTTTGTGTTATTCGTCCGCAAACTGGTTGGCCGACCAAACTTAAAAGTGTTTGTTTTATTTCTAAACTCGATTTTTTTGTAAAATCATAGACTTGACTGGCACATTTTTGACAAAAAGCACCTTTGTCATTTTTTGACATTTCGTTCCAATTTTCAGAGCAAGGAGTATTGATTCCAATATTTTTCATAGTCATCTATTTTTGAGTTATTTACATTTAGATGATTATTTCGTTCATTTCCATAAAATTTTAAAAAATAACTTGAAGTCAGTAATTATTTTTACCAAAATCCTTTATGAATAAAATATCGTAAATTCGAATATGAAGAAATCAGTTTTAATCATACTATTTTTCCTTCCTATCTTTTTGTTTTCTCAGCGAATTGATAATTTAGTTTCTTTTAGAGATGTGCAAACGGACAATTACTTTAGATTTTCATATGATAATGACTTGTTTTCTCTTTTAGATCAAGATTATACGCAAGGAATTAATTTTGAATTGGTTTCACTCGATTTTAAAAAAAATCCGATTAATTTTTTATTCATCAAAACGAAAAACAGCAATAAAAAGTACGGTTTATCTCTTGAGCACAATTGTTTTACTCCCAAAAATATTCAAAGTGAATTCATTCAATTTGACGATAGACCTTTTGCTGCAACACTCGTTTTGAAAAATTTCATGATTTCGATTGATACTTTTAAGCGAGTTAGAATATCTTCATTCATGAATTTTGGCTTAATTGGACCTTTGGCTTTTGGAAATGAAATGCAAACTTCGATACATCAAATAACAAAAAATCCTCTTCCTGGAGGTTGGAAGAATCAAATCAGAAATGATTTTGTGATATCTTATGGCTTAAGTCATGAAAAACAACTTTTTAGATACAGGAATTTGTTTTCTGTTCAAAGTTATGATTTGTTGAAACCACAATTTTTTCATTCC
>JAZKEO010000037.1:0-12328 GCA_040386975.1 Bacteroidota bacterium | reverse complement strand
ATACAACTTTTGGACTTATTAATTCTCCTTTTAGTTCTGAAATGAATGGTAAACTAAAACTTTACATCTATTATCAGAACATGTTTAATGTATTAGCTTATGATGCAACACTCCAAGGAGGTTTGTTTAATGAAAATAGTCCTTATTTCATTCCTTCAAAATCTATAAACCGCATTACTTTTCAGCAGAATTATGGCATAGTTTTACAGATTCGAAAAATCTATTTCGAATTTGGGCAATCATTTATCTCAAAAGAATTTAAGCAAGGAGAACTTGCTAAATGGGGTGGATTTAAATTCGGACTTAAAATCTGATTTAAGGAAATCAAATATTATTACACGTAATTAAAACTGTTTGACTCAAGCCTCATCCTTTGGCTCCCACAATTCAATTTTGTTACCTTCATTATCCATAATGTGAAGAAATTTACCAAAATCACTATCTTCAATTTCGTCTAAGATTGTAACACCTTCCTTTTTTAGTTCAACAAGAAGTTTTTCAAGATCTTCAACGATGTAATTCACCATGAAATCTTTTTGAGAAGGCTCAAAATAACTTGTTGTTTCTTTGAATGGACACCATTGTGTTGAATGTTTTTTATCTGAATCGTCAGCTTGTTTCCACTCGAAAGATGTTCCCCATTCTGTGGTGTTGAATCCTAAATGAGTTTTGTACCATTCATTTGTTTCTGATGGATTTTTACTTTTGAATAATATTCCACCAATTCCAGTTACTCTTTTCATAACTCTTAATTTTCAAATAATTCTGTTAAAACACGACCTTTTGTTGTTGGCATATCAAAATGAAACATTTCAGAAATTGTTTTACTGATGTCAATTAATTCCCCACCTTTATCGATAACAACATTTTTCTTGAAATCTGGACCCATTGCCAATAAACTAATGTGCCTGCAGCCCATACATTTATCTCCATGATTGACAAATCCGTTTTTGTGTCCATCTAAATGGCGACCATGATCGTTTGTAACCAACAAAGCTGTTTGGTCTTTCATTTTTGGATTTGCTTGGATCATATTCCAAAATTTGTAAACATATTCATCACAATTTTGAATCCCTTTTTTGTAACCTTCCCACTCATTTTGATGGCCGTTTACATCCACTTCGAGTAAGTTGATTAAAGTTAATTTCGGTGCACCGCATTTGAATACTTCTTCAATTTTTTTCCAAGTTTCAGGATCCCCAACATAATCTTTTCCGTTACCGTTTAAGCCACACCAAGCGCTTGGCTGAAACGTATCTCTCCACTTTTTATTTTTGGTATTAGCCAAAACTTGAAGTTTACCTTTACTAGAAATTACCCAACAATCACTTTTGTCAGTTCCTGTTGTTTTTAGATAATATTGTAAAAAAGAGGGTTGTTTTGGAAGTTCTTTTCCGTCGTTTGTGATAGACTGATAAACCCCAGTTGTAATTGCTGTATGTCCAGGGCATGTGTGTGTTACGCCGTTATTCATGAAGTTTGTGAATAAAACACCTTCTTTTTTTAATTCTTTTCCCATTCTGGGAATAAGAGAATAACTTGTATCTCCAAAAGTTTCGGTAAATCTAGGTCCGTCAATTACAAAAACAACCAAATATTTTGTTTTGTACGTTTTTTCTGTTGATTTTAAAACCTTGGTTGTATCTACCTGAAAGGCAGATAATAAAAAAACAAAGGCGATAAAATAAACAAGTATAAATCTTTTTTGAAACATTTTTAAATTTTTAAGATTTCAAAAATACGATTATATTTCAGAATGTGTAAATTCAAGCAAGAAATAAGTTTATTCTAATAAAAGATGAAGTGACAATTGGTTTAGTGTTTTTTTTGAGCATGATTATTTTATTTGACTTGTCAGAAGGAACTATAACGGAGATGGGTGATGAATCAATCCAAGCATATTTAATTTTCGAAATCTAAGAGAATTATTGAAATAAATACTATGTTTGTGATTCTAAAATAATATAAGATTTATGAAAAGTTTATTGGTAAGTATCATGTTATTGTTTTCCGGTTTATATGTAAATGCACAACAAGTATCTTTTAAATGGGCAAAAAATATCACAGAATCTAATTTACCTTGTTATGTAAATAGTGACTATAAGGCAATTCAAGTTGATCAAGATAAAAACCTTTACGTTGTTGGAACATATATTAACTCCATCACGATTGAAAATGGTGTAAATCCTGTTACACTAAGTTCTGGTAATAATTGCAATGGTTATATTGTTAAATACGATTCTTTAGGTAATTATTTGTGGTCGAAAAACATTGGTGGAGGAGATCAGGATGAAGCTTTAGGTTTGGCAATTGACAATCAAGATAATGTCTATGTAACAGGTAGATTTGCTTCAACGGTTGATTTCGATTCAGGAACAGGTACTGACGTATTTTCAGCTAGTACAATTGATATATACATTACAAAATTTGATGAAAATGGAAATTACATATGGACTAAGACAATGGGTGGTAACTGGTTAGATTTGGCTTTTAATGTAACTGTGGATTTAATCGGAAATGTATATTTGACAGGATATTTTAATACAACAGTTGATTTTGATCCAGGACTAGGGGTTGCTAATTTAACTTCTAATGGAAATGGAGATATTTTTGTTTGTAAATTAGACCAAAATGGGATTTACGTTTGGGCCAAAGCGATGGGAGGGGCAAGTAGTTCTATTGTTGATCAAGGATATGATCTTGTTATCGACCCATTAGGTAATGTTTATGTGAGCGGATGGTTTAGAGGAACTGCAGATTTTGACCCTGATCCTATCAATGTAATGAATTTAGTGTCTGATGGAAGTTCAGACGCATTTGTTTGTAAATTAGATATGTCCGGAAATTTAGTTTGGGCGAAAAATTTTGGAGGTAACGCCGATGATTGTGCAACAAGCATAACTCAAGATTTACAAGGAAATATTTATACTTCGGGCTATTTCTATGGAATAGCAGATTTTGACCCGAGTGCTAACACTTTTAACCTAGATGCAGGCAATTCATGGGATATCTATGTCAATAAAATGGATACGAGTGGAAATCTTATTTGGGCCAAATCTTTTGGTGGAGCAGATACAGATAAATCTTTTGGAATGGAAATGGATAAACAAGGAAATATTTATACAACGGGTTACTTTAAAGATACTGTAGATTTTAATCCTGATTTAGCTGTTGATAGTGTATATAGATTGGTTTCTGCCGGAAATTATGATGCTTTTATTAGTAAATTGGATTCTGCTGGTAATTTTATTTGGGCAAAAAGAATTGGTTCAACTCAAGATGATTACGGATACAGTATCGCTGTTGACGACGATTACAACTTATATGGTACAGGAACTTACATTGATTCAGCTGATTTAAATCCAGATGAAATTGATGTATTTAACATATCAAGTGCAAATTACGGAATTTATGCATTCAAGTGGAGTTATTCCGATGATATATCGGTAGGTATTTCAAATGAAATTGCAGAAAACACAATTGTTTACCCTAATCCGACAAAAGGAACCATACATTTATCTGGACTAGACGAAACTAAAGTAAGTAAATTATTAGTTTTTGATCATGTTGGTCGTCTAGTAACAAGTTTTGATTCAGTAAATGAAATTGATCTTTCCCGATTTTCGCCAGGAATGTATCAATTACAAGTACTTGCTAACTCAAGTTCACGTTCATTTAAGATTCAAGTCATTCGATAAACCATAAAGTGTTTTAAAATGCAAAATTTAGATTTTTATTCTAATGTTGATCTCGAATCATCAACTTACAAATTTTAACTATAAACTAAATTTAGAAATACATTTTATTCAATAGAAGAGCGCTGAACAACCCTTTCAAAAATTCAATTATCCTTTCTCTAACGTTCGGTCTTCATCAGCCTCTGCTGATTCGTCTTACTTCTTTTTACGTTTTTTCTTCCCTGATTCAGGAAGTTTATCGTCTTCAGTCTTTTTAGTTGCAGAACCACCGAAAGTACTTATTTCATTGCCGAAATCGTCAAATACATGTTCTTCAATCAAAATGTCATTTTTATAAATAGCTGATCTTTTCATCCTTTTATTAGGGAAATATTCCTCAAATACTCCTTCACGTATTTCATTTTTGGATACAACTTGACGGTCAAGGCCTAAAACGACATAAAATTTCTTTTTGTATTCATAAATTTCATTTACTCCGCGTATAAGTTTTTTTCCTTTTAAATACGCTTTGTCATTTTGTTGAATTAAACGTTCTTCAAATAAATTAATATTCAATGTTGAACCTAATTCTTCAATAATTTTCTTTGAACTTATTTTACTGTTCAATTTATCAGTAACTTTTTTTGCAGCATCTTTTGTTGGACATTCATAAACATCAAATGAAAAGTATTCTTCTTCTTTGCCTGAACCTTTTTTCCAAGTTTCAAGACTTTGCAGTGGGCCATGAAGATAAAAAGTTTTAAACTCTCCACTTTTCACGTCCATTAGCCAATTTTCGGTTTTAAGAAGTTTTCCATCGGTATAGAAATAAGAGCATTCACCATTTTTCTTGCCTTCCTTGTAGTTTAGTTTTTCTAAAACGATTCCTTCCATGTTATAATTGATGAATTCACCATCGATTAAACCCTTTTTATAAGTCGTTTGTGTTTTTATTTTTCCGTTTGCGTAATATTTTTTCTTAACACCTTCAAGTAAACCATTTTGATAGTTCTCAAATAATGTTGTATCACCTTTTTTTGTGAGAAAAATTTGTTTTCCATGTTTTTCACCAGCGAAATAGTTCATTTCCCAAGCAAGAATTTCAACTATCGTATCATGGTAGAAATTCCATTTACCATTTTGAACACCTTGTATGTGGTTTCTAACGACCATTATGCAACCAGTTTCATAATAGGTTGTATCTGTGCCATTTTCTTTACCATTGACAAAAGAAACTTTTCGTTCTAAAATCCCGTTATTATGGCATGTTTCACAAGTCCCAGAAAATGGTTCTCCAGTTCCTTTTGAAAAAAGGGTATTATTTCCTTCATCGAAATCTAATTTTTCGTTGCAATCTACAACTGCAGCAAGTTTTCCACATTCAAAATCCGCAAAACGTTGTCCTTTTCGAGCTACTTGTTTTTCATTACATTTTTTTTGTTCAGGTTTTCCTTTTATTTGAGAAAAAGTGTAGCATGAACTGATGATTAAAGCTATAATTAAAAGAATGTTTTTCATGTCGTTTTTGTTAATTTTGTTAATGCGAGCTTAAATAGATCGTTCAATTCTACAGGTTTACTTGTGTAAACATCAAACGAGACCAAGACAGATTTACCTTTTGTTTTTATAATACCATTTACCGTCAATTCGTATGCCAAAGTAAAACTTTTTGTTCCGATTGCGTCTAAGAAAACACTTACAGAAGGTTTATCTGTCAAAAAAACGGGAGAAATGTATTCAATTTCATTTGTTTTAAGAATAATTCCATTTTTTCTCCAATCCCAATCTGCTCCCAAAAGTGAAACTAAATAATGCATTCTAGCTGATTCAAAATAATTTAGATAAACAGCATTATTTACGTGTCCCATCAAATCAATATCTGAAAAACGAATTTGTATTTCTAAGGGTTTAATCATTTCGTGTTATTTATCAAGAATGGAAAATTCAGAATTATTACTAATGTATTCTGGAACAATCTCTTTCATTTTTGAAACAATTTTATGGTTGTTTTGGCTTTCAAATAAAGCGATTAATTCTTTTATGTTTTCAGTAATATCAGCATTTGACTCACGCATTTTTGCAATTAAAATTTGTGGATGATGGGTTGGAATGGTATTTTCTTCGTCAGATAAAAGTTCTTCGTATAACTTTTCTCCGGGACGTAACCCCGTAATTTTAATTTCAATATCTTTCCCTAATTCAAGTCCACTGAGAAGAATCATTTTTTTAGCCAAATCAATTATTTTAACTGATTCTCCCATATCGAAGACAAAAATTTCGCCTCCATTTCCCATATTTGCAGCTTCCAAAACTAATTGACAAGCTTCAGGAATAGTCATAAAAAAACGAGTGATTTTTTCGTCAGTAAGTGTTATTGGACCACCTTGTTCTATTTGTTTTTTGAAAAGTGGAATAACGGATCCATTAGAACCGAGTACATTTCCAAAACGAGTCGTTATAATTTTTGTTTTGGAATTTGAAGCATTTTTATGTTGAGCATACATTTCCGCAATGCGTTTGGATGCTCCCATCACATTTGTTGGATTAACAGCTTTATCAGTTGAAATCATGACAAATTTTTCAATCTCAAATTCAACGGCCAAATCCACTAAATTCATTGTTCCTTTAACATTTGTGTTGATTGCTTCCGAAGGATTGTCCTCCATCAAAGGAACATGCTTATAAGCTGCAGCATGAAAAACATACTTTGGATTGTAAGCTTCAAACAAACGTTTCATTCTTTCTTTCGCGCGAATATCTCCAATGACGATTTCATAATTTAAACTTGTGAAATTTGATTTTAATTCGTGCTCTAAATCATACAGGGGTGATTCAGCTTGATCTAAAAGTATAAGTAATTTAGGATTGTAAGTTGCAATTTCTTTTACCAAACCAGATCCAATTGAACCAGCTGCACCAGTAACCAAAACAATTTCATTTTCAAGCTCTTGTTTGATTTTGTCGGCATTCAAACGAATTGGATTTCTACCTAATAAATCTTCAATTTTAATTTTCCCGATTTGTTTTGTTGAGAACTCACCATTAATCCAACTTTTTGTACTTGGAATTTGTTGTACATCAATGTTGTTATCAAAACAAATTTCTACTATTTTTTTACGATTTTTTTCATCAGGTTTTTGAATGGCAACAATTAATTTTGCTACTTTGTATTTGTCTGAATTAAAGTCGGCTATTAATTTTTCAAGTTGAGAAGAATGATAAATAGTAACACCTTCCAAACGACTTCCTTTTAGTTTTAAATTATCATCAATAAAACCTAGAATGTTGTATGAAATACGCTGGTCTTTTTCAATTGTTCTTTTAGTAATCAAACCTGAAACCCCAGCACCATAAATGAAAATATTTTCTTTTTCAACAGTTTTCTCTTTGTTTGATTCCGTGTAAATAAATTTAATTGAAAAACGAAAACTTAATAAAACAAAGAAGGAAACGAAAAACTCCATTATTAAAACGGAACTTGGAAACAAATAATATCCATCAAAATAAGAGTTTCGTACAAAACCAAGAATTAAAAAAAGGATCGAGGCAGATAAATTAGCCAAAAAGATTCGGCGAATATCTTCCATGGAAGTGTGCCGAATTAAGCCTTTGTGTATTTTAAAAATATAGAAAATCAATAATTTAACAAAGATGTAAATCAAGATTGATTTAGATAAAATATCCCATTCAGTTTTAATAAGTGTTTTGTCAGCTTTTAAATCAAAGCGAATTAGATAGGCTATACCGAGCGAAAAAATGCTGATAAAAAAGTCACCTAAAATGATAATCCATCTTGGAAAATTGTTTTTATCGATTTTTGAGAAAAATTGCATAAGCAAATGTAAGCAGAATATTTTCTTATTTTCTTATTTTTTTTGATAAAAAGCGAATTAGTTTAAACCAAAAAGGTGAATTATCCCATGATGTTTCATAGTAAAAAGCGTCAACTCCGCCTAAGTTTAAGTAAAATCTGCGAATACTTTCAATTTCTGAACCTCCAAAGTTTAATACTTCATTGACTTTAAGTTGCTGAATAACTTCGTTCATGCAGAGGTACATAGCTCCATTTTTTCTTGGATATTCCTTACAAACTCCGGTTATGTATAATATTTCATGATTTGATTTACAGAAAAGTAATCCGCCTAAAAGTTGATTTTGGCTGTAGATACCTTTTGAGATTAATAAATTTTCAGAATCTAGATTTGTCAAAAGTTTTTCCAAATTATTGGCAGTGTTTTTTTCTAAATTTTCAATTTTCGGGAGTAAATCATTTTTAATTATTGCTAAAATTTTGCAGAAAGAAGTGTCAGTAATCTTATACTCGTTTGCTTCTGCTTTTTTTAACATTCTGTTAGCTAAAGTGTTGAATTTGTAATCTTGTTCGAGAACTTGAAATCTTCTATGTGTTGAATTTTCATCTTTGAACTTCTCTAGAGAGTTAAAAACGCCGACTAAAAAATCTTTTTTTATTTGCTTGAAAAGCTCTTCTGTTTCGAATTTGTTTAATCCTAAAAATTCAAAATATTTTCCAAAAATTGGAGGATAAATGATTTTGATTCCAAGTATTAAGTTGAATGAGACAGCAATTCCTTTGGTGTAATTTTCGTCAACATACGCTCCCCAAAATTTTGAATTTGCATCAAAGTAAAAAGAATGAGAAAATGGCTTCCCGTTTTGCTGAGAAACAAGATTATCCCATTTTTTTTTATTAAGTTCGTTACTTGGAATAAAATTCATTTCTTAGTTTTATTTCACGAAATTAATTTTTTATTTTAATAAAAGAAAGAATGAAGGAAATAGAGCGTAAATTTTTGGTGAATAAGGAAATGTGGAAGTCAGTTGAAAAACCAAAGCCAATTTATATTAAACAAGGATATATTTCAAAAGCAGAAAAAGGTGTTGTTCGAATAAGGATTAAAGATGAAAAAGCTTTTTTAACAATAAAAAGCGCAACTTTCGGAATTACAAGAAGTGAATATGAGTATGAAGTTCCTATGCAAGATGTTGAGGAAATGTTTTCACTTTTTTGTGATAAATTCATTGAAAAGTATCGATATGAAGTGCTTGTTTTTGACAAACTTTGGGAGGTTGATGAATTTATTCAGCCTCAAAAAAACTTTATTTTAGCTGAGATTGAATTAAGCTCTGAAAATGAGGCGTTTAGTTTGCCTGAATGGATAGAAAAAGAAGTAAGTGATAATCCAATATATTTTAATTCAAATTTTCTTTAGGGGTTTTTTGTTTTTTTCTTGTCTATGTATTTCGGGGCTTTGTCTTATGAAATTTTGCAATAATAATATAAAACAGTAACTTTGCCTCTTAATTTTGATTATAATTTGATAATGATAAACTTTTTAATGACTAATTTAAGAACTCTTTTTCTTTTTGTATTACTTTTAATCTCTTTAAATGTTTCTGCACAATCACTTTCTCCTGAATATATAAGAAATGTGAAAGTAAATGATCTTAGTAATTCAGATATTGTTAAAATTAAAAATGAGCTTGACAAGCAGAATATGTCATTTGATACATTTGAAACATTGGCAATTACTAATGGGATGTCACCAACGGACTTTTCAATTTTAAAAACACGACTTCAAAACCTAACACCAGAAATCAACACCTCTGTTGTTGATAAAGGGAGTGTAAATAGCTCAAAGCCAATAGAGCTTGATGAAAGAAATTCTGGTTATGTGAAAAATATTTCAAGTTCTATTTTTGGTTCAGAAATATTTACTAATTCTGCAATGAATTTTGAACCAAATTCAAATTTAGTTACTCCGGCAAATTACATTTTGGGGCCAAGTGATGAAATTCAATTAGTTGTTTATGGAATGCAGGAAATGACGACTAGTTTGGTTGTGTCAAAAGAAGGTAAAGTAACTATTCCTGTTGTTGGACAGGTATATGTAAATGGTTTAACTTTTGAAGCTGCTAAAACTCAGATAAAGAAAGCTTGTTCAAGGGTTTATAGTACGATATCCTCAGGTCAGTCAAATGTTTCTATGTCTTTATCAAAAATAAAAACGATACGAATAACAATAATCGGGGCAAAAAAATCGGGAAATTTTTCTGTATCATCTTTATCAACAGTATTTAATGCTTTACATATAGCCGGTGGTCCAGAAGGGAATGGTTCTTACCGTAATATAGAATTGATTCGAAATAATAAAATCATAAAGAAAATAGATATTTACAAATTTATAACAAGTGGAGATCAATCTGATAATATTAATTTACAAGAAAATGATTTGATTCGAATTCCAGTTTATGAAAATCGAGTTAAAGTTGAAGGAAAAGTTAAAGTTGCTGGTGTTTTTGAATTATTACCAAATGAAACATTTTTAGATTTGTTGAAATATTGTTCTGGTTTTGATGAGGCAGCATATAAAGCTAACATCAAGTTAATCCATAATACTGAAAAGGAACTAAAAATTGTTGATTTAAGTGAGGCTGAATATAAAAATTACATACCTAAATCAGGAGATGTTTTTACTATTTCGTCTATTCTAAATAGGTTTGAGAATAAGGTTTCTATAAAAGGAGCAATTTTTAGACCTGATGATTATGCTTTAGTTGAAGGAATGACTTTAAAAGATTTAATAGTAAAGGCAGATGGTTTAAAAGAGGATGCGTTTAAAAATAGAGCTTTATTAATTAGGGAAATGGATGATTTGACCCAAGAGATAAAAGATGTTGATTTAAATAAAATATTAAATGGTTCTGATAATTTGTTGTTGAGGAAAAATGATGAAATAATTATTTCATCTATTTTTGACATGAAAGTTAAACACAATGTAAGTATTTTTGGACAAATTAAAAAGCCTGGTGAATTTCCATACCTTGAAAAGCTGTCACTTTATGATTTGATTATTTTAGCAGGTGGTTTTACAGAAGGTTCTTCTAGAGTTGTAGAAGTTTCCAGTATTATTGTTAAGGATGAAAAAATAACAGATCAAAAAGAGTATTCAACAATAACAACAGTTGAAATAGACACAGCATTAATAGATCAAAGTAAGAATGTTTTTTTGAAACCATTTGATGTTGTACAAATTAGGAAAAAGCCTGTTTATGAAACGCAAAAATCTGTTTTGATTTTAGGAGAAGTTTTATTTCCAGGTAATTACACGATTATAAATAAAAATGAACGTGTTTTGGATGTTATAAATAGAGCAGGAGGCTTGAAGATAAATGCGAATGTTGAGGCAGTTTATGTTTTAAGAAAGATAGATAGGATTACGACAGAAAAAATTGAGAAACAAGAACAAAAAATCCCAATAGATTTAAAAAGAATTAGCAAAAACCCCTTATTAAGTCAGAATATAGTTTTAAATCCGGGAGATGAGATTGTGGTAAAGAAATTGGATGAAACGGTAAAAGTATTTGGGAGTGTTTATTTATCAACCGAAATACCTTACAATAATGGAAAAAATTTAAAGTATTATATAAAATCTGTAGGTGGGTTTTCTGAAACAGCTAATAAAAGTAAGGTTTATGTTATTAATTCTAACGGTTTGGCAAAAACAACTAAAAGGTTTTTAGGTATAAAAAAATATCCAAAAATAAAGCGTGGTTGCGAAATTATTGTACCTAACGAAAGTTTAGTTGTTAAAAACCCTAATAAAATGTCAGTTACTGAAATAGCTACTATTTCAGGAGTATTTGCTAGTATTGGAGGAATGACTGTAGCAATTATAAATCTATTCAAACAATAAGCAATAATGAGTTTAGACAAAAATACAATTACAGATAAGATTGAATTAGTTAAAGATATTTGGTTCTATTTATTGAAAAAATGGATAATTATTTGCTGTTTTGGCTTTGGTTTTGCTACACTTGGACTTGTTATTTCTCTTTATTCTAAAACAAGCTATATTTCAAAGTTATCTTTTGTTTTGGATTCTTCAGGAATGCCATCATTGGGAGGCTTGTCTGGTTTAGCAAGTAGTATGGGCTTTGGCGGAGGTGTAGTAGGAGAAAGTGTTTTTGAAGGGGACAACTTAAATGAGCTATTAGTTTCAAAAAGAATGTTAGAATCAACCCTACTTGAAACTATTCCTAAATCAAAAATAACTTTTGCTGAGGAAATTTTTATTAAATATGAAATTGAAGAATCTTTTGATGAAAAATTATTAAAAGAAAAAATTCATTTTCCAGTTAACTCAAACAGAGAAAAATTTACATTTTATCAAGATAGTATTCTTAGTGAAATATATATCATTGTAACAGATGAAATTTTGAAAATAAAAAATGTAAGTACAAAAGTTGCGATTACAAACATAAATTGTACTTCAAAAAGTAAAAAATTCTCAAGATATTTTCCTGAAAAATTAATTGATGTTGTATCGAAGTTTTATACGGAGACTAAAACAAAAAAAGCTAAGTTGAATTATGATGTTTTAAAAATTCAAACTGACTCAATTCGTATTGAATTATATAATTCAATAGCCGGTTTAGCCGCAGCAAATGATAATATTGTTGGACTTAATCCCGCTTTTAATATTAAACGTGTGCCTTCTGCTAAGAAACAAGTAGATATCCAGGCAAATACTGCTATTTTAACCGAATTAGTTAAAAATTTAGAATTAGCAAGAGTTAACTTATTAAATACAACACCTTTAATTCAGGTTATTGATAACCCAAGATACCCA
>JAZKEO010000036.1:0-18585 GCA_040386975.1 Bacteroidota bacterium | reverse complement strand
AAAGGTACTCAGTCTTTTTTAATATGCAAGCACTTTCTAATCTTTTTTTTAATAATTATTTAATATAAATTTCAAACTGCTAATTATCAATCAGTTTGTCGTTAACATTTTTTTTAATAAATCAAACTTATCACTATTTAAAGGGTCATTTTTAAACTTTATCCCTTTTTCAATTAAAATAGTGTGCAAAATATCCCCTTTTACTCCGATCATAAGCTTTGTTTTATTGTTTTTTAATAGGTCAACAGCGTAAACCCCCATTTTTGTTGCTAAAATCCTGTCGAAAGCTGATGGACTCCCTCCTCTTTGGATGTGTCCTAAGACAGTTGATTTAAAATCGTAATCTGGTAAAAAGGGTTTAACTTTTTTCATTATTTCTAGTGAACCTCCAGAATCATCGCCTTCAGCAACAATTACAATACTACTTCTTTCACCTTTGTTTTGAATTTTAATTTGCCTAGCCAATTCCTCAATGTTTGTAATATGCTCCGGAATAAGAACGGATTCTGCACCAGATGCTATCGCAGCGTTTAAAGCCAAATAGCCTGAATGTCTCCCCATAACTTCAATAAAAAAAATCCTATGATGGCTTGTAGCAGTATCTCTAATTTTATCAACGGCACTAATGATTGTATTTAATGCTGTGTCAAAGCCAATGGTGTGATCTGTTCCATAAATATCATTGTCAATTGTTCCAGGGATTCCAATTATAGGGATATTCATTTCCGATGAAAGGACAGTTGCACCGGTAAAAGTTCCATCTCCACCAATAACAATTAAGCCATCAATGTTTAAATCCCTCAAATTAGAAATTGCAACATCTCTGTATTTTTTTTCTTTAAACTTCTCACTTCGTGAAGTTCCAATAATGGTGCCTCCTAATTGTATGATATTATTTACATGAGAATAATTAAATTCTTCTATTTGATTTTCAATCATTCCTTTATATCCATTAGATATGGCATAAGGTGTTATTTCATGAAAAAGGCACGCTTTCACAATTGCACGAATACAGGCGTTCATTCCTGGGCTATCTCCTCCTGATGTTAAAAACGCAATTCTTTTCATATTTCTTAAAATTAATTCCTGCTAATTTATGGAATTAAATTAAAAATTGCATCTTTATAGTAGATATGTTTCAAATTAAAGTCCGAAAATATAGAAAACTTAATGACAATGAGCTTATTGACATTTTTAAGGAGTCAAAAAGTCAAGTTGTGTTTAGCGTAATTTATGAGCGTTATGGTCATTTGGTTATGGGGGTCTGTTTAAAATATTTGAAAGACGAAGCTGAATCCCAAGATTTATCTTCTAAGATATTTGAAGAATTGGCTGATAAAATTTTCAAACATTCAATCACGCATTTTAAAAGTTGGCTGTATCAATTGGTGAAAAACGAATGTTTGATGTTTCATAGAAAAAATAAATATTTCTATGTTTCGAGCGATTTACTGCAAGAAGAACAAGTTGAAGAACATGAAAGCAAAGAAGAAAAATTAGATTTACTCGAAAAAGCAGTTTTAACATTGTCACATGAGCAAGGAAATTGCATTAAACTTTTCTATTTGGAAGACAAATCGTATCAAGAAATTTCAACTCTATTAAATATAGAACTTAAAAAAGTGAAAAGTTTTATTCAGAATGGAAAAAGAAACCTGCAAAACATATTACTACAAAACGAAGTTTTTACAAAATGAAAAATATAAACCAAAATATAAATTCAAATTTATCCCGAAAAGATATCAGTCAAAGTCAAAAGTCGGATGATATCTCTACTTCTGAATACGACGATTTCGATAAAGATGCATTGAATGGCTGGAAGAAAAACAATTCTTCATTCTCCTTAATGAAGAGCATGGATTCTAAATATTTAATGAAAGGAAACTTCATTTTAAAATACACTATATATATAAGTGTATTAATTGTGGCTTTTTATTTTATTTATGACTTAGCTTCGACAGGCTCAGCTACCTATAATTTGAAAGGCTCAGTTAACGTTCAATCGACAAATAAAACTGAGAATAAAAAAACTGATTCAATTTATTTAGAAAAAACAGACTTAAAATTATCTGCTGAGATAAAATCACTAAAACCAATTGCCAAAAAGAAACAAATTGTAGCGAATGAAATCAAACGAAATTTCAGTTCACAAAAGGAGGAAGAAGAAATTAAAGCCAAAACAGATAATACTTCCGTTGCTATAAACACACTTCCATTTGAGAAAATTGAGTCAAATAATATTGCAGAAGAAAAATCAAGTTCTCAATTAAAAAGAATAAATAAGGCACAAGAAGTTTACATAGCGGATTTACTAACCGTTGATTATCGAAAGTATAGAAACAAGCCAAGTATTAAAGTTGAACAAATTATTTTAACTGGAGTTTCAGCTGATTTAGAAACTTCGACAGGCTCAGCTTACCAAAATCAAGTAAAAAAGATTAATGAAAAAGACTGGAAAACGGTTGATATTTCTTACATCAATTACATTACAAAGACAATGGAATTATTTTCTGCTGGAAAATATAAAAAATCGATTACCCGTTTTGAAGAAATTCTAAAAGCTTATCCACAAGATTTGAATGCAAATTTTTATGGTGGTTTATGTTATTATAATTTAGGTGAATTTCAAAAATCAAGGGAATTTTTCAAGAAATGTTTGTCTAATGAATTTACAAACTTCAATGAAGATGCTGCATGGTATATTTCAAAAACATATATTGCAACTAAAGACGTTCAAGAAGCTCGGAATTGTTTGAATGAAATTATTTTGGAAGGAGGTTTTTATAGTGAGCAAGCGAGGAAAGTACTTGGTGGTTTGAAATGAGATCTTCGTTTTACTTTTTTTCAACCATAAAAAAAGTAACAAAAAAATCTCCGCTTGGAATCATTCGCTAAAAATACTTCATCTTGACTTAATTGCTCTTATAAACTAATTTAATCACTGCACTAACGTTTGTTCTTCATCAGCTTTAGCTGATTCTTCTTTTTAAAGCCAAAATTTGTATTTTCTTAACGCAAATTATTCCTATGCGGGTCAAGAGTTTAAATTAAAACCAAAGTTTCATTGATAAGATTAAAATTATTCGAGTTTAGACAATTTATATTAATTTTGAAAGAGATAATCCAAAAATCATGTTTTTAAAGTCTTTCTTAATCTTTATTCCTTTTTTATCGCTCTTTTCTTGTCAGGATTTAAAGAAAAAAAAGCAAATAAATGAAATTGTTCGATCAGAAAAGACGATTCAACAAATTCAAAAGAACATTCAAAGTCAAAATAATGATGCTTTTGTTGAAATTCTTTACCGTTCAAAGGAAGTTCAAAGTCGAATAAAACAAAATTATCATTCAGATACGCTGAATAAAGATTTGGGAAATCAACTAAATGATTATACCTTTATGATAAAAAAGATTGATTTCAGTATAAAACAATACAATCACTTAGTAAAAGAAGTTGAAAAAGAAAAAACTACTTTAGTGAATTTAAAAAAAGACATTGAAACAGAAGCTGGAGATCGATCTAAATACGATGAAGCAATTCAGTTTGAAGAAAAAAAAGTGAAAAAATTGGAACAGATTTTGGACGAGATAAGAAAATCACAAAAGGAATCATTGGAAACATTCCATCGATTACATTCAGAATTAGCTACATTTGCTAACAATTTAAACATTAAATGAAACAAATTATAGTAATATTAATTCTTATTTTTAGTACTTTTTCTTTTTCACAAGAAGGAACGGATTCACAATTGGCTCAATTTTATTTTAATAATGGTGAGTTTGAAAAAGCTTTGCCTTATTGTCAGAAAGTTTTCACCAAAGAAAATAGTAAATTTAATTTCAAACGTTTGTATGAATGTTTAGTAAACACTTCTAATAATAAAGATGCTGAAAAAATACTAAAAAAGCAAATTGCAGCCAACCGTGATGATTTTGAATATCCAATCATTTTGGCTGATTTTTACGAAAAAAGTGAAAAACCGAAAGAATCTTTAAAGGTGTATAAAGATTTGATTGATGAATTTGCTCCATCATCTTATACTATCATTCCACTTTATCAAGCCCTAAGGCAAGCTAATAAAAATGATTTCGCTTTCGAAGCCTTAACAAAAGCACGAAAAACGTTAAAAAATGATTTCCCTTTAAACATTCAATTTGCTGAAATGTATCTTTTAAACAAAGAAACAGACAAAATGATTGAAGAATATTTGAATTTATTGGAGTCAAATTCATCAACAATTGACTTGGTGCAAAATTCCTTGTCGCGTTACATTGATTTTTCCTTGGAAGAAAATAAAGAAATTGACTTGTTAAAAGAGAAACTCTTAACGAAAATTCAAAAAAGACCAAACGATTTTGTTTATTCGGAAATGTTGATTTGGCTATTAATTCAGAAAAAACAATTCAATTCAGCTATCATTCAAGCTCAAGCGTTAGACAAAAGAGAAATGGGTGACGGTTATCGCGTTTTGGAAATTGGGAACATGTGCCTGCAAAACAAAAATTACGAAGCAGCACGTTTGGCTTACAAATATGTTATCAGTTTGGGTGAAGACAAACAATTTTATTATCCTTCGGAATATGCTTTACTCAATTCTCGTTATGTAGAAATAAGTGAACAACGCAATTATTCACAAGAAGAGATTCAAGAAAGTTTAAATGAATTTAATCAAGTTTTAACTCGTTTGGGGATTTCAAGAAGCTCGGTTGAAATTGTAAAACAATATGCTCATATTTTGGCTTTTTATGGAAACGATGCTCCAAAAGCTGTTGAAACTTTAAAACAAACCTTGGCTTTGGCTGGTTTAACAAGTATGCAAACGGCAGAATTAAAAATGCTTTTGGCAGATATTTACGTCATTCAAGATGATATTTGGGAATCTTCACTTCTCTATATGCAAGTTGACAAAGAATTTAAATTTGAACCGATTGGTTTTGAAGCAAAATTCAAAAATGCTCGTATTTTTTATTACGATGGAGATTTTAAATTTGCTCAATCACAATTAGATATTTTGAAACAATCAACAACAAAATTGATTGCAAACGATGCGATGAAACTTTCGATTTTAATCACTGACAATTACGGTTTGGATAGTAATTTTACTGCGATGAGTAAATTTGCTCAAGCTGATTTACTATTAGAACAACATCAATACGACAAAGCATTCGAACTTTATGACACCATTATCAAAGCATTTCCTTATCACGGTTTATCGGACGAAATTCTACTTCGCAAGGCTCAAGCTATGCAACAACAAGGAAAATGGAACGAAGCTGTTGTGTATTTAAATGATTTATTGAAATACCATGCACAAGATATTCTTGCCGATGATGCTTTGTTTCAACTAGGGACAATTTACGAAGTCAATCTTTCTGACAAAGAAAAAGCGCTCGAAATGTACAAAAAAATACTGTTTGAATACAAAGGAAGTTTGTACACCGCTGAAGCAAGAAAACGAATGCGCCTTTTGAGAGGGGATAACTTGGAGGATTTTGAACTCTAAGAAAAGTGAAAAACTAAAAGTGAAGAGTTAAGAGTGAAAAAATTGACACTAAACTAACTTAACTGTTTTAGAAACAATTTTTTCTGAGAAAAATTGAGAAGCTTTTTTGTCGAAATCGAAATGGTTCTCAGTTGTCAGGAATTCAATTTTTCCATTTTTAGAACATTTCTCATCAATTTCTGTATGACGTTTTAAGTAATCGACTAAACTTTCGGCAACTATTTGTCCTTGAGAAATAAGTTTTATGTTTTCTGGTAAACTCTCTTCAATAATTTTTGAAAGCAATGGATAATGTGTACAAGCCAATAAAATGGTATCAATCTTTGGATTTTGCGACAATAATAGATTTAAATCATTTTTTATAAACCATTTTCCTCCGTCACTTTCATGCAAGGAATTTTCAATCAAAGGAACCCAAATTGGACAAGCGTGTTGCAAAACATGAATCTCCGGGAAAAACTTTTCAATTTCAATAAGATATGATTCGGATTTGACAGTTCCTTCGGTTGCGAAAATTCCAATGTTATGGGTTTTAGAATAATTTCCAATGATTTCTGATGTAGGTCGTATAACTCCTAAAACACGTTTTTCTGGATATTTCAGTGGTAAAACATTTTGTTGAATACTTCTCAAAGCTTTTGCCGAAGCTGTATTACAAGCTAAAATCACCAATTCACAACCTTGAGCAAACAAATATTCAACAGCTTGAAGCGTGAAATCGTACACCACTTCAAACGAACGTGTTCCATAAGGAGTTCGTGCATTATCACCCAAATACAGAAAGTCGTGCTTTGGAAGTTTATTTTTCAATTCTGTTAGAATCGTCAAACCACCATAACCAGAATCAAAAACACCAATTGGATTGTTTGTCATAAGACAAAGTTAGGAAAAAAAGTGTGATTGGATTGTGATTTTTGAGAATGTTTGTTATTACTACTCCTCTATTCGTTCATCAAGAAATTCTTCCACTTTCAAGTTTTCTTTTTTTATAAATAGAAACAAAACGAAATCATAGGAAAAATGAGCTGAAATAATTGCCCACAAACCAAATTTGAGATAGGCAAAGCCAAGTGCAATGATAAAAGGAATTAAAAAAATACCGTAAAGTGCCAATCTTGGTTTTTTTGGATTCAAATATCCATGAATTGCTATAAAAAGAATACTTGTAAACCAAATTCCGAGGTAATGTTGCATTCCAGCTCGAAACAATATTTCTTCACCAAAACCTGCACAAAAAGAAAGAAATAATTTGTCTAAAATAGATAAATTTAAAGATGAAATCAATCTCTTTTGTTGATTCATTTCATTATCAAAAAAAGGTCGGTTGAAAAGCCACAAACTAAAAAAAGCGTAAAGAATTCCAAAGAGCAAGCCTAATAAAATGAAATCAATCCTCATGTTGGAAAACTCTAATATTTCCCATGGACTTTTGGAAGAAAAAAACCACAGAACAAACATTGCTAATGCTGGAAAAGCGATTAATGTAATTAGTCCTAAAATATAAATTGATTTTTTACTCATAAATAATTAGACTTAAGACTCGCTCATTTCGACAAGCTCAATGCAAGTCGCTGTTAGATATAAGACATAAGACTATTAAATGTAAATGTCTTATGTCTATCGTCTAATTTCTTATGTCCTAAATTAATGTTTTTCTGATTCTTTATCTTCTGGATCAGGCTCTATAATTTTAGGAGCTTTCACATTTTGAAGTCTATCCATGAAATCTTCCAATTGGGAAATCGAAAGTTGTTTTGCAATGATTTTTTTATCCTTATCCAAAACAAAAACGCGTGGTGTTGTGAAAATATCAAAAGTTTCTTGGTAATTCAACGCTTGAATTGTTGTGTATTTTGGGATAAACTGACGTGCATCTTTTTGAGCATCGTTGTATAGTTTATCTGTCAATCCAACATTAATAAAGCTTAATTTATTGTCTTTGATGAATTTTTTCCATTTCCCAAAATCTTCACCAATTGCTTTAGCTACAGCAAAAACTTCCACATTACGTGCTTTTAATTTCTCGGCATATAATCTTTGTAACTTTGGAGTTGATGTTTTACAATGTCCACAGTCTGGATCCCAAAAAAACAAAATGGTGTAATCACTTTTAATACTATAAAAATCTCTCCAATTTACATCTGTTGTATCTCTAAGCGAAACATTTGGAGGAATTACACCTTGAACAAGATTTTTCTGTGTCTCCACTTTTTCACACAATTCTACCATTTTATCTTCAGGAATCCAATAAGCTGGAGATTTTCCTTCTGCGTTTTTTGTACAGTAATAACGTTGCCCCATTCTCACGAAAACTTTATCCATTCCCATGATATTTGACTTTTCAGAAGTTGAAGTGATGTGAGTCAAGCAATATTTGAATAATTCCGACTTTGGATCCAATTGGTCAATAAACCAATAACCGTATTTGATAATTGTATCAGGGTGTTGAATTAACATTCTTTTGCCGAAAAATTCTTCCATTTTACCGTGGAAAATTTGTGTATTCAACAATCGATCATCTTTCAAATCGATGTTGTCAAAATAATGATCGCGGTAATATCTGTAAGTAAAAGAAGAATCAAGTAATACTCCTTTTTCGTTTCGTGGAGCTTCAGGAATTGTAATTTCAACAGTCATTTTTACAATTTTGGAAACCAATTTTGTTGCATGGGTTTTAATTAAATCATTTTGATAAGTTGTGACTGATTTATTAATTACATCAACTTCATCTGATATTTTTTTGTATTCAGCATCCTCTTTTTTAAATGCTTCACGTTTTTTAACTAAATCTCCTGCTTCTTTTCGTTGCTTCAAAATGAATTTCATATACTCGCTAAAAACCTTATTTTCTTCAGATTTTTTAACCACCATTGAACTTATTAAATCAGGATTTGAAGCTTCAATGTTTATTTCTTCGTTGTTGTAAATGAAGTCAAAAAATTTTTGTCCTGGCAAAAACAAAGCGAAAACACCTGGTTTTTGTTCCTTCCCTTTGATAGAAGTATTAAACTCTGCTATACCATTTTTCATGACTGCAGTATCGGCATAATACATACCTTTTCCATAATATTTAACCAAAAAAACAGTTGTATCTTTTTGATTATTTATCTTAAATTTAATCTTTTGTGAAAAAGCTGATAAGCTTAGTGTTACTATTAAAAAAAACAAAATTGATTTCATAACTTTATATTTATTTTACGAATTTATAGTTTATAGACGTTACTTTTCAAAATTAGTGCCAAATTTAACTACTTTTTAACGAAATAATATTTCTAAAAAGTCTAAACAACCACATTAACAATCCTTCCAGGCACAACAATCATCTTTTTAGGTGTTTTTCCTTCCAAGTATTTTGCAGTGTTTTCGTGAGCCAAAACTTGTGATTCAATTTCCTTGCTATCCATTCCAACTGGGAATTCGATATTAAATCGCACTTTTCCATTGAAAGAAATTGGATAAGAAAACGCATCTGAAACCAAGTATTCAGGATTAAAAGATGGAAATTGAGCATAAGAAATTGTTCCAGCTTCATTACCTAACTTCACCCATAATTCTTCCGCAATGTGTGGAGCGTAAGGTGAAATAAGAATTACTAATTGTTCTAAAATTTCTTTACTTGCACATTTTTGTTCCGTCAATTCATTCACACAAATCATGAAGTTGGAAACACCTGTATTGAACGAAAAACGATTCAAATCGTCGGTTACTTTCTGAATACATTTGTGCAAAGTTTTTAAATTATCTTTGGAAACTTCTCCTTGATTTAGCTGAGCATTTCCTTGCTCGTCAAAGTTAAACAAACGCCACAATTTTCTCAAGAAGTTTGAAACACCGTTAATTCCTTTTGTATCCCATGGTTTTGCTTGCTCCAAAGGTCCCAAAAACATTTCGTACATGCGCAAAGTGTCAGCACCAAATTTTGTTACTAATTCATCTGGAGTTTGAACGTTGTAAAGCGATTTTGACATTTTTTCAATCAAAGAACCACAAATAAATGTTCCATCCTCTTCTAAAATAAACTCAGCATCTTTGTAATCTTCTCGCCAATTTTTGAAAGCTTCGATATTCAGAATATCATTGTCTATAAGAGAAATATCTAAATGGATTTCTGAAATAGAATCAATCATGTAATCATTATAATATACACCTGATTTTTCAAGTAAAATTTCAAATTTTTTAATTAATGCTTTATTCTTATGGATTTCAGCATTTATGATATTGGGTTTACATTGATCATAATAAGTCTTAGTTATAAAAACAGTAGGACCACTTATTCCATCAAAAGTGGTTTTTTCAGGAGTACTATGATCTATTAAAGCATAATTTAATCTATAAGCCAAACTACTTCTCCCCAAAATCATCCCTTGATTAATCATTTTTTTGAAAGGTTCATCGAAACCGATAAAACCTTTGTCAAATAAGAATTTTGTCCAAAAACGCGAATACAATAAATGTCCTGTTCCGTGTTCTGAACCACCTACATATAAATCAACATTTTTCCAGTAATCAACTTGTTTTTTGCTTACAAATTCGTTTTCGTTCTGACTATCCATGTAACGCAAAAAGTACCAAGAACTTCCAGCCCAACCAGGCATGGTGTTTAATTCCAAAGGGAAAATAGTTTGGTTATCAATCAATTCTACATTCTCAATTCTAGATTCTACATTGTTCCAAGCCCATTCTTTAGCATTTCCCAAAGGTGGTTGACCATCTGGAGTTGGCAAATAATTTTTCACTTCTGGCAAAACGATTGGCAAATGTTTCGCATCAATCATTTTTGGTAAACCATTTTGGTAATAAACTGGAAATGGTTCACCCCAATAGCGTTGACGGGAAAAAACAGCATCACGCAAACGGTAATTTGTTTTTCCTTTTCCGATATTTAGAGATTCAATTTTTTCAATCGCTTTTTTTGTTGCTTCCTTGATTTCTAAACCAGATAAAAAGTCTGAATCAGCAATTTTTCCTACTTTTTCACTGTAAGCTTGCTCAGAAATATCGATGTTTTCAAAAATGTTTTTTATTTCAATGTCAAAGTGTTTTGCAAAATCCCAATCACGTTGATCTCCACATGGAACCGCCATAACAGCTCCTGTTCCGTAAGAAGCCAAAACATAATCGCCAATCCATAAGGCAACTTTTTCGCCCGTAAAGGGATGTATGGCATACGAACCAATAAATTCTCCCGAAATGTTTTTTACATTTGCTTGTCTGTCACGTTCTGTTTTTAAAGAAGATGCTTTGATGTATTTTTCAACTGCTTCTTTTTTGTCGGCAGTTGTCAATTCGGCAACCAAAGGATGTTCTGGAGCTAAGACTAAAAATGTTACTCCGAAAACGGTATCAGGTCGAGTCGTGAAGACTTCAATCTTGTGGTTCGCTGAGCCTGTCGAAGCGTCCACTTTAAATTCAAGTGAGCACCCAACTGATTTTCCAATCCAATTGCGTTGAATATCTTTGATTGATTCTGTCCAATCGACTTTTTCTAAACCTGTTATCAAACGTTCCGCATACGCCTTAATTCGCATCGACCATTGACGCATCAATTTTTGTTCAACTGGATGTCCACCACGTTCTGAAACACCATTTATCACTTCGTCATTCGCTAAAACAGTTCCCAAAGCTGGGCACCAATTCACCCATGAATCAGCTAAAAAAGCCAAGCGGTATTCTTGTAAGATGGTTTCTTTTTCTGCTTCTGAAAATTGCTTCCAATCTTCAGCTGAAAATGATTTTTCGCAATCTGAACAAGCTTCAATATTTGCATTTCCTTCTTTTTCAAAATGAGAAATTAATTCGGAAATAGCTTCAGCTTTTTGGGTTTTATTGTTGTACCAAGATTCAAACAATTGAATAAAAATCCATTGTGTCCATTTATAATAGGAAGCATCTGAAGTTCTCACTTCTCTTGACCAATCGAAAGAAAAACCAATTTGATCTAATTGATCGCGGTAACGTAAAATATTTTCTTTTGTTGTTGTATCTGGATGTTGTCCAGTTTGAATGGCATATTGCTCAGCAGGCAAACCAAATGAGTCATAACCCATTGGATGTAAGACATTAAAACCTTTCAAACGTTTGTAACGAGCATAAATATCCGATGCAATGTAACCAAGTGGGTGACCAACATGTAAACCAGCTCCTGAAGGATAAGGAAACATATCTAAAACATAATATTTTTCTTTGTCTGAAGCATCTTTAGCCTTAAACGTTTGATTATCAGCCCAAAATTTTCGCCACTTTTGTTCTATTTCTTGGAAATTATACTCCATTTTTGAAAAATTATATAAAAAAGACAAAGATAAGATAAAATTACCGTAAATTCGTAGCACTTATGACATTGAAAGAGATATTTATGCCAAAATTTTTTAACGTTTTAGTACTTATAATACTATGTAATAGTCATTTATTTTCTCAATCGAATACCGAAAAAAAACTTATTAGAGAATACAGCTCAGAACAAAATCCAGACGCTCGTTTTTGGAAATTATATAATCTATCGAAATTTTATCAGCTTAATAATTATCAAAAAGCTGATTCAATTCGTAAAACACTGTTAACGTTGAGTTATAGTTCAAGTGATTCTGCTCGTTATTTATCTCAAGTTTTTGATGCAGAAGTCGATTTATCTAACGGAGATAAAGAATTATATTTTTCTAAAGTTTTAGAATTACAAAGTTTTCTAAGTCAACAGCCTACAAGGGAAATAAAAGTTGATTTGCATCAACGTTTGGCAGAATATCATTTGTATCATCGTGAAATGGATGAGGCAAATTCGGCATTGAAAAGTGCCTTGAAATTATCCAAAAAATTAAGAAACAACAAAGAAATTTCCGAAACATATAAGTTATTATCACAAATTTATATGCTTAAAAATCAAAAAGATTCAGCCAATTATTTCACCTTAGAATGTATTCAATTTGCTCGACGCTCTGCAAACAGAAGAGTACTGGCAGAATCATTTAACAATCAAGCAACAATTTTTAATTATTTTGGACAAATTGAGTTAAGTGCAGCAAAGAACATAAGTGCTTTAAAATTAGCAAATGAGGAAGCCGATTATGTGAAAATCGCTAGGTATTCTATTAACATTGGTGAAGCTCAGCTTACAATTCAAAATTACAAAGAAGCGGAATTTCATTTTTTACTTGCAATTGAAAACGCCTCAAGAATTAAAGACAAACGAACTGTCGCCCTTGCTCAAATAAATCTTGGTGTAGTATATAAAAACAAAAAAGATTACATAAAGGCTCTTGACTATGAACGAAAAGCCTTAAAATTATTACAGCCATACAATGATTATGAAGGTTTGGGAAATGCTCACAACACAATTGGAGATATCTTTCGCGAGCAAAAAGATTTCACTAAAGCTTTAAGCAACTACAATAAAGCTTTGGTATATTTTGAGTCAAGTTCAAACAAAGAAAAAATCGCTACTGTTTACCACAATGTGGGTTACGTTTTTGAAAAACAAGGAAAATATGAAAATGCTTTAAATTACTTGAATCGTTCCGTACAGATTCGTTCACAATTTGGATACCAAGGTTCGGTTTACCCTACCTATCAAACAATTTCAGACGTTTATTTTAAAACAGGAAATCAGGTTTTAGCTTACAAATACTTAAAAATGTATGCCGATTATTCAGATAGTGCAAAAACATTAGAATCAACTAAAGAAATTGCTGAATTGAGTGAAACGTATCGTTCAGAAGAACGTGAAAGAGATAATATTTTGAAATCAGATTCGATTGAAAGGCAAAGACAAAAAATCGCTTTGAATACTTCTTTACTTGAAAACTCTGAGTTGAAAACCAACCTACAAACGTATATTATCATTGGTTTTGTCATATTGATGATGTTAGCTGGAATTATTGGTTTTTATCGTTGGAATCAAACAAAGATCAAATCTCAGCAACAGCAAGCTGAAATGAATCAAACTTTACTTCGTGCACAGATGAACCCGCACTTTGTCTTTAATGCCATGTCGGTAATTCAAAGTTACATTTATGATAATGATACGAAAAATTCATCTAAATTTCTAGTAAACTTCTCAAAATTGATGCGTTTGATTCTTGAAAACTCTTCTAAAGAATCCATTCCAATAAAAACAGAATTTGAGATTTTAGATAAGTATTTGAACATTCAAAAAATGCGTTTTGAAGATCGTTTTGAATACTCCATTTTGGTTGATGAGATTTTATATGATGAAGAAAATATAATCCCGCCAATGATTACACAACCTTTTATTGAGAATGCAATTGAGCATGGTCGCTTACATTTAAAAGAAGATGGATTCATTAATATTCATTTTTTCAAACATGAAAATATGCTCAGAATTACCGTTGAAGACAATGGAATTGGTCGCAAAGGCTCAGAGATGAATAAGAAAAGTAAAGAGCACAAAAGTATGGCCATGAAAATCACCAAGGAAAGAATTGATAATTTAAATAAAAAATACCGTTCTGATGGTTTTATGCAAATTGAAGATTATAACAAAGAAGAGGGAACTGGAACAAAAGTTTTAATTTCTATTCCATATCGTGTTGAAAATCAAATTTAATTATTACTTTTACTTTTACGAAAAAGATTTTTAGATAAAAAGTCTGCTATTCACTTATTTCAAACTTTAAACTCATGAAAGCAGTTATTATAGACGATGAAAAAAGAACCCGAGAATTAATTGCAAAGTTAATTGAGTCTTTTAATTTGGGCATTGAAACATTTCCTATTGGGGAAAATGTGATGTCTGGTTTAAGAGCTATCGAGGAAATTCAACCTGATATTGTTTTTTTAGATATTCAAATGCCTGACGGAACAGGTTTTGATATGTTAAAAATGATTCCTGTAAAGAATTTTGAGGTAATTTTCATCACTGCTCACGAGGAATTTGCCATTAAAGCGATAAAATTTAGTGCTTTAGATTATATTTTAAAACCAATTGATCCTGAAGAATTAAAAAAATCGATTGAAAAAGCTATTGAAAGTATCGACCACAAACGTGAAGAATCACAATTTGATGCTTTACAACAAAATATTCAACCTTCACAAAAAAGAAGATTGGTTTTAAAAACACAAGAAAGTGTTCACGTAATTGATTTGGATAAAATTATTCGTTGTGAAGCGGATAGAAATTATACTTCTTTTTATTTACATGACCACAAGAAAATTTTGGTTTCAAAAACATTAAAAGATTACGAAACTTTATTAACAGGACATAATTTCTTACGTGTACAACAATCGCATTTGGTGAATTTGGATTATGTCGATCGTTACGACAAAGCAAATGGTGGAACTGTTATTATGAAAGATGGTTCTGAAGTGCCAATTTCTCCAGCTAAAAGAGATATTTTCTTTAAGATTTTAGAGAATTTGTAAACAGTTATGTTTTTGAAAATCAGACTTTTATTTTGCAAATTTTAGTTCGCTATTTAGCTTGAATAAAAGTAAAACTAAATTTTATTTTCAAATCTCATAAAAAGGTTTAAATTTGTAAAAACCTTTTCAGATGATTCACGAATTAAACAAAACGAATTCCATTTTTGGAACATTTTTAGCAGAATTAAGAGACGTTAAAATTCAAAAAGATTCCATGCGTTTTAGACGAAATTTGGAACGAATTTCAGAAATAATGGCATATGAAATTTCAAAAATTTTGCCATATCGTGAAGAAACCATTACAACACCTTTAGGTCAAACGACTGTAAACAAGTTAGAAAACCAACCTGTTATTGCATCAATTTTAAGAGCTGGTTTGCCTATGCACATCGGTTTGCTTAATTATTTCGACAGAGCTGAAAATGCTTTTGTTTCTGCTTATAGAAAACATACAACAGCTGAAGATTTTGAGATTTTTGTCGAATACATGGCTGCTCCTAAAATTGACAATAAAATTGTTATTATATCCGATCCAATGCTTGCAACAGGCGGTTCAATGGTGATGGTTTACAAAGCTCTATTGAAACAAGGAAAACCTTCACAAATAATCATTGCTGCGGCAATTGCTGCTCCAGAAGCGATTAGTTATTTACGCAAACATTTACCAGATACAGTAAAAATATTTGTTGGTGCAATTGATATTGAATTGACTGCGCAATCTTATATTGTTCCAGGTCTAGGCGATGCCGGTGATTTAGCCTATGGTGAAAAGTTTTAACAAAATTTAATTTAGAAAATCCGATTTTGTAGTTAATTTTATAAATCAATTGAAAAATATAATTCATTAAATTAAACGCATGAACTTCGGACTTTATATTACCTTTTTTTTACTTTCAACTATAAAGTTTTTGTTCACGCCTTTTGGTGGTCCAGCGGCAAAATTAACTTTCATTGAAACTTATTTATCCTGTTTATCAGGAGCAATTTTTAGTGCTGCGATCTTTTATTACGCAAGTGAAATTCTCATGAAAAAGGCCCATGAGAAAAGAGTTAGAATGATAAAAGAAGCTCAAGAGAAAGGAATTGAGTACAAAGCAAAAAAGAAATTTACAAAAGCAAATAAATTTATTGTTCGATTAAAACATCGTTTTGGGATTTACATTGTTTCGATGTATGCTCCTTTGTTTTTATCAGTTCCCCTTGGCTCAATCATCACTGCAAAATTTTATGGAAAAGAGAAAAAAACCTTTCCTTTAATCATTTTAGGAATGATTGTTAATGGCTTAATTACGACAGGTTTGGCTTACGGAATTGCTTGGTTTTTTTAAATATAAAACTACTAATTCCTAACTACAAACTCATAACTAAAAAATGTCCAACATAAAACACCTTTTCTTTGATCTAGACCGTACTTTGTGGGATTTTGAGGCGAATTCAAAAAAAGCTTTGCAAGAAATTTTCAAGGAGTATGAATTGGAAAATCATATTGAACATTTCAATCATTTTCATCATACTTATTTGAGAATTAACAATGATTTGTGGCAGAAATACGGTAAAAAAAAGATTACAAAAGAAGAATTACGTGATGCTAGATTTTTAACAACGCTACAATATCATGAAATTCACAACGAGGAATTAGCAGAAAAAATCAGTCAAGCTTACATAGATTTATCCCCAAAACAAACGCAATTGTTTCCCAAAGCGATTGAAACCTTGACACATCTATTTGAATTAGGTTTTAAAATGCACATCATCACAAATGGTTTTGTTGAAGTACAATACATTAAACTGAAAGAATCAAAACTAGAACCATTTTTTGATATTATTGTTTGCTCCGAACACATCGGATTTAATAAGCCTGACAAACGTATTTTTGAACACGCATTAGAACTTGCAGGAGCAAAAGCTACTGAAAGTATGATGATTGGGGACGATTTAAAAGTCGATATTTTAGGTGCAAATCAAGTTGGGATGGAAGCTGTTTTGTTTGATCCTGAAAAACGACATAAATCGCAAGCTTTTAGAATCATTAACTCACTTGAAGAACTTATTCCAATTTTAGATTGAAATTTTTTGTACATTCGTAACTTACCTAATTGAACGTATTATGTTTGAAATTTTTAAAACAAATGAACATCAAATCTATTTTACATGCATTGTAATTGTTTGTTGGTTATTGACCCGATTTTTTGTCAAACGTGCAATAAAAAGATTATCAATAAAGTTCGGAGTTGCTATTGAGCGTAGAAGAATGGTTGTAAATGTTACAAACATCATATTTTTTATTCTTGCGGTTATTTTTATTGTTACAATTTGGGGAGTTGATAAAAAGGAACTTTTCTTGTTTTTTACTTCTATAATTACCGTTTTAGGAATTGGTTTTTTTGCCCAATGGTCAATCTTATCTAATATAACTTCTGGAATTATTATCTTTTTTAGTCATCCAATAAAACTAGGAGACCAAATAAAAATTGTTGACAAAGATTTTCATGTAGAAGGAAAATTAATTAATGTTTCTTTTTTCTTTATTCATCTTGAAAGTGAAACAAAGGAAAGAATTACCATTCCAAATTCAATTGCACTTCAAAAAACCATTGTTTTGGTTATTGATTAGCGTTTTAAATGAATTATAACATTCAGCTCATGAAATGTTTTTTAATTTTCTTAATTGTTTTCTTTAATGGTAATTTATTTTCTCAATCACTTAAAATTACTGTTATTGATGAAAAAGGAGTTTTTCTTGAAAATTGTAAAATTTACAAAAATAAAATTGAAATTTCCCCAGAATTAAAGGAGAACTATTTTCTTTTGAAAGTAAAATTTAACGACACAATAACAATAAATTGTCATCAATTTAAAGGTGAAAATTTTGTCGTTCCAAAAGTAGAAAATGAAGAACTATTTCATGTTGTTGAATTAAAAAGAATTTTTCAAGAGCTTGACGAAGTCACAATTACTTCGGAAAAGTACAAAAAAATGGCTGGAGAAAAGAATGAAAACATTCTGGATTATTTATTTTACCCAAAAGAAAACACCTTTGTCTTTATTAAATCAATAAAAAACAATTATTTTTTAGAAATTAAAACTGAAAGCAGTTCAAAAGAAATACTTTTAAATTTTCATCCTGAAGAATTATTTTTAGATTGTTTGGGGAATACACATATTTTATCAAAAGATTCTGCTTACCAAATTTGGTTTGCTGATTCGTTAAAATATGTTTCTACTATTTCTAAAAAAATGTTTGACACAAACTTAAAAACATTAGTGGCCAAAACTGAAAAATCCATTTTTTATGAAAAAATTACACAGCACAATCAACTTTACAATTTAACTAAATCAACACAGGAAGTTTCTGATTCTGCAGTTTGTACAATTTTTGACAAGGTAGCATATAAAGTCGCTAGAAGCGAATACAATGAAATTATTGGAATGTATTACTTCATGGCATCTGAAGTGCAAAATATTATTGAAGCTGGAATTTGGGACGGGGATGTTGTGAAATTAGGTATTCATTATAAAATTGTCGAAAAAATTGGATGGTATTTAAATGTTAGAGCAAAACCAATTCTCTGTTCAAGTTATGGAATGCTCGATAAAATTTGTTTGGTAAATTTAGTTGAGAATGAAATTTTCAACATTGATTATTCAGGAAATTCTATTAAAAAGATTCCTTTTTCCTCGAGCAATTTAAAAAATAAAAAAGTCATTT
>JAZKEO010000035.1:256-3567 GCA_040386975.1 Bacteroidota bacterium | reverse complement strand
TTGTTTTTTGTAGAATAGCCTTGCTGAGCCGTACCACAGGAAATAGTTCCAAAAACGAGAACTAAAATTAATGTAATTTTGAAGAAAATGTATTTCATATAGTTTCTAAATTAATTTCTAGAGTTTATTTTAAATTTTGAATTCGAGGCACTTTTGATAGAAGGAAATTTTGAGTTTACATTTCGTAAATGATAAATTTACTTCCAAAAGTAACGATGAAGTCGAATTTTAAAATCAAATCTAGGGTATGTTCATGTATTTATGTGTCTGTAAGGAAATTTTCCAAGAAGGGTTTTTCTTTACATAATCAATTATCATTGGCAAAAACCGTTCCTGTTTTGACCATTCTGTTTGTAAATATTTTTTTGCTGATTTATTTAGCTTTAAAGCATGTTCCTCAGCCCATTGAAAATCAGATGGATGAGAAATAACAACCTTCAATTCATTTGCTTTTTCATAAGCTTCTTCAACTGGACTTTTAAACTTTTTAGGAGAAAAACAATACCAATCGATTTCACCTTTCAAGGGATAACAACCCGAAGTTTCGATTGCAATTTCTAATTTTTTGGCTTTTAATTGTTTGGTGAATTCTGTCAAATCATACATTGCAGGTTCACCGCCTGTTATCACAACAAACTCAGCCTTTTCTTTTTCAATTTCAGAAATAATATCTGCAATTTTCAAAATTTCGTGCTGACTAGCATCCCAACTTTCTTTCACATCACACCAAACACAACCCACATCACAACCAGCAATCCGAACAAAATAAGCGGCCTTTCCACTGTGATTACCTTCGCCTTGAATGGTGTAAAACTGTTCCATTACTGGAAGTTCTATAGTTGTGTCTATCGGATTTTTTGTCATTTATGCAAAGATAATAAACTTGCGTGAGAAAGAAAGGTTTGGGATTTATAATTTTGAGTTAAAAAAAGCTTAATCCGTTAAATACAATCGGACAAATTATTGACAAAATTATTAATCCTAACATTGTAAATATATAATCAACTGCATTTACTTCTCGCTCTCTATCAATAAATCTTGTAATTATTATAAGTTCTTGTTTAAAACAAAAAAAATAAATCGTCCTAAAAACAAAAAGCATAACTAACATAATTAAAAGATTAAAAATCGAATCTAAATAACTACCTCTTTCTGCCTTAAATTCTACAAGATTTTTGAAAGGAAATAAAACTACAATTTGTAATAGAGCAATTGCCAACCAAATCAAAAAAACTTTTAAAACTCTTAATCTTTTAAAATAGGTGATAAAAAGAATAATAGGCACTAAAAATGATGCAAATTGAATTAATTGATTGATTGTTTTCATTTCTACATAAGAATTCTTATATGAAATCAATATAAAAGTCCATGTCAGTAAATATGATATGATTAAAAAATAATCTACTTTTAAAATGTCTATTAAGTTATTCTTTTTCATCAAATTTCAATTAACTCATCAATCTGATTCACAAACAATTCCACTTCTCCTTTATCGTTAGTTGTGAAGTTCGTTGCAAATTTTACGTTTTCTTTCCACTGTTCTTGTGCATAGGAATGCTTTCTTAAAAGTGATTGTGAATAGGTTTCATCAAAAGTTTTTACTAAAATGACAATTTCAGCATTTCGTTCAATAAGTTCCTTTACTCCAATTCCATTGAAAGGCGAGTTTTCTGAAATCTTATGAACTAAAGTCCAAGTTAGAGGAAAAAAATTCACTTCATTATTTTCCAATTCTATATCGAAATAAAGTTTGTTGAATGGATCTTCCGAACCACCTTTATCCATGATTAACATAACATTTACACTTGTGTTTAAGAGCACATTGTTGCGTTGATTCACCATTTTAAACATGACAGCTTTTCCATCTTGAAAAGGCGTAATGATGATGTTTTTTGAAAAGGCAATTTTTGTTTCCGCTCGTGAAAATCGACCATACAATAATCCTGTTGCAAGAGCAAAGCTCAAAACTCCGACAAAAGCTTCAATCATGGCGATAACATTTGCACCAAAACCGATCGGTGACATGGCTCCATAACCAACTGTTGTTAAAGTTTGAACAGAAAAAAAGAAAACTGCAAAAAATTCATTTTGTGTTTCGTTAATTCCTTGCAATTCTTCGATTCCAACTGCAAGAAAAAGAAAAGTGAAAATGAAATTTAGAATTAAATAAAACAATGTAATGAGCAACAAAAATTTTCCCCATGAAGCCTCTAACAAATGTTTATAGAAATCTTTGAACTTTGAGATTCCTCCAACTCGTTTGATATTGTAAGAGCCATCTTCATTTAAAATTCTTGTAACAGGTTTTTTGTATTTCGAGCCCAAACCAGGGTCTTTTGCAGCTTTTAATTTCATAGTGCTAAAATAGTAATTTTAATTCTGAAATTGAATAATCTAAACTTTGATTTTTCGCTTTTTATGCTAAATTTATGTAACCAAAATTACTTTTTTTACTTATTCTTTTCAGAAACTTAAAAACGTAACTTATGAAAATGAAAAACATCTTTCTTTGTGCTTTAATTTTAACGATTAGTACTACAAGCTTTGCTCAATTTTACGGTGGAGCAATTTATCAGTTAAAAAATGGAAATAACAATCAAAGTTATTGGAAATTTTGGGATGAAGATTATCAACAAGAAAATGAAGGTTTTTTAAATCCTAAAAAGCGAAAAAATCTTGAAATTAGTGAAATTTCAAGTAAAATGACAGATAAAAAAGGAAGAGTTAGTTCTGGGAAATTAACCTTCAATAGTTCTGGAAAGTTGGTAAGTTCAAAATATCCAAAATTTGAACGTCAAAGTACGTATTTGAACGATACCATTGAAACAGCAAGATTTACTAACAGAAAAGGAAAAACAGAAGAATTCAAAAAGACATATGAAAATGGAAAAGTTGTTTTAGATGAACGTTTTAAAAAAGGAAAACTTGTTTCTCGAACCGAAAACACGTATTCGAATAAAAATTTAATAAACGCTAAATTACTTCATAAAGGAAAAAAATTCGAAATGCGTTACACTTTTAATGAAGACAACAAATTAACACGAAGTGAATACTACAAAAAAGGAAAATTAAAACAATCTTGGGTTTATGAATGTAAACCTGAAGGTCAGATTTTAGCTTCAAACAAAACCGAATTAATTTCGAGTAAATGTGAATACCGCGAAGAAAGTGCTGACGGTTCTTATGTAATCTTCACACGTTCAATAAAAGAGAAAAAACCATATTTAAATAAGCAAACTTACAACAAAGATTCAATTAGAGTCAAGGAAGAAAATTTTGCATTTCAAGTCCAGAGTTGAACTGAGAGAGAC
>JAZKEO010000035.1:0-246 GCA_040386975.1 Bacteroidota bacterium | reverse complement strand
AAGAAAATTTTATTAAAGATTCTATTTTAACCTACCGTTGGACTTCAAGTCAAGGCGAAACTACAACCGAATATTTCAACAAAAAAGGAAAACAATGGAGAGCTAAAAAATCAGTTTATGACAAAGAAAGTAGGGTAAGTAAAAATTACACTTATGGAAAAAAGAAATTAAAGCGTCTTGAAATTTGGAAATATGATGAAAATAAAAAAATCATTTTAGAAGAAGTTTATCATGGAAAAAAACAAA
>JAZKEO010000034.1:18157-72908 GCA_040386975.1 Bacteroidota bacterium | reverse complement strand
CTTATCATTCAGTTGATAAGGGTTTTTTTTGTACACTTTTTTTGATGGAGGAAATTGGAAAAATTGAATTTAGGTTCAGGTCCAATTCGCAACATTAATAAAACCGTTATCGATAGCAGGCTCAACACAATCAATTACTCTATTTTCTGAAAAAGCATAAGGTGAGTTATGCTTGAAAATACTTTTTACAACTTTTACAATAGTATTTCTGATTTCCATTTCTTTGAAAGCCTGATTTAATACATTTCTTATTTGGACAATTTTTACAGTTCATTTTAATAACAGATATTTGATAACACTAAGTTCGACTTTATTGATTTTAAAGCAAAAAATTTCTGAGTCCAAAAATGGACTTGTACCTGTTGCTTTATAGTTATCAATCCATGTCCGTCAGAAAAACGATAGCAAACGTCAGTTTTTGTACGATTTGTTTTTCCTTTGAATTTTTGTGTATTCGCTTAAACCTCTTCAAATTCGGGCTTTTTCGGGCTTTTTTTGATTATTGTCTTTGTACTATTTGTTTTTGGGGGGGTAAATTTTTTGGCTTCTAATAACTATTTCAATTCTTCGCAGAAATGTTCCTTATTAAGAACATCCTAGCAGAATGGCTCAAAAATACGCTTTTTTTGTTTTTATCCTAATTAAATTTGAAGACTTAGTTTTAAATAAAAAAATAAATTCTGAAAATTGAAAGTTGTATCAGTTTCTTTGTAGAAAATTAATATTCTATTGATAAAATAATTTTAAGTAATCCTTATATGAATTGTTATCTTTGAAAAAGAAAACAAAGCCAATTTGCAAGCAAGAAAAGAAATAAAAACCCCCTGGTCAACAAAAGATGCCATGACTCAGATTTATGAAAAGAATCTTTGGGGTGATAATCAATCTGCATTTTTTTCAGGAGTTGGATCACATGATTCGGAAATTGTAAAACCCTATTTGGAGGCTGTAATTTTATTCTTACAATCTTTTAATGAGCCACTATCTGTTTGTGATTTAGGTTGTGGAGATTTTAACGTAGGAAAAGAATTGGTAAAGCATACTAAAAAGTATTGGGCAATTGATATCGTTCAGGAACTTATTGACTACAACAAAGAAAAATTCAAGGAAGATAAGCTGGAATTTATGTGTTTGGACATTTCCATTGATAATTTACCAAAGGCAGATTGTATCATTTTAAGGCAAGTTCTACAACATTTATCAAATAATGAAATTCTATGTATCTTGAACAAATTAAAAGATTATAAATATTTAATTTTAACAGAACATCTCCCGTCTGGAGAATTTACAGCTAACAAAGACATTATTTCAGGTCAAGGTATTAGATTGAAAAAACAGAGTGGAGTAAAGCTAACGAGCGCTCCATTTAATCTAAAAGTAAAAGAAGAAAAGGAATTGTTAACGTTTACGCTAAAAGATGGGAAATCTAGGATTATTACTAGTTTATTCGAAATTTACTAAATTTAAATAACTAATTTTACTATCTCAATAACTGAAAATAAGACGAATGAGAACGACAACGCAACAAGGTTTTTGTGCCATAGGAATTTACAGACATAAAACGGAACACAACATTGGTACTTTGTGGCGTTCGGCTTATATTTTAGGCGCGAGTTATATTTTTACGATCGGTAAAAAGTATAAAAAACAAACTTCAGATGTGTTGAAAACATGGTCGCGAATTCCTTTGTTTCATTACGATGAAATGGAGAATTTATTGGAGAATATTCCTTACGATTGTCGTTTGGTGGGCATTGAAATTGATGATTCTGCGATTCCTTTGGCAGATTTTGAACATCCACAAAGAGCGATTTATTTGTTGGGTTCTGAAGATGCTGGTTTACCTCAAGAAGTGAAAGATAAATGTCATTTTTTGGTGCGTTTGCCTGGGAATTCTTCCTTGAATGTTGGGGTAACAGGTGGGATTGTTTTGAATGATAGGGTAAGTAAGATTCCAACGATTTTACCGCCGAATCATAGGAGTCATGAGGTATAGATGAAATAGTTTTGTATCGCAAAGTAAAAGCAAAGATTGCGCAAGGTTCGCCAAGAATTTAATTTAAAAAACTTTGTGGGCTTGGCGTTTTTCTTTGTCTAACTTTGCGATTGATTCAAAATTCATATTTTCTTAACGCTCTCCATTCCAAGGTGGGTCAAACATTCTAACTTATAAACTCAATTAATTTTTAAACTTTCAAAAATCTTCAAAAAAGATTTTCTTTCAATTTTAATTCATATCATTGTATTATGAATTTCCTAGGACATCTATATTTCTCAAATAACGATAAAGTCTTGATGCTCAATAACCTTTTTGGGGATTTTGTGAAGGGGAAAGATTTGAGTTTTTATCCTAAAGAAGTTCAAAAAGGAATTCATTTGCACAGGGAAATTGATAATTTTATCGATCATCATCCGAAAGTGTTAGAACTGACACACAAATTATTTGCAGATTTACCCAAAGTTTCAGGAATTGCCATCGATTTATTTTTTGATCATTTACTGGCTAAACATTGGAATACATTTCATCAAAAGGAATTGAATGAGTTCTTAAATGATTTTTATGTGGGTGTGAATACAAAACAAACGTATTATTCTGATGAATTCAAATACATGATTTCTAAAATGATAGAAGTGAATTGGATTTCGTATTATCCAAGACTCGAGGGTTTAGAAAAAGCCTGTCAAGGAGTGTCGATTCGCTTGTCTTTTGATAATAAACTAAAGTTTGGAAAAGAAGTTTTTTTGAAGTTTGAAAAAGAAATTGAAAGTACTTTTTTTGAATTTATGAAAGATGCAAAAGTTAAATTTAATGTTTAGCTGAGTTTTTTTTTGTAACTTGCTTCATGTTTTTAAATTTTTTCCTTGAAAATTAGAGCTAAAATACTGGAATACAAATCGATACTGTTTTTGTTGCTTTTTGTGACATTCTTTCTTTCGTGTACTTCTTCGGAAAGTGATGAAAATCAAATTGATGCCGTTGAAGGAATGGATTTACCTGAGATTTTAAAGAAAGGTAAATTGGTTGTTTTAGCAGAAAACAGTTCCACCTCTTATTTTATTTATCGTGGCAAAAAGATGGGTTTTGAGTATGAATTGTTAAAAGAATTTGCTCAAGATTTAGGCGTTGATTTAGAAATAAAAACAGTTTCGAATTTAGATGAAATTAACGGTAAATTGAATGATGGCGAAGGCGATTTAATTGCCTGTAACTACACCATTACAAAAGAAAGACAAAAAGAAATTGATTTTTCTATTCCCTTTATTCGCACCAGCCAAGTCTTGATTCAGCGTAAACCAGAAGGTTGGGATAAGATGAGTGCTACTGAATTAAAACAGCATATTTTGGTTGATCCGATTCAATTGGCAAATAAAAAGATTTACGTTTGGAAAGAATCAAGTTATTACGAACGTTTGATGCACTTACAAGAAGAAATTGGAGATTCAATACACATTCAAGCAGAAACAGGTGAAGTGTCGGGAGAAGACTTAATTGAGCAAGTTTCTGACGGTAAAATTGATTATACAGTTGTTGAAAAGAATATTGCTCAAGTGAACAGACAATTTTACGACAATATAGATATTAATTTGGAGTTGAGTGTGAGACAAAAAATTGGTTTTGCCCTTCGAAAAACATCTCCGCTTTTAAAAGCTCGCTTGAATCAATGGTTGACGAAATACATGCAAAAAGCTTCGTTCAAATACATGAAGCAAAAGTATTTTGAATTGGCTCAACTTTCGAGTAAATCGCAAGAAGAATTCTCTAGTTTGAAAGGCGGACAATTATCGCGTTACGATCTATTTTTCAAACGTGAAGCAGCAAAATATGCTTGGGATTGGCGTTTGATTGCTGCAGTTGCTTACCAAGAATCAAAATTTAATCCAACGATTACAGGTTTTGGAGGTTCGTACGGAATGATGCAATTTATGCCTGAAGTTGGTCCAAAATTCGGTGTTTATCCAAATTCTCCAGCGGATGTTCAAATTGCGGGTGGAATGCGGAAATTGCACAAAGATTTCCAATGTTGGCCAGAAATTCCTGATAAAATTCAGCGTCAAAAATTCGCTTTAGCTTCTTACAATGCTGGTTTGGGACATATCAAAGATGCACAGCGGTTGGCTGAAAAATACGGTTTAAATCCAAAAGTATGGGATAAAAACGTAGAGGAAATGGTTAAAAACTTATCAAACAGAGAATATTACCGCGATGAAGTTGTTGAGAATGGCGCTATGCGTGGAGCTCACACTCAAAAGTATGTGATTTCTGTTTTTAGTCGTTATTTGTCGTATAAATCGGCATTTAATTAAATTGCCACAAAGACTCTAAAGCACAAATTGCCACGAATTATTTTTGAAATCCATGACACTTGAAAATGACTATTTGAAGCTTGAAATCGTTTCACTTGGAGCGGAATTAAAATCTGTCTTTAAAAAAGGAATCCAAAAAGAGGTTTTGTACCAAGGAGATTCGCCTTTTTGGAATCGGAGTTCGCCCGTTTTATTTCCAATAGTTGGAAAATTAAAAGACAATTTTTATCATTTAGAAGATAGGGAGTATGTTCTAGGGCAGCATGGTTTTGCTAGAGATTTTGATTTTGAGCAATTAGAAAAAAAATCAAATCTTGTTAGGTTTTCACTAAAATATTCAGAAGTAAGTTTAGAGAAATACCCATTCAAATTTGAGCTAAAAATTTCTTATCGCTTAATTTTAAATAGAGTGGAAGTGAACTACGAAGTTTGTAATATAGATTCTAAAACACTTCCTTTTTCTCTTGGTGCTCACCCAGGATTTACTTGTCCGGTTTTTGAAAACGAACGTTTTGAGGATTATTATTTGGAATTTGAACATCAAGAAAATTTAGAAAGACATTTACTGAATACATCCTCAGGACTTTTTAACGGAGAAAAAGAGCTTGTTTTAATCGATTCAAATCATTTGGACTTGGATTATTCTTATTTTGAAAAAGATGCTCTTGTTTTTAAAAACATGAAATCTATGTGGATAAAGTTAAGAAGCAAGAAATCGGATTATTGTTTGAAGTTTTCTTTTGAAAATTATCCTTCTTTTGGAATTTGGACAAAAGCACAAGCTCCATTTATTTGTCTTGAACCATGGTTTGGATTGGCTGATTCAGAGAATTCAAGTGGTGTTTTTACAGAAAAAGAAGGAATGATTTTTTTAGCTCCAAGCGAAAAATTTGAATGTGCTTTTAGTTTTGAAGTATGATTATCCATGAAGACTAAAATTAGAACTCATGGATAAGATATTCAATTTAATTTTTACCCCAATTTTTTGAATAGAATACAAATTTCAAACCCCATTCAGCATTACTAACAATGTCAATCAAATAATTACCTTCTAAATCTGTAACTTCTGTTACGCTTCTACCGCTTTCATTTGTGTAATCTCGACCTTTGTACATTCCTAATTGAATTCGAGCATTAACAATGTCTAAAAGCGGAGTTAAATATTTTACAGAAGCAATTAAAGCATCCGTATTTTCATAATTATAAAAATAAACCAATGCTTTTCTTGAACTTGCCTCTTCAAATATTTCTGTTATTACAGACTCTGAACTAGACAATTTATTTAAAGGAGTGTAATTTGTATAGTGTTCAACAGTATCTTTCGTTTCAATTGCACCTGTAAGTGAAGAAAATTCATTTTTCATCTCTCCTAAAATTAACAGAAGTTCATCTTTTGGCTCATTTTGAGCGTAAATTGAAAAATTTGCAAGGAAAATTAATACTAAAGTAAAACTTAATTTTACAAAAGATTTATGAAGGCTCTGTGTTTTCATGTGAGATTGAATTTAGATTTAACGCAAAATTAACTAATTTAATAAATCTTACTATACGTCAAAAAGCGTATTTGAAATTTACTGCCCAACAAAAGTATAAACTATTTTTCCTTCTTGAGAACTTGAACTTGATGCGGAATAAGAAAATCGTGACATCATAGCGTATTTTTTTGCTTGCTCAATCATACAAGAAGAAGCATTTGAACTATTTTCTGGCGAATAAATTGCTGATATAACTTTACCGCTTTGATCTACTTTTATTTTGATGTGAACTAATCCATTTGATTTATCTCCGCAGGTGTAACCGGGATTTCTGACATACCAATTGTTTCCTTGATGCGGCTCGCGTTTTGCTAATTCCCAATCAACCATTACAGTTCCTGAATATGCAGTATTTCCTCCGGAACTTGTTGTAGTGGATTTATTTTTCACCGAAGAATTGTTTTTACTATTTTGTTTTGAATTCTCAAGTTCTTGAATAATCTTGGAACGTTTTTCATCTCCTCCAGCTTCTTTTTTGAATTGTTGTTCTTGATTTCTGATTTTATCCTCAATTTGTTTGCTGATTTTATTTTCGTCCCAATTTTTTTCTGATTTTTCACGCTTGTCATTCATGTCGCGGGAAATACTTTTCACTTCGCCTTGATTTTGAAATTGATTTGGATTTTGTTCGATGTTTTCAGGTTGAATTTCAATTTCTTGTTTTTCGTCCACTACCAATTCTTTTTTTTCTCCCCAAACATCGATGCTAAATTCTCTTTCGTATGTTTCCATTTGAACATAGACAAACAAAACCATGTACGAGCCGAAAGCGACTAGTAAACCTAATTTGTGTTTTTCTATAAATTCTAAGAAGTTCGACATATTAATTTTTGGTTTTGATAATTCTCATTTCTGGAATATAAAAATAATGTACTTCGTTGTCATTAGTTAAAATTAAATATTCTTGAGTTAAAACCCTAATTTGTTTGTAGTTATCTGTAGTAAGAATCGTGCCATCAGCTAAAATTAATGTTTGTTTTTCGCCAACTTTTGTTACATAAAGTTTGTGAGTCAATTTTTGTATACCGTCAAATATGATTGGAACTATTATTTCTCCTTTTGTATTTAAAATGCCAAAACGGTTGTTGAAGGAAACAATTGCAGCATCATTGTCAAAACTTCTTGCTTCGTCGTAGGTTGGTGCGACAATTATTTTGTTTAGTAAATTAATATATCCCCACAAACCGTCTTTTTGAAAGGAGACTAGATCTGAAATTTCACCAATGTTTTGATAAATTGCTGGAATAATCATTTTCCCATTAACGTCAATTAGTCCATATTTACCTTTGATGCACACTTTTGCGTAGCCAGCAGTAAATAAAGCATGTTTGGAGAAATTCGTCATGTAATCATAAGTGGGAGGAATAATTTGCCCGCCAATTTCATTGAAATAACCTATTTTTCCGTTCAATACAAAGGCAATTCGATTTTCTGATAATGAAGAAATTTCATCGTATTTTGCTTCTTGTATGATTTTTGAATGGATATCCATAATTCCGTAGTAATCACCATTTTGAAAGGAAAAAAGACGATCATTAAGGATATTTATGGATTCATATTTCAAAGGAAAAAGTAAATTGCCAATTTTATCTATATAATTTTGAAATACATTTCCTAAGTCGTTTTTTAACACGACCAAAGCATATTTCCCATTAAAAGAAAAAGCTTCTTCAAAACGTTCTTTGATGATTTGTGTACCAAAACGATCGTAATAGGCATACAAAGAATCCTTTTTTGCGTAAACCAAGCCTTCGGAATAATTTCCGATGTCTTCAAAAACGATGTCAAAAATGATTTTACCTGTTCTGTCGATGATTCCCATTTTCCCATTTTTTTCTACAATCGATCTTCCATCTTCAAAGTCTGTCGCTTGTTCATATTCAAATGGAATAACAACTTTATTATTTTTATCTAAGAAACCAATTTTTCCCGAACTACTTGCTTGCGCTAAACCTTCTTTATACAAACTCAAAGATTCGTAACTAGCATCGGATAAAACTTCTCCTTGATCATTCATCCAACCGTAATAATTTTCTCTTTTGTAAGGTAAAAGTGTTTGTTTGGACATATTCAACTCTTCGTTGATTTCATTCTGAAAAGGATAGTCTGGATATTCCAAACGGAAAGATTTTATTCGTTCGTCTGAATAATTGTACATGTAGATTTGAAATAATTTCCGCCAAGCCAAATCAACATTTCTATTTTTTGGGAAATTTTGAATAAACTGCTCATAGCTATCCAGCGTATTTATTTTTGTTTGTAGTTTGAAAATTTGATTTTCTGCTTCAGTAACAAATGGATTTGAAGGTTTTTCTTCAATAAATAGCATGTACTCTGCTAGCGTTTTATTTTGTGTCAACTCTTCGAATTCTTTTAAGTGAATCTCTTTTTGTGCTATTTTAGTGAATTCTGATTCTGGATATTTTGAAATAAAAAAAGCAAAAGATTGACTTGTGTTTAGTTGAATAGCTTGATAAAAAGCCAAGGAATCTCTTCTTGAAAGCGCAATAAAACGCTCGTTAGCCCATGGATGATTTTCTAAAAAGTTAATGTAGGCTTGTTCGGTATTTATTTTTTTTGTGAATTGAAAATACTCTGAACTAATTTTCCGTTTTAATTCTATTATTTCAAGTTCATTAAAATTGTATTTAGCTAAAGCTTCTTGTGTTTTTATAGTCACTAAAGCAAAAGATTTTTCAGCTTTTAAAACATATTTAAAGGAAGAATCTAAGTTGTGAAAAGGATTGTCATTTCTGAAATAAATTATTGCCAAACCAAAAGCACATGGGGATTCTTGTTTGCTTATTTTTTTTTCAAAAATGCGTTTTGCTTCAAAATAGTTGTAAATTTTTAAAGCTTCGTAGCCATCTTCAATAGATTTTGCATAGCTAGAAAAACTAAAAATAAGGAATAAGAAAAGGAGATAAAGGTTTTTTTGCATTGATATTTTTAGTCTTCTGAAAGTTATAATTAAATCCTATTAACGTATTAAATGTAATATAGTTTATTCTTTTCTTTTTCCGAAAAAGAAGAAAAAGCAAAGCTTTTGATAAAACAAACGTTAGTGCTGTTTTAGCTTAACTTAAAAAATCAAAGTTAAAAAAAAATCCCAACCTATAAAGATTGGGATTTTAAAATATATAAAAAATATTATTTTTTAGTTTTTGCGTAACGAGAATTAAATTTATCAATTCTACCAGCTGTATCCACAAACTTAACAATACCTGTAAAGAATGGGTGAGACTTGTAAGAAATATCCAATTTAATTAAAGGATATTCAGTTCCTTCGTGCATAATTGTTTCGTTAGAAGCAGTTGATGAACGACAAACAAACGTGTAATCATTTGTCATGTCTTTAAAAGCAACTAATCTGTAATCCTCTGGATGAATATCTTTTCTCATTTTATTTATTTTTTAATGTGTTTTTCAAATTTTTCCGATACTTTGTGTTTTTTCGGAGTGCAAAGATATTAAAATAAATTTACATTCCAAACTATTCTTTCTTATGATTTTAATTTTTTACTAAAGTCAATCAAAATTGGTGTAGCAACACAAAGTGAAGAGTAAGTACCAATAATAACTCCAATTAACATCGCAAACAAGAATCCTTTAATTGCTGGTCCACCAAAAATGAACATGATTAAGATTACAACAAACAAAATCATCGATGTATTTACCGTTCTACTTAAAGTTGTATTTAAGGCACTGTTAATCACTTTTGCATGACTATCGCCACCAACACGCATTTTCAAGTTCTCACGAATCCTATCGAATACAATTACAGTATCATTCATCGAGTAACCGATAACCGTTAAGATTGCGGCGATAAATGCTTGATCAACATCCATGTTGAAGTCAAGGTAACCATGAAGAATTGAGAATACAGATAATACAACCATAACGTCATGCGCCAAACCAACGATTGCTCCTAATGAATACTGCCAGTTTCCAAAACGAATGAAGATGTAAGCAAAGATTGCTATCAATGACAAGATAATTGCGATTGTTGAAGACGAAATCAATTCTTGAGAAACAGAAGCAGAAACGCTTCGAGATTCAAGAACGTCAAATCCACCTAATTTTGATTCGCATTTCGCTAATCCTTCGGCTAATTTTTCGTTTACTACTTTTGTTGCTGAATGATCAGACAATTTGTAGTTTGTACTGATTTCAACGGTGTAAGAATTTGATTTTGTTTTTAAGTCAATAGATGCTTTTTCACCATTTTCAACAAAAACTTTTCCTAATTCATTTCTAATTAACTCGATGTCTGCTGATTTATCAAATTTTACAGCAAATGTTCTACCACCAGAAAACTCTACACTTGGGTTTAATCCTCTTGAATAAAGTGAAACTGCTCCACCAATTGTTATTAATATAGAGAAAATGTAGAAATATTTACGTTTTCCAACCCAGTCAAAATTGAATTTTTTGAATAAATTTTTAGACATTGTTGTGTCAAAACCAACTTCTTTTCCTTTTTCAACCCATGAAGTGATGATTAATTTAGAAATGATGATTGCTGAGAACATCGAAGTAAAGATACCGATAATCAATGTTGTTGCGAAAGATTCGATTGGACCTGTTCCAAAAACTTTCAAGATAATCGCAACTAATAAATGCGTTACGTTTGCATCAATAATTGAAGGTAAAGCTTTTGAGAAACCAATTGCAATAGCCGATTTTTGATCCAAACCATGTGCTTTTTCTTCTCGAATACGTTCGAATATCAAGATGTTTGCATCGACGGCAGTACCAATTGTTAAAACGATACCAGCGATACCCGCTAAAGTTAATACAGCTCCAAATGAAGCTAAACATCCAAAGATGAAAATAACGTTAATTGCTAAAGCGATGTTTGCAACCAAACCACCTTTTCCATAATAGAAAAACATGTAGATGAAAACCGCTAAGAAAGCAAATCCAAATGAAATTAAACCTGCAGAAGAATTTTCAGCACCGATTGAAGGACCAACTTTTGTTTGTTCTTTAATAACACATGGCGCTGGTAAAGCTCCACCGTTTAATAATCCTGCTAAATCTTGTGCTTCTTGAATAGAAAAACTTCCGGAAATTTGTGTATTTCCACCAGTAATTGGCTCATTCACTCTTGGAGCTGAATAAACAACGTCATCCATTGTAATAGCAACAAATTTTCCAGCATTTTGAGTTGTCATTTCTGCCCATCTGTCAGCACCATCAGAAGTCATTGTTAAATCAACTGTGATTGCTCCTGAAGATTGGTCTAAACCTTTTGATGCAACTTTGATATCTTTACCACCAACCATTGCTTTTCCATTATCTGGAACTTTAACAGCAAAAAGGTTGTAAGCTTCTTCTTTTGAATTTTGAGCAATTTTTTCTGGCTCAGCAGACCACATGAATTTTAAATCATCTGGGAATAAAGCTTTAATATCTTCTCTTGCTAAGATACGAGATACTTTTTCTCTATCTTCCATTTTAACATTTCCGATAACTACAGCACCACCTTGTTTAAGGTAATCAGCTAAACCTTTTTCAGACGTTTTTAAAGTCATTGGTTTCACTTCCGTTTTCTTAGCAGAATCTAATTTTGCAAGTGCAAGAGAATCAGTAACTGTTGTTGTGTCAATTTCTTGTACAATTTCCGCTTGACGAGAAAGTGCATTTGCTTGAGAAATTTGCGCTGTAATTTCTTCTAATTGGTAAGTTTCGAAAAACTGTAAGTTAGCTGTAGATTGTAATCTTTCACCAACTGTTGCCTCATCTTGAACTCCTGGAAGTTCGATGTATAATCTGTTTGAACTTGGGTCTCTTTCAATATTTGGTTCAGCAACACCAAATTGATTGATACGTTTCTCCATGATTTGCTCAACACCATCCATTGAACTTGCAACTTTTCTTTTAAAGAAAGCAATTACATCTGAATTTGTTGAGTTTTTGTCTAATTCATCGATTTCAGAAATAGCTAAACTTCTAACAATTAAGGTGTTTCCGTTGAAACGTTTGAATTCTTTATCAAATAAATCGATAAAATCACCACCTTTTGAATTGTGAATGCTTAAAGCACTTTCGTAAGGTTTTTTGAATTTAGAATCTCTTGGATTACGTGCAAAACTTTTTACTAATTCTGGAACAGAAATTTCAAGAGTAACACTCATACCACCCACTAAATCAAGACCGAAAGCTAAAGATTTACTTTTGGTATCTTGGAAAGTTGAACCCAAAACTGGATATACTTTAGAGTTAGCTTTTTCTTTTAGAATTTGATTGATGAAAGCAGCTTTTGCTAATTCTTCAGCTTCTGGCTTAGCGAAATCAACCTCTGTACCGTTAGGTAAAAGTGCAATTCCGTTTGTTTTTTTAGCTTCTACTTTTAGCTCGTCCACACGGATCAAAGCTTCTTTTTCTGCTTTCGTTTCTACTGAGTTAGTAACCCATGTGAATGATAATTGGTAAACACAAACTACCACTAAAGTAATCGTTAAAAACCAAAAAAATCCTTTATTACGCATATTTCGCTGTATTGATTATTAAATTTAAGCCCGCAAAGATAGAATTTTCATTTGTTTTATTCAAGTAAAAACAAATTATTTGATTTATTTTACTTTTTTAAATGAAAAATTGCGAAATTTTACTTTTTTGTTTTCTTCAGTTCGCTAACAAAATCAAGCATCTTAGCTGAAAATTTTTCCCAGGAATTTTCTAAATTAAATTCTAAAATATTTTCAGAAAATTCTTTTTTATGATTTTTTTCAAAATAAAGATTGATACTTTCCGAAAGTGCAAGGGCAGAAATTTCGTCAACAATTAATCCTGTTTTTTGATGATAAATTGTTTCCTTCAAACCTCCAACATCTGTCGCGATTATTGGCAATAAAAAATGATTGGAAATGCTTGTGATTCCACTTTGTGTAGCTGATTTGTAAGGTAAAACACAAACGTCAGCTGCTGAAAAATAGCGACTTACCTCATTGTCGGAAATATATTGATTGTGAAGTGAAATTTTATGTGATACCTTCAGTTTTTCAATCAATTTCGTGTATTTTTCAAAAGAACCATAAACTTCTCCAGCGATAATCAATTGGTAAGAATCATCTAAGAAAGATAAAGCTTCAATTAACAAATCCAAACCTTTGTAGTCGCGAATAATTCCAAAAAAGAGTAAGGTTTTTTTAAAAGGATCAACCTTTAATAGGTTTTGTGCTTCTTCTTGATTTAATTTTTCTCCAAAATGATCGTAAACTGGATGATTGATTCGCAAATACTTCGCTTCAGGTTTGATGGAAAGTAAATCTGCTAAAACTTTGTCAGACATTACAATAAAACCATCATTTCTCTTTAGAAAATAGCGATTAAAAGGAGCGTCAAAAAAGCGTTTTTCATGAGGAATGACATTATCTAAAATACTAATTCGCACCGATTTTTTTAATTTTCCCAAAACATACCCCAAACTTGGCCCAAAGAAAGTCATCCAGTATTTTGTGATGATGACGTCAGGATTGTATTTTTTGATTTTTTTAGCCGTTTGGATGTATGAAAGTGGATTGACAGAGTCTAAAGTTTCGACAGAATCAATTTTATCAGCGAGGTCGTTTTCTGTAACGTATTGTGTTTTTCCAGGGAATAAAAAATTTGGGTATTGTCTTTTGAAAGTAAAAGCTTTGACTTCGTGATTTTTTTCTAATTCACGGTAAACCAAAGCATTGAATTGTGCAATTCCACCTCTGAAAGGGAAAAATGTTGAGAGAAAGGCTATTTTCATTAATTAACTGTTTTTTTCAATAGCTTTTAAAATAACTTCTGGAGTGATGTCGTGCATACAGGAATTTCCTTTCAAGCAAGAATTTCCGTAAAAACAGATGCATTCGTTAGGCGGACCAACAATTTCGCCTCGTCCGTACAATTCAAATTCGTGCTTATTGAAAATGTTATTCATCAAAACCATCTTTTTTTGTAAAGCCGTTGCAATGTGCATCATCATGGAAACTTGTGTTACAACTAAATCCATGGAGTTTGTTAGAGCGATAAATTCTTCCAAAGAAAAATACCCTGGATAATATGCTCCCGTTTTTTTAGAAAGAAGGATGTTTTTTTCGTTTTCCAATTCTCCGCCTAAGAAAACAGGTAGAAATCCAGCTTTAAAAAGTAAAGTTGCTAAGTTTTCCCAATTTTCAATTGGCCACAGACGAGTATTCCATCTTGGTCCACAGCCTGTATTTAAGCCAATAAGTTTTTTTCGATTTCCATCTTTATCGTTTAATTCTGAAAAATGTTTTTCCCATTTAGCTGAAAGATTCTTATTTAAATTGATTAAATAAGGTTCGTAGTCAAACTTGAAATTACAAATTTCGAAAATTTCTTCTAAATAACTTTTTGTATTTGCTTTGGATAGTCCGTCGAAAAAGCCAGTTAATAATTTATGTTTTGATTCAGGATTTGCAATACTAATATGGTTATTTGACCATATAAAACCTAATTTTTCAGAAGATTTAACTTGTGCAAGTATTTTACAAGCCTCTTCTTCTTTGTCTAGATTTATAGCAATATCAAATTCTGAAGATTGTAAGTTAAAAATTGAAACGGCATCCAAGGTATAAATGACATCAATTTCACTTTGAGGTAAAATTGATGGACTTAAGGTTAGCCAAGTGATATGAGAATTTGGATATAAAGCTTTGAATTTTACTAAAAGTGGTGTAGTGCGAATCACATCTCCCAAAGCACCTAATTTAATAATTAAAATGCGCTTTTCAATTTTTGTGTAAACTGGGCAATCTGAACAGGTGTAATCAAATTGTTTGTTTGGTTTACAAGGAACTGTTCCTTTAAAATGTTTGCAATCGTATTTAATATCTTCTAAATTCATAAGATTTAAGCGTTTTCAATTTTGATACCTTATTGTGTACCGTAATTTATAATGTTGTAATAAAGTTCTGTTCCTTTTTGAGGTTGTAATGTGTCAAAATTTTTGATTGTCAAATCTTTGTAATATTTATGAATCAAACCGACATTTTTGGCGTAGATTTCAATTTTTCTTCTGTATTCGACCAGATTAGGGTCGATTTTTTCTTGAACAACTGTTATTGTTGAATCGAAATTAAGACCATTGATTTTTGTTGGTTTGTGGATGTTTTCATAATAAGCCAAAAGTTCATCTTCCGAATTAAAGGCATTTATGTCCCATTCTTTTTCTAAAGTTGGAGCGAAAACAAGTTTAATAATGCGTTGATTTTCTTCAACTAATTCGGCTCTACTTTGGTCAATAATTGCCGTCCATAAATCTTTGAATTCATAAATTTGGAAAACGTGATCAAAAACATAGCGTTCAAATTTCCAGGCTATTCTCCCTGAATTGTCAATTGTTGTATCTCCGACAACTGTTTTTAAAATAAAATTTGTTGTTTCATGAATTCCAGCAACATGATCGTGAAAAATATAGGTAGCATTGTATTCAACAAATTTTCCTTTTTCTAATGGAAAATAATCTTCATGGAAATCCACTGATGTTGAATCTTTTTTACAAGATAAAACAAATAAAAATAAAACCAAAATGGAAGATAAAAGTTTGATTTTCATTAAAATACACTTAAAAATTAAGTAGTTTAGATATTAAATCACTTATATTTTTAAACGTAAAAGTACAAAATATATTTTCAGATGTTCATTCGAAGAATAAAAAGCGTTTATTCTTTTCCATATTTGCGAACCGAATAATAATATTCATCACCTTGAATAGGGTGAAGTGTATCAAAATTATCTATTTCTAACGATTTATAATATTTATAGATTAAGCCTACATTTTTCGCATAGACTTCAAATTTAAGATTGTATTCAATTAAACTTGGAGGGTCGGTTTTTTCTTCAAGTACGGTAATTGTTGAGTCAAAGTTTAAACCGTTTATTGTCATTGGTTTATGTATGTTTTGATAACTAGCTAATAGTTCTGCTTGAGAATTAAACGCATTTATATTCCATTCTTTTTCAACACTTGGTGATAAAACAAGTTTAACTAAACGTTCATTCTCTTCAATGAGTTCAATGCGATTTTGATCTAAGATACAAGTCCATAAGTCCTTAATTTTAAATTCAGTCTGTAATGAGTCATATTTAAATCTTAAAAACTTGTGGGCAATTCTTCCTGAGTTATCAATTACTGAATCACCAATTAGGGTTTTTAAAATGTAATGTAATGTTTCGTGTTTGCCATCAGGGTTTCCATGATGAATTGCTGTTACATTATACTCAACAAATTGACCCTTAGCTATTGGGAAATAATTGTCATGCATGGAAATACTTGTATTATCCTTTTTACATGAAAATAATAGTATAGGTAAGCAGATTAAAAATAAAATTGATTTCATTGTTTTCTGTGAAACTTTTGTAAGTGTAAATGTATAAAATATTTTTCAAAAATTTATTTAATCCACAAAATAAATTAAATTTGCATGAAACCTAATGGATTATTAAAATAACAATATCTTTTTTTTGAAAGGCCTGATTTCATACTTTATTATTTTTTTGTCGAGTTATACTTTTTCTCAAAAAGTAGGGCTAGTGTTAAGTGGTGGAGGTGCTTCTGGTTTTGCTCATATAGGGGTTTTAAAGGCTTTAGAAGAAAAACAAATCCCTATCGATTACATAACGGGAACATCAGCTGGAGCTTTGATTGGAGCTTTATACGCTTGTGGGTATTCACCAAAGGAAATTGAGGAATATGTTTTAAGTAAGCGTTTTCAACTGATGACAAAGGGAAGTTTAGAGAATAATCAGCAGTTTTTTTTCTTAGAAGATGAAGGAGACGCGAGTATCGTTGAAATTCCTTTTGCCAAAGATAGTACATTGATGAAGTCATTACCTACAAACTTTATTTCATCTGTTTTGTTGGATTTCGAAATGATGCGATTGATGGGGACTGTAAGTGCTTCTAAAGGTGATGATTTTAATAAATTGTTTGTTCCTTTTAGATGTGTTTCTTCGGATATAGAAAACAAAAAAAGTGTCAACTTTGATAAAGGGAAATTAAATTTAGTTGTTCGTTCATCCATGACATATCCGTTTTTTATTAGTCCAATTCAAATAGATGGGAAATTACTTTTTGATGGCGGTTTGTACAACAATTTTCCTGTAAATTTGATGTATCAAGATTTTGATGTCGATTATATTATTGGTAGTAATGTAACTTCAAACGCCACAAAACCTTCTGAAGATGATTTGATTAGCCAGATTACAAATATGTTGGTTTCACATTCTGATTTCACATTGCCATGTGATTATGGGATTGTTATTGAACCAAAAGCGACTTTAAGTACCTTTGATTTTGAACATGTTAAAAAGGCTATTGATGAAGGTTATTTTTCAACTCTAAAGATGATTGACTCCATTTATTTACATGTTTCGAGAAAAGAAAATCCGATTGATTTATATAGAAAGAGAAATGAGTTTAAGTCAACTATTTCAAGCTTGAGAATTAGTAAAATTAGTACATCAAGTAAAAAAGATAAAGATGTGATTTTCGTTCGGAATTCAATTCTAAAAAACAACAAAGGAAAAATTTTAAGTGATGACAAGCTCACAAAACGTTATTTTAGAACGGCTAATTTTCAACAAGTTGATAATTTGTATCCATCATTAACAAAAATAGATTCAACTTATTTGTTAGATATTTATGTCAAGAAATCAAAAGAATTTAAATTAGAAGTTGGAGGACATTTTTCTTCACGACCTATAAATACGGGTTATATTGGTGTGAGTTATCTTTCTGTAAAACGTAATGCATTTAAATTTAAAGGTGAATCGTATTTTGGAAGGTTTTACGGCTCTATTAAAACCACCATGGATTTTACAATACCGAATTATTATCCAATAACGATTTCCCCTTATTTTGTGATGAATCGATGGGATTATTTTAGAAGTTCGGCGACTTTTTTTGAAGATGTAAAGCCTTCATTTCTAGTTCAAAATGAACTTTACTATGGTCTAAAATTAAAAAACCCAATCGGAAATAAAGGTAAAAATATCTTTGATGCACGTGTGTTTGATTTGGACGATTCTTATTATCAAACTTCAACATTTACGAGCAAAGATACTGCTGACATTACTACTTTTAAAGGTGTACAACTTAGTTGGAGTTTGGAATTTAACACCTTGAACAAAAAGCAATTCGCTAACGGAGGCAATATGTTTTTAATTAAATTTCGTTTTATCGATGGAATGGAACGAAGTATTTCGGGTTCAACTTCTGCAACAAAATATGACTCAAAAAAGCATCATCAATGGATTCAACTAAATTCAGAATTTCAATCCTTTTTAATTAATCACAAATACATTCATATTGGTTTTCACGGAAAAGCTATTGTGAATAGCCAATCTTTGTTTAAAAATTATACAGCAACCTTATTAAATACAACGGAATTTGCTCCAATACCAGATTTATACAGTTTTTTTTTAGCAGAATACCGTGCACCACAGCATGCAGGAATAGGAATTAATTTTATTCTTAGCCCGATAAAAAATATTGATTTCAGACTTGATTCCTATTATTATCAACCGTTTAAACAATTGATTCAACTTGACGATGGAGGTTTTGAATATTCAAAAATTTTCAAAGGAGAAACATTTTTACATGCTTTATCAGCGATTTATCACAGTCCGATTGGTCCACTTAGAGCGACATTTAATTATTTCCCAAAACAAACTGATCCGATTTCGTTTCAAATAAGTTACGGTTATGTTTTGTTTAATGAAAGAGCAATCCGTTGAATTAGTTAGTAGTTATTAGTTAGTAGTTAGTAGTGAACTCTTACCACTAACTTCTAATTACAAACTCATAACTCAAAAAAAGCTATCTTTGTAAAAAAAATCCAAATGAAATTTTCTGAATTAAGTCAAAATTTACAATTCGCATTAACTCGAACTGAAGTAAAGGAATTTACTGAAAATCAAGAAATCGCGTTAAAAAAAATGAAAAGTGGCTTTGATTTAGTTGTTTTCTCTCAAGATAAAAAGGATGAAATTTTAGTTTCGGCAATTCATTTAGTGACAAAATTAAAAGATGAATCTGAAGATGATGTTCCTCGCGCTTTAATTTTAATTAACGGTATTGATGAAGCTTTCGAAGTGGAAGAGAAAATCAAACAATTGAAATATGGAACAGATTTAAGAGTTGTTGTTGTTCACGACAAAGCCAATAAAATCAAAGAAAGAAACGATTTGTTTGACGGTTGCGACATTGTGATTGGAAACCCAAAACGTGTGATTGAACTTTATTTTCAAAATGGAATCAATTTGAAATTATTGAAACACATTATTTTGTTTAATGCACACGAAATCATTTATCAAAATCACTTTAATAAAGTTAATCGTTTGTTTGAAAGTATAGGAAAATGTCAACGAATCCTTTTTGCGAAAGAAAATACTGAAAAAATTGAGGAGTTTATCGATGAAAACTTAACAAATCCGGTTGTTTTGGAGCTTTGATCCGTCTTGGATTTTAATACAGCCGAAGGCAGAAACGAAGTTAATCCTAAAACTTTTAGAAAATATAGTAAGAACTTCAAAAAAAAAAACTATTTTTGCAGACTTAATTTTGGAAAAAATAAGCACTTTTTGAAATAAAATTTAAAACATGTTAGAAAATTTATCGCCACAAGACTTTAAAACACAATTTAAAAACAATAAGAATTTACGCATGATTACAATCGGTGTTGGTTCAATTATTGTTTTAATTTTAGGATATTTCACTTACAAACAATTCATTTGGTCACCAGCAAACGAGAAGTCAAAAGACGCTTATTATGCAGGTTTAAACTACGCAGCGAAAGATTCTGTCGATTTAGCAATTGACGAATTGGCTCCAGTTGTAAAAAAATACGATGGAAAACAAGGTGGTGAATTAGCACAATTTGTTTTGGCTCGTCAATATATGGCTAAAGGAGAATTCAACAAAGCTTTAACTGAATTAGAGGGAGTTAATGTTGACGATACATATATTTCTGTTTACACTTTAGGATTACAAGGTGATTGTCATTCTGAAATGGGAAAGCACAAAGAAGCAATGGAATTGTATCTTGACGCTGCTAATAAAGTAGATAACGAAAAAACAACTCCAGAATATTTATTCAAAGCAGGTTTATGCGCTGAAGAATTGAAAGATTTTGAAAAAGCAAGTGAGTTATATACTAAAATTAAAGATAATTACTTGGTGTATTCAAACACAAAAACGATTGATAAATACATCGCTCGTGTTAAAAATAATAAAACTAAATAATGGCGACAGCTAATCGCAATTTATCGGAATACGATAAAAACAATATTCCCAATGGTGCCGATTTTAAAGTCGGCATTGTTGTTTCTGAATGGAACGATTCCATAACTTTGAACTTACTGAAAGGTGCAAAAGAGACCTTGATTGAAAATGGAGTGCCAGAAAAAAGTATTTTAATTCGTTTTGTTCCTGGTGCATTTGAATTGCCTTTGGGTGCTCAATTGATGCTCGATAATACTGACATTGATGGCGTCATTGCAATTGGTGTTGTGATTCAAGGGGAAACAAAACATTTTGATTTCGTTTGTCAGGGAACTACGCAAGGAATCATGCACATTAACTTGGAATACAATTCTCCAGTTGCTTTTTGTTTGTTAACAGATGAAAATATGCAACAATCAATTGATCGTTCAGGAGGAAAACATGGAAACAAAGGTGTTGAGTGTGCAATTGCTTGTATGAAAATGATTGAATTAAAAAAATCATTTGAAATCACAAACCTTTCTTAGTTTACAATCAGTTAATAATCAAATAATTATAAATTAATTTAAAATATTTTGAAAAAAAGTCAATTTCTTTTAGGGGTTTTTTCTTTTTTTCCTGTCTTAAGGGTATACTATTTTAAATTACAATTTATAGTTAAAAAATTTCATCTATTACTATGCCTTTAATTAAATCTATTTCAGGAATAAGAGGTACGATTGGGGGGAAAGTCGATCAAGGCTTAACCCCAATCGACGCCGTAAAATTTGCTTCTGCTTACGGAACATGGTTGAAAGAAAGAAACTCCTTACAAAAAAATCTTAAAGTTGTTATTGGACGTGATGCACGTTTGTCTGGTCAGATGATTTCTGACTTGGTTTCTTCCACTTTAATTGGTTTAGGAATTGATGTTATAAATTTGGGTTTATCGACAACTCCAACAGTTGAAATTGCTGTACCGATGGAAAATGCTCACGGTGGAATTATTTTAACTGCGAGTCACAATCCAAAACAATGGAATGCTTTAAAATTATTAAACGAAAAAGGTGAATTTATTTCCGCTAAAGATGGAGAAAATTTACTCGAAATAGCTGAATCGGAATCTTTTTCTTTCGCAGAAGTAGATGATTTAGGTAAAATCACTGAAAACGATACGTATTTAAAAAAACACATAGATGCTGTTTTAAATTTAGCTTTGGTTGACAAAGAAGCAATTAAAAAAGCTAATTTTAAAGTGGTTGTTGACGCGGTGAATTCAACTGGAGGAATATTTGTTCCAGCTCTGTTGGAAGCATTAGGCGTTACTCAAATTACAGAATTATACTGCGAACCAACGGGACATTTCCCACACAATCCTGAACCTTTACCGGAACATTTAACAGATTTATCTGATAAAATCAAAGAAGTTGGTGCAGATGTAGGAATTACGGTTGATCCAGATGTTGACCGTTTGGCTTTAGTTTGTGAGGATGGATCCATGTTTGGCGAAGAATATACCTTGGTTGCTTGTGCGGATTATGTGTTGAAAAACACTCCTGGAGCAACAGTTTCAAACCTTTCTTCGACACGTGCATTGAGAGATGTTACGGAAGAAAAAGGATTATCTTATTTCGCTGCAGCTGTCGGTGAAGTGAATGTTGTTGAGAAAATGAAAGCTGTAAATGCTGTTATTGGTGGTGAAGGAAATGGAGGAATTATTTATCCAGAATCACATTACGGAAGAGATTCTTTGGTTGGAATAGCTTTGTTTTTGACTCATTTAGCAAAATCTAAGATGACAGTTTCTGAATTGCGCGATTCTTATCCAAAATATGTTATTTCGAAGAATAAAATTGAGTTAACGCCAGAAATTAATGTGGACGAAATTTTAGCTCAAATTGCTGATAAATTTTCAAATGAAGAAGTTGACACTACAGATGGTGTGAAAATTTACATCGGAGCAGAATGGGTTCATTTGAGAAAAAGTAATACAGAGCCAATTATTCGAATTTATTCTGAAAGTAGAACAGAAGCGAGTGCAAATGCGTTTGCTGAAAAGTTTATTGGAGAAATTAAAGCCTTGATTAAAGTAGGAGTTTAAATTTAGTTAGGAGTTTGTAGTTAGAAGTTATGAGTGTTTTTTTAACTTATTAAAACGTCTTTCCAAAACCCAAACCTGCGCCCAAACTCCAGCCCATTGCTGCTGTTTTTCTTGTTTCAACAAAACTAAATATAGTAAAGTTTTTTGGATTCCAGTATGAGAATTTTGCACCAAATGTAGGGGCGTATCTTAAGTAGCCTTTATCAACTCCTGGTTTATTGTTTTTGACAAAATCTACTCCCAAAACATTAGCATAAGCAGATAAATCATAATTGTATTTGATTGGTAGGTGATAACTTACTCCTTCAGGTAAAATTAATAGCAATAGTCCTCCAACAATTCCCAATCCACCTAAATTACCATCTTCAGCCAAATTTCCATTTACTAAGTAAGAAATGATTCCAAGTCCAATTAATGGTGGACCAGCAACTAGACCAGCTGATGAATGTAAATGATAAAGTTTATCGTCACGATGTACAAAATCAAAATTATAATTTAAGCCAATTCGTTCGTGAACAAGCCATTCTGCTCCAAGAGAAAAGTTTTGATAATTTGCCGAGTCAACTTTAAAGTGAAAAATTCCATCGCTTTCAATCAATTGTGAGAAAGAAGTAAAACTGAGAAGTATAAAAGTAAGTAAAATTCCACCTCGGCGGAGAGCTATTTTTTTCATTGAAGTTAAATTAGTTTTCAAATTTAAATAAAAAATTGAGTTTTGCTTTATGGAATCATCAAATTTTGAAGCAGTTAAATACGATTAAAAGTAATCGAAGTGGTTTTTTGCTTATTTTTAGCTTCAAATTTTAAACTAATTTTCTGCTTACCCAACCTTTTTGATTTGACTTCCGTGTAAGCTGGTAGAAAATAAATTATGAACATCGATTTAGAATTAATAACATCTTGTTTAAATAAAGAGAGAAAGGCACAATATGAGCTTTATAAGCAGTCATATAGCTTTTTGATGGCTATTTGCAGGCGTTATGCTAATTCAAATTATGAAGCAGATGATTTATTAAATTTAGGTTACATGAAAATTTTGACAAATCTCGATAAGTATCAGCCAAAGATTCCATTTGCAGTTTGGATGCGACGAGTTTTGATTAATACAATTATTGATGAGCATCGAAAAAATATTAAGCATAATGAAAGTATTAATTATGTGGAAAATCATTTCGATTCAGTTGTTTCCTTTGAAGTAAATGAGGCGATTGATAATCTCAATTTAGAAGAAATTCAAAAATGTATTGAATTGTTGCCAAATGTGAGTAAAAAGGTTTTTAATCTTTTTGTTGTTGATGGCTATTCGCATAAAGAGATTGCTGATTTACTTAATATTTCAGAAGGAACATCCAAGTGGCATGTTAATTTTTCGAGACAAAAATTACAAGAATCGCTACAAAATTTAGTAGGAACAATGAAAATCTCAGATATAAGATGAAAAGTGAGCAAGAGTTTGACGATTTTATAAAGAATAAACTTTCTGATGAAAGTGCATTTCCTTTCGAAGAAGACAAGTGGGCACGAATGGAGGAAATGATTATCGCTGCTGAAGAAAAAAAGAAGCGAAGAGGATTCTTTTGGATATTTTTTAGTGGATTTATTACTGCTTTGGTGATAATTATTCCATTTACGTGGTATATTTTGACATCTAAAGAAGATCCAGCGAAAGCTGATGAAGACCAAGCGTTAACGCAGGGAAAAAGTAAGAATCTAAAAAATGGGAAACAAGAATTAAGCAAGACTGGTGAAGACCAAAATCAAAGTAAGACCCCAAAATTAGTAGCAGAAAATAAAGCGAGTTCAGAAAAATCTAATTCTGATAAAACAGATGAAGTGAAATTTGTAAAAGAAAGTAAATCGAATTTAACTGTAAAAGTTAAAAAGAATCAAAATGTCAAAAAGGTTTTTAAAGCAGAGCAAGAAGATAATTCTGTTGTTGAAATAGTAAAAGAAACGATTATTGATAATACTTTAGCTAAAGAAGAACTTAGAATGAAAGAAAAAGAAGTGAAAACTCAAGATTCAATCGCTAAATTGACGATTATCAATGATTCTATTTCTCAGATAAAAAAGGATTCTACTGCTAATTCTATTGTAGAAAAACAAGAAGTAATTAAGGTTGATACAGTAAGTGCAACTAAAAATAAAGATGAAATTTTTGAAAAAGGATTTTCTTTTTACGCTAGTTTTGGAGCACATTTCAATCTTGGTTTTTCAAAAAATGATGGAAATTCATTTAGTCCTTATATTTCAGCAACAATGAAATACCGTTTTTCTCCTGTTTGGTCATTGATTTCAGGTTTTGGATATTACCAAGTTGCAAACTTAAATTTTGAGAAACAAATTGTGCAAAGAACTTATGATTTTGGGTATAGAGATATAATAACGAGTATTTCTCAACAAAAACTGCATTATGTGACCATTCCAATTGAAATTTCAAGAAAATGGAATAAATCTAATCTTGGTTTTGGAATCAACCCAACAATTTTAATTGCGAATAAAAGTGAGTTGAGTACTCAAGAAAAAACAAGCTTAAGAGAAATGGAAAAAAATAGTTCTTCCTCTTTTAAACATGGACATGGATTAAATACTTTTGATTTACAATTCTCGCTTTCTTATTCGTATGATTTAGGAAAGCGAATTGCTGTAGGAACTTCATTTAGGTACGGTATTTTGGATGTACGTGATGATTCTTGGACAGAAAATTCAGATTCTGAAAACAACAAAACCATTCAATTAAATGTAATTTATAAAATTAAATAAGATGAAAAATTTTTTTCAAATATTAGGACTTTTAATTTTTACCTTGATTTTTACATCATGTAAAAAAGAACCGCTGCCAGAACCAACAGAAGAAACTCCAATATTTAGTTTTACGGGAATAGTTGATGGTGTCGAAACTTCCATTTTTGCGGGTAAAAATAATTATTATATGGAATCTGGATTTTCAGAAGATGCGAACGGCTTGAAAACTTATAGTTCCCAATATAGAATTGTTAATTGCATTGATTATTGTGAAAACACTTTGGAAATAAAGTTTATTGATTATAATTTTTCAACTCCAAGTCTAACAGTTTTGGATAGTACTTTTTATCTTGGAAATTACAATTATGCAACAAATTTGGGCACAGCCTCAAGGTATGCTGTTGCTTTTAATCAACAAACAATTGGTCCGGCGATTACAGCCATAAATTGGCAATTTGGAGATGGGATAAATTTAATTGGAGCGAATCCAAGTCACACCTTTAAGCGTCCAGGGAAATATTCAAATTGTATCGACGTTAATTTTAATGGTGGCTGTACAAGTAATTTATGTAATCCAATTAATTTAGGAAATGTGGGCGAATTTTGTGAAGCTAATCTACAGGCATCAGTTCCTGTTGGTACAAGTATCAATTTTACGGGAAGTGGTTCTTCAGGTCAGCTGCCTTACACTTATTTATGGGATTTTGGTGATGGGAATAGTAGCTCAAATGAAATTATTAATCATACGTATGCAAATGAAGGTGCTTACACAGTTTCTTTAACAGTTACTGATGCGAATGGTTTGACACAAACAAGAAGGCAAAATGTGCGAACACAAAATTCAAACGATTGTGTGGCGAGATATACGCCAACAATAACACCAATTTCAAATCCGAATAATTTTGGAAATGTTATTGTAGAATGGGTTGATGCGGCAGGAAACACATACACTTCAAAAAATGACAATCAAGCATTAAGGAGTTATTTTAAAGTAAATTCAATTGAAGAGTACGAGTTAAATGATAATGGACAAAAAACGAAGAAACTAAATGTTACTTTTTCGTGTCTGCTTTTTAATGGGACAAATCAGATTGAAATAAAAAACGCAACAGCTATAATTGCCGTTGCGTATGAGTGAAAGGTTAATTTAAAACTAAACGTTAAAATCAAACGATTTAATTACTTTTGAATCTTCAATTACTTTTACTTGGTATTTTCCTTTTTTCCAGCCTTTTACTTCAACTTTGAAATGGAAAGATAAATCTCCAGAAAGTTGACTTACTCTGTCTTCAGTTTTGATTTTTACTTCACCTTCAGGACTGTGAACTTCCGTATGGATTTTTGCTCCTTTTTTTGTTAAGTAGCTCAACTCACCTGAAATTGAAGCCGTTTCGCGATTAATAGTTCTATCTTCGTTTACTGTTGTTTGCTGTGGAGATTTATACCATGTTACTTTTTGAGCTGTTAAAAGGAACAATTCTTTTCTTAAAGCTTCAACTGCTTTTTCGTCCTTTCCATCAACATTAGAAACTTCAGAATCGTTTGTAAGAGCCCAAATCGCATCTTGTAAAGTATGATCTTCGTATTTTTTACCTTTCAAAAAAGCAAGTAGTTTAGGCATTTGTTTAGGTGCTTTGCTTGGAATTAATGCAAATTTTCCGTCAGATTTTGGAGCATGATTACTTAAGTTACAACAAAAACCATTTAATAAAACTGATTTTTTTTCTTTTGTATTTAAAGCGAAAAACGCTTCTTGAGGTACAATTAAATCTTGTTCATCTGCACTTGGAGCTTTGAAATAAGAACCTTCAGGAATCTGAATTCGGTAAGATTTTCCAGTCAAATTTTGAATGTTACAAGAAAGTGATTTCCCTGAATAACTTCCATTGGCTACAAAACTAGCTGTTACTAATTTGTCCTTGATTGCTTTTTTAAGTGTAATTGTTTCGACTTGTTGAAAAAAACTTGATTTATAATTAAATGCAAAAATGCCGAATAATAGACAAGTTAAAACTGAAATGATGCTTAATTTCTTCATGGCTTCTGGATTTATTTGGATAACGAAAAACTACTTTGTGGGTTACACTTTTAATCTAAATCAAAAGTATTTAAACTTTAACTAATTTGAAATACGTCATTCGTCGTAATCAAAATAAAATTTTAACTCTTCATTCTTCACTTTTAATTCTCCTCAACCCAACCTTTTCTTTTTGACTTACGTGTAACTATTTGTAAAACAATTTAAAACGAATTATTATGAAATCTAATCAACTTACTCAAATTTTTACGCTAATCTTTTTGTGTATAAATTTTCTTATTTTTTCTCAACCAACATCATGGACTTCGAAAGGAGTTGGTGGAGGTGGAGCGATTGTTTCTGCTAGCATCAGCCCTTTCAATCAAAACGAATTGTATTTAACATGTGATATGTCAAATTTATTTCGCTCAAGTGATTTTGGACAAAGTTATACCATGACACCTTTTACGCAGTTACAGGTACAATTAAAATCCGAAGTACAATATACTTCAAGTCAAACAAAACTTTTTATTTTAAATAAACCAAGTGTTTATGTTCCTTCAAAAAGTTACGATGGTGGTCAAACTTGGATAAATACTTCAAATCCTTGTACTGGTTCAGCATATCAACAATTTGCAAGCCCACACGATACAGATCAAGTGGTTTTGAGTGATCAAAATAAAATTTATTTTAGCAACACAGAAAACATCTTAGGAAGTTTTACAACTTTATTTACTTACCCAGGGACTTATGGAGGTCATGTTGCGGGAGTTTATTTTGAAAATAAAGATTCTATTTTTGTATGTTCCCATGATTCATTAATTTTCACTTTAAATGGCGGTCAAACATGGAGTAATTCTTTGTCCGGAACAAATGGCATACCATCAGATGAACACATTATTTCGTTCAAGGGAGCAAAAGAAGGTGGAAAATGGGTTTTTTATTGTGTAACAATTCAAGCAAATTTGTTGTCTAACATTTACAATAGTTCAGGGAGAGATTGTACAGCTTACAAAGGAATCTATAAATTAAGTCAAGATCAATCAACTTGGACAGCACTTGGAAATAATTTACCTCTTCCATCGGTTGACAAAGGATATTTGCTTGGATTAGCATCAAACGATACTTCGGTTGTTTACATTGGTGGAAATTCAACCTATTTAGGGGGTAATCCACCTGTACAATTAGGAGCAATTTTCAAATCAATTGACGGAGGTAATTCGTTTGTTAATACATTTTTAAATGCGGGTACTTATCAATCAAACGATAATTTCACTACAGGTTGGGCTGGAACGCATACTGTTTCAACTGCAAAATTTAAATGGAATGGATTAAATTATATTTTAGCCTTGGCAGTTGACCCAAATAATTCCTCAAGAATAATTTCTGGAGATGGAATGTGGGCTCATTCAAGTACGGATTTTGGAACAAATTGGCAACAAATTTACACTGATTTTAATTTTGATAATACACCATCAACTTTATTAGATCAAACAAAAGAATACAAAACAACTGGTTTGGAGACAACAGCATCCTATTGGTTGAATTGGTCAAGTCCAACACATATTTTTGCTTCATACAATGATATTGTGGCAAGAAGAACTGTTGATGGCGGACAAAAATGGAGTTTTGATATCAATGGTTTGGATTCAAATAAAATTAACGACATCAATATGACTGTTTATGATTCAAATTCAGGTTTACTTTATGCAGCAGCTGGAGAACAACCGGGTTCAAATGGAGATTATACAGATACACGTGTAAATCAATTTCGCGGTAGAATTTCTGTTTCCTCAGATAATGGTCAAAATTGGAGTAGTTTATATAATTTTTCTAAAAGTGCAGTCACTTCGATAGCTTTAGACCCAAATTCTACAACAAACGGAATGTATGCAACCGTTTTAGATGTTATAGGCGGAAATGGCGGTGTATATCATTGTACTGATGTTATAAATAATTCTCAAGTTTGGACACGCTTAACTTCTCCTCCAAGAACAGAAGGAAGAGCTTTACAAATTAAAGTTTTAAATGATGGTGGATTAATTGCTGTTTATGGAGCTAGAAATGGAGCAAATTCTGGTCCAGCAACTTACACAGCTAGTTCAGGTGTTTTTTACAGTAATGATGGTGGTTTAACTTGGTTCGATAATAATCCAAGTTTTATGCAAATTGAAGCTGTCAATGTTGAAATAGATCCAAATGATGTAACACAAAATACTTGGCTTGCGTTTGTAGGAGCAAAATCTATTAATCAAGTGCAATCTGCTCCTGGTGTTTATCGCACAACAGATAGAGGAGTTAATTGGACAAATGTTTACAATCAAGCGGTTTTGTCGGGGACTTTTCATCCAACTCTTCCAAATGAAGTATATATTTGCACGGAGAACAAAGGCTTGTTGTATGCAACAAATACCAATTCAAACTCCTTTGCTATAACTCCCGTAAGTTCTTTTCCATTCAGAAGACCACAAAAAGTATTTTTCAATCCATACAATTTAAATGAAGTTTGGGTTTCAACTTTTGGGAATGGATTTAGAATGGGAACAACAAATTTAAGTTTAGGAATCAAAAAAAACGAATCCAATAAGCTTAATTTCACAATTTATCCTAATCCAGCAAATGAAACATTAAATTTTTCTGAATACTTAGCTGAATTTACTATTTTGAATTATTTAGGTCAAGAAATACTGACAGGAAAAGGGAATTTCGTTTCAACTGCTGAATTGAAAAATGGTATTTACATGTTAAGAAATGAAAATTCTTGTGTAAGATTCATTGTTAAACATTAAAAATAGTTATGAGTGTTGAGTTATGAATTTTGAGTGTTTGATAAACTCATAACTATCAAAACCCAACTTTTTCTTTTTGACTTACGTGTAAGTAATTAGAAACTTAAAATAAATCACGATGAAAACACTTTTTACTTTTTTTATTTGTTTATTTTTTATTCAAATAAATGCGCAACAAACATCTACAAGTACAATTGATGTGAATTCAGTTCAAATGCCAAATTCTAAATTTTTGTTTGGAATTACAATGGATTCACGTACTGGAATGAAAGCCACGAATGGTTCTTCAATAGGATATTTTAACACAGATGGAACATTAATTCCAGAGGTTGAACCTCTATTTGGTGATTTTCCAGTTTCAACAACACGTTTTCCAGGAAATGGAATTGGTGTAGGCTACGATTGGAAAAAATCAATTGGTTTGCCAGCAGCATCTCGCCCTAATCAATCCCTTCTAGGAAATTTAGGACCTGCTCAAGCTGTTGAATTTGGTTTTGATGAGTTTATGGCTTGGACAGCTTCAAAAGGAATGAGTCCACAAGATGTGCATATCATGGTTTCAATTTATGATTCCGCGACAGTTTGGGCTGACCAAATTCAGCAAAGACAAGCACTGCCAAATATCATTCAGCATTGTGCAGATTGGGTTGAATATGCTAATGCTCCAAATGATGGTACAAACCCAGGTGGAGGAATAGATTGGGCAGCAATTCGTTCAGCAAATGGACACGATACTCCTTATGGAATCAAATTATGGAATATGGGAAATGAGCCTTGGGCAAGTCATGAGTTTGGTGCAACAACTGCAGGTTGCGATGCTTATTTGAATTTAATTCCTCCAATTATTGATGCGATGTTAGCTATCGACCCTTCAATTCATATTACTTTAGCGACTGTTGGAACCAATGTTGGTTCAAATACGTGGCATTCGAGAATTTTAAATTCTCCATTGGCTGCTTCAGGTAAAATTTATGGATTTTCTCCACATGCTTTTCCTGTCGAATCAGGAACATTAACAAAAGTTTCAAATTTTGTTTCCATTTATAGCGATTTGGCAGATAGTTGCCAAGTTCATGGATTAAAAATGATTTTAGGAGATTATGCACATGGAATTCCTCAAACACCTCCATCTCAAGCAGATAAAGATATTGCTATGCAATGGCAAGGAACGATTTTGAGTGTAGATTTCCTCATGGGAATGAGTAAATTAAATAATTTAGAACGTGTGAATTTTTGGGTCTATGGAATGCCTTCAGCAGTTTGGCATCCAATAAGATTGTTAAACGGTGTTTATACTTTAATGCCTGTGGCTCAGATGTATAAAAAACTTGCTCCTTTAGTTTTAGATCATTCAGTTCAAACGTCAAATACTTCATCTCCTGGAAGTGACGGAAATCCTTATGGAGTAAATTCAAGTTCTTTTGTTTCCAATGATTTATCACAATTAAATGTGATTGCAGTAAACAGAGATTCACTTGATACGCATACTTTTCAAGTAAGTGGAATTGGTAATTATAATTTACAAAATGCTCGAGTTCTAAGTGCAACTGCTCCAACAGATGAGGTATTTATTGAAACGACAGTTTACGCAGATGCAAATGGGAACTTTATAATTCCACCAATGAGTATATTAATTTTGGAACACACAATTAATACTTCAGATGTGTCAGAAATCAATGTGTCAATAAATCAGTTGCGACTTTATCCTAATCCAACAAATTCTCAATTAAATTTTTCGGAATATTTAGAAGAATTCACAATAAGAAACAGTTTGGGACAAGAAATTTTGAAAGGAAAAGGAAATTTTGTTTCAACTTCAGAAATGAGAAATGGAATCTATTTCTTAAGTGCAAAAGATGTGAATCTAAGGTTTATTGTTAAACATTAATTAGTTTTGAGTTTGTAGTTATGAATTGAAACATAAAATAAACGAATATGAAAAATCTAAATACACTATTTAGCATTGTTACAACTTCAATTTCATGCTTTTCATTTGGTCAAATTTCGCTACAACATCCAAATGACATTGGAATTGGAAGTAATTCAGCAGTTGTTTTCTCTGAAATGTTTGAACAAGATAGCATTCAGGAAATGATTCAATCTGTTGGATATCAAACTTCTCAAATGCAATCTCATATTAATTTTGATGCTTCAATTCCTCTTGGAAGTCTGGGGAGCCAATCATTAAAGCTTACAACTGTTGAAAATAGTACTGTTTCAAATGATCCGAGCGAAGATGCTAACATTTTGAAGAAATTTTCGAATGGAATTACAGATTCTGTTTTTGTTAGGTATTATGTAAAATACAATTCTAATTTCACTTTTCATCATTCTGGAGTATGGATGGGAGGAACGAATCCTGCAAATCAATGTTGGCCATGTAACACTCCAGGACGAACGATTCCAACAAGCGGAGATTCTGCTTTTGTGATTGGAACAGAAATTAGAGGTTTGGCGAATCAAAGTCCACAAACGTCTTCCAAATTTGGATTTTACAACTATTGGATGGATATGAAAGGTTTTACATCTGGTTCAAGTGCTGGACAGTATTTTGGAAATGAATTTATTAGTCCTTCTTCAAATGGTTCTTTAACTATGGATGTATGGAATTGTATCGAAGTGATGATAAAAATGAATAATCCTACGAATAGTACAGGAGAATTGAAATTGTGGATTAACGGGCAATTAGTTGGACATTACGGACAAGGTTTTCCTAATGGAACATGGAATCAAGCAACATTTGTTGAAGGAGTTGGTGCGCCTTTTGATGGTTTTAGATTTAGAAGTAATCCAGCTGTTGTTTTCAATTATATTTGGCTTAAAAATTATTCAACAAATAATACTTCTACAGCTAATAATGACGTTTTGTACGACCATGTTGTCGTTGCAAAAGATTATATAGGACCAATTTACAATCCAACTAATAAAGTTGATGAACTTAAAAATAAAACTTTTTCACTTTATCCAAATCCTGTAAATGAAACATTAAATTTCTCAGAATATTTGGAAGAATTTGCGATTAAAAATGCTTTGGGACAAGAAATATTGCAAGGAAAAGGAATCTCTGTTTCAATCGAAGTGTTAGAAAATGGGATTTATTATTTGCAGTTTAGAAATAATTTATATAAGTTTATAGTTCAAAAATAACTTTATGCGCATAATCTTACTACTCACAAGTTTTTTAACTTTTTTAAATCTTTCAGCAGCAACGATTTTTGTCACTCAAAACGGAGCTGGTTCTCAAGATGGAAGTTCTTGGGCCAATGCGATTTCTGGGACTAATTTACAAACGGCAATCAATAATGCTCAAGTCAATGATGAGGTATGGGTAGCTTGTGGAACTTATCTTCCAACAAGTACATCAGACAGAACACAAAGTTTTTCGATGCGAAATGGAATTTCAATTTACGGTGGCTTTGTGGGAGTTGAAACAAGTTTGACTGAGCGAAATTTGACATGTTCTTCTTGTTCAATTTTGTCTGGTGATCTTGGAACTCAAAATGTGCTATTTGATAATTCCTATCATGTGATTTTCAATCAGAATTTGGATGAATCTGCCCTGATTGACGGTTTTCAAATCGTAAATGGCTACGACGACCGGGCAACGACAGGAAACGAAGGTTTAGGTGGAGGAATTTACAATGGTGGTTCATTGTCAGGAGGTTTTTGTAATCCAACGATTTTGAATTGTGTTTTTAGAAATAATCACGCAGGCTTTGGCGGTGGAATTTTTGACAATGGATTTAGCGGAGGAAATGCAAGTCCACACATTGAAAATTGTTATTTCGAAGACAATACAGCTTTTAATGGTGGCGGTGCTATTGATAATTTTGGTTTGGATGGAAACGCAAGTCCAACTGTAATTAATTGTGTTTTTATCAACAACATTGCTCCAACAGCTGGTGGGATTTATTGTTGGGGTGGAGGAACTGGAACGTCAACACCAAGTTTTTTGAATTGTACTTTTTATGGGAATCAAGCAACAAATGGAAATGCTGGAGCGATCATTTGTGATAATTCTGATTGGGGAGGGACAAATTTTGATGGAAATTGCCAGATTACTGTTCGAAATTCTATTTTTTGGGGAAACACAGCAATACTTGATGGTCCTCAGTTTTTCATCAAAGGAACAGCGACTTTTAATGCGACTTATTCGTGTGTAGATACTTTAGGTCAAACAAATGCGAATCCAATTTTAGGTGCAAATACAGGAAATATTTTCCTAGATCCAAGTTTTGTAAATCCGGTTCTTGTAGATAATTGTTTGTTTGATTTACAAGATGCTTTTATGTTGAATTTAAATTCTCCTTGTTTGAATAGTGGCGACAATACAAACGTTTCTAGTACAGATATTGCTGGAAATACGAGAATATTGGGAAATGTTGTTGATATGGGAGCTTATGAGCGTTTAGAACCTATCAATCTAGTCAAAAAGATTTCACTTTCAGATTTTGAAGTGTATCCAAATCCAACGAGAGATGAACTTTCTTTTTCAAAACAATTGGAGGAATTTACGATCACAAACTGTTTAGGACAAGAAATTTTGAAAGGAAAAGGAAATTCACTTTCAACAGAAAATTTTCAAAATGGAGTTTATTATTTGAAAAGAGAAAATTCAGTAGTTAAATTTGTTGTGAAGCATTAGAAAGTTATGAGTTAGGAACTATGAGTAATGAGTGTGTTTCAATTCATAACTCAAAATTCATAACTAAAGATTAATCTCTCTGCTTAAAATAATGCGAAAAACTAAAACCGAAAGATAAAAATTGTGTAATTCGAGAAAATTCACTTTTCTCAAAATCTTCGTTTACGAAATCACCAACTTGCTGAGGGTTAAAGCCAAAACCTAAAAAAGAATAGGCTAAAGTCCATTTGTAAGCTGTATTGTGACTTCCCGTCAAACAAAATGAAAAATATGGTTCGATTGTATTTACAAGTTTTGTATTTGGTTTCGCTAAAGAATCTGAGTGAAAAATAAGTTGAGAAAAGCCTTCTCGCACACCAAAATCTATACCAATTCTTTCGGAATAATATTTCTCATAACCAAGTTTTAGGTAGCCATTTGAGATATGCATCCCTCCTGAAATATTAGGAAAAGTTTTAAAACGATTGATTTGAAAGTAGGTATAACTACCACCTAAACCAATATAAAAATTATTTTTTAATGAATAATGATAGGATCCTGAAAAGCGAATGAAACCTTGCATGATTCCTTTGAAAGCTTTGTTGGAAATACAAACTGGCAAAGCGAAATCGATTGCGTAAGTATGTTTCGGTTTGATTACTTTGTAAAACGTTGGCTCTTCATCTTGTGAAAACAATTGAATAGGAAATATAATTAAAAACAAGATGATATATTTCCAGTATTTCATGATCTAGGCTTTAAAGTATAAAGGTAGAAATAATTTTTGGAAATTGGTATCAATCAATTAATTCCATTTTTTTGAGTAAAAAGGAAGCATTCATGTTTTGACAAATTCCTTTTTTAAGTTTGTAATCAAAGGATAATTCGTTGTCAGCAATGGTTGAATCGAAGTAGAAATTTGTAAATGATTCATTTTCATTGCTTAAAGTGCAAAGCGACAAATCGTGAGTTGCAATGATTCCTTTTGCACCTAGATTTTTCATTTTTTGAAGAAATTTTTTGGAACCTTCTTCCTTGTCTTTGCTGTTTGTTCCCTTTAATATTTCGTCCAAAAGAACAAATAAATTCTTGTTTTCAATCAACACATCTTTCATTTGTTTCAAGCGTGTTAATTCGGCATGGAAATAAGAACTTTCGTTTGATAAATCATCAGAAGTTCGCATGCTTGAAAAAAGTTTTATTTCTGGAATAGAGAAAGTTTGAGCAAAAACAGGAAAACCAGCGTTGGCGAAAACAATATTTGTTCCTAAAGAACGCAAATAGGTACTTTTCCCAGCCATATTTGGTCCTGTCAAAATATAAAAATTTTCTTCTTCTTTTAATACAAAATCATTCGAAATTCTTTTTTTAGATGGAATCAAAGGATGGGCCATGTTTTTAGTTTCGTAAGACTTTTTGTATTTTAAAATTTCTGCAAAAATGGTTTCATTTTGATTGTTATACCTCAATGTTGCACCAGAAATCAGCACTTCCAAATATGCCAATTTGTTTTCCCATTCGCTGAGATTTTTGCTGTTCTTCTTTGTCCAGTTTTCCAAAGAAATGCGTTGCTGAATATCCCAGGCGAAAAATAGGTTTAAGGGTATTGAAACAACAATATTCATACGTAGATCAAAGCGTTTGGAAAGTGTTTTCCATTGCTTGAATTCATTTTCTATTGAATGAAATTCATTCAAATCGAGCATTGTTTTTGCTTCTTCAGACGAAAGTTTTTTTAACAAAACTAATTGGTCTAAAAGCGTATTGATTTTTGCCTCGTATTCTGAAATGGTACTTGCCCAAAGATTTGTTTGTTTTAACAAAATTCCTGTTGGCAGAATACATGCCGTAAGAGCGATTCCCAAAAGCGAAGATGAAATCAATTCAAATGAATTTAAAATCAAGGCAGAAATCGAAATAATCGGAATCAAGAATCTTAAAACTTGAAGTATTTTGGGGTTTTTGAAATCTAGTTTGGCAAAATTTGAAATTTCTTTGTTGTAAGCTTTTTCTCTACTTGAAATAGCTCCAGCAACACGAAAATCGATTGTCCATTCAATCTCGTGTGATAAAAATTCTATTTGCTGATTCGTTTTTTCTCTTTTATTATTTCCTTCCAAGAGAATTTCTGCAAGAATTTTTTTCCCTAAAAATGATGTCGTGCGATTGATGTAGGCAAAAATACCATGTTCAGCAAATAAATCTAAATCGTTAGAAAAAGCGTGTTTTGAATTTGAGAATTCTTTTCCTGAATCAAAAAGGCCTTTATTGGTTTCTGTTATTTCAAGTTCTAAATTTAGAAAATGAATTTTTTGTTTTATTTTCTCAAACTTCAAGTTTACATCAACCCAATAGCGAATTGTAATTAAAAAAATCGCTATTCCAAGGAAAATGGATGAAATAAAAATCGGCGTATTTCCCCAAGAAAAATAAGCGAAAAGTGAAAAAGTGACAAAAACGACTAAACGTAAAAAAGTCAACAAACGAATTTGTTTTTTTACACGAATTAATTCAAGGGAATTTGATTCTAAAAGATTTTTGTATACCGTCAATGAAAAATTGATTGCAGATTACAAATTGCAGATTACAAATTACGTAATCTGTAATCTGTAATTTGCAAACCTGTAATTCTAATTAAGAAGTAATTTTAGCGTATGTGCTAATTTGATTTTTAATTCAGTTCTATCAACGATGTAATCTAAAAAACCATGTTCCAATACGAATTCGGAAGTTTGGAATCCTTCTGGTAAGTCGCGACCGATTGTTTCTTTCACAACACGAGGACCAGCAAAAGCAATTAATGCGTTTGGTTCAGCGATATTTAAATCTCCTAACATAGCGAAAGATGCGGTAACACCACCTGTTGTTGGATCAGTCAAAAATGAGATGTAAGGTAATTTTGCTTCGGATAACAAACCTAATTTTCCGCTCACTTTTGCCATTTGCATCAAGGAATAACCAGCTTCCATCATTCGTGCTCCACCCGATTTTGAGATAATCATGAAAGGAGCTTTCAATTCGATTGCTTTGTCGATTGCACGAGAAATTTTTTCTCCCATAACAGAACCTAAAGAACCACCAATAAAGCTAAAATCCATTGCAGCAACAACGAAATCTACTCCGTCCATTTTTCCATGAGCCGTACGAATAGCATCAGTTAAACCTGTGTTTTTCTGAGTAGCTTTTACGCGATCAACATATTTTTTTGTATCTGTGAATTTCAATGGATCACCAGAACTCAATTTTGCATCTAATTCCGTGTATTTTCCATCATCAAAAATCAATTGAAAATATTCTTCTGAACCAATTTTTTCGTGGTGAGAACAACGATCACATACGTAAGCGTTTTTCTCAAAATCTGCTTGTGTAAAAACTGTTTTACAGTTGCTACATTTATGCCACAATCCTTCAGGAGTTTCTTTTTTCTCTTTTGTTGAAGTTGTTATTCCTTCTTTATTTCTTTTAAACCAACTCATTCTTTTTAAGTTAAGAGTTAAGAGTTAAGAGTTAAAAGTGTTTTTATTTTTCACTTTTCACTCTTCACTTTTCACTATTTATAAAGTGTTTACATTATTCAAATCTTCAAAAGCTTGCGTTAATCTTTTCACAAAAGTTAACTCGCCTTCACGCACCCATTTTCTTGGATCGTAGTGTTTTTTATTTGGCTGATCGTCTCCGTCAGGATTTCCGATTTGTGTTTTTAAGTAATCAATTTTTGAAGTCATATAGTCTCTAATTCCTTCTGTGTAAGCGAATTGCAAATCCGTATCTAGATTCATTTTAATAACTCCATAAGAAATTCCTTCTCTGATTTCCTCAACTGTTGAACCAGAACCACCGTGAAAAACAAAATCTACTGGATTGTGTCCTGTTTTGAATTTTTCTTGAACGAAATCTTGCGAATTTTTTAAAATTTTTGGAGTTAATTTAACGTTTCCTGGTTTGTAAACGCCATGAACATTACCAAAAGCTGCTGCAATCGTGAAACGTGGACTGATTTTCATCAATTCTTCGTAAGCATAAGCTACTTCCGAAGGTTGGGTGTATAATTTAGAGCTATCAACATCTGAATTGTCAACACCATCTTCTTCACCACCTGTAATTCCTAACTCGATTTCTAATGTCATACCGATTTTTGACATACGAGTCAAATATTCCTTGCAAATTTCGATATTTTCCTCAATTGGTTCTTCCGATAAATCAATCATGTGTGAACTATACAATGATTTGCCAGTTTCAGCATAGAATTTTTCGCTAGCATCTAACAAACCATCAATCCAAGGCAATAATTTTTTTGCAGCATGATCTGTATGTAAGATTACTGTCGCTCCATACAATTCAGCTAAATCGTGAATGTGTTTTGCTCCAGCTACAGCACCAGCAATTGCTGCTCTTTCATTTTCATTTGAAAGGCTTTTTCCAGCGTTGAAAAGTGCACCACCATTTGAAAATTGAATGATTACAGGAGCATTTAATTTTGCTGCTGTTTCCATAACTGAGTTAACAGTACTCGAACCAGTAACATTTACCGCAGGCAAGGCAAAACCTTTTTCTTTTGCGTATCTAAAAATTTCTTGAACTTGATCTCCTGTAGCAACCCCAGGTTTGATGTTATGAGACATGTTTATTGAATTTAACTTTAGGGAGCAAAAATAGTAAAAAAATACGAATTTGGAGATTTTAGAAAAGTAAAAAAGTTGTTTTTTATTAAAAATAATTCTCTATTTTGACTCAATGTTTGCCCTGTACTTTATTATTGATTTCAGCTTTTAATTTGTATTTTTGTTAAAATATTAAATTTTGATGTCTTTTACTTTTGCCACTCTTTAAATAGGCTCATTTTATGAAATATCTAATTTTTACATTCATAATTCTATCTTTTACTTTGAATTGCTTTTCTCAAGATGGTTCATATTATTTAAGTCATTATTCTGATTATCAAAAAATTAAAAACGAAACTGAAAAAGTTAAGAGTATTCACTTTAATCTACATGTTGAAATGATTGATTCTTTTTATGAAAAAGAATTAGACTTTACGCAATTTCCTAATTTATATTATTTTTCGTTTGTGAACACTTATGAGGATTCTATTTTTGAAGCTATTGTGATTAAAAAATTGAAGATGAATAAAAATCTTGAAACTTTGTTTCTTCAAACAAGTTTTAAGCAAGATTTTTCTGGATTTGACAGTGTTAAAACATTGGAACTTTATGGGAATGCAGTCAATAATGAAAGCATTTTGGCATTTAAAAATATCGATTACCTAGAATTTTCAATAGATGATTCATGTTTTTTAACTAAAAATTCACCTGTTTTTAAGTTGAAAAGTGTTAAAGAGTTGTCTATTAGAACAAAAGATCAAGAATTTCCTTACGATGCGATTTCACAATTTGAAAATTTGGAGATTATTCAATTACGTTGTGATTCAATGCAAATACCAGATGCATGGAAAACTTTAAAAAATCTTAAAGGTCTTGATATAGCTAATGGTTTCGTGAAATCGATACCAGTCTTTTTTTGTGATATGCCATCATTTAATTTCTTTTACATGTATGCTTATTCTATTCCTGACATACCGCTTTGTATATTTCAAAAGAAAGATATGGACATGCAAATAAACTATAATCATTTAGCGAAGAAATCGGAGCTTAAAAAATTCAAACGGTATTGTGAAAAAATAAAAAAAGAATTACCAAATTCAAGGTTTACCCATGTTCGTGATTACACTTTGTTAGTCAGGGAAAAAATAAATTAATAAAAAAAGTTAGTTGGAGAGATTGTAAATCTTTTTTTAAAACGGATAACCAATACCAAAACTTGGAATTGGGATAAAGGGTTTTGGCATTTCAGCTTTGTAATTTGCTTCGCCATAAGTATCAATTCCTTCTTGAATGTATTTTGGATGCTTTTGGAAAATCCATTTTTCACCGTTTGGTAATGCTGGGTTTGTAAGTGGTAAACCAAGGTCAAAACGAATAACGAAAAAGCTCATATCAATTCTTAAACCTGTCCCAATTGTTACGGCAATTTCTTTGTAGAAGTTTTTAGAAAATTGACTTCCAACCCTGTTTACATCGTAATTAGATGTCCAAATATTTCCAGCGTCAATAAAAAGTGCTGTTTTGAAAGTCGATGAAAGCGAGTAACGCAACTCTCCAAATAAGCCCAAACGAACGTCGCCAATTTGTGTAGCTGTTCTTCCTTTGTCCAGGTAATATTTGTAGGATCCTGGACCTAAAGCTCTTGCTCTCCAACCACGATTGTCATTTGATCCTCCAGCAAAGAAACTATAATCGTAAGGGAGTGAAGTTGTATTTTCTCCTAAAGGGACACCAAAACCCGCAGATGCACGTGCGTGCACGGATGATTTTTTATTTAAAGGTAAGCCTAAAATTACATCGTTGTCTAAACGCAAGAATTGTGAAAATCCTACTCCGAAAATTTTGTTTTGACCTGTTTCAGTTGTGTCTTTCAAACCAATTTTGCTCAATAAAAATCCTGCTGAAGAAAACGAAGCATTGTAAACGATGTTGATTTTTTTCTTATTTTCAACTAATTTATTGTTGAATTCATACATCAATTTAAAATCTTCCCAAATAAATTGATCGCTGTAGGCGTTTTTTAAAAATAAATCGTTGTTTGCATCTAATTTTGCTTGAAAAACTGCTGATGGGTCAATTTGTACAAATTTTATCGACGCTGCAGGAAAACCAAATTGAATTACTTGTGTTTTTTCAACATAAAATTTCCATAAGTAATTTAACTGAAAAACTTTTCGCGTGAAATCAGTTCTTTTTTGAAAATTATAAGCTGTTGATAAAACCGTTCTAGGACGATGTCTTTTAGATAATTTAGTTGCTTTTCTGAGTAAGAACAATCCTGGTAAATCTAATTTTACAGAAGGTCCAATTTCAAAAGTGTTAAAACTTCTTCCGGCTTTTTGGATTTTTGAACCATCTAAATTTTCATCAAAAATGGGAGGTTGGGATTCAAAACCCCCACTGAAACTTAATGTTAATTTTTCTGATCCACGGAATAAATTTCTGTTATTATAGTTCACAGAAGCCGCCAGTCCAAGAAAACCATTTGAATTTGTAAAACGTGGTTCTAAATTAAAAGCTTGTTTTTTGGAAGGTACTAAATAATAGTGCACTTCAATTTTATTTGTACCTTCAATTTCCTTTATGACAGGTTTAATCGTTTGAAAAACATCGAGTTGCATCAATCTGTTGTATGAACGGTCAATGTAATAATCTTTGTAAGTATTCTCATTTTCTAAGTAATTTTGAAGTTCTAATATGGCTGGTTTTACTGCAGGTTTGCCATTGTAATAAACAGTCGTAAATCTCCAAGGATTTAAAATTTCTTCGCTAACATTCAGTTTACGTTCTCTTTTCTCTTTTTTTGATAATAGTATTTTTTTATAGGAAAAGGTGTCAATTGTTCTTAAAAAAGAATTGTCCATTAGAGTCAACTCACGTTTTTCAAGAGTTTTTTTGAAATACCCACTCATGTAACTTGTGTCAATGATATGGAAATAAACATTTTTAACTTCTGTAGCTTGAAATGGAATGGTAATGATACTATCGCTATTTTTGAGTTTAATTTGCCTGTCTGTGAATTTCACATACAGCGTAATTTTCATATCGCTGATGCTATTATTCGTATCAGCAACAAAGCTTATGTTTGATGGACTGAAACCATAAACTGAGCGATCTCGAATATATTTTGCTACTATATAGCGATGATTGTCGAGGTAATCTGCATCAAATTTTTCTCCAATAATTGGATTGTAAGCTTGTTTTCTAATGTAACGTTCATAGTCACTTTTAATTCCAGCATTTGGACAATCAATGACTAAACTATCAATATAATAAGCTTTTCCAGACTTTATGGTGTAAGTTATTTCTCTACGTTTAGGGTTTTTTACATTGTCTTTGTATGTGCCAGAAACATTTCCGTAGTAATATCCTTTCTTTTTGAGGTAAATGTTTAATTGTTTAATCGATTTTTCATAAAGAATTGAATCAAAAATGACAGGTTTTTCACCACGTTTGTATTTTATCCATTCTCTAAAAGACAGTTTCGGATTTATTGTATCTAGTAGCGGAATGAGTCGTTCAGTGTAAAGTGTATCACCTTTAGCTTGAGCTTTTGCTATTCGTTTTGCGTTGATTCTATTTTGTTTATCTAGTTTTTTCTTGTTTTTCTTTTTGATTTTATTGTATTGCTTTAAGCGAACTTTCATCACTTTTGCTGAATCGATGGAATTGTAAGTGTACAATTTTAAGCGAAAACCAAAAGATTTTCTGTTTGCTTGCTGACGGATAATTAAACTTACTTCATCAATATTTAATTTCTCATCTTCGAAAATGATGTTATTTTTGTCAACTAAATGGTAGCCATTAGGAACGTTTTTAGTTAAATTACACGAAAATAAAACGATTACACTTAGAAATAAGATAAAATATGTAAGTTTGAATTTTTTCATGTACTAATTTGCTGCAAAAAATAACTTAAAAAGAAGTCAGAACAACAAAAATAGTAAATTCCATCATATAATGCTTTCAAAGAACAGAATAAAATATATAAAATCGCTTCATTCAAAAAAAATGAGGGATGAATTGGATTTGTTTTTGGTGGAAGGGGAGAAAATGGCTTTGGAATTAATTAAGTTAAAAGTTGATTCAATCGATTCACTTTACGGGACAGTTGATTTTATCAAACAAATCCCTGCTAATTCGGATTTTTATTTTGAAGAAATTACAGAAAAGGAATTGGCTCAGATTTCGACTTTAAAAACTCCGAATAAAGTCTTAGTTGTTTGTAAAAAGTGGGATTTAAAAGATGATTCTATAGCTGATTTTTACATCGCTTTAGATGAAATACAAGATCCAGGGAATTTGGGAACTATTATTCGTTTGGCTGATTGGTTTGGAGTGAAAAACATTGTTTGTTCAAAAAATACGGCTGATTGTTTTAATCCAAAAGTGGTACAAGCAACAATGGGCTCACTTTTTCGAGTAAATATCGTTTATGAAGATTTGAAAACTTTTATTGAGACAAAAAAACTTCCTGTTTATGGAGCTTTTTTAGAAGGGGAATCAATTTATAAATCGTCGCTTTCACCAAAAGGAATTTTAGTTTTAGGAAACGAAGGAAAAGGAATATCCAATGAAATCGAAAAATGTGTAACACAAAAAATTACTATTCCACGTTTTGGAGAAGCAGAATCCTTGAATGTTTCAGTTGCAACTGGGATTTTATTGTCGGAATTTTTTAGAGGAAATTAATGTCTATTTCTCATCACGATTTCTTCTGTCACAAATAAAAACAAGTTCTTGACCGCTATTTGATTCAGAACTCATGTGGGCATAAAACGGATCAATTATCAGTTCGCTAATTCCATTTTCGGTAGAGTAGGAGCAATGATAAATTCGTTTTTTGTCGTCATACATTTCATCTAATTCAATGGTGAATTGCATTATTTCTCCTTCAACGCATGGAGCATTCCACATTGGTTTTTCGGAATTAAACGCCATGTTGTAAAATGCAGCCCACGTTTTTTGTGTGTTTTCATCGTAATAAATCATTAAAACCAAACGTTCTTTTTTCAATTTAGCTAAACGCTCTTCTCCTTGTCGAGTTCCCATTAATTTGAGTTCGGCAAGAGCTAAATCAACTTCAAATTGACCAGACATTGATTTTAAATCAAATTGAGCAAAGGAATTTTGACTGAAAATAAGAATTAGGATAAGGATTTTAAAAAGTTTGTTCATGACTTTGGTTTTAAGTTTCTAAATCAAAGATAACAAAATTTAGACCGAAAATTAAAACTTATTTTTTTTCAGGAATTAGTTTCATTAAAGCCTTTGAAATTAAGGGAACAAAAGCAACGAAAAGTAAAACACCTAAGATGTTAAATGTCAAATGAGCAATTGCAATGTGTCGCGACAAAGATGTTTCTCCTGAGATAAGATTGACTAGTAAAGTGAAAGGTTTTATGAGTAATAAAGTCAAAAATACAGATACAATGTTGAAAAATAGATGAAATGCTCCTGACCTTATTGCATCTCTAGATCTGCCAATTGAAGCGAATAAAGTGTCAGAACAAGTCCCAATTTCTGAACCGATCATTACGGCGATTGATGCACTTAAGGAAATCAGTCCTTGATTAGCTAACGAGATTACAATTCCTATAGTTGCAGAAGAAGATTGAAATAAAAAAGACGTCAAAGCTCCTGTGAGTGCACCTTTGTATGGGTTTTCTAAATTAGTCATTAGATTTGAAAATGAGTCCATGGCTTTTAAAGGTTCAACTGATGAGCCAATGTAATTTAAGCCAAAAAAGATTAAGCCAATACTCAAAATGATTTTTCCAATTTGTTTTATTTTTTCAGATTTAAAACTTAGAAAAAGTATGAAACCGATTAATAAAGGTACAGTTGAAAATTCACCAATATTAAATGCTATGATTTGACTTCCAACAGCAGTACCAATATTTGAACCCAAAATAATTCCAAAAGATTGTTTTGAAGTCAATAATTCTGAATTCACCATGGTGATTATCATAATGATAACTACTGATGATGAATCCAAAACTGTTGTTGCAACTATTCCTGTTAAAATTCCTAGAAAAATATTATCACTTGATTTACCGAGTATTCGCTTCATTTTATCACTTGCGATAACCTTTAAGCTTTCACTCATGTTAGAAACTCCGAGTAAAAATATAACAAGTCCTCCAAGTACATTCAGAAGTATGAAAACCCAATTTATTTTATCCATAATTTATGGATAAAGGTCTTACTTTATTTTTGATAAATTATTATATAAACTAATTTATAAATTACATGATTCACATATTCTTGAGACTTTTATTCTCTCAAATTTTCGTAAATCATTTCTCATCAAGATTTCTTCTATCACAAATAAAAATAGCTTTACTTTTTAAATTTGATTCCGAATTTTTAAAACCACAAAGAGGAAAAAGTAAAGAATTACCATTTTCTTTTCTTAGATTTTGATATATCATATTATCCATCAAATTAAAATTCTGCCATGTTTTATGTTTCATTATTGAATTGAATTGTCTTTTTTTAGATTTTAATTCTTCTAACAATGTTTGTCTTGAATAACCAATTTCTTCAAATAGAGCCGGATGTTTTTGATAGAAATTCCACATCAAATCAATGTTGTTTTCTGAAAGCGAATTCAAGTATTTGATGTCAATTTGTTCAATTTTTGAATAATTCAAATTGTGTTTGGTAATGATTCTATCCCATGAAAAAAGTGAACTTAAAACTAAAACATAAAACCAAGTTTGAAAGTTGATGTTCATTAAAAACCAATAATTTCGTTTTTTAAGCAAACTGTAAGCTGTGTAGATTAATCCGAAAATGCACAATGTTAGGAAGACAAATACTCCAATTCTTAGATAAGTAATTTGATTGAAAGAGTACCAGAAATTGCGGATAGCAGTATTAAAAACCATGACTACACTTTGAAAAATCCATGTGTAGATTAAAATTTTAATGAAGAGATTTTTGATTTTAAATTGTTGAATTCCAACGATTAAAGCGATTGCAAATAAAATGGAGAATACAATACAGGCTACAGCATCGTTTACAAAGTCTGAAAGAAAAACGTTAGTAGGTAATTTTTCTGTAATAAATAAACTTTTGATGTCTAAACTATTTAAGGATAAAAGCATGATGTTTAAACAGATGAAAACTAAAATTGCTATAAGGCCTACAAATTTTTTAATTTCAGAATGTTGAACTGCACTAACGTTTGTTTCATCAGGTATACCTGATGCGTCTTCTAGTTTTAACTCCTTTATTTTGTTGTTGTCCCAAGAACTAATTTTTAGATTCACATACGGATAAACAAGTGTGAATGTGAGGAAAAATCCAAACAAAGTGAAGAATACAAGAGGAACATCTAGCCAGGAAAAATCAATTTTTGAAGTGAAATCTGAAAAAAGTGGATTTGCACCTTTGTACAAAAAGAAAAATAATAAAACGACAAAGAAGCTTATAAAAATTGCAGCGAGGTAAATTAGTTTTGGACTTTTTGAAACGGCTTTGTCAGAGAAAAAATATTTCTTGTATATTTTTTCGAATGAACTGATTCCAGAAGCGAAACTAAAATACGTACTTATAAGGATTGAGTTTTTGATTTCAAATGTTTTACCAATAGCGTAAATAAAGGAAATTACCCAAGCAAAAACGGCTAAATCGGTGTGAGCATTAAAAATATTAAAAGCGCATAATAAATTTAGAGAATAAGCCAAATACCACTTTTTACTTAAGGATTTGGAATTAACAACAAAGTTTATGACACCATAAATTAGGGTGAAAATTAGGAAATTTATTCCAGGATTTTGTTCGTAAAATAACACAGCGAAAACAATTGCATTTAGAGCAATTAGAATATTAGCTTTCATACTCACTATACTATTTTCATTTTTTTTAATTGCTATTGAACTATCGTTCAATAAATCAAAGCTATCGGTTTTCTTTTTCATTTTTTCTAGTTTTTAGAGGGTTTGTAAATTGAAATAATACTGCAGTTAGCATGGCGAAAAAGCCAGTAAAAAACAGTAGGAAGTTGAATTTTTGTGGAACGTATTGAAATATAAATTCTGAGTTTTTAGTCGGGGATAGTGTGTCTAAAGTATTTAAACTGAAATGGGTAAGTTGGAAATAATCCCATAAAAACGAGAGAATACAAATAAAAGCTCCCGAAAAAGTAACAAACCACCAGATTTTTTTGATTTGAAACGATTTGTCTTTTTCTACTTTTTTCAAATAGATTGCTGACGAAACGAGCATCAGTAAGGAAATGAGTACAGGAGCCCAGACTGGTCCAACCCAAGGATAGGGGAGTAGAAACAATAAATCCCAAGTAAATATTGATTCGGGCCAAGAAATGAAAACATACAGGAAAATGTAGTAGAAAATATCCCAAATTGCGAAGGCGAAACAGAAATAAGCAAATCGTTCTGTTTTATTTTTCCCACTCATATAGGCGATTCCCCAAAGCATAATGATTGTTGCTAATTCTCGATTTAATTCAACAATCGAAATTTTGAAAGGAATTGATTTTAAAGGGAAATTAAATCCATCGGGATAATACAATTCACGTAAGTAGATGACAACACTACTTTCTAAAAGTCCCATCGCAATAGAAAAAAGTGCGACTACTAGTAAGGCTTTTGTACAGTTACTTTTCATTTTTCAAGGTATTAATTAAAGAATTGATGTAGTATAAAAATGCAAAACCAATAATTCCAAAAGAACAATCAATGATTTGATGAAAAAATGGAATTCCTCTGATTGGTCCACAGATAAAAGCTAAGGGGAAAACGAAAATGCAAGCCAGCATGCCGATTTTTAGGTTTATTTGATGCTGAATAGGGTTTTTGAATAATGGAATAAAAAACAAAGCAATTATTATGTGTGCAAAAGCTAACCAATCAGTTCCGTATAAAACTACATTTGGTGTGTTTTGGATTATTACATTCAATTGACTAATCCAAAGAGAAATAAATTCGGGGAAAGAATCTTTTATTTTGTACAAAAATTCAATTTCTGACTTGATTGGAAACGCAGTAATTCCACTTAAAATCAATAAGATGATAAAGCTTGTTAGAAGTAAATTTATTTTCCTTTTTGTTTTCATTTTTTATATTTTAAAAGTACTTTGAAATTCAAAGTATTTGATTAAAAAAATAGTTATTGATTCATTCTTATAATTTTTTCAAGTGCATTTAAATGATCTTCAAAAGCTTTGACTCCCAATTTTGTTGCAGAATACGTTGTAAGGGGTTTTTTGCCTATAAATTCTTTTTTAACATGTATAAAAGCTTCTTTTTCTAAAGCACTAACATGACTTGCGATATTTCCGTCAGTTGCTTGCAAAAGTTCTTTCATACGGTTGAAATCGACGCTATCGTTGACCATCAAAACACTCATGATCCCAAGTCGAATCCGATTCTCAAATGCCTTATTCAGCTTATATATGTCAGACAGTTGAGCCATTATTTACGTTCGTGTTTGTACCAAACCAAAGTCCCATATATGATGTGCAGCAAGCCAAAACCAAGCGTCCAAAACAACAATCCTTTTCCAAGTAAGAACAAAGCAACTATTCCCAAACTAATTTCAAGTAAGCCCAATATTTTGATTTCGTGATAGGTGTATTTACTTCCGTTCAACAATGCTAAACCGTAAAAGATCAACATTGTTGGTGCGACTAAAAAAACAAAAGTTCCACCGTGATAGAGTATAGCCAAACAAAAAATCCCTCCAGCTAAAAGTGGAATTGCCATGTTGAATAGTAATTTACCTGTTGTTTTGTCAAATAACTTTGCTCCACTTTTGTTTGCTTTTCTCTTTGAAAAATAAAACGCTACGGAAATAGAAGCCAGTAAAACAATTACACAGATTGAAAATATGAGAAGCATCAAGTTTTCTTCACTTGACTGTAAGCCAAACATTAAGTTTTCATCTTTAAAATACAAATCAAATTGCATTTTGCCAATCCAAGCTCCACAAAGGGCAAAAATTCCAGCAAATACTCCTGAAAAACCGCTCAAAGACAAAAACTTAGATGATTCTTGCATCATTTTGCGAATGTCTTGTATTGCTTCTAATTGTTCTTTTGATGTTGACATATAAAAGTACTTTGAAATACAAAGTTAAAACAAATATTTTAATTTGCAAGTTTTTTTGAAATATTTTATTTTTTCAGTTTTTTATGTCGGTTGATAATTTAGGATGAAAAATAGCACTTTAATTAAGTATAAATGTTACATAAATCTAAGAGTAATTTACAACTTTTACCTGTTTTTTTGAATTGCTTTAATTTAGTGTTAAAACTGAAAATAAAGTAGTTTTTGTCTATTAAAATGCGTAACTTCAACAAAATAATTTCAATTATGAAATTGTTTTAAATAGCTGATTTATCAAAAAGTTCATCAAAAGGTTTTTAATTGTTTTAGTCATCTTAATTGTTGCTGCTATAATTTTTATTGTCTTTTTTTTAAAAGGTGTTTTAGTACACAGGTTAACGAAAGAGCTAGATCGCACCTTTGATAAGTATTATTCACTCAAATACGAATCCTTTGAAACTTCCATTGATTGGAATGGCTTAAGTATTTCAATCAATAAGCCGAGTTTTGAATCTGATACTAGCAGACATGTGTTAAATGAGAAATTCCCAACTTTATTTTTTAAATCAGATAAATTGGAACTTAAAAATATTTCCATTCGCAAAATGTTTTTTACTGATGATTTAGATTTAAAAAGTATAGATCTAAAAAAGCCACATTTAAAATTAATTATTTTTGATTCTACGAGCATTGTCAAAAAACAAAAAGGGCTTAAAAAGAAGAAAAAGACGATCAGTTTTCTGTCTGTTAAAAAAATAAATATTGAAAATGGAACTTTGGCCTGTTCGCACTACAATGATTTAACTGACACAACTTTCTTAGGATTGAACATCAATTCAAAAGTTGAAAATATTGAACTCAAAGTGAGCAATTTAAAAAAGTTAGCTTATACTTTAAAGCCGAAAAATAATTTTTCGTTTTCTATTTCCAAAGCACTTTATTTGCCCTATAAGTCCAATTATTTTTTTAAAATGGATTCTTTGGTTTTGGACGATAAACATAAATTAATTTCGGCTAAAAATATTTCTGAAAAAACACTAAAATCAAAAATTGAAATCAGTCGTTTGTTTCGCTATTCCAAAGTTATTTCAGATGTTAAAATAGGATCGTTTTTAGTCGAAGGTTATAATATTAAAGATCTTGTTTTGCAAAATTCAATCGTTCTACATTCAATCAAGTTAGATAAAGTGGAATTAGATTTATTTAAAAATAAAAATAGGCAATTAAATAAAAACAGAGAACAATTGTTGATTCAAGAAATGCTAACAACTTTACCTTTTTTCTTGAAAATAGATACTTTAAAAATTACAAATTCAAGCTTAAATTTTGAAATAATCCATTATAAAACAAAATCTCCTGTAATTATTTATTTAAGTGAAATGAATGCTATTCTAAGTAATATAAATACATTTATTGGAAGTCATGATACAATGATTTTAAATGGAAATGGAAAAATAATGGATCGTGCTTTGTTTAATCTAAAAGTTGTTTTCCCGAATGTTTTTGATTCAAAACACTATTATTCTGGTTCTGTTGGACACATGTCTTTCCAAAAATTCAATCCCATCATGTCGAGTTATTCCGGAATTCAATTTGTTGATGGAAGTATTCAATCCATCATTTTTTCTGGTAAATGCACTAAATATGAGAACAATGGTTCGCTTGTTTTTACCTACAAAGACCTCAAAATAAAATCTGAAAAAATTTCAAGAAAAGGAAAAAAGAAAACTGCAAAATTAGCTTCCTTTTTTGGGAATTTAATCTTACAAAATAACAATCCAAGAAAAAAGAACGAAGCTCCCGAAAGATATTCTTATTATCTAAAACGAGAAAAACACCAAAGTCACATTGCACTTTTATTCAACGGAGTACTTGAAGGAGTTAAAAACACCTTGGTGGATAAGAAAATTCAAGAAAGGATTAAACGTTTTAATTTGAGGAGGTTGAGGAGGAGAGGAAAGTAAAGAGAATCTATTTTTAGAATTAAATAGAATTTAAATTTAAAACAAATCAGAGTGAGAACCTGTTCGTGTTAGAGTTACTAATTTAATCACATCATCTTGCTTCCAAATTAATAACCAATCTGGTTGAATATGACATTCCCAATAGCCTTTGAAACTCCCTTTAAGTAAATGGGGTTTGTATTTTGAATCTATTTTTCCGTTTTCAACCAATTGTGTTACAACAATATCTAAATTTTCCATTTTCAAACCTCTTTTTTGTGCAAGTTTGAGGTCTTTCTTGAATTTATTAGTAAGTTCAAATTGATACATTAATAAAGCTGTTTTCTAAATTCAGACAAAGTCGTTTTTGTAGTCTTTCCTTCCTCAGCTTCTTTTATGGCTTCTAAAGTCTCTTCATTTGGCACATGCAATACCTCAACTCCTTTTTTTTCAGAAGAACTCAATTTTATCAAATCTAAAATGATTTTTCCCATTTTAGTTCTTTCGTTGATTCTTAAGGTTATTGTTGTCATGGCATCTTGTTTTACACAAAATTAAGATATTTTAATGGAATTTCAAAATAATTGAAAATTGGTATATAAAATAAACAGCAGGATTGCAAATCCAGCTGAGCGGGGTAATACTTATGGTTACAATCTTATTTTAAAATACTGTCAATAAATAATCTATCCTAAGTAAGTATGAAGACAAAAAGTAAATAAACCCTTCGTGCATTCATGACTTCTTGTTTTACACAAAATTAAGGTATTTTAATGGCATTTAAAGTGGAGTGAAAATTTGGAATTCTAATTTGTGAAGGGTTGCAAATTCATCACAGTGGAAAATCACTGCGGAGCATATGCTTGGAAGCTGGATGTTTTACAAATCTATCACAGCAGAAATTTGTATGTAGATTTAGACCTGCTTAAAATTTTTAATTGTGATAATGTCTTTAATTTGTTTCAGTTTCAAATACTTTTAAATATTCAATAAAATTTTCAATGGTATTTTGCCCTTTAAGTATGTCATTAAAGTAGGAACCCGATTCCCTGTCAAATTTATTAGAATTAAATGGCGAATTTTTTGCAGCTATAATCATATTGTAATCAGTTAAACATCTTTCTCTCAATTCGGCATTACTTGCGTCAATACGGATTCCATTGACAAACATTGCTTTGTCATCATATTCTTGTCTTGTCATTATTTTTTTACCTAATAAACCATATTCTTCTGTATAATAACCATAGTCCTCAGAAAATTTTTTAAAATGATTTTCTGGATATTTATAAATCCCAACAGGTTCTTCAGCCTTGGCTTCAAGGTAGATGAAACTTTTTTTGTAAAATCTACTTACATAAACAGCAACTTTTTTTAATTCTAATTCTTGATTTTCAATAATAACTTTAGTTTTAGAAATAACTTTGAAATTAGTAATGTTTAATGCGGAGCCAGCACGGAACCACCAAACTGGATCACTAGAAATATCATAACTTCCTTGATCGGGTTTAAAACTTATAGGATTTTTGAAAAATATTTTAAATCGATTTACAGCTTCTTTGGGTTCATACCATTGAAGGTCTCTTTGCCCAGGGAATGCTTCTGATAAACGATGGCTAAAAAATGCAGTAGAAGACATTCTGGCTAATGGTTTTTCCAATTTTTGAGTTGAATTTTTATCTGCTTTATTTCCTAATTGAATTTTTTTTTTAAGATTTTTAAAAAATGAGTATGTAATTATGATTGAAATTAAAATAAAAACCCATAATATAATATTATTAACCTTTGTTGAAGATAAAAAGTAATTATTGATTTCATGAAAAATTGATTTAAATGAAACATGCAGATATAGACTTCTGAAAAACGCGTATAAGAAAGTCCCAAATAGTCCTAAAGTAGCCAATATCCCAGCTGAAATCACTTTACTCCACACAGGGTCGTTCCAGTTTCGTTTAAGTAATTCTTTTAAAAAAGTTATTTGTTTCTTTAAAATCATTTATTAGCTTTTAAGGTCTTTTTCAATTTTTAGGGTCAAATTAGATTTTTTATTTTAAATTTTCAGCTTTTCTTTCTAAAGCTTGATGTAAGCAATTATTGTATTTAGATAGATCTTAATTTATGCTCAAAATAACAGTTTCCTAATTTACTTTGATAAGTTAAGTATATTCGACTTGAAATTATTTTTACATATTACGTCTATACTGCCCACCAACTTCAAAAAGCGCCTTCGTAATCTCACCCAAACTTGAATATTTACACGTTTCCATTAATTGCTCAAACATATTTCTATTCTGAATAGCAGCCAATTGCACGTTTTTGATTCCTGCTTTTGCTTGTTCGCCATTTGCTTGGTGCAAGTTGCTTAACATATCAATTTGGTATTGCTTTTCCTCTTCTGTGGCACGAATCACTTCTTTTGGTAGAACTGTTGGCGAACCTTTTGAACTCAAGAAAGTATTTACACCAATAATTGGGAATTCTCCTGTGTGTTTCAAGGTTTCGTAATACAAAGATTCTTCTTGAATTTTTGAACGTTGGTACATCGTTTCCATTGCTCCCAAAACTCCACCGCGTTCTGTGATGCGGTCAAATTCTGTTAAAACAGCTTCTTCCACCAAATCCGTCAATTCTTCAATGATAAACGAACCTTGAAGTGGATTTTCGTTTTTCGCTAAACCTAATTCGCGGTTGATAATCAACTGAATAGCCATTGCGCGACGCACAGATTCTTCTGTTGGTGTTGTAATCGCTTCATCATAAGCATTTGTGTGTAAAGAGTTACAGTTATCGTAAATCGCGTACAAAGCTTGTAAAGTCGTACGAATATCATTGAAATCAATTTCTTGAGCGTGAAGTGAACGACCAGAAGTTTGAATGTGGTATTTCAACATTTGTGCACGTGGATTAGCTCCATATTTTTTCGCCATTGCTTTTGCCCAAATTCTTCTCGCTACACGACCAATTACGGCGTATTCTGGATCGATTCCGTTGGAGAAAAAGAAAGATAAATTGGGTCCAAAATCGTTGATGCTCATGCCGCGACTCATGTAATATTCTACATATGTGAATCCGTTTGCTAAAGTAAATGCTAACTGAGAAATTGGATTTGCACCCGCTTCCGCAATGTGGTAACCCGAAATCGAAACTGAGTAGAAGTTGCGAACTCCTTTGTCAATGAAATATTGTTGCACGTCACCCATCAAACGCAAAGCAAATTCTGTTGAGAAAATACAGGTATTTTGTGCTTGATCTTCTTTCAGAATATCCGCTTGAACCGTTCCACGAACTTGCGTTAAAGTTTCCGCTTTGATTTTGTTGTAAACATCAGCTGGTAAAACTTGATCACCAGTAACTCCTAGCAACATCAAGCCCAAACCATTGTTTCCTTGCGGCAAATCACCTTGGTAGGATGGACGTGTAACTCCTTTTTGCTTGTAAATAGCTGCAATTTTTGCTTCAATTTCTTTTTCTAAACCTTCCGTTTTGATGTATTTCTCACAATTTTGGTCGATTGCCGCATTCATGAAAAAACCTAACAACATCGGCGCTGGACCATTAATTGTCATCGAAACAGAAGTCATTGGATGAGATAAATCAAATCCGGAATATAATTTTTTTGCATCATCCAAACAGCAAATCGAAACACCAGAGTTTCCAATTTTACCGTAAATGTCTGGACGCAAATCTGGATCGTTTCCGTATAAAGTTACAGAGTCAAAAGCAGTTGAAAGTCGTTTTGCAGGCATTCCCAAACTTACGTAGTGGAAACGTTTGTTTGTTCTTTCAGGTCCACCTTCTCCAGCAAACATACG
>JAZKEO010000034.1:0-18147 GCA_040386975.1 Bacteroidota bacterium | reverse complement strand
ACGTTTGAATGGGAATAAACCCGATGTGTAAGGGAATTCACCTGGTACATTTTCTTGTAAATTCCATTTCAAAATATCTCCCCAAGAAGTGTATTTTGGAGTAGCTACTTTCGGAATTTGTAGGTGTGAGAGTGATTCAGTGTGCGTGTCTAATTTCAAGACTTTATCACGTACTTTGAACTCAAAAGTTGGGTTTTTGTACAATTGTTTCTTTTCTTCCCATTTTTGAAGAATGTCCCAATTTTTTGGGTCAAAGTCTAATTTTACTTGTTCTAAAGTTTCTTGTAAAACCTTAATTAAACGGTCTTTGTCTTCAATAGTTGAACTTCTTAAAGTCTCGATGGAAGAACTTAAACCTTGTAATTTATTCGCAACTTCAACTTGTTGGTCAACCCATTTGTCAAAAGCACGGTTGTTTTCAGAGATTTCTGATAAATAACGTGTTCTTTCTGGTGGAATAACATAAATTTTCTCCGACATTTCTTGTGTAATTTCGAAAGTCGAAGGTAAATTTGCTCCAGTTTTCTCAACAACCTTATCCATAATCACTTTGTAAAGTGAATTCATTCCCGGATCGTTGAACTGAGAAGCAATTGTGCCGTAAACAGGCATGGAATCAACAGCTTTGTCCCACAAATTGTGGTTGCGTTGAAATTGTTTTCTAACATCACGCAAAGCATCTAAAGCACCACGTTTGTCAAATTTATTTAAAGCGATAACGTCGGCAAAATCCAACATATCGATTTTCTCTAATTGTGTTGCAGCACCGTATTCTGGCGTCATTACATACAAAGAAACATCAGAATGTTCGATGATTTCCGTATCTGATTGACCAATTCCCGAAGTTTCCAAAATAATTAAATCGTATTCAGCAGCTTTCAAAACATTAATTGCTTCGGAAACGTGTTTTGATAAAGCTAAGTTTGATTGACGAGTTGCCAAAGAACGCATGTATACGCGATCACTTTTGATAGAATTCATTCGGATTCTATCTCCAAGTAAAGCTCCACCCGTTTTTCTTTTTGATGGATCGACAGAAACAACAGCGATTTGTTTTTCAGGAAAATCAATTAAAAAACGACGAACTAATTCATCTACCAAAGAAGATTTTCCTGCTCCACCAGTTCCTGTAATTCCTAAAACGGGAACAGAAACGGCTTTTGCCATCACATCAATTTCGGCTAAAATGCTTTTTGATTCTTCAGCGAAATTCTCTGCAGCAGAAATAATACGAGCAATCGAAGGAACATTTTTTGCTTTAACATGTTTGATTTCTCCATTCATGTTATTGCCAACTGGGAAATCTGCTTGTCGCACCAAATCGTTAATCATTCCTTGTAGTCCCATCGAGCGACCATCGTCAGGATGATAAATTCGTGTGATTCCGTAAGCTTGTAATTCTTCAATTTCAGAAGGTAAAATTGTACCACCACCACCAGCGAAAATTTTGATTTGTGGAGCACCTTTTTCCTTTAAAAGATCATACATGTATTTCAAATATTCCGTGTGTCCACCTTGGTAAGATGTCATCGCAATTGCTTGCGCATCTTCCTGAATGGCACAATTTACTACTTCTTCAACAGAACGGTCGTGACCCAAGTGAATCACTTCACAACCTGTCGCTTGAATGATACGACGCATAATATTGATTGCAGCATCGTGACCGTCAAAAAGTGAAGCAGCGGTAACAATTCGGACTTTATTGATTGGTTTGTATGGTTCTTCTATTTTCATCTGATATTTTTTGTATTCATTCGTTTTTTAGTAGCGGATACAAATTTATAAAAAAATGAGCGAAAATTGGTATTTGTTTGTAACAAATTTGACGATTGGGTTTTATACGATAAACGCCTTATTTAAAAAGAAAATAATTGAATTATCTTCGCTTAAAAATTCAGAACATGGAAAAAATAAAATTTATCATATTAGTTTTTATCTTTTTTTGCGGAAATGTTTATTTCTCACAAGATTATAAACCTTTCAAAACAGGAAGTTTTTGGGGCATAAAATGCCAAGATTCTGTTTGTATAGAGTCTGTTTTTGATGAAATTTATCAGGATAAAAAATCAAAAACGATATTCCACACGAAAAAGGATAATTTGTATGGACTTATTCATTTTGATTATTCAATAAAAGAAATAAAACCAATTAGTAAAAGTGAATTGCAGTTTGTAAGTTCAGCGAATTTTGAGTCTTATTATTATGAAAATTTTTATTCTTACATAGATTCGAAAGGAAAAAAAATGTTTATCAGTTCAAAGGGTAAATTCAAACTAAATTGTAATCCAGAAACTTTGTTTGCGAAAAAGGAGGGGAAATTTTATTATTTATTTGGTTTGGACACAGTTGGAAGTGAAAATAAACCAATAAAAGCATTGAATACGAAATTTTTATATTTGGAGCAATCAAAACTAAAATCAACATTTATTGCTCAAAATTTGAGTGAAAAGTTTGGTTTGATAAATTGCATTGGAGATACAATTTTGCCTTTTGAATATACTTCGATTGATTTCATGAATTATGATGGGGATGGGAATCATCATATTTTGTTAGGTGTAAGTGATAAAAAAGTTTTATATCACTTCTATACTAAAAAAATAGTTCCTTTTTATTTTGACGACATCCAGACTCTAGAAAGTGAGGATTATACTCTTGTATTTAAAACTAAATTAAATGATAAGCTCGGACTATTTTGCACGAATGGATTAACTGTTTTGCCAATTGAACACGATGAAGTTTTTCAGATTAGAAGTATACAAACAAGTAAAGGCTTTAATAACACAAAATATTATGTCGGATTGAAAAACGGCAAATATGATGTGCTTTCACATAAACATGGAGATTATTTTGATTCAACTCATTTACCTTTTACAATAAAATCATACGATATAATCCTTAAAGACCAAGGATATATCAAGAATGGAGAAAAATATGATAAATACAATTTGTTTGATGGTCAGTTAGTAGGGCAAGTTAGTATTGGTGAAATTAGTTGGCAAAAAGATGATTTTGTTGTGAAATTCGAAAATGGAAAATTTGGTTTGAAAGATGTGTCAGGTAATATTTTAATTCCTTTTGAGTATTCACTTATTGGCTTTTATTCCTACTTTGATGAATATGTAATTGGATTTAAAAACAATAAGAAATACTTTATTAATATTTTGGAAGGAAATAGCTTTACTGAAAAAGAATTTTGGGAAATGAGAAAAAATCAATAGCTATCAATACTGAAATATCCAGATCCAAATAATGCGTGCGTACCTAAAATTAAAAAAACTAAAAGCGACCAAAGCGAATGTGATTAAAAGCAGTATTTGATTGATGCTTAAAAAATTGAAAACGCACAAAAAAAGAATTAGCATTTCAACGACTGCTAAGGCATAACTCACGTAAAATGAACCAATAAAGTATCCTGGCTCTTTTTCGAATCGGTATGAACATTCCGTGCATTTTTCGTGCATCTGTGGTGCTTTAAGAAGCAATAAATTTCCTTTTTCTTTGAAAATATCTCCTTTTTCACATTTCGGACATTTTCCTTTTAGTAGATTTCCCATAACTCAATTGTTTATAGTTCAAAATTAAAACTATTAAAAGGAGTAAATGTTGAATGGAATACTCAAAAATTTGTATATTTGAGACATTGTTAACTTTTGTTGAAATGAAAAATGTTATTCCAGTTTTGCAAATTGATTCTTTTCAAAAGTCAAGTGAAGAGACTTACTTTTATGTAAATACCTTGTCACGACATTTGAAAGACAATAAAGCCTTAATTTCTCATCCGCATAAGCATGATTTTTTTCTGACCGTTTTTTTTGCCAAAGGAAGTGGAGTTCACGAAATTGATTTTCAAAAATTTGATATTCAAGCTGGTTCAGTTTTTCTGTTGAAACCAGGACAAACACATCATTGGATTTTGAGTCCAGATTGCGAAGGCTACATTTTTTTTCATGGAAATAATACTTTGCAAAATTTACATGATTTCCCCTTTTATTCTTATCGGCAGAATTCTCCAGAAATAAAACTTGAAAAAGAACTCGTTTCAGAATTTAATATGAGGTTTAAAGCCATTTTTGAAGAATATGAGTCTAATTTTGAGTTTAAAAATAGGCAACTTTTTAATCTTATTGACACACTTTACATTGATTTGAGCCGTTTGTATGAAAAAGAAACAATTGCAATTCAAATTGGAAAGTCAGTCTATTTAGAACAATTAAACAAATTAGAATTATTAATTGAAAAGTATTATAAAACAGAAAAATCACCCGCAAAATATGCTGAAATGTTGTTCATTACTCCAAAACATGTGAACCGAATTGTAAAAGAATGTTTGAACAAAACAACAAGCGATTTAATTAGTGAACGAATCATTTTAGAATGCAAAAGATTGATTTCCCATTCAACAAAATCATTGACTGAAATTTCACGCGAATTGGGTTTTGATGAGTTTTCTTATTTCTCACGCTTTTTCAAAAAAATGACAGGAAAAACGCTTACTGAATTTAAAAGTGAGTATAAATCTGAGCGACATCAATCTTGACAATGTGAAATATAAAGTATTTTGAACCACGGAGAGTAAGAGAAAAAGAGGTCTTTAAACTTGATTTTTTTTAAAATTTTATTCTTTGAATAAAATTATTTTCTCTATTTCTCTTACTCTCTGTGGTTCAAAAAAAGAAAAATCGTAAGTTTTGAGAAAAAGAATAATTTATACGTCAAACATCTTATTTCTCAGGATTAATTTTATATTTACCTTCGTAAAAAAATATCACTATGAACAAAAAAACGTCGATTCTATTCTTATTCTTGCTTTCAATAGTTTCTCAAAAACTGTTTTCCCAAGATTATATCACGCAAAATTTCCGTTTTAAAACTTTCAAAGAAGGCGAAAAATGGGGGTTTAAAAAGGATGATAAAATTGTTATTCCTGCAAGTTTTGATTACGTAACTGATTTTTCTGAAAACCTTGCCTTGGTTAAAACGAATGGAAAATGGGGTTACATCGATACGCTTGGTAATTGGCACATTCAAGCAATGTACGACAAAGGTCAGCCAATGCAAGAAGGAAGAGCTTTTGTTCAAAAAGGAAACTTAATTGGCTTGATTGAAGCTCAATATGGAAATTTTCTTCTAGAACCGATTTACACCAATATCAAAGAAGATTACAACGCCTATTATGTCTATGACGGAAAAAAAATGGGTTATTTAAACAAAGAAAATTTATTAGATATCCATGATGCAGTTATCCCAGCTAAATACGATTCAATTGTGAATCAATATGGATTAATTTCTGGTCGAAATGAAGATAAAACATGGGATATTTATCAAAACGGTAAATTAATTATTGAGAAAGCGAGTAAACACATCGATTATAATGATTACGATTATGCGAGTAAATTGGTTAAAATAAAGATTGATGACAAGACAGGTGTTTATAATTTAGGTTTTGAAAATCCTGATCAAGCTTGGGTTGTAAAACCGGCTTATGAGTGGATTGAATTTTTAGCCTTCCCAACTTATACTTTAAAAGGTCAATCGTCCGAATTTAATATGATTTTTGCACTTCACGAAAATGATTTGAGAGATATAAATATGGAAGTGTGGAATTATGATGAGCCACTACCAATTGATTTAATTGTGTTAGCAAAAGCAGATGGAAGTTTGATCTCTAAGGAAAAATTTAATGCCGTTTCTCTACTTTATGACTTGTATTCTGAAATCCCAAATTCCTTTGCAATTCAAATGTATCGCGATTCAAAATTAGTGAATATTTATCCCGATTTTAAAGTGGAAAAATTGAAATACTCGAACTTGATCTCCCATTATTATAACAAATGGTTTATTGCTGACGGCGGAAATGTTAAATACATTTTGGATGCTGATTATAATGTGTTGGATTCATTTCCTGATGTACGAATTTATCAAGAATTTTCTTACTATCCAGAAGGAGGATATTATGATGAAAATGGAGAGTTTTATTATACGGATGATATAAGTCAAACTGCAACAGATGTTAACGAGCCTTTTTTGATTGCAATTAGATATGGTGATAATCAAGTAGAAGAAAAGGCAATTTATCAGTTGGAAGAAAGAAAAATAATTTCTCCTTGGTTAGCGGATGGGAACAATGAATTGAAAATTGAACGAACACCAATTGATTTTTATTCTACCACACTTTATAAGTATTCCTTGGGTGATACTTTAGGTTATTATGTTAAAGGAATGGATAAAGGAACAAGAATGACCTTTTTTAATGATTACATTTTGCCAAGTATGGGAAGCTTTTTCGCATTAAGAACAAGAACAAATGATTCTGAATTTAAAACAAGTTTATTTCAATATGAAAAGAATAAGGATATAAGTCTCAATGGAAAGACGGTTGACCTCTCCAAAGTAAAGCTTATTTCAGATGAATTTGAAATAATTAATTCAAGTGAAATCTTTAACTATGGATTAAAAAGAGATTTTGACACACATGAGATCGTAATTGATCCTGAAACAGGCGGAGAGATGTATGAATCAATCCCAGCTTTCAAAGAATATTTTTTAATTCTGAAAGATAAGCAAAATAAATATGGTTTGATTTCTGCTTTAAATGTTTATGTTGCTCCGAAATACGATACACTTTACCAGAATTCAACGTATCCAAATTTTGTTTCTTTAGTTAATAAAGACTCTTCAGGATATGAACTTTTTGGAAATGTCAACTTATATCATGGTGAAATAATTGAACCTTTTTCAAGTCAAGAAATATCATTTTTGGATTTTACCTATTTATTTCGTCCATATTATTATTCTCTTGAATTTAACGAAAATGAGAATGCTTATAATTATTTCAATTTAAAAGGTGAAAAATTTTATAATAATCCAGAATTTGTTTTTCCGAAAAAAGTTAAAAAGAAATATGGTCTTTATGCATTTCCATTTGAATATAAACAATTTAATAATCCTTTTTGTCAAGTTGAAGCGAAATACAGAAATTTAGAGCATACTAATTATACAGGTATTTTTAAAGCTCAAGGAAAAAATAAAAAATGGGGTTTAATTAATTTCTTAGGAGATACTTTAATTCCATTAAAATATTCCAAATTTGAAATTTTTGAAGTAGATCCAGAAAACAATTTTTCGTTTTATACATTTCAAAAAAATAAAGTAGGAGTTTATGATATTTATAAAGGTGAAATTTTACCATGTAAATTTGATAACATTTCAACGTATTCAAGTGGAGACTATTTTTCAGGAATGTATTTAACTGAAAACGACAAAAAATTTGGTCTTTTAAGCCCAACAGGAATCGAAATTCTACCTCCTGTTTATGATGAAATTACATCTCACTTTTCATTTAATGGAGAAAATGATGCCACAGAAGAATTTTTTGTTGGGCATAAAGGAAGCAAAAAAGTAGTATATTATTTCAACCAAAATACTGAATTAATTAGTGATGTATCTAAATTAAAAGAATATGATTTTATAAATGATCATTTTGGATATATTAGAACTTCAAGTTCTTTTGATGTTTATTATTTACCTACAAATACTCTTCAAGAAACAATTCCTTTAGATGAATTACAGTTAAATGGAAATCAATACTCCATCATAATTCAGAACGGAAAATTTGGAGCAAAAGATGCTTCCGGTAATATTACTGTCCCATGCGAATATGATTTTGCAACTTTCTTTGAAGGAAGAGATGAGGTAATGATTGGTTACCAAAATGGAGTGAAATATTACATTTATGTTGAAAATAACGAACGCTTTACAGAACAACAATGGTAAGAAATAAACTAATTATCGGAATTTTAGCACTGGTAAGTGTAAATACGATAGCTCAAAGAGAGTTAAAATCGATTTTCCCTCAAAAATGGAATGTAAAAATTGGTGTTTCAACCTACAGAACAAATATGGTTTTACACGACGGTAAAATTTTTATTGGTTCAAATGGGGAAGACCGTAATTTCAAAAATGACGCTTTAGATGGCGTTTACGAAATTGATGCGAAAACTGGAAAAATCCTGCATCATTATGAAATCCCATTTTCTGGCGATAACGATGTAAATGGAGTTGCCATTGGCGATGGAAAATTGTTTTTCGGAACGGATAATTACTATTTCTTTTGCTTTGATATCAAAAGCAAACAGGAATTGTGGAAATTTCACACGCCGTACGATGTTGAAAGTTGTCCACAATTAGCATATTTAAACGATGATAAAAGTTTAGATGTCGCTTTTAATGTGGAAGGAAATAATTTCTATGCTTTAAATGGTGTTACTGGAGAATTACTTTGGGAAAGTAAAGAAATTTCGTCAAATAGCGGAAATGCTTCACCTTTGAAATACGACATAAATAGCGATGGCGTAATGGATTTTATTACTTCTGGTAGAGGTGAATCGATGTCAGACGAAATTGATGGTTACAAAATGGATCATTATGGTGACTACAATTTTGCGATTGACGGAAAAACAGGAAAGGTTTTGTGGAAATCTCCAACAGGTTCTGGGGTTCACTCCTCACCTTTTTTATATCAAAATGGAGCAAAAACACAGTTTTTATTTTTAAGTTCTTACGGTGAATTGTCAGCCGTTGACAAAAAAGGAAATTTGTTTTGTCGCATTTTTGTGAGTAGTGATAATTTTTCTTCACCATCAGTAACGAAAGACAAACATTTGGTTATCGGAAGAGGTTCTCAAGAATTTGACGACAAACAATTTTATTATGATACAACTGCAAAATACAATTACATCAAAAATGAATCGAAATTCGTTACGCATGAAGTAGGAGAGAGGCTCAGTGCAACAACGATGATTGCTGACGTTTTAGCGAAAAACTCAGATCAATTAATCGGTGTTACGGAAGATGGATTTGTTTTCATCTCCAAAACGACTGGCGAAAAAATCGAAAACTTCAAAATTCCCGCTGGTGCCGAAGCAAGTTTGTTTATCGAAGACATAGATGGAGATAAGTTTTTAGAAATTCTAATCGCTGATTTAGCTGGAAATTTGACTTGCTACAAAACAAAATCGAAAGCAAAGGCGACTTATGGGAAGTTTAGGTAGAAATTTAGTTAATAAAATATGAATTTTTCCGAATACAAAGATACACGATTTGTAAGTGATGTTTTTTTTAAAAAAAATGAAATACTTGACGAGAAATATCATTTATTTTTAAAAGAGTTTGGTGATGGATTTTATTTTAATAATGCACTTCATATTTATGGTCAATCGAAAATAAATGATTTTCATGATTTAGATTTTAGAACATCTCAGATTCTAAAATTTTTTCAACAAATTATTGACTTTAAAGAAATTAAATGTTTTGGAGAGGATGCCTTTGGTAATCAGTTTATATTTTATGAGAAAGGAATCGGTATGATTACAATTGAAACTGGAGAAATTGAATTTATTGCCCAAAATTTTGATATTTGGTTAAAAGAGTTAGAAAATAATTCAAACAATTATACGGGTGAATCTTTGTTTATTGAATGGGAACAATTGAATGGTAAAATTATGTATGATGAGAGATTAACTCCAAAAATGCCTTTCGTATTTGGAGGAGGTTTTGAAATTGAAAATTTATACAAATCAAATTTTTCAAAAATTATAGAATTTAATAGTGATCTTGCGAGACAAATTTTAGATTCACCAGATGGAAGTTCAATAGAACTTAGAATTATTTGAAATTTAATTTTGCAATTTCTTATTATGAATGTTATTATTTAAAATATTTTTTCCGTCGAAAAAACACTCATTTATTAGTCTAAAATTGATTTATTTTTAACTTTGCAGAAAACGAGAATTACAACACTAAAATATATAGTATGTCAAATAATTTATTAAAAGGAAAACGAGGAATAATTTTTGGAGCTTTAAATGACCAATCAATTGCTTGGAAAGTTGCCGAACAAGCTCACGCTCAAGGCGCAACTTTTGTGTTGACAAATGCTCCAATTGCAATGCGAATGGGTGAAATCAACGGTTTAGCTGAGAAAACAGGAAGTACAGTAATTCCTGCTGATGCAACAAGTGTTGAAGATTTAGAGAATTTGGTAACAAAAGCGACAGAAATTTTAGGTGGTAAAATTGATTTCGTTTTACATTCAATTGGTATGTCACCAAACGTTCGTAAAGGAAAACATTATACTGAATCTGATTACAAGTTTTACAACCAAACAATGGATGTTTCGGCAATTTCTTTGCATAAAACGCTTGCAACTTTATACAAACACGATGCAATTAACGAGTGGGGTTCAGTTATCGCTTTGACTTACATTGCTGCTCAACGTATTTTTCCAGATTACAACGATATGGCGGATGCTAAATCTTTGTTGGAATCAATTACTCGTTCTTTTGGTTACCATTATGGAATCAAAAACAAAGTGCGTGTAAACACAATTTCTCAGTCTCCAACTTGGACAACTGCTGGAAGTGGTGTAAAAGGTTTCACAGAATTTATCAATTATTCTGAACAAATGTCCCCACTTGGAAATGCAACGGCTGTGGATTGTGCAAATTACTGTGTAGCGATGTTCTCAGATTTAACAAAATACGTAACGATGCAAAATCTTTTCCACGATGGAGGATTCTCAAATACAGGTGTTACACAACAAGTTATCGAAAAATTTGGCGAATAAAAGTCAAAAAAATCAATAAAACATAATTTAAAAGCGATTCGTATGGATCGCTTTTTTTATGCGTGAATTTTATAATTAGAAATAGAATTGGGAAATAATCGGCCTAATATTTAATGTTTTTATGAATGTGATAAAACTCGTAAAAATTGAAAATAGCAAGGGAATGAAATGGACTTGCTCATTGAAATTTTAGAGTTTTAAGAATGAAGAAAATTACCCACATTGGAAAAGAATTTCGTTGTATCAAAAGACTGTGGGTAAAATTAAATATAAGCCGTGTCTTTTGCTCAACTTTTTGACTAGAAAAAGTTGAAAAAAACTATTATATTTGTCTGAAATAAAAACCCATCTAATGACACACCTTCAAAAAACAATTTTACTAACAGGAATGATTACCATTTGCATTGGAATTATTTTGGGAGCTTTTGGTGCTCACGGTTTAAAAGAAAAAATTTCACTTGAAAAATTAAATTCATTTGAAACTGGAGTGAAGTATCAAATGTATCACGGTTTGGCTTTTTTAGTGTTGGCTTTTCTTGTGCCAAATTTTGATTTTTCGGTAAAATATGCGTTTTATTTTATGCTTTTAGGTGTTATTTTATTTTCAGGATCGATTTATTTTCTGGCGATTCAGGAAATGATTGGTTTATCAATTTCTAAAATTCTTGGTCCGATTACACCTTTTGGAGGTTTATTTTTAATTATTTCATGGCTGATTTTAATCGTGAATATTTTTAAGCAAAAGGTATTATGAAAGTAACGCTTTTAGGAACTGGAACTTCACAAGGTGTTCCACTTATTGCTTGTGAATGTCACGTTTGTAAATCAACTGATTCAAAAGATAAACGTCTCAGGTGCGCACTTTTGATTTCAGATAGTGGAGAGAATTTTGTCATTGATTCTGGTCCTGATTTTCGACAACAAATGCTTCGTGAAAGCGTAAAAAGTTTAAGTGGGATTTTGTTTACTCATGAGCATAAAGATCACCTTGCTGGTTTAGACGACGTGAGAGCGTTTAATCATAAGGACAAAAAACCGATGGAGATTTACTGTGATACAAATGTTCAAACAGCACTTCAACGAGAGTTTCATTACGTTTTTCAAGAAAATTCATATCCAGGAATACCGAAATTAAACATCAATATCATTAATAAAAACAAGTTTACTTTACCAAATGGTTTAGAAATCCAACCGATTGAAGCTTTGCATTATAAACTTCCTGTTTTAGGTTTTAGATTCAACAATTTCACGTATTTAACGGATGCTAAAACTGTTTCTGAAGAAGAAAGAGAAAAAATTCGTGGTTCAAAAACTTTAATAATCAATTGTTTACACGAATACGAACACGTTTCCCATTTTAACTTAAAGGAAGTATTAGAATTCATTGAAGATGTGAAACCTGAAAAGACTTATTTAACGCACATTTCTCATTATTTTGGAACACATGAGGAAATCACAAAAAAACTTCCAGCAAATGTTTTTCCAGCTTATGATGGCTTGAGTTTTGAGATTTAAATTTATTATCAAAGAAATTCATAACTACAAACTATTAATTCCTCACTATTTCAAAAAAAAATAACTAAATCGTTTTTTAATTCAAAAAAAAGATATACTTTTGCACCATCAAATAAAAGTAGAAGTTCTATTCTACCCAAATTGATTTATAAAGAAGAGGTGAGAGACTGGCTCGAAGACCCTCTGGCAACCAACTAAAAGTTCCCAATTTCGATAATTATCGGAACGGGAATTGGAAAACCGGTGCCAATTCCAGATTCTTAAACATATTGTTTAAGATGAATATAAATTGAAAGTATGAAAAAACAGTTTCATTTCATTGGAAAACCAAAAAGTATTGGTAAAAGTCTATTTTTAGACTTGAAAAAATCTATTTCTAAAAATCAAATTTGTACTTGTTGTATGTGTTGCTAAGAAAGATTCAAAATCTAAAGTATTCACATTAAACAATTTACAAAATGAAGAAAATCGAAAATAAGCTTGAGAGCGAGAATTTTATTCTTGAATCAGGAGAAAAAATTAAACATTTAAAAATTGCTTACCACACTTTTGGTGAGCGAAAAAAAGACTCAAAAATCATTTGGGTTTGTCACGCATTAACAGCTAATTCTGATGTTAGTGACTGGTGGAATGGACTTTTTGGTTCGAATCAATATTTTGATCAAGAAGAAAATTTTGTCATTTGTGCCAATATCATTGGTTCTTGCTATGGTTCGAGTGGACCTTTAGATGAAAAGGAAAGTAATTTTTTGGATTTTCCATTACTCACAACTAGAGACATGGCAAATGCACATGAATTGTTGAGAAAAGAATTAAAAATTCAGGAAATCGACTTGCTAATTGGTTCTTCACTTGGTGGACAACAAGCACAAGAATTTGCAATTATCTTAAAAGAGAAATTGAAAAATTTAATTTTAATTGCCACAAATGCTTTTCATTCTCCTTTTGGAATAGCCTTTAACGAAGCTCAACGCTTGGCTTTATTAGCTGATCCGAGTTTTGAAGCTTGTGAGAAAAATGGTGGTTCAATTGGATTGAAAGCTGCTCGAAGTATTGCTATGTTGAGTTACCGTTCCTATGAAGGCTACAAAAAAACTCAAAGTGAGACAAATTTCCATAAAAGAGATGATTTCAAAGCTTCGTCTTATCAGAATTATCAAGGGCAAAAATTAGCAAATCGTTTCAATGCCTATTCATATTGGTATTTGACAAAAGCGATGGACTCTCACAATGTTGGTCGAAATCGTATTTCAATCAGAGATGCTTTGGAAGACATAAGTGCAAAAACCTTGCTGATTGGAATTTCAAGCGATTTATTGTTCCCAGTTTCTGAACAAGGATTTTTAGCACAAACAATTCCAAATGCAAAATTAGAAATCATAGATTCCATTTTTGGTCATGATGGTTTTTTAGTAGAAACAGAATTATTAGAACAAATTATAAATGAATTTTTAAATAAAAATCAAGCTTAAAGGATACAGAAGTCAGGACAGTCTTGACTTTTGAATCTTGAAGTCTTAAAATCTAAAAAGAAATAAAATGAGAAATAAATTAAACATAGGATTATTCGGATTTGGATGTGTAGGAAATGGCTTATACGAAGTGTTGAACCAATCTAATTTATTGGACGCATCAATCAAAAAAATAGTAGTTAAAAACCCTAACAAAGAACGTAAAATTGGGAAAGAAAATTTTTCTTATAATAAGTCAGATATTTTATTGGATAATGAAATCAATGTTGTTGTAGAATTGATTGACGATACAAGAGCTGCGTATTTAATTGTATCAGAAGCTTTAAAAAGAGGAAAGCATGTTGTTACTGCGAATAAAAAAATGTTAGCGGAGAATTTTGACGAATTGATAAATTTAGCGAAAGAAAATAAGGTTTCACTCTTATATGAAGCGTCTGTTGGAGGAAGTATTCCCATTATTCGAAATTTAGAAGAATATTACAACAACGATTCTTTGTCGGGAATTCAAGGGATTTTAAACGGAACGACAAATTATATTTTAACGCAAACAAACTCAGGAAAAGATTATGAAACAGCTTTAAACGAAGCACAAGAATTAGGTTTTGCTGAATCAGATCCGACCTTAGATGTGGATGGATTTGACTCCAAATACAAACTTTTACTTTTAATAAAGCACGCTTTTGGTTTGACTTTAAAACCTGAAAATATTTTCAATTACGGAATTCGACATATCAAGGAAGAAGACGTGAAATATGCTTCTGAAAAAGGATTTAGAATCAAATTATTTTCTCGCACTGAAAAGTTCGGAAATCAATTGACAGGTTTTGTTGCTCCACACTTTATTAAAGAGGAAAATGTTTCGTTTAATGTAAACAATGAATTTAATGCTGTTTCAGTGGAAGCTTTATTTTCAGATAAACAATTATTTTTAGGTAAAGGTGCTGGAGCATATCCAACGGCAAGTGCTGTATTGTCAGATATTTCTGCCTTGCAATATAATTATGCTTACGAGTATAAAAAATCAAATTCAGATGAAATTTTGAACTTTACAGAAGATTTTTTCTTAAAAATTTACATTGGTTCGGAATTTATAGAATCCATTCAAGAAATTCCATTTTACAACATTGATGAAATCTTTCAAAGTAAAAACTACAACTTTCAAACAGGTTGGGTGAAATTCTCAGAATTGAAACAATTTAATTTTAATCAATTGAATGACTTGTTTTTTGCTGTTTTACCAGAACCTTTCCTAAATGAATCTGGTTTTGATAAAATCGCTGATGAACAATTGTTTTTACAAGTGTTTAATAGCTGAAATTAGTTATGAGTTATGGGTTATGAGTATTGAGCTCATAACTCATAACTCATAACCCATAACTTTTTTAACATGAAAATAAATTTAAAACGACTCAACGATAAACTTGCTTTTGAATCTTCCAACGAAGAAGGGAATAAGGTAAATTCTGATGCAAATCCAGCAATTGGTGGTGAAGGTTTGGGTTTTCGTCCAATGGAACTTCTACTTACTGGTTTAGCTTCCTGTGCGAGTATTGATATTTTATTGATCCTAAAGAAAAAAAGAATTGAACTCACAAATTTTGAAGTCGAAATTCAAGGAATCAGAAAAGATGCAGTTCCTTCTCCTTTTGAGAAAATTCATTTACTGTTTAAAATTGGTGAAAATGATTTAAAAGAGCAAGTTGAGAAAGCTGTAAAATTGAGTTTAGAAAAATATTGTTCAGTTGTAGCAAGTTTGTCTAAAGAAATTGAAATCACCTACGAAATTGTAAATTAATATGAAAAAATCACTTTTAAAAAATACAAAAAACGAAACTTTTGCTATTCGAAATCAAATTGAGCAGACAAAGCAAAAAGAACATTCTAATCCTTTATTTCTAACAAGTAGCTTTACTTTTGATTCAGCTGAAGAAATGGCTGCAGTTTTCGCTGATGAGGAAGATGGGAACATTTATTCGCGCTACTCAAACCCAAATGTACAAGAATTAATTGAAAAAGTTGCCAGATTAGAAAACGCAGAAAGTGGTTGGGCAACAGCATCAGGAATGGCTGCAGTTTTCACAACTTTTGGTGCATTGTTAAAATCTGGAGATCACATTGTTTCAAGTCGTTCTGTTTTTGGTTCAACGCATCGTTTGTTTACTGAAATTTTCCCGAAATGGGGAATTACAACAACATACGTCGATGCCTTGGATTATGAAGGATACAAAAATGCGATTCAAGAAAATACGAAAATTTTGTATCTTGAAACGCCTTCAAATCCAGCTTTAGATATAATAGATTTAGAAAAAGTTGGAAAAATCTGTAAAAAAGCCAAGATTTTATTTGCGGTAGATAATTGTTTTGCAACACCAATTTTGCAGAAGCCTCTAGATTTTGGTGCTGATATTTCGATTCATTCAACAACTAAGTTTATGGATGGACAAGGTCGAACATTGGGAGGTTTGATTTTGTCTTCAAAAGAAATTATTGCTAAAATCGAAGCTTTTGCAAGACATACGGGACCAGCATTGAGTCCGTTTAACGCATGGATAATTTCAAAGTCAGTAGAAACTTTACACATTCGAGTAGAACGTATGACACAAAATGCACTCAAAATTGCTAAGAAATTAGAGAAAAATTCTGCAATAAATTGGGTGAAATATCCTTTTTTGGAAAGTCATCCAAATTATAAAACGGCTAAAAAACAAATGTTGGCAGGAGGATCAATCATTACTTTTGAAATAAAAGGAGGGTTAAAGGCAGGTCGAAAATTTTTAAATAAATTAGAATTATTTTCTCTCACTCCAAATTTAGGGGATGCAAAGAGTATCGCAACTCATCCTGCTTCAACTACGCATTCTAAGTTAAAAGAAGATGAACGTTTAGCCGTTGGAATCACAGATGGATTGGTACGTTTGTCTATCGGTCTTGAGCATGTTGACGATATATGGAAGGATTTAAAGAAGGCTTTAATTTGATTCTTGTCTAAATTTAATCATGTTTAATCGAATTTTTTAACGTTTATGTCGAAAATATAAAAAGCTTAAAATATTCATTCAAAGAGGTGTTTTAAATAAATCAAAGGTGAGAATTTTCATTCCTGCTTAGTTATGTTTGCATAATTGTTGGTAATTTTTTAAATTTACTACTCAACCATTAAAACTCTAAGCTATGAAACGTTTACTTACTACATTTAGTTTATTGATTACATTCTTCTCAATAAACTTTGACGCAAAAGCTGCGATCATTACAGCAGTTACAAACAATGGTGCATGGAATGCTGGAGAAACTTGGAGTAGGGGGTCTGTTCCCGAATGTGGTGACACAATTGAAATCCCAGTAGGTTTAATCGTTATATTAACCAATAATGTGAATTTAGATCTTATTGGAGATCCATTATGTGGCAAAGTTCAATTAAATGTTTCTGGTCTGTTAAGGTTTAACAATGGTAAAAAACTGAGATTAGCTGAAGGGGCTTGTATTAATGTTTTAGCTGGTGGAAGTATTGTTCCAAGTAAAACAGGTAGCGGAAATTCTGAGGCAATAGAAATTGATGGTGTTGAATTTTGGATAGCAGATGATGGTAGAATTGATGGTGTGGCACAAGTAGGTTGTGCAATTATATTACCAAACATCCGAGTGAATTTTGATGCTAATTCAAATGAGCAAGTTATTAATTTTTCATGGAATATTTCCGAAGAAAATAATATTTATTCATACATCATTGAAAAATCAATTGATGGTTTAGCATGGGAGAATATTCATCATACTTTTGCAAGAAATGATGGTCGTCTAGATGCTAATTATAATTTTGAGGAAAAAATTGAGCGAATTGAATCTATGAATTACTATAAATTATTTGCAATAAACTTGAATGGACAAAAAAATCAAATTGGCTTTACAAGTGTGAATAACTTAGAAAAGTTAAAAACAAAAGAATTGCTTATAGCGCCAAATCCAGCAACAAATAATTCAATTATTAATATTTTGACTTCTGAAAAATTAAATAAGAAAGTAAGTGTGTCTGTTTTAAATCAATTTGGTCAAACAATTAAAACACTAGAACTTTCTAATGAATTTAATGATAGATTATTTTCATTAGAAAATTTAGAATTAAATTCTGGAACTTATATACTTTTTCTAAATGATGGGGATATTTTATTAAAATCAAAATTTATCGTTTTATAAGAACAAGCTAGTATGGAATTAACAATCCCTTGAAATTTCTCTCAAGGGATTGTTAATTTTAAATAGTTTCGTTTGTTAAATTCAATTAAGGCTAAACAAATTAGTTTACCACCACTTTCTTAATGATAACTTCATCATTAACAATTCCAGTCACAAAATAAACTCCTTGATTTAATCCTTCCATCTTCGTTTCAAAATTATTTTCTGTTGAAATCTCAATTGTTTGAATCAATTGTCCCAATTCATTCACTAAATTGAATGTTCCTTCATGTGATGATGATATTATAAAATCACCATTGTTTGGATTTGGATAAGTTTCTAAACTAAAATCTGAGAGCAATTCTGAAT
>JAZKEO010000033.1:7366-40458 GCA_040386975.1 Bacteroidota bacterium | reverse complement strand
TTCAATTAACTTTCCTTTTTCACCATCCCATTTATAAAATTCATTTTCTACAGTTAAAGTATCAGTTTTATGAAAAGTGCCATCTTGTTTTGAACGATGTCTTATTTTTGTTGTTTCCACAAAATATAGTTCTTTTTGAGGTAAAGTGTTTTTTATTTTCTTGTTGTAATATTTAACAGATTCATTTTTAGCTGGATAATGAAGCGAAAATTCCTTGTACAATATCGACTTACCAATCTTAACAGGCAAAAATATTTTTTTTTCTTCGTAAAAACTTTCAACGATTTTATTGGGGTTGAAATTTCCATCTTCTTCACTCTCCGAATCGTCTCCAAGCTCTTTTATTCCAATTAGTTCGACTATTTTTTTTCCATTAATTAAAAATATCGAGGATTGACTTGCACCAGGGCATTCGTCAAATAGTGAATAATACGAAAAACCAAATTTCACATTTTTAAGTGCTATGTTTTGCATCTTTTCCAATTTAAATTCACCTTTATAATATCCTCTATGTAATGTGAAATTTTCATAAGTTGAGTTAGGAATTGATAATACGATACTTTTTTCTCCCCAATATTCATTTGGATTAATTTCGTTGGGAATAGTATCAACTTGCAAAAAAAAGGATTTATTAATTTGATGAATATTGTAAGGTAATTTATCTTGTTCTTCAAAAAATAAAACAAAATCACGGTAGTCATTTCTCGAATAATCTAATTCGTCTTTTACAATTGTATCTTTTATAGCAATTGATGATTTGTTTACAAATGTTTTATGAGTTTTGTTCGGTTTATTTAAGTAAAAAAAAGCAATAGAAATTCCAGTTATACATAAGCACAAGCATAAAATAATTTGATTCTTTTTCATAGGAAAACTTTTAAATAAAATCTATTTTCAAAAGTTAAATCCAAGCAAGAAAGTATTCTGCATAAATGCATCATTTGTTCCATCATTAATTAAATCAATTTTGTCTGAATTAAAATATCCAAAATTTAAGTTATAACTTAAATTGATTCTGTTTGTAATATCATAAGTTACTCCAAATCCACCATTATATGATATGTAATTACCCTCATTAACGCAATCTCTTTTCATGATATCAACAAGTTTATTGTAACCAATACCAACAAAAAGATAAGGTTTAAATAAACTTGATTCTTTTAGAATGTAGTTATTTGCAAATTTGTATTTAACCAGAACTCCAGCAGAAGACATTCTCGAACTTAAATTCCCCATACCTAATCTATCTTTACAGCCAGTACATCTCAAATCTTCCGCTACAATTTGATCTCTCATTTCTTTAGGTTGGCAATATCCATAATCACCTTTAGCAAGAAAAATTCCTGCGTCAAATGATTTTGTCAATTTCACAGATAAATTTAAATTTACACTACCATACCAACATGCATCTTTTACTTCTAAGAAACTACTTCCTAAATCACCTTTGTAATGTTGAAAACCTCCTCCAAGTGATATATTAAAATTTTGTTTTAATGATTGTGTATTAGCTTCTGTTATACAAAAACAAAAACAAAGACATAAAATAAATAGATTTTTTTTCATAAGTTTAAATTTTATTTAAACAAATATACTTTTTTTTGAATAGGATAAACTATGATTTTTAATATTTGTGAAATTAAAACTTTATCTTAGCATTAAATAAAATCAAAATTATGGAACTCGTATTACGAATTTTAATTGGAATTATTGCTTTTGAGCATTTGTATATTCTTTGGCTTGAAATGTTTGCTTGGGAAACTGCTGGTAAAAAGGCTTTTAAGGGAGCTTTACCAGATGAAATGTTTAAACCAACAAAAACTTTGGCTGCAAATCAAGGTTTGTATAATGGTTTTCTTTCAGCAGGATTAATCTGGACTTTCTTTATCTCAGACATAAATTGGCAAACAAATATTTCGATTTTTTTTCTGTCTTGCGTTAGTGTGGCTGGAATTTACGGTGCTTTAACTGCGAGTAAAAAGATATTCTTTTCACAAGCTCTACCAGCTTTGATTACTTTGGGCTTGGTTTTGTTGAATTTGTTTATCTAACAATACAATAATCTAATTTAAACAAGTCCATTTCCGTCAATCAACGTAGCAATTTTTCCCATCTTTTTTTGAATGATTTTAAAATGATGTTGATCTTCTGGAGAAATTAAAGAAATTGCTTCACCAGGTTCTTCGGCTCTTCCTGTACGCCCAATTCTGTGTATGAAATCTTTTGGTGAGCGGGGTAATTCATAGTTAATCACATAAGGAAGAAATTTGATGTCAATTCCTCTGGCGATGATGTCAGTAGCTACTAAAACACGAATTTTCCCCGATTTAAAATCGTTTAATGCTCTGATTCTCGCTTCTTGACCTTTTTTGCTATGCATAGCAAAGGCTTGAATTCCATTTTTGTTTAATTTTTCAACAACTGCATCAGCACGATGAACGGAAGAAACGAAAACCAACACTTGTTCAATGGATTCATTTTTAATGATATATCGCAAAAGTGGACCTTTTTTCTCTTCACTAATTAAATACGCGAATTGTCGGATTAAATCTAAATTTTCTTTTTCTGCTTCAATTTTTAGGACAACAGGATTCGTTAATAGATTTTTATTGATGCTATTTAAATCCTCACTTAATGTAGCTGAAAACAATAAGTTTTGACGCTTTTTTGGCAATAAAGCGATAATTTGATTTACTTCTTCTTGGAAACCTAGATTCAACATTTTATCAGCCTCATCTAAGACTAAAATTTGTAATTCAGATAAAGAAAGTGCTTTTGATGAAAGTAGTTCAATTAACCTTCCAGGTGTTGCCACAACGATTTCAACTCCTTGTAATTTAATCATTTGTGGATTTATTGAAACACCACCGTAAACTGCTAAAGATTTTAATTTTGTCGTTAAATTTTGACTAAAAAGCTGGAAAACATCATTCACTTGAATGGACAATTCCCTTGTTGGAACTAAAACCAAAGCTTTTACATGTCTATTTTTCGCAGAAACTTGATTCTGAAATTTTTGTAGAATAGGCAACACAAAACTTGCTGTTTTTCCTGAACCCGTTTGAGCAATTCCTAAAATGTCTTTTCCTTCCAAAATCGCAGGAATTGCTTCTTGCTGGATAGGGTAGGGCTTGGTGTATTTTTGCTCAATTAAGGTTTTTTGAATTTCTGGTGCTAAACCAAGTTTGGAAAAAGGCATATTTTGTTTTTGAAAGTATTTTTACAAAGTTAAGGTATTTTTTTAAATGAGTTTTGTTTCGACAGGCTCAACAAACTTAAGTAAAAGAATTCCTTATTTTCGCTTTTTCTCGAAAAAATCTTTCATCAATTTAGAACATTCCTCAGCCATAATCCCATTTTCTACCAAAGTTTTAGGATGATAAAGTGATTTTTCAACGGTTCCTGCTCCACGTTTTTCATCTCGAGCGGCGTAAACAACTCGTGAAATTTGTGACCAATACAAAGCTCCAGCACACATCACACAAGGTTCAAGTGTTACGAATAAAGTGCAATCAGTTAGGTATTTTGACCCTAAATAATTTGAAGCAGCTGTTAAGGCTTGAATTTCAGCATGTGCTGTAACATCAACCAATTGTTCTGTTAAATTGTGAGATCTTGCAATAATTTGATTGTTTGCAACAATTACTGCACCAACTGGAACTTCGTCCATTTCAAAAGCAATTAAAGCTTGTTGAAAGGCTTGTTTCATGAAATATTCGTCGTTAAAAGGAGAAAGCATTTTTTTTGAGTTAAGAGTGAAAAATTAAAAGTGAAGAGTTATTAGTATTATTCAAATTCAGAAATATTATAGTTAAAACTACTTTTTTGCCTAAATTAGTTTTAACTTTTAGTTTTTCACTCTTCACTTTTGAATTAATATTCTAATTTGGAAACGTTCAAATCAACCATTTCTTTTGTTCCAGGGATTTTTCCTGATTCTGAAAATTGCCAGTGAATGATACGTTCATCGTCGATACAAGTTGGTTTTCTGGAATACGCTGCAATCCAAAATTTATAATCTTTAAAGTCGTTTTGAAATTTTGTCTCGTAGAAATTGAGTGAAGTATAAATAATTGGTCGCATACCCGTTTTTGTTTCAACTGCTTTTAACCAAATTTTCATTTTTGCGATTAAATCTTCATCTGAAAAACCTTCTGTTTCGACATCTAAAACTGGAGGTAAATCAATGTCACGTTTTTTCCAATATTTTAAGAAATGTTCAGCTTGAGGTTTGGGTTCATCTTTTGTGATGAAAAAATGATAAGCTCCGTTTGGAATTCCCAAGTTGTTTAAAATACGTCGATTGCGTTTCCATTGTGTGTCGCAATGTGTATTTCCCTCTGTTGCTTTACAGTAAACAAAATGAATCAAAGAATCGAAACCTGTTTTATTGAACAATTTATCCCAATCCATTTCACCTTGATGATGAGAAACATCTAGTCCAATTGTTGGAAAACCTTTTGGAATTGTTTTTCTAAATGAAACAGGTGAAATTTTCTTTTCATTCTCGGATAAAAAATAAACACTCGAAATAGCAATTAAGACTCCAAATACCACAAAAATCCAAACAGTAGATTTTTTCTTCTTGGAAGAAGATTTCTTTGTTCGTTTTTTCGCGTTTACAGCGCGTAGTGGACTTTGTTTTTTTGCCATTTCATGAAAAAAAAGCACATTAAAATTGATTAATGTGCTATGTTAAATATAAATTTAGATTTAAAAATGAGGGTTTCTGAAAATTTGATTTTTTGAGGCGAACAAGATTTTAAAAAAGTGAGTTTACTTGAGTAAATAAGCGTTTTAAAATTGAAGTTCAACGAAGAAAAAGCTATTTTCAGAAAACCGTAATTAAGCTTCGATTAATTTTGAGAAATTGGGAGCAACAATTAAATCTTTTGTTCCATGATTCCAAGAATAAAAACCTTCTCCAGTTTTCACACCTTTTTTACCTGCCGTAACCATGTTCACTAAAAGTGGGCAAGGAGCATATTTTGGATTTCCAAAACCAGTATGTAAAACTTCTAAAATCGCTAAACAAACATCTAAGCCAATAAAATCAGCTAATTGCAAAGGTCCCATTGGATGAGCCATTCCTAATTTCATTACTGTATCAATTTCATGAACGCCAGCTACACCTTCAAACAAAGTGTAAATTGCTTCGTTAATCATTGGCATTAAAATTCTATTAGCAACAAATCCTGGGTAATCATTAACTTCAACAGGAATTTTGTTCAATTTCTTTGATGTTTCCATGATGATATTTGTCACTTCATCAGAAGTAGAATATCCACGAATGATTTCAATCAATTTCATTACTGGAACTGGATTCATGAAGTGCATTCCGATTACTTTATCTGGACGATTTGTCACAGATGCAATTTTTGTAATCGAAATAGAAGAAGTATTTGAAGCTAAAATAACATTTTCTGGAGTAAGATCACTTAATTCCTTGAAAATTTTCAATTTCAATTCACTATTTTCTGTTGCAGCTTCAACAACTAACTCAACATCTTTTACACCTTCTGAAATACTTGTGTAGGTTGTTATATTTGCTAAAGTCTCATTTTTTTGAGCTTCAGAAATTGCTTCTTTACTTACTTGACGATCTAAGTTTTTAGAAATTGTCGCCATTCCTTTATCCAAAGAATTTTGTGCAACATCAATTAAAGAAACTTGATATCCAAATTGTGCGAAAGTGTGAGCGATACCATTTCCCATTGTTCCTGCACCAATTACTGCTACTTTTTTCATGTTTTATTTTTTTACGCTGCGAAGTTAAGAAAAATCAATCTTCAAATTTAACTTCTGATTTATTCTAATAAAAAAACCATCAACTTTCGCTGATGGTTTAAAATGTATAATCAAATATATTAAGACTTGGTCTTAGTTTTACCTTTTTGGATACTCACAGTCAACATTTCAGAACCTTCTGTAATATCCATTGAAATTTTATCTCCTTCTTGAAGATTTGATTTAATAATCTCTTCAGCTAGTGGATCTTCAATGTATTTCTGAATTGCTCTTTTTAAAGGTCTAGCACCAAATTTCTCATCATATCCTTTGTCAACAATGAAATCTTTTGCTTTGTCAGACATTTCGATTTGGTAACCTAAATCGTTGATTCTTCCATAAAGATTTTGTAGCTCTAAATCGATAATACTGTAGATACTTTCTCTAGATAAAGATTTAAACATAATCATATCGTCCACACGATTCAGAAACTCTGGAGCGAAAGCTTTACGTAAAGCATTTTGAATGACAACCTTTGAATTTTCTTCTTTTTGCTCGTTTTGAGTTTTAGTTCCAAAACCAACTCCTGTTCCAAATTCAGCTAATTGTCTTGCTCCAATGTTTGAAGTCATGATAATAATTGTGTTCTTGAAATCAATTTTTCTACCCAAACCATCAGTCATGTGACCATCGTCTAAAACTTGCAACAACAAATTAAATACATCTGGATGAGCTTTTTCGATTTCATCTAACAAAATGATTGCATACGGTTTTCTTCTAACTTTTTCAGTCAATTGTCCACCTTCTTCATATCCAACATATCCTGGAGGTGCTCCGACTAATCTTGAAATTGAGAATTTCTCCATGTATTCAGACATGTCAATTCTGATTAAAGAATCCTCAGTGTCGAATAAGTAACGAGATAAAACCTTCGCTAATTGTGTTTTTCCGACCCCTGTTGGTCCTAAAAAGAAAAACGAACCGATTGGCTTGTTCGGATCTTTTAAGCCCGCTCTGTTACGTTGAATCGCTTTAACAACTTTTTCAACTGCTTCATCTTGTCCGATAACTTTTCCACGAAGTTCCTCGCCCATGTGAACAAGTTTTCCGCTTTCTTTCTGAGCAATACGTGTAACAGGTATTCCACACATCATGGAAACAACTTCAGCAACATTGTCTTCAGTTACTTGAACACGTTTTGCTTTGCTGTCATCTTCCCATTTCTTTTTTTCAATTTCTAATTGATCTTGAAGTTTGCGTTCGTCATCTCTTAAAATTGCTGCTTCTTCATATTTAGCTTGCTTAATAACATTTGCTTTTTCAATATTAATAGCTTCAATTTTTGATTCAATATCTAAGATTTCTTTTGGAACATTAATGTTCGTGATATGAACTCTTGATCCAACTTCATCCATCGCATCGATTGCTTTGTCTGGAAGATGTCTATCCGAAATATATCTATCAGTTAATTTTACACAAGCTTCAATTGCTTCAGGAGTAAAAGTAACCATGTGATGCTCTTCGTATTTTTCTTTGATGTTATTCAAAATTTGGATTGTTTCACTAACAGATGTTGGCTCAATCAAAACTTTTTGAAAGCGTCTTTCTAAAGCTCCATCTTTCTCAATGTATTGACGGTATTCATCCAATGTTGTAGCTCCAATTGCTTGCATTTCTCCTCGAGCCAAAGCTGGTTTGAACATGTTAGATGCATCTAACGAACCGCTTGCGCCTCCAGCACCAATAATTGTGTGAATTTCATCAATAAAAAGAATTACGTCAGGATTTTTTTCAATTTCCTGCATTACTGCTTTCATACGTTCTTCAAACTGTCCACGGTATTTTGTTCCGGCAACAAGTGAAGCTAAATCAAGTGAAATGATACGCTTATTAAATAAGATGCGTGACACTTTTCGTTGCACAATTCTCAAAGCTAAACCTTCGGCAATGGCACTTTTACCAACACCAGGTTCACCAATTAAAATAGGGTTATTTTTCTTTCTTCGAGAAAGAATTTGACTTACGCGTTCAATTTCTTTTTCACGACCAACAATTGGGTCTAATTTGCCTAATTCAGCCATTTTAGTTAAATCTCTTCCGAAATTATCTAAAACAGGAGTTTTTGATTTTGGATCGGCAGATTTTTTCTGCGCAGCACTGAAGTTTTCTCCTTCGTCATCTTGTGAACCAGGAAACTCAGATTTTGGTAAGTGGTTTTCTTCAATCATGTTTTCTAATTCGTCTTTTGCATTTTCGTAAATAATGCCATATTTATTTAAAATGGCACAAGCGGCACTGTCTTCATTTTTTAAAATAGACAATAATAAATGTTCTGTTCCAATCATTCCACTTTTAAACAATTTAGCTTCCAAGTAAGTCATTTTTAGGACTTTTTCAGCTTGTTTAACCAAAGGAATATTTGATGCAGCGTTTGAACTTGGATTGAAACTTTTATTTAAACCTGCTTCAATCTCTGTTCTAATTTGACTCAAATTTAATGAAAATTCATTTAAAATACGAATTCCTTTTCCTGAGCCTTCTCGAATCAAACCTAATAATAAATGTTCAACTCCAATATAATCGTTTCCCAAACGAGTTGCTTCTTCTTTGCTAAATGCAATGACATCTTTAACTCTGGGTGAAAATTTTGCTTCCATTTCTTTCTTTCTTTGTGGCTAAATAACCATTTTTTTATTACAAGGACAAATATAATTTAATTAAATTGTTAATAACTCGCCAAAAAAGGCAATTTTCCACACTAATTTGTTAGTAAAAAGGAAAATTACTTCATTTCTAATCGCTCCAAATTGACTAATTTCGACCCTTGCTATTCTTGAAAACAATAGTAGCAATTTTTATGCAGAAAAGATATAAATGACAATATGGCAGAAGGAGAAAAAATAATTCAAATTAACATTGAAGATGAAATGAAAGCAGCTTACATTGATTATTCAATGTCTGTAATCGTTTCAAGAGCATTACCAGATGTGAGAGATGGTTTTAAACCTGTTCACAGAAGAGTTTTGTATGGTATGCAAGATTTGGGTGTTTACTCAAATAGACCGCATAAGAAATCAGCGAGAATCGTTGGGGAAGTATTAGGAAAGTATCACCCACACGGTGATAGTTCTGTTTATGACACGATGGTTCGTATGGCTCAACATTGGTCTTTACGTTATCCTTTGGTTGACGGACAAGGTAACTTTGGTTCAGTTGATGGCGATAGTCCAGCTGCAATGCGTTACACCGAAGCACGTTTGAGAAAAATCGCTGAGGACATGCTTGATGATTTGGAAAAAGAAACAGTTGATTTCAAACCAAATTTTGATGATAGTTTAACAGAACCAAGTGTTTTACCTTCAAAAATTCCAAATTTACTTGTAAATGGTGCTTCTGGAATCGCTGTAGGTATGGCAACAAATATGGCTCCTCATAATCTTTCTGAGGTTGTTGATGGTTGTATTGCATATTTGGAAAATCCTGAAATCGAATGTGAAGATTTATTGCAATATGTTAAGGCTCCCGATTTCCCTACTGGAGGAATCATTTATGGATACGAAGGTGTTCGTGAAGCTTTATTGACTGGTCGTGGTAGAATTGTAATGCGTGCAAAAGCTGAGATTGAAGAATCAAATGGTCGTGAGCAAATTATTGTTACAGAAATTCCCTATCAAGTTAATAAATCAGAATTAATTAAAAAAACGGCTGATTTAGTTAACGATAAAAAAATTGAAGGAATATCTGATATTAGAGATGAGTCAGATAGAACAGGGATGAGAATTGTCTACGAACTTAAACGTGATGCAATTTCAAATGTTGTTTTAAATAAATTATATAAGTTCACAGCTTTACAAACTTCTTTTTCAACAAATAATATTTGTTTGGTTGATGGAAGACCTCAAATGTTAAATTTAAAAGATTTAATTCATAATTTTATTAAATTTAGACATGAGGTTGTCATCCGAAGATCTAAATTTGATTTAAGAAAAGCGGAAGAAAGAGCTCATATCTTAGAAGGTTTAATTATTGCATCTGATAATATTGATGAGGTAATTCAAATTATTAGAGCTTCTAAAAGTCCAGACGAAGCACGTGAAAACTTAATGACGCGTTTTGCTTTATCTGATCTTCAAGCTCGTGCGATTGTTGAAATGCGTTTGAGACATTTAACAGGTCTTGAGCAAGATAAATTACGTGGAGAATATGCTGAATTGATGCTTTTAATCGCTGATTTGAAAGATATTTTAGAGCATGAACACAGAAGAGTTCAAATTATTAAAGATGAATTGATTTATGTAAAAGATAAATACGGTGATGCTCGTCGTTCAAGAATTGAATATGCGGCTAGTGAAATGCGTATGGAAGATTTAATTCCTGATGAAGAAGTAATTATTACAATTTCTCATGCTGGATATATTAAACGTACAAGTTTATCTGAATACAAAGTTCAAAATCGTGGTGGAATGGGCTCTAAAGGTTCTACAACACGTGATAAAGATTTCTTAGAACATTTATTTGTTGCCACAAATCACAATTACTTATTAATCTTCACAGAAAAAGGAAGATGTTTCTGGATGCGTGTTTATGAAATTCCTGAAGGAAATAAATTAGCAAAAGGAAGAGCAATTCAAAATTTATTGAATATTGGACAAGACGATAAAGTGAAAGCTTACGTAAAAGTTCAAGATTTAACGGATAAAGAATACTGTGCTAATAACTTCATCGTTATGTGTACTAAAGAAGGTATCATCAAGAAAACTTCTTTAACAGCTTATTCAAAACCAAGAACAAACGGTATCAATGCTATTACAATTCGTGAAAATGATGAATTGTTAGAAGCTCGTTTAACAGATGGAACAAACGAAATGTTGTTGGCAACTAAAGCTGGTCGTGCAATTCGATTCAACGAAGCAAAAGTTCGTCCGATGGGAAGAAATGCTTCTGGAGTTAGAGCTGTTCGTTTGAAAGATGAGACAGATGCTGTTGTAGGTATGATTTGCGTAAAAGATAACTCTGAAACAATTTTAGTGGTTTCAGAAAAAGGTTACGGAAAACGTTCTTATTTGAATGATCCTGAAGATGGTGAACCAGTTTACAGAGTAACAAATAGAGGTGGAAAAGGTGTTAGAACAATTAACATTACTGATAAAACAGGACCACTTTTATCTATCAAAACGGTTACTGATGAAGATGATTTAATGATTATAACAAAAAGTGGAATTACCATTCGTATGCACATGGATGTAATTCGTGTGATGGGAAGATCTGCTCAAGGAGTTCGCTTAATCAACTTGAAAGGAACTGCTGAAATCGCTGCTGTTGCTCGTGTTCCAAGAAACGACGAGGAAGAAGAAGACGATTTGGCAGAAGTTTTGGATAGTCCAACTTTAGAAATTGGCACGGAAATTGAAAACACTGATGGAGATGCTTCAATCCAAGAGGAAGAAGAGGAAGATGACGAAATAATTGACGACGAGGAAGATTCTGAAGAGGATGATTCTAATGACGAAGATTAATATCAACATTTCTAATTCTTTTTAGAAAAATATTTGTAGCGACGGATTTTAATCCGTCGCAATAAAATATTAAAAAATTCAGTTTTGGCGTGTGTTTTTGTTTAAAAACCATGACAAAACTAATCTTGGAAAAAGAAATTTATGGAAAATGATTTAAAATTGCATCTAAGTTTAAATCGGTAAAAAATAAAATTAAAGTAAAAATGAAAAGTAAAATTTTAAGTTTAACACTTGTAGCAGGGAGTTTGATTTCGACTTCTGTTTTTTCTCAAAAGTCGGTTGAAACATCGGCTGCACTTGAATTTAGACAATATGGTGAAGCCATGATGAAAGGCGATTTTGAATTAGCTAAGAAAAAATTGACGAAAGCTAAAGAATCGATTGACATTGCTTCGGCGCATGCTGATACAAAAGAAAGTTCTAAAACTTTATATTATAAAGGTGAAATTTATTACAATTTCATCTCTGTCGGAATGATGACAGCAGATACAAACTTCATGAAATTAGCCGGAGAAGATGCTATGGAGGTTTCAATTTCGTCCTTTAAAAAAGGATATGCTGTAAATGATAAGTTTGATGGTGAAATTAAAGATGCTGTTTTTAATAAAAAAATGGAATTGGAAAAATTCACAGGAATGCTTTATACAGCTAATAAATTTGATGAAGCTTTGGAAATCTATTCGGTTCAAGTGAAATTATCTGATGCAATCAATATGGTGGATAGTTTGTCGATTTTCAATACAGGTATTTGTGCTGAAAAAGCTGGTAAAAATTCACTTGCTGCTGAAAGTTACGTGAAATGTGCTGAAATTGGTTACAAAGTTCCTGAGATTTATTCTATGGCTTCAAATGCTTTGAGAAAAGATAAAAAAACGCAAGAAGCGAAAGATTTGATTGCAAAAGGAAGAAAATTGTATCCTTCAGACAAAGGAATGTTGTTGGAATTGGTGAATACTTCAATTGATGAGGGGAATTCTGAAGAAGCTGAAAAAAATCTTCAAGAAGCAATTGCTGCTGATCCAAAAAACAAACAATTGTATTATGTTATTGGAACGATTTACATTGATTTAAAACAAAACGACAAAGCGGAAGCAGCTTTAAATAAAGCAATTGAATTAGATCCAAACTATGCTGATGCACAATATCAATTAGGTGCTCACTTGGTTGGTGTTGCAAGTAACATCAAAGTAGAAGCTTCTCGTTTGAAAATTGGAGATAAAAACTACGATGTTTTGATGGCTCAAAGTGATGAATATTACAAAAAATCATTGATTCCATTGGAGGCTTATATTTTGAAAAATCCAAATGACAAAGAAGTATTAACGATTTTATTTCAAATCAATAAAAGTTTGAAAAATACGGATAAAGCTTTGGAGTACAAAAAACGAGCTGACGCAATCAAGTAATTTTTGATTTTAGCATTCAATTACTTCGTTATTACAAATTTTTATAATTTATCATTTACTTGATGTAAACTCAAAATTTGAAAAATATGTAACCTCGTCCTTAAATGCTAAATTTCAAAAAAAATTAAAAGCTTTATTCTGAAAATGAATAAAGCTTTTTTTATACCTTTATATTATGAAAAAATTAATTCTTTTTATCTTTTTGTTTGCTACAACAGTATTCTCTCAAAATACAAAAATTCCACGCTTTACAAAAAGTAAGATTGGAAATTCAAGTTCTTGGGCATATTTACCGAGTCAAAATCCTCAATTTACAACTTCTTTTTCAGAAGATAGTTCTGTTATTTATACTTTTGAAGAAACAATTGGAGAACACGAATTTATGATGCTTCAAGTCGATTTTTCTGAGCCAATAATTGATTCTTTAGAACAAGAAGCACTTTTAATTAGCTATTTAGATTTTTTAAAGACACAATTTAATATAACACAATCGGTTGGTTATGGTCGTGGACATTTTTTAGAATCAAATCCAAAAACACACGGTGTAATTGATTATTGTGAAGATGAAGCTAAAAATAAATATCAACTAAAAGGTTGGATTAATACCAATCATTTGACAGTTTATTTTATTTATGGAAAAGAAGAATATCCTAATTTGAACATTAGAAATATGTTTTTTGATGGGATTCGTTACGAATAAGTATTCAGGTATGATTTTAATAATTGATAGTGGTTCTACTAAAAGTGATTGGGTTTTATTAGAGAGAAATAAAGAAGAACAATTCTTTTCAACAAAAGGGTTTAATCCTCTTTTCCACGATGAAAAGATGATTTATGAAGAAATTGCTTTAAATAGTGAACTATTAGCGATTTCAAAAGATGTTAAATCAGTTTATTTTTATGGCGCTGGTTGTTCGAGTCCAGAAAAAACACTAATCGTAGAAAATGCTTTCAGAAAAATATTTATTCATGCTAAAATTAGCGTAGAACATGATTTGTTAGCAGCCGCTTTAGCTTGTTATTCTGGAAAACCTATCATTGCTTGTATCTTAGGTACGGGTTCAAATTCTTGCTTTTTTGATGGTGTGAATCTGTCACAACAAAATCCTGCTTTAGGTTATATTTTAGGAGATGAAGCAAGTGGAAGTTATTTTGGAAAACAATTATTGTCTAGTTTCTTATACAAAAAATTACCAAAAAATATTGAAAGTGATTTTTTACTTGAATTTAATTTAGATAAAAATCAAATTATTGACAATGTATATAAATTGCCAAATGCAAATGTTTATTTAGCTTCTTTTATGAAATTTATTGTCAAACATCATAAGGAAGATTTTTTCAAAAAAATGATTTTTGATGGCATGATGAAGTTTATCGAAATTCACGTTTGTGCTTTTTCGAACCATAGACAAGTTGACGTAAATTTCATTGGTTCAATTGCTTATTTTTTCAAAGAGGAACTTCAAAATGTGGCAGATGAAATGAATGTTAAAATTGGAAAAATCATTCAAAAACCTATTGATGGATTAATTCAATATCACTTAAAAGATCTTATATAATTTAAAATGGCTGTTTAGAGTATCTAAACAGCCATTTTTTTATTTTTTAATGAAAAATCACTTTTAACTTTTCACTCTTCATTTTTCACTCTAAAATTTTTCACTCTAAAAATTATTCCCAAACTCCCATTTCACAGAATTTATCAATACGTTGAGTAATTCTATCTTCCGTTTTAATGGCTTTTAAATCTTTGATTGTCGTTTTTAAGTACTTTTTCACAATGCCAAACATTTCTTCTTGGTTTCTGTGAGCACCATTCAAAGGTTCTTTGATAACATCATCAACAAGTTTGTTTTTCTTCATATCTGTAGAAGTCAATTTCAAGGCATCAGCTGCGATTTCTTTGAAATCCCAAGAACGCCATAAGATTGATGAACAAGATTCAGGAGAAATTACAGAATACCATGTGTTTTCAAGCATAACAACTTTATCACCAACACCAATACCCAAAGCTCCACCAGAAGCACCTTCACCAATAATGATACAAATTACTGGAACTTTTAAACGCATCATTTCGTAAATGTTACGTGCAATCGCTTCACCTTGACCTCTTTCTTCAGCTTCCAAACCTGGAAAAGCTCCTGGAGTATCAATAAAAGTAACAATTGGCTTATCAAATTTTTCTGCCAACTTCATCAAACGCAAAGCTTTTCTATATCCTTCTGGATTTGGCATACCAAAATTTCTAAACTGACGCATTTTGGTATTGATTCCTTTCTGCTGACCAATAAACATGACTGTTTCTCCGTCTAATGAACCAAAACCACCAATCATCGCTTTGTCGTCTTTCACGTTTCTATCACCATGTAATTCCTGAAAAGTATTTTCGGAAACAGCATTAATATATGCTAACGAATACGGTCTATCTGGATGTCTTGACAACTGAACACGTTGCCATGGAGTTAATCCAGAGAAAATTTCTTTTGTTTTATCAGCTAATTTTTTTTCAAGAGCTAAAATTGTATCGTTGACATCAACTTCTGTTGTTTCACCAATTTCTTTCGTTTGAACAATTTGTTCCTCCAATGCTTTTATAGGTTCTTCAAAATCTAAATATACTGACATTTTAATCTTTTTTTTAGTTAATTTCGAGCCGTAAATTTACAAAAAAATGTGAAGTTTATTAATTTTAAAACATGATATTATTTCCTCCAGCAAAAATCAACCTTGGATTAAAGGTTTTAAATAAAAGAGAAGACGGATTTCACAACCTTGAAACTGTGTTTTTTCAAATCCCTTTTTGCGATATTTTGGAAATTGTTAAAAGTGAAAAATTCACTTTTAAATCCTCAGGTTTAACTATTTTTGGTGAAGAAAAAAATAATTTATGTATTAAAGCGTATGAATTATTAAAAAACGATTTTGATTTGGAACCTGTTTTAGTTCATTTACATAAAATTATCCCAATGGGAGCTGGACTTGGTGGAGGTTCGGCTGACGGAACTTACACTTTATTGATATTAAATGAACTTTTTAATTTGAATCTGAGTTCAGAACAACTAAAAGAATACGCCTTGATTTTAGGAAGCGATTGCCCTTTGTTTGTTGAAAGCTTCCCTCAATATGCAACGGGAAGAGGAGAGGTTTTAGAAAAAATAAATGTTGATTTAAAAGGGAAATATATTTATTTAATAAATAACGGAACTCATATTCAAACAAAACAAGCCTTTGAAAATTTGAAATTAAACCCGAATAGTGAAGCAAATCTTAAACAATTGGTTGAAAATGATGTTTTATCATGGAAAGAAGAATTAGAAAATAATTTTGAGACATCTGTTTTTCCTCAAAATCCAGAATTGAAGAGTATTAAAGAAAAAATGTATCAAAACGGTGCGATTTATGCATCCATGACAGGAACTGGCTCAACAATTTATGGAATTTTTGAAAAAAAACCAGAGTCCATTTTTACTAACAAACAAAAAAATATTTTTGAAAAAATTGTTTGTATGGAATGATTTTGTATTTTTGGTAAATATATAAAAGTGTATGAAAAAAGTATTTTTTGTTTTAATTTCAATTTTAGTTGTAGTTGCTTGTAAGAAAAAGGAAGATGATCCTATAGCTGTTGAACCTGATCCTTATGCAGTTTTAGGTGCTGGAGTTTACGATTATGACAGTAATTTTTATCAAACAGTAAAAATTACAGGTGCTGGAGAATGGATGGCAGAAAATTTAAAAGCTTGTCATTTCAGCAACGGTGATACAATTCCAAGCGGAATTAAAACGGCAGATATTGGTGGAATGCCAAACCCACAATTTTTCTTCTATCCAAATGGAGATTCGTCTGTTAATCTAAAAAAATACGGAAGATTGTACACCTATTATGTTGTTGAAGATGGTAGAAATGTTTGTCCAACAGGTTATCATGTTCCAACGAAAAATGAGTGGGATACACTTACGAAATACGTTGGAGGACAAGAAAATGGTGGGGGAAAATTAAAAAGTACTTCTTATTGGTTGTCTCCAAATTTTGGAGCAGATAACGAAAGTTTATTCAATGGTTTACCAGCTGGTTATAGAGCTCCAGATTCGATTGGTACAGGCAAGCATTTTTATGAAACAACAAAATCTGGAATTTGGTGGACAAGTACCGCTGATACGGCAGATAGAGTTTGGACATATTACCTGAAATTCGCTTATTCAAACGTATTCCGTACACCTTCAGAAAAGAATTTCTCTTATTCTGTTCGTTGTAAGAAGGATTGATTTTAATTATTTGAACACTTAGCGTTTCCTTCTTTAATCTTTGCGATACAATTTTGAAATTTTGTGTTCTTGTTTTAATTTTGCTATATAGGCATTAGTGTCAGAAACTAAACCAATTCAGCAAACTAAACGTTTAGTAAACAAAAAATCAAAGCATATTTTTTCGTAAATTTGTATTTCAAATCTCATTTCATGCAAAAAATCGAAGGAAATATCGTTGATGTTGTTTCAAAAACCATCAAAAAAGGAGTTTTAACAATCGAAAACGGGAAAATTTCAGAAATCGAGTACAAAGATGTTGACTCAACAAATTTTATTATTCCTGGTTTTATTGATGCTCACGTTCATGTAGAAAGTTCGATGTTGATTCCTTCAGAATTTGCTCGTTTAGCTGTTTTACATGGAACGGTTGCCACAATTTCGGATCCGCATGAAATAGGAAATGTATTGGGGAAAGATGGAGTGAAATTCATGATTGAAAATGGGAAAAACACCCCATTTAAATTTTATTTCGGAGCACCATCTTGTGTTCCAGCAACACAATTTGAAACTGCAGGAGCAACGATTTCGCCAAAAGATATAGAAGAAATTTTGTCTTGGGAAGGCGTAAATTATTTAGCTGAGATGATGAATTATCCTGGAGTCGTTTTTCAAGATGCTGATGTAATGGAAAAAATCGCCATTGCAAAACGTTTAGGAAAAGTAATTGATGGACATTTACCTGGAATCCGTGGCGAATGGGTTCAGAAATACGTAGCGGCTGGAATTTCAACTGACCACGAATGTTTTGGTTTGGAGGAAGCTTTAGAAAAAATTGCTCTTGGAATGAAAATTATTATTCGAGAGGGGAGTGCTGCCAAAAATTTTGAGGCCTTGTGGACTCTTATCGACCGATTTCCAGAGATGGTTATGTTTTGCTCTGATGACAAACATCCAAATGATTTAGTTGTGAGTCATATCAATGCTGTGGCGAAAAGAGCTATCGAAAAAGGCTGTGATTTGTTTAACGTTTTGAGAGCTTGTTCAAAAAATGTTGTTGAACATTATTCCATGAATGTTGGACTTTTGCAAAAAAATGATCCTGCGGATTTTTGTGTCGTAAAGGATTTAACGAATTTTGAAGTGATTCAAACGTTTATCGATGGTAAATTAGTTGCAAAAAATCAAAAAACCTTTATTGAATCAGTTGAAATTACTCCAGTAAATAATTTTTCCTGTAAAGAAATAACAAAAGAACAACTTCAAATTAAAGCTGAATCAAATGTTGTCAAAGTGATTGTTGTTGAAAATGGACAGTTGATTACCAAACAAGAAAATCATTCTGTAACAGATGAAAATGGATTTTTACTTTCAGATGTAGAAAAGGATATTTTAAAAATTGTTGTTGTGAATCGTTATTTTTCAGCTGAACCTGCCGTTGCTTTTGTTAAAAATTTTGGATTGAAAGAAGGAGCCATTGCAAGTTGTGTAGCTCACGATAGTCACAACATTATCGCCGTTGGTGTTGATGATGAAGCATTAGTAAAAGCAATTAATTTGATTATAATGGAAAAAGGTGGAGTATCTTTGAGTTCTGATGAAATGGCTATGGTGGTTTCATTGCCTGTTGCGGGAATTATGTCGCACAAAGATGCTTACGTAATAGCTGACGAATATTCACGAATCGACGCTGAAGCAAAAAGATTAGGCTCGACTTTAAACGCACCTTATATGACTTTGTCTTTTTGTGCTTTATTGGTTATTCCTGAATTAAAATTGAGTGATAAAGGATTATTTGACGGAAAAGATTTTAAATTTGTATCCTTGTACAATTAAGATTTCAATTTAATGTCAAAAAAATCTATTTCTATTGTCATTCCAACATTTAATGGGAAAGAACTATTAGCAGAAAATATTCCATTTTTGTTAAAAGCTTTAGAATTTAGTAAAATTGATTTTGAAATTCTTCTTTGTGATGATGCATCAAAAGACGAAACGCTTGATTTTATTTCCTCAACTTATCCTACAATCAAAATTTTAAAAAGCGAGGAAAATAAAGGTTTTTCTCCAACGATAAATTTAGGCATTTTTGCAGCTCAAAAAGACTTGATTTTCTTATTGAATAACGATGTGAAGTTGTCTGAAACTTATTTTGAAGAGCAATTTAAGTACTTCAAACACTCAGATACCTTTGGTGTTATGGGGAAAATTATAGGAACAAGTGGTGAAACACAAGATACAGCCAAATTTCCAGATTATGTAGGAATAAAAATCAAAGGTTCAACGAATTTTGAATTGTTAGAAGAACAAAGAGATTTCTGGATTCCAAGTTTTATGCTTTCAGGAGCAAATACTTTGGTTGATAGAAAAAAAATTCAACTTTTGAATGGTTTTGATGAGATTTACGCTCCTTTTTACTGGGAAGATGTTGATTTATCGCTTCGAGCATGGCGTTTGGGCTGGAAATGTTATTACGAAGCAAATGCTATTTGTACGCATCCAACTTCTTCAACAATAGGAAAACTGTTTAAGAAAAAAGATGTCAACGCAATTGCAAATCGAAATAAATTTATTTTCCATACTATCCATTTAGAAAAGAATAAATTATTCTCTTATAAACTGAAATTAGCTTTGAAATTGTTACTTTTTAAAAAATCATTTAAGAAAAGTTACTCTTTATTTAAAGCGAAAAAATCTGAGATTGCAAAAAGTCAACATGATTTATTTGTTCTGAGTCAAATCACAGGAAACTTATTTTCAACTGAAGAAGTTAGAAATGAAATTTTGCAGAAAATAGCACCTTTTAAGATTAGAAAGTTTTAGAACCCATTATTCTCTCATTCTCGAATAATGCTCGTATTTATCTTTGATAAAGGTTACAAGTTCTATATCAGAAGCAGTTTTTAAGAAGTTTTCATCCATATTTAAGAATTTAATGAATTCTTCAAATTCCTCTTCCGATAAATTTACAATGTCGTAAGCGATATATAACCTTAAAAGCTCTTTTAAGACTTTTGTTTGATTGTCTTTGTATTGCATTTCAGCTATCCATTGTTTGTTTTGTTCACGTTGAGAAAAGCGTTGATAAAGTGCAGTTATCGGACTGTTTAAAACTTCAATTCCAGTTACTAAACGAGTTTCACGCAAAGATAAACTTGCTCTTTCTTCTTTTATTTGTTGTAAAGTTTTAAGTGGTTTTACGACAACTTCTTTTTGATAATTGATTTTATTTTCGAGAACACCAACAATTTTCATTTGATTGTTAGAATCTGCCTTTACTCTAAATCCATAAATGGGATAACCTTTAGTGGAAAGATTTATCGAATCATTTTCGTAACAATAAACTTGAAAACTTCCGTCAGGCTGACCAAAAACACCTCTTCCTGTCGTACGGTTTATAATCATTAAATTGTAAAAACCTTGAGCTTGAAGTGTATCTATTACACGACCAATCAACAACACTTTTGGTTTTTCTTGAGCAAAAGTAAAAGTTTGCAAGATAACTATAAAAAGAAATATCAGTTTAAATTTTGTCATACGATGTGCGAATATACACGCTTTGAAAATTACTTGCTTATTTTTTGTGTTATATTCTGTTAAATTTGACAAAAGATTTAAGACAATAGACTTAATTCAAATCTCAAACTCTTATATTGAAAATTCAACTTTTCACTTTTTACTCTTCATTTTTCACTCTTTTTAAAGTTCGTAGCAACCAATATCAGGATTTGAGTCTCGTGCTTTTCCGTCTAAATCAAAAGGTAAACTCAATCCAGCGTTGGCATTTCCATTTAGAATTGAAGTTGAAAGAAAATGATAATCATCTAATTCAACATCTGTGAAATTTGGATTTGAATTCCAGAAAATATTACTAAACATGGAATGTGTTGAAGGATTTTCTTTTTTTATTAAGCAATTTTTAAAATCGAAATTAAAGGTAACTTGAGCTCCAGGATTTAATGTGTCTAATGCAAATTCATCCGCTTGTGTACCATAAATGACTGAATTGTAGATTTTTCCTTCCAATATTTGGCCAACATTTGTAACACCATCTTGTGTGAAATAATTTTTCACAGCAAAAGCAATATTTTGCTCCTTTGAATCTCCAAAACCTAAAATGTCACAATGATTAATATTAAAACTTCCACCTTCCAAGACAAAAAATGAGTTACGTGCATTTTTTGCTAAAAGAGAGTTTTCCATTTTTATTTTGGAACCAGAATAAAGGAAAACTCCGTAACTCGCGTTGTTCAAAATTTTTGTATTTGTAATTTCTAAGGTGTAACTTGGATTTAAAGGATTAGCACTAAAAGTATGAATTCCTGCTGTCCCATTTTTTATGATAGCGTAATTGATTTTTGAAGGTAAAGCTTCTTGTAGGTAAATTCCATACCATTGTCCAGCCACATCTTCATAGAAAGTCTCCAAACGATCTCCCTCAAAAATGACTTCATTGTCTTTTGCTCCTTGAACATCTAATTGACCTTTGTAAACAAATAAAATACTGTTTTTGTGAAAATGAATGTGAGCACCAGCTTGAATGGTTAAACTTTTTGCAGAATCAACAGCTGCATAATCATAAACAACGTGTGGTTTATCAGCTAACCAAGTTCCTTCATTCAAATCTTTGTAATGAAAATAGGCATCTTGTCCCCAAACAGCTAAATTGACATATTGATTTTTTCCATTTGTTTTAAAACGAATAGAATCTTCAATGATTAAAGGTAATGATTGTCCATTTACCGCTAAAGTTACTTCCACAAAAACGAATAAACTATCTTTTGCTGGAATTTCAATATCTGTTTGTTTCACGCCTTTTAAACCGTCAACATTGATTCTAAAAGGAGAATTTGTTCCACCAACTAATTCAATTTCATCAATTTTCAACACTTTGTTATCAGGATTGTAAATTTTGAACTGCTGAGTCGTAGAGCCAACAGTTGTAAAAACGGTGTCAAATATTAAGGTATCGACTGAAAACTCAAGATTTCCACTTCCTTTACTTGTAAAAACATCTTTTTTACAGGAATTTAAAGTAAATCCTAAAATTAAGAGAAAAAGAGAAGAAAAATAGATTAAATGTTTCATTGAGTTTTATAACGTTACAAAGTGAAGAATTATTTTAAAGCTATTGGAAAAGTCCTTTTTTCATCTACTTGCTCTTTTGCTATCTGGTATGTTAACAACACCGCAACCGTCAACTAAACAATTACCGTTTTCGTTTATAACTTTCATTGTCAATTTGAATTCTGGCCAATCTTTTCCCCTAACAGTTAAATAATTTGTTTTTTTGTCAAGTGATTCGAGTTCAAAACCTTCACTTGGATAATCTTGAGCGTCAAATATTGGATCAAAATCCAGACCTAACTCAGGATCTTCTTCATAAGCGTCATCAATTATTTTTTTTAATTCTGTTTTAAAGTTTTTTGTCGTCAAACTGTTTGAATTAACCCAATCACTAATTTCGATTGATTTATTCATTTTGTTTGAATTATCAACATATGTATTAATAAACGTCAAAGCACATTCAATTTCAAATTCTGTATTTGAAACCTCAATGTGTCTGGTCTTAGAGTTAATTTTGTTAGTTGGATTTTTACCTTCTCCACATGAAATGAAAACAATTAAAAAAGTTAAAATTATCAATGTATGTTTTAGCATGTCAGTTGTTTTTAAAAATTGTACATTATTTTTAGTTCATCATTAAGTATTAAAATCCCAAGGTCTAATCAAAAAGGTATAACATTCAACTGCTCAGCTTTTCTCATATAATTTTTAATAATAATTTTGGCATCTTTATTTTCAACTTGTGTATCAATAAATTTTTTCCAATAAGTTTGTTTGTTTTTTAAAGCGAAATAAGGAATTTTACCATAACCTTGGTAAACGCCATTCTCAACTAAAACAGCAATTTTCTCATTCTTTTGAATTCCATGTTCCAAAATGAAGAAATTTTCATGTTCAAAGCCTAAATTTTCGATGAACAAATTCACACGTTTGTTATAATTTTCTGCACTTTCTTTTTCAATACAAGCACCAAAGCATTGCTTCAATTCATGCGAAAAACATGTACTTTTGGTTTGTTGTAAATGACAATGTTTTTGACACAAAGTGAATTTTTTACAGTTTTCAACTAAAAAATTTGTCGCTTCAATTTTTGAAGAAAAACTTGTCAAAGGCAAATCAGTTTTTTTACTTGTTTGTTCGATATACAATTGCAAATAAGCATTTTCACTTTCAAATGAATAAATTCCGTAAGGAAAAAGTTCTTTTTTTAAGGAAGTATTGTAAACTGGTCTGTGCTTTTTCACTAATTCAGATTCTAAAAGCAGGGCAACTAACTCTGAACCAGTTAATTCAAAGTCAATTTTGTGAATCATTTTTTGCATTTCCATTCCTTTTTTAGTGGAATTATTACGCAAATGCTGTTCAATTCTTTTTTTAATATGTTTACTTTTTCCGATGTAAATCAGCTGATTGGTATCGTTGTAGAATTTGTAAATACCAGTTTTATCGGGAATAGTATCTAAAAACTCTAAATCCAAATTCGGATGTAAAATTTTAGGATTTATATCTTGTTGAAGAAATTTTTGTAGATTTTTTTCGCTTTTCGCAAAAAGAATATGAAAAATATGAGTTGTCGCTAAAGCATCTTCAGAAGCACGATGAGCTCCTTTTAATTCAATGTTTAAACTTCGGGATAATTTCCCTAAACTATAAGAATCATGTCCAGGAATTATAAAACGAGAAGCACGAACAGTACACAAATGAGGCATTCTAAAATCAAAACCTAATTGCTTAAATTCTGAACGAACGATTGAATAATCAAAACTAACATTATGAGCCACAAAAATACAACCTTCAGAAAATTCGATAATCTTTTTTGCAACTTCATAAAATTTCGGAGCTGTTTCAACCATTTTATCAGTAATTCCTGTTAAACGAACGACATACTCGTCAATTTTTCGTTCTGGATTTATCAAGGTAGCATATTCGTCTAAAATTACTTTTCCATCTGTTTTGTACATAGCAATTTCAGTAATCTTACTCGATTTTGGAGTTCCACCAGTTGTTTCAATATCTACAACGACATAATGCATCGCTCAAAATTACTTGAATTTTAAAATTAATTGATACAAATTAAAAATATTTATTTTTTGCTTGAGTTTTAAACCTTTTTTCATTAAGTTTGTCAAAGCTAAAAACATCTAAAATATATACCATGAAAAAAATAATTTTATTTGGTGCACTCGTTTTTACTTTCGTTGCACTTGAATCTTGTAAAAAAGATGAACCAAAAGAAGAACAAACGAACGATAGCACAGCGCCTCAAAGTAATGCTATAATTGAAGGTTCTTTTGATGATATGACTAATATGTCTGATCAAGCAATTACTGGAAATTTAGTTTATTATAAAAGTCCAAAAGTTACTTTCTTCTATCCTGCAAAGGGAGAAGAATATCCTCTGGAGAAAGTAGATTGTAATGTCATTGTAACTTTAGATACTACTGGGACAACAAAAAAAATCACAATTGATTGGGGGGCAACAAATTGTATGTGTAACGATCAAAAACAACGTAGAGGAAAAATTGAAACAACTTTTACTGGTAAATATAGAGATTCAGGAACTGTCATTACGCATACTCCAATTGATTATTACGTGAATGATAATCAAATTGCTGGAACAAAAACAGTAACAAATAAAGGTTTAAATTCAAATGGTCAACCTTATTTTATTGTTTCGGTGAACGGTGTTGCTACGATGTCAAATGGAGATGTATTTACTTACGTTTCAAACCGTGTAAGAACATGGACTACTGGTTTTACAACAATCACAGGGCTTTTTCAATTTTCAGATGATGAATACGACATCACAGGTTCTGCAACAGCGAGTTCAAGTTTAGGTAACGGATATGTAGCAAATATTATTACCGCTTTACATGTTAAAGTTGGCTGTGCTTATGTTACAAGTGGAATTTTAGAATTCACTCCAACAGGAAAAATTTTAAGAACAATTAATTACGGTGATGGAACGTGTGATAATACGTTTACGGTAACAATAAACGGTGTTACATATACGATTAACGGTTAGAAAAAAATCTATTTTTAATTTAAAGGCAACTCAAATGAGTTGCCTTTTTTGTTTTTCAAAATTCCATACGAGATTTTGCACTAATAGATTGGTCAGCAAACAATTGTTTCTGATACATATAATAACCCGTAATTGCAATCATTGCAGCATTATCGGTACAATATTCCATCTTTGGGATAAATACTTTCCAATCCTTCTGTTTTCCGATGAATTCAAGTCTTTTTCTCAATCCAGAATTAGCAGAAACTCCACCAGCAATAGCAATTTGTTTGATGTTTAAATCTTTGGCTACAAGTTCCAATTTATAAAACAAAACATCCAAAATTGCTTTTTGAACCGAAGCACAAATATTATTTAATTCTTGCTCAATAAAATTTGGATTTGCTTTCATTTCTTTCTGAATAAAATACAGAATAGATGTTTTTAAACCGCTAAAGCTGAAATCGTAGTTTTCCATACGAGGTTTTGCAAAAGTGAATTTATTTTCATCTCCAATTTGAGCGTATTTATCAATTAAGGGACCACCAGGATAAGGTAAACCTAATATTTTTGCTGTTTTATCAAATGCTTCTCCAGCCGCATCGTCAATGGTTGAACCTAAAATTTTCATGTCTAAGAAATCCTTTACCAAAACAAGTTGTGTGTGTCCACCAGAAACCGTCAAACAAATAAATGGAAATTGAGGTTTTTCTTTTCCTTCGTCATAAATAAAATGAGCTAAAATGTGTCCATGCATGTGATTTACATCAATCAAGGGAATATTTTTCCCCAATGCAAAAGCTTTTGCAAAAGATGTTCCAACAAGTAAAGACCCCAACAAACCAGGACCACAAGTAAAAGCAACTGCATCGATTTCATCCATCGAAATTCCAGCTTGTTTTATGGCTGCGTCAACAACTGGAACTATATTTTGTTGATGAGCTCTTGAAGCAAGTTCTGGAACCACACCACCGTACAATTCATGTACTTTTTGGCCGGCAATAACATTAGACAAAATGGTCTCGTTTTTGATGATTGCTGCTGAAGTATCATCGCATGAAGATTCAATTCCTAAGATTATAGTTTGTTTATTGCTCAACTTTGTTATTTTTGTATTTTAAATGGTAAAATTACTCAAAATATTACTTCGTTTTATCGGGATTATTTTCGAATGGACATTAATTTGCCTAATTTTTGTCGCTTTTGCCATTCGTTCAAGTAAATTTCAAACCTATTTAGGAAAAGTTGCAACTGAATATTTTTCGGAAGAATTGAAAACAAAAATTTCGATTGAAAAAGTAGATATTTATTTCTTCGATAAAGTTGCTTTGGATGGAGTTTTTCTTTTAGATCAAAAAAATGATACTTTGGCTGACTTGAATTCGATTCATGTGACACTAAATTCCTTTAACAATAAAAAGCAAATCATTGACATAGATGAAATTAATTTAAAAAAAGGAAATATTAAATTATATAGAGAAAAAGAAAAGGGTGAATTCAATTTTCAATTCATTTCAGATTATTTCGCTTCAAGTGATACAACAGCATCTCCGCCTTTTGAAATTAAATTAAATACAATAAAATTATCTCAAGTTAATTTCAAATACGATGATTTCCGTGAAAAGTATTCAGCATACGGAATGGATTATGCTCATATGCATTTCAAAAATTTGTATTTAAATGCACATCATTTTAAAATTTTAAAAAGTGGTGGAATCGAGACCTATATCAAACACCTATCTTTTAGAGAAAAATCAGGATTTGATATCGATAAATTTTCGGTAAAAGTTGCTTTTGATGATAAAGGTTTACGCACAAAATATCTGCGAATTATCACACCGAAATCCAAAATTTATTTTTCAAAATTAAATTTGAATATCGAAAAGCCTGAAGATTTTTCTGAATTTGTTGATAAAGTTGTTTTTGATGTTTCCCTTAATAAAAGTCTCGTTTCACTAGATGATATTTCGATTTTCGCAACTGCATTGGAAGGGATGAAGCAAAAAATTGTCCTTCAAGTTGATGTCACAAAACGAATTAAAGATTTGAAATTAGCGAATTTAGATTTGAGTACGGGTAAAAAAACCAAATTGCGTGGAACGTTCAATTTACCGGATTTCAGAGAATTAGATAAAGCATTTTTTGATGAAAATATTACGTATGCAAACATTGATTTTAATGATTTAGAAAATGTTCTACTCCCAGTTTCGAGTTCAACGAGAAAAATTAAATTAGATGCAAGTGTCAAAAAATTAAATCACGTTGAAATGAAAGATTTTCGTTTAGACGGGATGTATTCAAATTTTGTTGTAAAAAGTGATTTGATAAGAACAAATTTAGGTTCAATTGAAATGGATAATGGAATTATGTTTACCGAACATAAAAATCGAAATTCATTTACTTTTGAAAAATCATTTGACAGTAAATACGACGTAAAAATAGATTCTTTTTTATTGGGGCAATTTGTTTCAAACAAAGATATTGGTGCTTTGACAGGCGAATTTTTCTTTGAAGGCGAAATCTTTTCTTCAGGAAAAATGGATTTTAATTCTATTCAAGGAGATTTGAAACGTTTTGATTACATGGATTATACGTACCAAGATATCAATATTAAAGAAGGTTCATTTGTGAACAATGTTTTTGAAGGAAAAGTTGATATTGCTGATGATAATTTGAATTTGACTTACAACGGCTTACTTGACTTTAACACCAAACAACGTTTCAAATTTGAAATTGATATTACAGAAGCTGTTTTGGATAATTTGAACTTAACAAATGTAGACAACAATGTTCTAAAATCTTCATTTTCAGTTGATATTTATGGTACAAACTCAAGCAATTATTCAGGTGCAATTTCTTTAAATGGTTTGTTTTATTCAGAAGGCGACAAAAAATTTGAAATTCCTTCAATGGAAATAGCGATGAATCGAAAATCTTCCGAAGATATTTTAACGATTACTAGTCAAGTTTTGAATGCTTATGTGAAAGGAAAAGTCGATTTTTCAACTGTTGGAGATGATATTAATAATCAGTTTAATACCATTTTGCCTGCTATTTTTAAATATAAAAATGTTAAACCCAAAACCAAAAAAAATAAGTTTGATTACAGAATTGAATTTTTAGAAGTAAATGAGTTTTTAAACATTTTTGTTCCAAGCTTAAAAATTGCAAATGGTTCGAAAATTGATGGATATTTTGATGGCTATAAAAATGATTTTGCCTTAAATTTAGAATCTAGTCAAATTTCCTACGATGAAATCGTCTTAACAAATTTAGATGTGAGTCAATTGGTAAATAAGACTTCTCTTGATGCAAAAGTTTCTGTTGATAAATTTGCTTTAAACGATTCTCTTTTTGTAAGTAATGCAACCTTCACTGCCACTGGAGAAAAAGACGAAATTAGCTCTGAACTTCGTTGGAATCCTAATACAGAAAATGAAACATTTTTCCATTGGGAAACAGTTGTAAATGATATAAATAGCTATTTTTTCAACTTAAATCCATCTTATTTTGTAATTCGCGGACACAAATGGGAAATAAACGAGAATTCTCAAATTTTATTGGCTCCAAAAGACATTCAAATTCAAAATTTCAGAATGCAACGAGACAAACAATTTGTAACAATTGATGGTAGTATTTCTGAGGAAAGTAAAGATATTTTAAAACTCGAAATTAGTAATTTAGAATTAGAAGATTTCACTTCGCTTTTAGGTTTAGACATGTCAATTAAAGGCGAATTAAATGGTGTTGCAACCATTTCTGATCCATTTAATAATGTGAGTTTTACAAGTAGTGCAGCTATTCGTGAACTATACATAAACGGTGGAGAAGTGGGCGACATAAATCTAAATGGCTCGTGGGGAAAAGCTTCTGAAAGTATTGATTTAAATGGTGAACTGTTTTATAAGAAAAATAAAACATTTAATTTTGATGGAAGTTATTACTTAAATCGCGTAAAAGACAATTTGAACTTCAACTTGGACTTTGATTACACCGATATTCAATTTGCAAATGCTTTTATGGATCCACAAGTGATTTCAGGACTCCGAGGTTTAATTGATGGAAAATTAAAAATTACTGGTTCACCAGAAGCACCAGAGGTTAATGGTTCAATAAATCTAATGGGAGGAAATGCCAAAGTTGAAATGTTTGGAGTAAACTTTGGATTTAATGGTGAAATTTACACAGATAAAGATGGTATTTATATCGATAATATGCCAATTATAGATGAAGATGGAAATACAGGTGCCTTAGTCGGAACGGTTTTTCACAACAATTTTACCGATTGGAATTTTGATTTAGCCTTTAATTTATTAGATGATGCTTACGCTCAAAATGAATTGCATCGCTATCAAGAATTAGATCGCTTTTTGGTCATGGACACCAAATACAAAGAAGGTGATATTTATTACGGAAAAGCTTACGTGACAGGTACAGCAGATATTTTTGGTTCGACAGATAACATGTATATTGATGTAAATTTACAGACGGAAGCAAACACAAAAATCAATTTCCCAATGTATGGAACAAGTGAAATTGGTGAAGATGAATTTATTAAATTTAAACCAAAAGATAACCTGCAAGCCATAATCCAAGAAAAAATTGATTTTACAGGAATCAACATGGCATTAAACTTTAAAGTTACACCAGAAGCTGAATTGAAAATTATTTTTGATGAAAGTGTTGGTGATGAAATCATTGCACATGGTAAGGGAAATATCGCTATTGAAATGAATACAATCGGCGATTTAACCATGAATGGTGTTTTTGAAATAACCAAAGGAAGTGTGTATAATTTTGTTATGCCTCCTGTACCAAAACAAGAATTTATCATTGAAGAAGGAGGAACAATTTCTTGGACTGGAGATCCGCTAAACGCGAATATGGATTTAAAAACCTATTTGCTTGTCAAAACTACGATGGACGATATCATGCCAAATGTGGAAGAATCTAAATCGAGCCAACAAAAAGATGTAAAATGTTATCTAAATATGTCAGGGACATTAGCAGAAGCAAAAATTGAATTCGATATTGAAGTACCAAAGGCTAATGAAAACGATAAAGCCGCATTAAATCGAATTAAAGGGGATAAAGACGAGTTGAACAAACAATTTTTTTCTTTGCTGTTAGTAAAGAAATTTCAGCCCCTTCAAGGGCACGCCTCAGCTGGTTCTGGTGCAGCCTTGGACATTGTTTCGAGTCAAATTAACGATGCACTAAATAGTATGTCAGATAAAATCAAAGTTCGAGTTGGTTTACAAGAAACCGAGAAGACATTTGGTTTAGAGAAAAAACTCTTAAATGACAGACTAATTATAAAAGGAAACCTAGGAGTTGAAAATTCAAATTCACAAGCTACAAGTTCTTTTATTGGTGATGTAAATTTGGAATATTTAATTAATGAAGACGGAACATTTAGAGTAAGTGTTTTTAATGAATCAAATGAAAATACTGTTATTCAAGAAAAAAGTTCAGGTCAATTTACTCAAGGAGCTGGTTTGAATTATCAAGAAGAATTCAATAATTTTCAGGATTTTAAAATGGCACAATATTTCTTGGATTTATTCAGAAAACAAGGTGAAAAAAGATATCCTATAAAGAAAAAGAGACGACAAAAAGAAGTTCCTAAAATTGGAAGTTCAAGTATTGTGAAACCTGACGATGAATGATTCGACAAAAATTTTTTTCAAACAAAATCCAAAAAGGGTTTAATTAAAAATGTTTTTGCAGCCAACTTTTTATCTTTTTGAGCGTTATATCTTTTGTTAAAAAATGATAATATTGATTATTTTTTATACATTTACGGAAGAAAATTTAAAACGCTAAAATCAAAAACTATGAAAAAAATCATACTTATTATCCTATCTTTTTTCTTTTATCTTGGATTAAGTGCTCAGTGTGGACTTGGAGAAAAAGAAGTTAGAATCGAAATTTTACCTGATGCTTGGCCTGATGAAATTACTTGGGATTTAGCTGAAGATGGAATTGTTATAGCATCTGGAAATTTTGTAGGTGACACAATTTGTGTTAATGAAACAGCTTGTGTAAGATTTACAATCTATGATTCTTATGGAGATGGATTAAGTGGTGGAGGTTCATATAGTGTTTTTTTAGATGACGTTTTAATTGGAACAGGTAGTAATTATACAGACGAGGAATCAACAATGTTTAATTGTCCTCCAGGAACATATTGTTCAAGTGCAATAGCAATAGGTGAGGGAACATATACAGCTCCAAGCACAAATTTTTGGTATTCTTTTACTCCAACAGTAACTGGGATGTATGAAATTTCCACTTGTGGAACAAATTCATGTGATACAAAAGTTTGGGTTTACGATTATTGTAACAGTATGATTAATGAGACAACAAATGTTGGGACTTTATTTTATGATGATAACGAAGGTGGATGTGGCGAACAGGCTGTCGTAAGCTCTTATTTAGCTGGTGGTGAAGAATATAAAATACGAATTGGTTTTTCAGAAACAGAAACATGTGCTACAAACTCGATTAATTTCAGTTTAACATACATGGGACCAGTAGTTGGTTGTACGGATCCTGCAGCTTGTAATTATAATCCTTTGGCAACAGTTTCAAATGGTCTGTGTGATTATTTCCCTAGTCCAAATTGTACTGGTGGACCTGATTTGATGATTGTTGAATCAGCAGTGATTAATACATTAGAAATTAGGCAACAACAAGCTGATAACTGTATGGTAGAAGAAGGTTGTATGAATGGTACGGGAGAAAGAACAGTATTAGCATTTGATACTCACATTAAGAATGTTGGAAATATGGATTATTACATTGGTGATCCTACATCAAACCCAAGTCAATTCACTTTTGAAAATTGCCACGGACATCCACATTATGAGGGTTATGCGGATTACATTTTATATACACCAGGGGGACTTTCAATTCCAATTGGTCATAAAAATGGATTTTGCGTGTTGGATTTAGAATGTTCTGATGGAGGAACAGCAACTTACGGTTGTGGAAACATGGGGATTTCAAAACAATGTGGAGATATTTACAATAGTGGTTTGGATTGTCAATGGGTAGATATAACAGATGTTGATACAGGACAATATATTTTAGCTATTAAAGTAAATTGGGATCAATCTCCTGATGCTTTAGGGAGAACTGAAAATAATTACGAAAATAATTGGGCTCAGGCTTGTATTAGAATTACCATGAATGGAGCTGGGCAAAAAGGTTTTGAGATATTACCAAATTGTCAACCTTTTGTTGATTGTGCTGGTGTTCAATTTGGGAATTCGGTTGTCGATTGTAATGGGAATTGTGGAGGAACAGCCGTTAAAGGAGATATTGATGCAAATGGGACAGTACAAATTGTTGATGCAAATGGATATTCCAATGGAATTGTAAATAACACTTTAGCAACAACATCTTGTAATGATATTAGTGGTGATGGTGTTTTAACTGTCTGGGATGCTGCTTTAGCTGAAAAATGTGCAACTGGAACAGGCGGAAATGTTTGTGAATTTCCCAATACAGTTCAAAATTTAGATCATTATGTAGAAATTGGTTACACAGAAATTAACACTACAGATCATTATGTTGATGTTTTTATCAAAAATCCATTGAATGCAGTTTTGGGTTATGAATTAGATTTTTCTGGAATCACAATTGCTGATGCAGAAAATTTAATTGATGTTGCAAATTATCCTATTACACCACAATTTATGGTTGGTGGAACAAAAGTAATTGGAATGTCTTATTTAGATAGTGTAATCCCAAAACATTTTCAAAACACACCTTTAGTACGTGTTTATTATTCTGCAATTACCTCTGCTACAAATGATATTTGTGTAAATGCAGTTCATGTTGTCAATAATAATAGTCATCCGACATTTGTAAATGTTTTGGAGGGATGTGTAAGTATAGCAAGTATAGACGAAAGGGGAATTCCTTCGTTTTCTATGAAACCAAATCCAGCAAATGAAAAAGTTTCAATCGAAATTGGTTCAAATGTGAATGAAAAACTAAACATTTCAATAACAGATGCTTTAGGAAGAACAATTTCTCAAAAAACATTAAATGCTTATGAAACATCAGTTGATTTGGACATTTCAAATTTAGCGAATGGTTTCTACCAAGTTGTAATTTCTA
>JAZKEO010000033.1:0-7356 GCA_040386975.1 Bacteroidota bacterium | reverse complement strand
GTAATTAATGGTTAAAGAGATAAAGTAAAAAGTAAAACCAAAAGACGAAATGAAGAGAACGAAACAAAAAAACTCGATAACAACGATAGAGAAAAAGGAAAAGAAACTTTTCAAATAAAATTCGATCATCCAAAGGAGATGTCGACTATCGAACAATTTTCACGGCAAAACAATTACTTGTAAAACATTGATAAATTCAGAAGAAGCAAGAAGAGAATTAATTGACTTGGCAAATATGAAAATGCCATTTGGTAAATACCAACATAAATTGTTGATTCATCTTCCAGAAAACTATTTAGTGTGGTACAAGTCAAAAGGCTTTCCTGCTGGGAAATTAGGGAAACAATTAGAACAAATGCTTGAAATAAAAATCAATGGCTTGGAAGATTTGATTTATCCCCTGATTAGAAAATAAATAGCTAAAACTCTCTCAAATTCTGAGAGAGTTTTTTTATTTTTGAACTTTTATGGAATTAAACTGTATCTTGCATCATATATAAAACATTCATTCATGAAAACACTATTCGTATCGTTTTTTGCACTTTTAACAAATTTAGCATTCAGTCAAAACCAAAAAGAACTAGTTTTATCCTCAAGTTTGGATAAAGTCACGGTATTCTTCCAAGGAGCACAATTGGAACATTCTAAAACAAGTTCGTTAAAAGCAGGAAAACAAACCTTGGTTTTTGAGAAAATCACTGATTTTTTAGATCCAAATTCAATTCAAGTGAAAGCTACAGGAAGTTTGACAATTCTTTCTGTAAGTGCGAGAAAAAACTTTGAAGATAAACGTATTTCTAATGCTGAAATCAAAGAGTTAAATGCAAAATTAGATAAATTGTATTTGCAAGACAGAAGTTTGAGAGACGAATTTACGATTTTACAAACGGATAAAAATTTACTTAAAATCAATAGCAATATTCGTGGAAACGATCAAGGAGTGAAAATTTCTGAATTGAAAGAAGCTTATTCTTTTATTCATGCTCGAATGGTTGAAATATCAAAGCGAGAATCAGAAATTGAAGTAACTTTAATTAGTTTGAATAATGAAATCAATAAATTGGAACAAGAAATTTCTTCTCAACGAAGTAAGCCTGTTATCAATTATTCTGAAATTTTAGTTGAAGTGGATGTTCAAGAAACTACAACAGCAGTTTTTACAATTAATTACATCACTCCAAATGCAACTTGGAAACCATATTATGATTTACGAAGCAATGGAGTAGGGATGCCAGTTAAATTAGAAGCAAAAGCTTTTGTGAATCAAACAACAGGAATTGAATGGAAGGAAGTAGATTTGGTTTTATCCACAAACGACCCATATCAAAATTCAAAAGAACCAGATTTAGAACCTTGGTATGTTAATTACAACAATTATCCAAATCAAAAATATGTGAGTTCACGTACCTTGCCAGTTTTTGATTATTCAGGGCAAAAAATCAGAGGAGAAGTAATTGATGCTTCAACGGGCGAATCGATGGCTTTTGCAAAGATTTATTTCTCTTCTTATCCAAATCTAAATGCTGTAACTGATTTTGATGGAAAATTTGAAATTACAGTTCCGAAAGGCGAAAAATATTTGAATGCCTCTTACATTGGTTATGACAATGTGCAACAATATGTCAATGCTCCTTATGTGAAATTTTTCCTTTCTCCACAAGGAATTTCTTTGGAAGAAGTTTCGATGACAGAACCAATGCAGTTTCAAGCCATGGGTGGTGCAACAGGATATTCATATGATATGGAAGCAGAAGATTCAAAAATGAATGCGAGTGGAGATATTATGGAATTAACTATTTCAGAAAATAAAGCTAGAAAAAAAGGTAAAGTAGGTGGGAAATATAAAAATTCAGAAGTTCTTGCTGCTACAAGTAAATCAGCAAATGTTGCAGTACAAGTCTTACAAAAGGATTTGCGTGTCGAATACCTTATTCAATCTAAATTTTCACTTTTATCTGATGGAATGGATCAGCGAGTAGCAATTTCAAGTTATGAACTTCCTGCAAACTACGAATATCATGCTGTTCCAAAAATTGATCCATCGGTTTATTTGGTTGCACAAGTTTCAGGCTGGGAAAAATTGAATTTGTTGAATGGAGAATCTAATATTTATTTTGATGGAACATTTATAGGTAAATCTTATGTTGATGTAAATTCTACTAAAGATACTTTGTCATTTTCTTTAGGAAAAGATTCAAAAGTTCAAGTACTTAGAACACGTATTTCGGAGAAAAGCAAATCGAAAACAATTGGTTCACGTCAAAAATTTGATATTGCTTGGGAATTGAAAGTTAAAAATAACGGTGGTGCTGAAATTCCATTGATGTTGAAAGATCAGTTTCCAGTTTCAACAAATGAAGACATAAAAGTGAAACGAGGTGATTTTAGTGCTGGAAAATTAGATGACAAAACAGGAATTATCACATGGAATACAATTTTACCAAAAGGACAGTCAAAATCATTCTTGTTTGATTATTCAGTTGATTATCAAAAAGGGGTTGTACTTTATTTGGAGTGAAACTTCGACAGGCTCAGTTTTCTTAAAAGTAAACTGAGCCTGTCGAAGTTTAGTTTTTAACTTTTTTGCCAATGTAAAACCGTGCACCAAATAGTCCGTTAAATTGTGAGAAGAAAAAATGTTGATCGGCTCGGTCTGTTTTAAATTCGGTCGTACGAATATCAGGCATATTGATGAACCCAGTTTTCGCTTCAGCTTGAAGGAAAAAGTATTTAAAAAATTCAAAGTTTAATCCACCAACAACTCCAAGACCATAACCAGCAAGATGGAATTCATCGTAACGTTTGTAAGCTAATAAAGTGGTGTTTGTACGAGGAATTAAAACGCCAATTCCAGCACCAACAAAAGTAGAAATATTAAAATTCTTGCGAGTAAAAAGTTCATCGTGGCGACGAATCTCAATATTTTCATAATTTAAACCATCGGTGTGTTCAAATTTCAAAAAATCTGGATTTAATACAATATCATCATTTTCATAAACACCATCATACGGAGTATTTGAATTTTCAATATAACCATTGATTTTTACAGTCGTATAATTTTCCATGACATATTTCATGTGGTCGGCACCAATCGATATAGAATAATGGTCATTCAAAAAATAGCCAAATCTGAAATTATATTGAGGAATTGTAAGTTTTGTTGGTGAAAAATAAGTTTCAAAATCAAATTTTGACTGTCTGTCTTTCGCGATAACATCTGTCAAAGTGAAATCATAGCTTCTTCCATGAAAATGTATGTCAGAAGTTGTATAAGCACTTCGATTCCATCCCCAGTATGCATAAAACGAATTTTTTCGTGATGTTTTTTCCGTTTTCTCTTGAGAAAAAGAATTCAAACTAAGAAATATAAAACTTAAAAAAAGGATTTTTTTCATTTTCTAAAAATTTATTCTAAAAATATAGTGCAAAGATGCTAATTTTGTGCGAAAGAAGTTTGTTTCTATGGAAAAAGAAAAATATATCGATATCAGAAAAATTATTGGAAATCGAAATCCAAAATTATTGAAATGGCTTCCCGGATTTATCATTCGTTACCTAGAAAGAATTTTGCATCAAGAGGAAATTAATGATTTCATCATCAAACATGGACATGAAAAAAATCACGAAATTTGTACTTCTTTCATCAACTATTTGAATATCAAAGTTGAAATTGAAGGACTTGAAAATATTCCACAAACGGGTGGAGCAACATTTGCAATGAATCATCCTTTGGGAGGAATTGATGCAATAGCACTTTTATCATCTTTTGAAAGTCATAGAAATGATATGAAATTCATTGTCAACGATTTATTGCTTCACATTGAGCCACTTAAAGGTTTATTTGTTGGAGTCAATAAACACGGAAAAAGCAAGGAAGGAACTCATCAAAAAATCGATGATTTATTTGCTTCGGGAGATATTGTTTGCATTTTTCCAGCTGGAATGGTAAGTAGAAAAATAAAAGGAAAAGTAAGGGATTTACCTTGGAAAAAAACCTTTGTTACTTTATCTAAGAAAAATAACATTCCAATTATCCCGATTCATATCAGTGGTAAACTTTCAAATTTTTTCTACAATTTAGCTAAAATTCGAACTTTTTTGGGAATCAAAGTGAATTTTGAAATGCTTTATTTGGCTAATGAAATGTTTAAACAACGAAATACAACAATGAAATTCACGATTGGAAAACCAATTATGCCAAGTGAGTTAAATGATTCCAAAAATTATAACGAATGGGCAAATTTTGTGCGTGAGGAATTATACAAATTAGAAAAATAGTTTTTCAATCGAAATAAAAAACTTATCTTTAAGAATTAAAATACAAGATTCTGATTTTATGCAAAATATTATAGAACCGATTAACAAAGATTTAATAAAAAACGAATTAAAAAACGGTCGTTTTTTGAGAAAAACACGTAAAGGTGATAATGAAATTTATTGTGTAAATCATCATAATTCGCCACATACTTTATTGGAAATTGGGCGTTTGAGAGAAATTACTTTTCGTGCTTCTGGCGGTGGAACTGGACTTTCGTATGATTTAGATGAATTTGATACAGACGAAATTTGCTACGAACAATTGATTGTTTGGTCCCCTGAAGATGAAGAAATTATCGGTGGTTATCGTTACATTTTATGCGATAAAGCAATAGAGAAAAATTCAGATGAAATTCATTTGTCAACGAGTCATTATTTTGATTTTTCTCAGGATTTTATAAAAAATTACCTTCCAAAAACGATTGAACTAGGAAGAAGTTGGGTACAACCAAATTTTCAACCAAGTGTAAATCCACGAAAAGGATTATTTGCTTTGGATAATATCTGGGATGGATTGGGAGCAATTGTTGTTCAAAATCCAAATTATAAGTACTTTTTTGGAAAAGTAACCATGTATCCATCTTACAATGTAGAATCAAGAGATTTTCTCCTACATTTTATGAATCATTATTTTCCAGACAACGAAAAACTAATGCTTCCTTTTCATCCTTTGGCGCAAGATTACGATAAGAAATATGTTGAACAACAATTAAAAGACTTGAATTTCAAAGATGGATATAAAGTATTGAATTCCTATGTGCGTGAACGTGCTGAAAACGTGCCACCTTTAGTAAATATTTACATGCATCTTTCTCCAACAATGAAAACTTTTGGTACAGCCGTAAATCCTGATTTCGGTGGAGTAGAGGAAACAGGAATTTTAGTTACAATTGATGATATTTACTTGGAGAAAAAGGAAAGACATATTTTAGTTAGTTAAAAGTGAAGAGTGAAAAACTAAAAGTGAAAAATAAAAAAAGTGTTTTGAGAAAAATATGGGATTTTATAGTTCATGTTTTCTCATCAGGATTTACTCAGTAAAGTTTTGTATTAATTAAAAAGTCGTGATAGTCTCACTCTTCGTTTTTCACTTTTAACTCTTCACTATTATTTAACTCTTCACTTTTACCTTTTTTCGGAAAATACTTCCTTTGTCTAATTAAAATCATTCCAACACCAATACTTATTGAAGCGTCAGCAATGTTCCAAATAGCTGGGAAAACTTCGCTTCCTCCAAGCCATGGAACCCATGTTGGCCATGTGAAATTAAATTGGAACATGTCAACAACATTTCCGAATAAAAAACCTGTGTGACGCGTTTCTTGTTGACCAAAAATTCCACAATCAGTTTTTATTCCTGAGCCTTCTAAAAGATTAAAGGAAAGACATGGATCATATTTAAAAACAAAATCGTAGCACATGGAGTCAATTAAATTTCCTGTTGCTCCAGCGAAAATAAAACCTACGGCAATTAAAAATTCTAATCTTACGTGAGTTTTTGCTTGTCTAAACCAATAAATTCCAATTCCAATGATTGCTCCAATGCGAAAAACACTTAAAGCGAGTTTTGCCCACATGCTAGCACCAAAAGTGGTACCAAATGCCATTCCTTGATTTTCAATGTATATCAAACGAAACCAATCACCAAGAAGATTTTTTGGTTCATCATAAACTGTGAATGTCGTTTTAACCCAAATCTTTAGAATTTGATCAAGAATTAAAACTAAAAGTACAAGTAATCCTACGATTAATAGTTTTTTTTTCACAGACTATTGTTGAGCGTTTTTAGCTTCAATACTCATTGTTGCGTGTGGAACCAGCATCAATCTTTCTTTTTGGATTAATTTTCCTGTAACACGACAAATTCCGTAAGTTTTGTTTTCAATACGCAATAAAGCACTATGTAAACTTTGGATAAATTTCTCTTGACGCGCAGCTAATTGTGCAACTTCTTCACGAGATAATGTTTCTGAACCGTCTTCCATCATGTTAAACGTGCGACCTGTATCGTCAGTTCCGTGATCATCGCTCAAGGATAAAGAGCCTTTTAGTAATGTATAATCTTCATTGGCTTCCACCAATTTGTGGTTAATCAAAGTTTTAAATTCTTGTAATTCTGAATCTGAGTATCTTGTTTTTTCTGTTGACATAGTTTGTTATTTTTACTTTATTCTTTTTCAAAGAAGGGCAAATATAGATTAAAAAATAGATTTTAAGCATTTTGTTACCATAATTTTCTTAACAATTTTAAGAGTTTTCAACTAAACTACTTTTTTGTTATTTGAAAACACAAAAATATTCATCAAAAAGCTGATTTTATTCATCTAAAAGATTCAGAGCAAACCATTTTACTTGTTGTAACGTCTATATAGTAGAAACGAAACCTAAATTCTTCAGTCATGAGAAATCATTCAAAACCGAACAATCATTTAAAAGTTGATGCAATTCAACAAATTAATGATGGAATTATTGTAATGAAACATTTTTTTGAATTAAATGTAAAGTTGCTACCAATCTATTTTGATTTGAATATCAAAGCATTTAAAAATGTGCGTGATTATTTAGATATCGACAAAATAGCGACCGTTTTTGATTCTTATCATTTTGACTCAAAAGCTTCAAGAATTTTGTTGAATTCAAATGTTTTAGATTACATTCAACACGCCTATTTCGTGATACAAAATAATTCAAGTTCACTTGAAGATAAACAAAATGCTCTAAATTTATTTTTAAGCGAATATAAAAAACTAAAAAGTAAATGGAGCCTAATTGATGCCAATTAAACTAAATGTTCAATAAACATATTCTAATTCTCTTTTTGAGTACAATTTCCCTTTTGAATAGTATTCTTCAGTTTTTAAAGTTCCATTTTCATTAAAAGATTTAACAGTTTTAGAAGTGATTTTACGCTTTTTATTTCGAGAAAATTCTTCTAAAATATTATTTCCTTTTTCATCGTATTTTTTTACACGCATGTAATCAAGTTTTTGTTTTTTTCCATGATAACCTTCTTCTAAAATGATTTTTTTATTTTCATCA
>JAZKEO010000032.1:0-164457 GCA_040386975.1 Bacteroidota bacterium | reverse complement strand
ATGAAATAATTCTAAAATAAACTGTATTTAAAATTGTTCCATTTTTCACAAGTAAAATAATTCCAAATAATTGAAAAAGGAAATAAAAAATATTAACAATAAAATTTAAAATCAATTGATTAATGAAAAAAGTCCCTAAATACCCCAATATTGAAATTGAAAGAAAAATCAATATTAAATTTATAAGTTGTTTGTTTTTCATTAAACTTCCCAATAGAGATTCGTCACACTTTCACTCACTTCCAAACTCACTTCTTTTCCGAAAACCAAGGCCCGATTGTCGTCAATGTGCCCCGCTGGAAAATCAAAAACAACTGGAATATTAAGGTTTTGTGTGTGTTCTAAAACAATGTCATTCATACTTTTACCGTAAGGAATTTCTGTGTCTTTCATTTCTGTGAAACTTCCAACAATTAAGCCTTGTATTTTTGCTAAAATTCCAGCTTTTTTCAAGGCGTAAAAGATGCGATCAATGTGATATAATTGTTCCGATAAATCCTCTATAAATAAGATTTTATTTGAATAATCTATTTCAATATCTGTACCCAATAAACCGTAAAGAATAGATAAATTTCCACCCAACAAAACTCCATTAGTTTTGCCTGAAAGATTATCCTTTGAAGATTTTAATTTATAGAATGGTAAATTTCCACTCAAACTATCAACTAAAGTTTTCATTGCCTCTTTTGAGTTTTGAGCATAATTTAAAGGCATTGTGGCATGAATACTCGGAAAACCTTCGCTCTGTAAATATAGATGGAAAACGCTCACATCAGAAAAGCCTACAATCCATTTTGGGTTTTCGCGAAATTTATCCCAATTTATTAAGTCAAGTATACGAATGCAACCATAACCACCACGATTACAAATAATTGCTTTTACCTCATCGTCATCTAATGCTTGCTGGAAATCACTTAAACGTTCTTTGTCGGAACCTGAAAAATAATGGTATTTACCAACACAAAATTCTCCGACTTCAACAACAAAACCTTGCTTTTCCCAAAAATCTTTTGCCTCAAAAACCAAAGCTGGTTCAATGGATTTAGCAGGAGATAGTAATTTTATTTTATCCCCTTTTTTTAGATATGGAATTTGTACACTCATCTTTTTTAAGTTATGAGTTATGAGTATTCAGTTATGAGTTGCATGAATAACTCATAATCCATAACTCATAACTAGTTAAAGGTTTTCAAAAAAATCATTCCCTTTATCATCCGTAATAATGAACGCTGGGAAATCTTTAATTGTAATTTTTCTAACCGCTTCCATGCCCATTTCTTCAAAATCAACAACTTCAACTGCTAAAATATTTTCTTTTGCTAAAATTGCTGCTGGTCCACCAATCGAACCTAGATAAAAACCTCCGAATGTTTTACAAGCATCTTTTACTTCTTTTGAGCGATTACCTTTTGCTAACATAATCATACTTCCTCCATGTTTTTGGAATTCTTCCACATAAACATCCATTCTTCCAGCCGTTGTTGGTCCAAAACTTCCTGATGGCATTCCTTCAGGTGTTTTTGCTGGTCCAGCGTAGTAAATTGGGTGATTTTTGAAGTATTCAGGCATTGGTTTCCCAGAATCAATGATTTCTTTAATTTTCGCATGAGCCATATCACGTGCGACAATTAATGTTCCGTTTAATTTCAAACGTGTTTTGATTGGGTATTTTGACAATTCAGCCAAAACTTCTGCCATTGGTCGATCCAAATTGATTTCAACTGCTGGCTCTAAATGTGGAGCTGTTTCTGGTAAAAGTCTGCGTGGATTTTTCTCCAAATCTTCTAAAAACAAACCGTCTTTTGTGATTTTCGCTTTGATGTTTCTATCCGCTGCACAGGAAACTCCCATTCCAACTGGACAAGATGCAGCATGACGAGGCAAACGAATCACACGTACATCGTGCGTAAAATATTTTCCTCCAAATTGTGCTCCAATCAAACTTTTTTGACAAATTAAATGAACCCGTTTTTCCCATTCTAAATCGCGGAAAGCTTGTCCATTCATATTTCCTTCTGTCGGTAAATGATCTAAATAACCAGCAGATGCTTTTTTCACAACTGATAAATTTGCTTCCGCTGATGTTCCTCCAATTACCAAAGCTAAATGGTAAGGCGGACAAGCAGAAGTTCCTAAATCTTTGATTTTATCGCGAACAAATTCTTCCAAGGAAGCATCATTCAACAAAGATTTTGTTTTTTGATATAAAAATGTTTTGTTAGCTGAGCCACCGCCTTTTGTTAAAAAAAGAAATTCATAAGCAGCACCTTTTTTTGCATAAATATCAATTTGTGCAGGTAAATTTGAACCTGAATTTTTTTCCTCAAACATCGTCAAAGGAACAATTTGAGAGTAACGCAAGTTCCTTTCGTGGTAAGTATTATAGATACCTTTAGAGATGAATTCAGCATCATCAACTCCCGTGTAAACATCTTCACCTTTTTTTGCCATCACAATTGCTGTTCCTGTGTCTTGACATGAAGGAAGCTGACCTTCAGCAGCAACAACTGCATTTTGCATCAAATTATAAGCAACAAAACGATCGTTATCTGTCGCTTCAGGATCATCTAAGATAACTTTTAACTTTTCTAAATGAGCTGTTCTTAAGTAAAAAGAAACATCTGCTATCGCAGCTTCTGTCAAAACTTCCAATGCTTTAGGCTCAATGGTTAAGATTTCACGATTGCCAAGTTTTTCAATTTTCACAAAATCTGATGAAATTTTGCGGTATTTCGTGTCGTCTTTTAAAACAGTGTATGGATCTTGATAAAAAAATTCGGTCATGATAAAAGTTATAAATTTATTTAATACAAATCTAAGAATTTATTTTAAGTTTGCCTATAAAAATCGATTTAATAATACGAACTTTCAAAGAGAAATTTATTTCGATAAAAAAGCTTAAATTTGCACTAAATTTAACAAAAATGGCTTCAGATATTACTGTAACAATCATTGACAGAGAAGGTGTTTCTCATGAATTGACTGCTCCAACAGATATGAGTATGAATATCATGGAATTGTGTAAATCATACGAATTACCTGTTTTGGGAGAATGTGGTGGAATGGCGATGTGCGCAACGTGTCAATGTTATTTGGAGTCTGACACAATTTTAGACGAGCAAAGCGATGCGGAACTTGATATGTTAGACCAAGCGTTTTATGTGAAAGCAAATTCTCGTTTGGGCTGTCAAATTCCAATTACCGATGAAATTGATGGGATCGTTTTAAGATTGGCTCCTGAATCTTTCTGAGTGAAAAACTAAAAGTGAAAAGTTAAAACGTTAATTTTAAATAAAATCAAGTCTTAAAATCCTAATATCTTAAGGTCCTAATATCCAAATTATGAATATATTAATCGAACAAAAAAACCAAACGCAGTGGATTACAATCAATCGTCCTGCACAGTTAAATGCTTTAAACAAAGATACCATTCAAGAATTGCATGAAGCTTTGAAAAAAGCAAATGAAGATTCAAACACAGGAGTTATCATTTTAACTGGTTCGGGTGAAAAATCTTTTGTTGCTGGAGCAGATATCAAAGAATTTGCTGATTTTGATGTCAATCAAGGGAAAGAATTAGCCGCTAAAGGTCAAGAGATTTTATTTGATTTCATCGAAAACATGTCGAAACCAGTTATTGCAGCCGTAAATGGTTTTGCACTTGGTGGTGGTTTGGAATTGGCGATGGCTTCACACATTCGTATTGCTTCATCAAACGCAAAAATGGGTTTACCAGAAGTATCTTTGGGAGTAATTCCTGGATATGGTGGAACGCAACGTTTAGCACAATTGGTTGGTAAAGGAAAAGCGAACGAAATGGTTTTTACTGCTGGGATGATTTCAGCGGAAGAAGCTTTAAAATGGGGCTTGGTAAACGATGTGTGTGCTTTGGAAGAATTACACGAAAAAGCAGATAAAATGGCTTCAAAAATCTTAAATAATTCTGCTACAGCGATTTCAAGTGCTATCAAAGCGGTAAACGCTAATTTTAAAGATGGCGTTGATGGTTTTCAAACAGAAATCAACGAATTTGGAGCTTGTTTTGGAACAAAAGACTTTACTGAAGGAACAACAGCCTTTTTAGAGAAAAGAAAAGCAAATTTCAGATCTTGAACCCAATAAAAAAACTTTTTGGTCAAGCGGCGATTTATGGTTTACCTAGTATTTTAGGTAGAACCTTAAATTTCTTATTGGTTCCACTTTACACCTATGTTTTCAAAAATCCATCGGATTATGGAGATATTTCCATACTTTATGCTTGGGTAGCTTTTTTAGTGGTTTTTTTGAGTTTCGGAATGGAAACGACATTTTTTCGTTACCTGAATTTAGCCGATGACGATGATCACATTCAAAAAGAGAAAGTTTTTGGAAATAGTTTTTTGACAATTATTGGATTAAACCTCCTTTTTTTCTTAATCGTTTTATTTTTCAATCAAGACGTAGCAGATACTCTGCTTTTTCATGAGCACAATGAATTTATCGTTTTGCTTGTATTAATCGTTTGTATTGATTCCATTTCAAGTTTGCCTTTAGCGAAATTACGCGCCGAAGATAGAGCGGTAAAATTTGCTGTGATTCAATTTACTTCGATAGGAGTAAATATTTTGCTGAATTTGATTTTCATGTTTGTCTTTTTTGACGGAACGCGTCCAGCAGAAGGCGTTTTATTCATCTTAATTGCCAATTTAATTTCATCTCTTGTAAAACCAGTGATGCTCTACAAGGATTTTTTGAACATTAAATTAGCTTTTGATTTTCAGCTTGCTTTTGAGATGGTAAAATATTCCTTACCACTAGTTTTTGCAGGATTTGCAGGAATTGTGAACGAAACAATTGATCGAATTTTATTGGAACGCATTTTGTTCACTTCAGGAAAAACTTTAGACCAAGCAAAATCGGAAGTTGGGATTTACAGTGCCGTTTACAAGCTTGCGATGCTCGTAACAATTTTCTTACAGGCTTATCGCTATGCGGCTGAACCTTTTTTCTTTAAACAATCCAAAAACGAAGACCGAAATAAGATTTACATCAAAACAATGAATTATTTCATTGCTGGAGTTTGTTTGGTCTTTTTAGTTGTTTCTTTAAACATCGACATTTTCAAACATTTTATTCAAAACGAAAGTTATTGGGTTGGTTTGGGTGTTGTACCAATCTTACTTTTAGCAAACGTTTTTTTAGGAATTTATTACAACCAAAGCATTTGGTACAAATTAAGCGGACAAACGAAATTTGGTGCTTACATCTCCATTGGTGGAGCAATTTTAACCGTTTTAATTAACGTTATCTTCATTCCTCAATACGGTTATTGGGCTTGCGCCTGGGCAACTTTAATTGTTTATGCAGCACAAATGATTGCTTCTTACCTTTTAGGTCAAAAATACCACCCAATTAAGTATAATTTGCGTAAGTTTTATTTGTACTTAGGATTGAGTGTACTTTTATTCTTTATCGCAAGTTTAATCAACTTTGAAAATGGAATTATAAACTTTGTGCTTAAAAATTTCTTGATTGTAACGTTCTTGGCTGTTGTTTGGAGTTTGGAGAGGAAGAGAATTTGAAAATTAGCTGATTTGAAGATTTAGAAATTAAGCTGAGCTGAATAATACTTAAAAAACACATCTTATTTAAACCAAAAAAACCCCGATTCATCAATGATAAATCGGGGTTTTCTATGAATAAAGGAAGATTAATCTTCTGCTTCGTCTTCTTCTGGATCTGCATCAGCTCCTTTAGCTGCTCCACGAGCCATTTTCACTGAAACAACAACTGCATTTTTAGCTTCTAAAAATTTCATTTCTTCAGTTTCAACAGCACCAACACGGATTGATTGACCAATACGTAATTTAGTGATATCAATTGTGATTGCTTCTGGAAGCGCATTTGGTAAACCAACAACAGTTAATTTTCTAAATACTTGCAATAATTTACCTCCCGCTAAAACACCACGAGAAGCTCCTGTTAAACGAACTGGTAAACCAACCTTAACTGGTTTTTTGTCATCTAATTCATAAAAATCGATGTGTCTAACTGTTCCTCTAATTGGATCTTGTTGCAAATCTTTAATGATTGCTTTAGATTTTTTTCCGTCAACATCGATTTCTACTTGGTAAACCTCAGGAGTGAAAACCAATCTTTCGATGTCAATCTTCTTTGCAGAAAAATGAGTTTGAGTTCCTTGACCATACAATACACATGGTACTCTCTCTTCATTTCTCAATGCTTTAGCATCCTTCTTCCCTACGTTCGTACGTAACGAACCGCTCAATTGTGCTACTTTCATTGTGTTATTTATTTGTTGTTTATACACAAACTTTGACTATCAGAGCTGTGCGTTTTTATTAATTACGATATTATAAAATGTGTGCTAATTGACTCATTATTTATCAACCTTTTTATCACGTCAGAAAAAAGTTGGTGTGTTGGTAAAACACGAATCTTATCACTTTGTCTTTTTAATGGAATGGTATCTGTTACTATCAACTCCGTTAATTTAGAATTTTCAATTCTTTCATAAGCTGGACCTGAAAGCACAGCATGAGTACAAAATGCACGCACACTTAAAGCACCTTTTTCCATAAATAAATTTGCTGCCGTCGTCAATGTTCCTGCTGTATCACACATGTCATCAATTAAGATAACATCTTTCCCCTCAACATCTCCAATTACAGTCATTTCGGCAATTTCATTTGCCACTTTACGTTGTTTATGACAAATTGCTAAACCTGTGTTTAACTTTTTGGCATAGGAATTTGATCTTTTTGTACCACCAGCATCTGGAGCCGCCATGATCAAGTTTCCATTATTCAATTTCTCAATTTCTGGAAAAAAGATTGTTGAAGCAAACAAATGGTCAACTGGAACTTCAAAAAATCCTTGAATCTGGTCAGCATGTAAATCCATCGTAATAATACGACTTACTCCAGCTGCCATCAACATATTTGCTACCAACTTTGCACCAATTGCAACACGTGGTTTGTCTTTTCTATCTTGTCTTGCGAAACCAAAATATGGAATAACTGCTACAATTTTTCGTGCAGAAGCTCTTTTCGCAGCATCAACCATCAACAACAATTCAAATAAATTATCCGAAGGTGGCATCGTTGATTGAACAATAAAAACATCTTGACCTCTAACCGTTTCTTCAAAAGATGGTTGAAATTCACCATCGCTAAACTCTTGAACCTTAACGTCACCCAAGTGAATTCCGTAAGATTTTGCGATTTTTTCCGCTATGGATAAAGATGCACGACCAGAAAATATTTTGATACCTTGAGACATGATGTTTTTTGGAGTGCAAAGATAGAGAAAAGTTATCGATTTAGCAAATCTCAAAAACAAAAAAACCGACAACTAAAAGTCATCGGTTTAAAATAAAAGGAAAAGTCCTTACTTTTTAATCAATTTGTGAATAGATGTTCCATTCTCTGTTCTAATTTTCAGAACATAAATTCCATTATTCATTTTTTGATTTAAAGTAAATTCTGAAACTGAAATATTTAAGTTTTGTAAAACAATTTTACCAGTCATATCCATTAATTCAATGTCTTTTATCATATCGTTGGATTTGATATTAAACTCGTTGGATGAAGGATTAGGGAAAATTGAAATGAAATTTTCAGTACTTTTTTCTATTAATCCGTTGTTTCCAAGACAAAATGTTTTAGTATTTGTAGCTCCAAAATTTGCTTCAGCTTCAGTTAACTGAACCAAAGTATCGTTGTTTACATTGTTTAAATAATAACTTCCTGTTTCACATGTATCACTTGTTAAACCATTACTATTTGAGTCATTGATTGTAAATGTATAACATCCGTCATTAAAACAAACTGTGTGATTCATTACATAGGCAGAATCTCTATTTTCATAAATTGGGCCTTGAAACAAAGTGGTTCCTGATTGATTTTTAATTAACCAAGATGTTTCAATAGCAAAACAATCTAAGTTCATTGTCAAACTTAAATTTGTTCCACCAACAATAGATGTAAATGTTTTTGAAACAGAGTTATTCGTTAAATTAACATCTGTTGAACCATTAGGATTTACTACTGTTGCGTCAAATTGATGTGTAGTACCTGTTAAGTTTACAAGAGGTAAAGTAATTGTATCTGATTCCGATTGATTTAAACTTCCTGTCCAATCAAAAGTAAAATCTACACCATCAACCGTATAATCGATTGTTGCTGTTTCTAATACCGCTTCTTCACCATTAGATAAAATGATTTGTGCTTGAATACTTTGTGTACAAATTGTATTCTCAACTCCAAGAACATTATTTAAAAGTAATGGGTCTAAGTCTAAAGTTAGATCTAAACAAAAATTTTGCACATTTGAAAATCCAAAATTAGCGTCAGCTGATAAAAGTTGAACAACAGTATCATTTGTTGAATTCGTTAAAGAATAAGTTCCATTATCACATCCGCTACTAGTCATCCCGTCTCCATAAGAATCAAAAATGTGGAAATCATAACACAAACTACTATCCAAGCATACACTTTCTGTAATTGTATAATTTGAGGTGTTGTGATTATCTGGATAAGGTTGACTAACAAAAATTGTATCACTATTTTCACTAACAATTTGCCATGATATTTCATCAGAATAACAATCAAAATTTAAAGTTAAAGTTAAATTTTGTCCATTTACTACAATGTAAAAATCTTTCGCAATAACATTATTTGTTAAATTTTCATCTACATCATTTGGGTTTACAACTTCAGCATTAAATTGATGAGAACCTGTTGCCAAAGTAATAGGATCCAATGTAATTGTATCAGATTGATATAAACCTAATGTTCCAGACCAATTGTAAACAAAATTGTTTCCATCGATGGTATAATTAACCGTCGCATTTGTTAAGGCATTACTTCCCCCATTCACCAAAATGATTTTTGGTTCTACTGTACCTGTACTTGAACAAAGTGTTGCTTCAAAACCAACTAATTTATTTACAAAATATGGATCTAGATTATGAGTAACATCAGCATCAATAGCATCAACTCCAGTATTTTGAGGATCTAACCAATCGCTCAAACGAGTTGCTGCTGTTCCGCCACCAACCCACGATGCACTGAATTTTCCATATTCATCAGATAAATCATTACCACCACAAGATGAAGCTCCACCATGTAATTGTCCAACAATTCGTCTATTTTGGTCAAAAAGTGGAGAACCAGAAGAACCCCCTTCAGTTACACCATCAGACCAAACTGCATGCCAGTGATTTTGTGGAGAGCCACCAAAAGAACTTGTCGTGTAAGGAGTAGAAGTAATTGCAATTTTTTTAATATCTCCTGATGGATGGTGAATTCCAGCACCAGAAGTTGGAGCAATTCCTGATTTATCCCAACCATTATAATTTACATTCCAAGCAACATCAGGAGAAGCATTCATTTCAACCAATTGAAAATCAGATGGCTGATAAGCTGCTCTGGTTACAGCACCATTGATATTCATTGTTTGAGGTCCATTTACAGATGGAGCACTCGTTCCACAATCAGCTTGATCTTCTGGAGATTCCCATCTAAAACGGAAAACTGTTGAAGCTGGTGATCCACCTCCATAACAATGATAAGCTGTTAAAAAATATGGAATTAACACACCCGAAGTATTGTTTACAAGAGATCCTGAACAAAAGCCTCCGCTTCCGTTTACCATCATTGCAACTCCGTTTCTTGGAATTTCCCAACCAGCACCTTGTGGACAATTTACATCAATATTACAACTTCCAGACGAATTTAGTGCTTTTTCAAGGTGTTCATCTAAATTAATAAAACCATGAATAATGCTTCCAATAGTTAATCTCGATAAGTTTTCATTTTCAATTGGTTCTTGAATTTCAACAATGATTTTATCAGCATACAACAATTCTGTACCTAAAACATTTGCAGTATTGTTATTTAAACTCGTATAAGCTCCAATAAATGAAGACTTATCAGCTGCAGATAAATAAACGATTGTTCCTTCTTGTAATTTAAAATCTTTAAAAATGATGTTTAATGATTTTGCTGATGGAGACTCAATCATAAACTGATACAAATTATCTCCATTTGGAAGCGTTGTTTTTCTAGCCTGCTCAAAAACGTTTAATGTTGTTTCGTGCGGTGTCCCGTATTGTAACAACTTTTCTTTTGAAACCTGAGCTTTTTCAGTATAATAAGCTATTTGCTCATCGTTGATAATTTTTGGAAGCTTATACCCTTGCTCAAGTGGACTAATTTTAGAACTATAACTTTTAGGAGTTCCTAAATTTTTTGTTTGTGATTGAACAAAATTTATAGCAAAACCTAATGCTAAAAAAAGTGTAATTTTTTTCATAGTTTGTTTAATTTACTTTTACTCGTTTAATACTGCAACCTCTTGGGTCTGAAGATTCGGTAGTAATTTTAGTGTTTGATTTTACTTCGTTTATTGCGTTTTCTAAATATGCTAATGTTGATTCTCTTTTTGAATCCCATGAATTGTCGATTGAACCTGTATAAATCAATTTATTGCTTGCATCAAAAAAATAAACATGTGGTGTTGTTTTCGCTCCCAATAGATTTGCTAATTTTGAGTTTTCATCCAATAAATAAGGCATTTTATAATCGTTCTTTTTTGCATGTTTTTGCATTTCTTTAAAGGAATCGTCACCTTCTCGTTTTGCTTCATTTGAATTCACTAAGACAAAGCCAATTTCTGATGTTGAAGCTAAATCAAATAAGTTATTGTATTGTTTTTCCCAGCCTGAAAAATCGTCATTTCCAACAACGAATGGACAGGTATTACAAGAAAAAACAACAATTAAACCTTTCTTTTTAATTTGATTTTCAAGCGTAGTAGCTTTCTTATCAATGTTTAAAAACGATTGATTATTGAAAGAAATTACATCTCCAACTTTAACTTTTGGTTCATCAATTTTTTGAATTGAAAATAAGATGCTTGTCAAGGATAAAATAATAAGTGTTTTCATAATTCTATTGAATAACGTTTGAATTTTAAAATGGTTTGTGAAATTATTGTTTTTTTTTCAAATGAGTGTATTTTATCTGTCTAAAAATTAATAATATTGGATTTTTAGTTTAAAATAAAGAGAAAAAGTTTACCTTTACAGACAAAATTTTGGTTTATGATTATTGGAATCTGTGGAGGAAGTGGGTCAGGAAAAACAACTCTTTTAAGGAGATTGTCTCAACATTTTGAGTTTTTATCACCTTCCATATTCTCGATGGACAATTATTATAAAACGATTCAAAATCAAGCAATTGATGAAAATGGTCATGTCAATTTTGACTTGCCAACAGCATTAAACGAAGGGAAATTAAATTCAGATTTACAAAGTTTAAAAAATGGTGAACCAATTGAAATAATCGAATATCATTTTAATCTTCCACCAGATAAACACGTTTTGATTACTTTAAATCCTTCGGAATTAATCATTGTTGAAGGTTTGTTTTTATTTCATTACGAAAAAGTGAAAGAAATGCTCGATTTTTCTATTTTCATCGATGTTGATTTAGATGTTCAACTTGATAGAAGGCTTTACCGCGATCAGGAAACAAGAGGTTATTCGCACGATGCAATCATGTATCAATGGAAAAATCACGTTTTGCCATGTTACAACAATTATTTGCATCCTTACATAAAAGAAGCTGATTTTATTTTCAGAAATGATGTTCATGCAGATGAAGATTTTGAGAAATTAGTGTCTATTTTGAATCAAAAATTGAATTTACCTCAAGTGAAAGAGACCAACTAATCATAAAAACGAACTATTTGAACAAAATCCGGAAATATTGGCTTTTTATTACGAGTTTTTTGTTCTTATTAAGCTTTTTAAGCTATTACAACTCCTTATTCAATAAAGATTATTCCTCTTTAACAGAAAATTTTCAAAAGGATTTCCATCAACAGGAAGATTTATTGGATTCTTTCTTAAAATCAAAAAGTAAAATCTTTCTTCAAAAAGACGTAAAAGATTCAGAGTTTAATTTCCATGTTTATAGAAATGATTCCTTGATTTTTTGGAATACCAATACGCTTCCTCTTTTACGTTTTGCCGATTTACATTTCCCAGCAAATGGAATTGTCAAATTACAGAATGGTTGGTATTACGCTAAAACCAAAAAACTTGGAAATGTTGTTTGGGTAGCGTCCTTTTTAATAAAAAAAGAATATTCTTACCAAAATGATTATTTAAAAAATGAATTTAATCCTATTTTTAATCTTCCATTTCAAGCAGCAATTATTCTAGAAAAAGAAAATGCTTACCCCATTTATACAAAAAACAAAGAATTTGCTTTTGCGATTTTTCCTCTCGAAAATCAAGAAATATCCGATTTTGATAGCAATTTCTTAGTTTTGCTTTTCCTGTTTTTTATTGGTTTTTTACTTCAAGGAATCTTTCATTTTTTAAAACATGGAAATAAAATTCTGTTTTTTACTCTTGCAACTGTACTTTTAGTAACACATTATTTTTTCTTGCGTTTTGATTTCTACAGTTTTTTAAATCATACACGATTTTTTGATCCTGCACTTTATGCTAATTCAAATTGGTTTCCCAATTTATTTATGTTTTGTTTAAATTGCATCTTCATTTTATTTTTTACTTCTGTCTTAGCATTTCTTTTCAAAAAAAGTAAAAATTCGCTGCGAACAAAAATCGTAAGTTTTGTTGTATTCCTTTTAAGCTTCTTCTTTGCTTATTTAATTGGAACCTTGTACCATTCTTTGGTAAAAGATTCTTCTATTCCCTTGGAAATAGACAAACTCTTTCAACTAAATTTCTATTCTTTTATTGCTGCTTTGTGCATCGGGATTTTATTTTTTAGCTATTTTATTTTAATTCGAGCAGTTTTTCTTTCACTTTTAAATCAAGGAATATCGAAAGTCAAACTTTCTCTTTTATATCTTGTAAGTTCACTTTTTTATTTTGTTTTAGACTTCTTTTTTGGTTCAAATTTCATCTTTTTAGCTTCTTGGCCCTTGGTTATGAACGGAATTATTCTACTAAACGTTTTAAGAGCAAAAGGGAAATTGAATTTCAATTACGGAGTAGTTTTACTTTTTGTTTTTTCTGCTTTTATATCCATTGTCATCAATAATTTTTACGATAAAAAGGAAAAATCTGAACGCGAATTATTCGCTAGTCAACTGGCTTCCGACCAAGATATTTCAGCAGAATTAGAATTCTTGAGTCTCAATAAAAAGATTTGCGAGGACAATTATTTCCAAAAAATCATTTCAACACCACGAATCTTGGGTGTTTCTGAGTTTAAAGACTTCATGGAACGCAAGTTCTACCATCATTTTTGGGAACATTATGAATTTGATTTTTATTTGTTTGAGAATGAAAAGTCGATTATAAACCATTCAAATAACGAAACCTCATCTATCGCTTATTTGGAAACAATTTTACAAAAACACAGTAAAGTTTCGGAAATTTGTCCGCTGGTTTTTTACATCAAAGATTACACAAGCCAGTTAAGTTACATCACTAAACAAGTCATTTACAACCAAGATTCAACGAAATCATTACTCTTGTATTCGACTTTAAAATCAAAGCGAATTCCAGAAAAAATTGGTTTTCCACGACTGTTAATTTCAGACCATTCGAGTGTTTTTAAACCAATTGAAAATTATTCCATCGCCAAATATTACCGAGGAACATTGGTTAGTCAGAACGGAAAATTTTCTTATCCAACAAAAGATTTTGCTTTAACTACAAACATCCGAAAAGCTTCAGGATATTACGATAATGAAAATTACAATCATTATTTACTTCGAAAAAATTCCCGTGATTTAATTGTTTTATCCAAAAAATTGCCTTCGAATTTTCAGCTTTTAACGTCTTTTTCTTACTTGTTTTGCTTCTTTGGTTTGTTTTTGTTACTGATTTTATCGATACAAAATTTCAAAACGCTTGAATTTAGTAACTTAACTTTAGCTTTTAAAATTCAAATTATTTTAATTGCCATTGTATTCATTTCTTTACTCACTTTTGGTTTTGGAAGTGGTAAATTCGTCAGCAACCAATACAATGAATATTCAACCGATTTGATCAAAGAAAAAATCAAATCCGTTCAAGTTGAAGTAAAAAATAAATTGGGTGAAGAAAGAACCTTGAGCATTGAAGCCGAAGGCGATTTCATGGAGTCAAACCTCAAAAAATTTGCTCAAATTTTTGTTACAGACATCAATTTATACGACCGAAAAGGATATATTTTAGCAAGTTCAAGACCTAAAATTTTTAATGCTGGTTTGGTTAGTGAGCAAATAAATCCACTTGCTTTTGAGCAACTTGAGAAAAACAAAAAGAGTGAATTTATTCATCAGGAAAATATTGGAAATTTGACGTATTTGTCGGCATACGTTCCTTTGTTTAACAACGATGGAAAATTTTTGGCTTACATCAATCTTCAGTATTTTGGACAACAACAAGGTTTTGAAAGTCAAATTGAAAACTTTTTGGTAGCCATCATCAATGTCTTTATTTTACTTTTAGCATTTTCTATTATCTTATCGATTCTGGTTTCAAATTGGTTGATTTCGCCATTAAAAACGCTGAAAAATAGTTTGTCTAAAATTCAACTTGGTAAATACAACGAACCGATATTATACGAATCGAAAGACGAAATTGGAGCTTTAGTTCGCAATTACAATCAAAAACTGGAGGAATTGGCTTTCACCGCTCAACAATTGGCGCAAAGTGAACGTGAATCTGCTTGGCGAGAAATGGCCAAACAAGTTGCTCACGAGATTAAAAATCCCTTGACACCTATGAAGTTGAGTTTGCAACATTTACAGCGAATTTACGACCCAAACGACCCAAATTCGAAAGTTAAATTGGATAAGGTGATCAATTCCATCATCGAACAAATTGATGCCTTGACAAAAATTGCCAACGAATTTTCGAGTTTTGCCAAAATGCCTCAAGAAAATAAATCAAACATTGATATTTTACCAATTATTGAACATGCAATCGTTGTTTTTAGTCAAGAAAATGATGTCGAAATTACTTTCAAAAACAAAGCCGAAAAAACACTTATTTTTGGAGATAAAGATTTGATTTTACGAGTTTTTAATAATCTAATTAAAAATGCCATTCAAGCGATTCACGAAAACAAAAAAGGATTCATTTCGATAAGCTTGGAACAGAAACAAAACAAACTTTTAATAAAAATTGAAGACAATGGTCGTGGAATTCCAGAGTCTATGCATTCCAAAATTTTTATGCCAAATTTTACCACAAAATCTACTGGAACAGGTTTGGGCTTGGCAATGGTAAAACAAATTGTCACGCTTCACGAAGGAGAAATTTGGTTTGAGTCAGAAGAAAATAAAACCGTCTTTTTTATAGAGTTACCTTTGTTAAACTAAGTTATTAACTTTTTTGAAGATACATAAACCTACAAGACATTTTTTCTTTGAACCACGGAGGTTTAGAGAAATAGAGTTTTCAAAATTGTGAAATTTATCAAAAATAACGTCGTTTTTTTAACTCAACTTCTCTTTTTCTCTTAATCTCCGTGGTTCAAAAAATGTTATCTAATTTTTTCATATAGAGCTGCCTCACTAACGTTTGTCATGGTTCGTCTTCATCAGCTTAATTCTATTAAATCGCTTCCTGAATTTTCTTCACCAAAGTATTGATATCCATTCCCCCACTTTGGCGCCAAAGAATTTCACCTGATTTAAACAAGACAAATGTTGGAACACCACGAACTTTAAACTTATCGCTTATATCTTGATTTTTGTCCACGTCAATTTTAAGTATGCGCACTTTTGAACCCATTTTTGCTTTCAATTGATCCAAAACTGGCATCATCGTTTGACACGGACCACACCAAGTGGCGTAAAAATCAACCAAGGTTGGTATTTCTGACTGAACTACTTCTTTAAATTTGCTCATCTTTTAGAATTTTTTGCTCTATTTTTATCGTATTTGGAAAAGAAATTCATCCAAAGCATACGACTTGTTCTAAAGTTTAAAGGTGCAACAAAAATGGCTACAAACGATATAAAAATGATATAATGCCACACATTTGCTTTTGGATAAATCAAAAATAAAAGTACAAACGAGAAAACTCCCACGGCAACAGTTAAAGCGTAACTGACAAACATCGCTCCAAACCAAAAACCAGGTTCTTTTTCAAATTTATGTCCGCAATGCGAACATGTTTTTGGCATTTTGTCAATCGTTTTGAATCGGTACATATTTGGATCTTCAAAAGCGTTCCCAGTTCGACAAACGGGACATTTTCCTTTCAAAATACTGCCGATTAAAGTTTTGTTCATCCTTAATTAAATGTGTAAATGTCTTTTGTCTTACGTCTTTTAATCTTATGTCTTATTTACCATTCCAGTTTGTCATAGTAAGTTCAATACCAATGGAAACAAAACTTTTAATAAATTCTGTTGCGGTTTTTATGCGTTCTTCAAGCGTTAATTTTTCCTCTGAATTCCATTCTCCTAAAACATAATCCACTTGTCTGCCTTTGGAGAAATCTGCACCAACACCAAAACGCAAACGTGCGTATTCTTGGGTTTTTAAAACGGCTTCAATGTCTTTTAAACCGTTGTGTCCACCTGCAGAACCTTTTCCTTTTAAGCGTAATTTCCCAAAAGGTAAGGCTAAATCGTCGGTTACAACAAATAAATTTTCTAAGGGAACTTTTTCTGCCTGCATCCAATAATTTACCGCTTTACCGCTTAAATTCATGTACGTTGTAGGTTTTATTAAAGTAATGTTGTGACCTCTAAATTTGAATTTTGTTGTTTCTGCCTGCTTATGAAGCGAAAAACTTACTTCTTTCTCTTTCGCTAATGCTTCAACAACTTTAAAACCAATGTTATGGCGTGTTTCCTTGTAATCACTTCCGGGATTTCCTAAACCTACAATTAAAAAGTTCATGTGAAATTTTTTAGCAAAATTAAGAAAAATAAAATGATTATCTCAAATTAACCCCTTCAGGGTGTACACCCTTTCAGCCTTAAGACTCTGAAGGGCTTGAAAAATATTTTTTGCTTTTGTCAGTTTCTGAAATTTTGTTACATTTGAAAAATAAGGTAACTAAATTAAAGCCTAATTATACAAAATGTATTGGTTTGAATTTTTGAGCCTATAAGCAAGTAATAATCAATGAAGAGATTCTCGACAGTTTTCGCATTTATACTTTTTACTGGACAATACTTAGCACAGGATTCTATTTCTTATCCTGTTGATTCTAATACATGCATACACGGAAAAGTATTTAAGTACTTTTCAAATGGAAAACCGAAATCATTCAAAACTTATGAACATGGTTTTTTATATGGTCCTTTTGTAAAGTACTATAGAAATGGACAAGCCAGGGAGCAAGGTTTTTTGGACGGTGTGAATGGATTTACTTTACTCTTTCAACCTTCAAAAATCATTAAAGAGAAATTTAAAAAAAATGGAGATTTTAAAAAGTCCATAAAAGGAGAAATCAAACCAATAACTCAAGTCCCATATGGTAAATGTCTATGTGAAGATGAAAATATTAAACGAATTAAAACTTTGCTCATAGGGAATTGGGTCAAAGAAAAAATGATTCCGTTTAGAAACAGTGACAATATAATTGACACTGTTTATATTAAATATGATACACAATTATCGTTCTTTCTTAATGATAGTTTAAGCGTAACAATTAATGGAATAAAGTACAACGGTAGATATCATTTAACCAGTAACACATTAAAAATTGAAATAGCCAAAGATTCTTTAAATTGGGAAACATTAATTTCTATGCGATGGCCAAAAAAAACTCTTTATCCAAATTCAACTCATGAACATTTTGACCTTGAATTAATTGAGATTTTAAAAGTTATAAAAGTTGATAAAGATGTAGTTTTATCTAACGTGATTGTTAAATTTAAACGGGAATAAAGTGTTAGAAAATCAATTAAAATCCTAAGGCAAAACAACAGAACGGAAATGCCCACATCTTCATAGGTTTGAGATGTTAAAACCACCCTACTTCCTCAACGTAATTCTAAAAGTCGTTCCTTTATTCACTTCGGATTCCAACACAAAAACTTTTCCTCTGTGGTATTCGCTTACAATCCGTTTTACTAAGGAAAGTCCCAAGCCCCAACCGCGTTTTTTACTTGTAAATCCGGGCTGAAAGACAGTTTTTAGTTGTTTGTTTGGAATTCCTTTCCCAGAATCTTTGATGTCGATAAAAACTTCTTTTTCATCTTGAGAAACAGAAACATCAATGCGCCCATTTTTATCAATCGCATCAACGGCATTTTTAATGATATTTTCAAAAACCCATTCCATCAAGGGTGGATTGTGTTTAATAAAAATGGGATCGAATGGTTTGTGAAGTTCCAAGGTAATTTTTGATGAAATTCGCGTTCTCAGATAACTTGTCACGTTTTCAAGTGTTTGCACAATGTCGTCTAATTCTAATTTCGCGTCGGAGCCAATTTTTGAAAAACGTGTAGAAACTGTTTCCAAACGATTTACATCTTTTTTCATTTCAAAAACCATGTTTTGGTCGATGTTTTGATCTTCTAACAACTGAACCCATGCCATCAAAGAGGAAAGTGGTGTGCCAAGTTGATGCGCGGTTTCTTTCGCCATTCCAGCCCAAACTTGATTTTGTTCCGCCTTACGGAAGGTACTGAAAATCAAATAACCGATAAAAATAAACAAACCAATAATTAAAAATTGAATGTAAGGAAAATACTGCAGTTGCTTTAATTCCGGACTATCATCGTAATACAAAATGCTATTTTGAGTGTGTGATAAAGCCAGTTCAATCGGCGTATTTTGCATTTTGAAATAAGCCAAAGTTTTACCGATTTCATTTTTGGAAAGTTTGCTTTTAGGAAGGTTACTTGAAATGATGCTATCAGATTCAGAATCCTTTAAAATCACTGGAACCAAACTTTTATTGGAAATCAATTCTTGGTTAAAGGAATTAATCAAGGAATCACGTTCTTGTTCGAGGCGGAAAATTTGTTTGGAATCGTTGTAAACATAAGTCATCGACAAACCTTCAAAAACTTCAATCGTAAAAGCTGGATTTCTTCTTTTCCATTCATTGGCAAGTTTTCGCAAGGAATCATCAAATAATTTTGCGATTTGCTTTTTTGAATAGCTCGGATAAAACTCTTTCAAGGTTTTTTCATCAAAACCTAAATTGATGTCGCCAGAAATCGTTCCGTGATTGTCAAATAAAATCACAGGAATCGCTTTGTTTTTATTGATAATTTTTAAGGGTAAAGTATAATCTGGGAAAGCATCGCCTGAAATTGGTTTTGAAATTTCTTTTGTGGCATCAATCCACATTTCCATTTCGTAACGTTCTTTTTCTCTTAATTGCGAAAAGGTGCGATTTGTTAAACGAACAAGTTCTGCTTTCTTTTTTATCGCATCAGCCCATTGTGTCACACGATTTCGCTCTTGCTCACTGACTTTTTTTACGATTTCATTCGATACATACAAAGAAATTCCCACCATTATCAAAGCGATAAAAAGTAGGAAAATTTTCCATTTTTGTTTGTTAGAATATAGATTCACGGCTTAAATGTAGTAAATAATTGATTATTTTTCTGCTTTAATACAGATTTCAGTTGTCACCCACCTTTATCCTCCCTAAAGGGACGAAACTCCAACTCTCTTTTATTGGAAATTTATAAGCTTTTCTTAAGGCTCTTTATTCCTATGCGGGTGCTTGAATTAATGTAAAATTGAGAGATTACTACAATAAAAAAGAGTGAAACTAAAGCTCCACTCTTTTTTGTACCTAACTTAAACTACTACTTATGAAAACTAACTTAAGCCTTAATTTCAAAATTGGTCTATGAAAACACATCTCTGATTAAGACTTGTTACAAATATAACGAAGCTTTTTTGAATTTGGTACACCGTTTATACTTTTTTAACATTTATTTCACATAAAAGCCTAAGTAAATCAGTTTAGTTGAGCTTCATTGAATGAAAATTTTTGTTCATTTTATTGAAAATCTGCACTTTAAAATTATTCTTTTTTGAAAAGAAAGAAACTAATTTTAACATTTTATATACAAAATCGAAATTCTCTAACTCTGATTTGTGTTTTATTTTTGAATTATTCTAAATAAGTAAGAATATTTTAGTTTTTGTAACGTATTTAGAAAATAATTACTACTTTTAGTTTGATGCAAATTACTATTTAAAGCAAAGTTTTTTAAAATGAATTCAATCAAGCTTTCTGAGTTAACTTTTCATGCAATTGTTGAAACTACACCAAGTGCGATTGTATTGATTAATAGTGAAGGAAAGATTTCGTATATTAATTCTCAAACAGAAAAATTATTTGGTTACTCTCGATCAGAATTGATTGGTCAATTGATTGAAATATTGATTCCGCAAAGATTTAAAGAAAATCATCCGAATTTTAGAAAGATGTTTTTTAATAATCCTTCCACAAGGTCAATGGGAGAAAATAGAGAATTATTTGCCACTCGAAAAAACGGAACAGAATTCCCGGTTGAAATTGGTTTAAATCCTATGGTTACCGCAGATGGAACTTTAGTTTTAGCCTCAATTATTGACATTACGGAACGGAAAAAGGCCGACATGAGGTTCAAATTAGTTGTTGAATCTGCACCAAATGCTATGATTTTAGTAAATCGTCTTGGTGAAATAACCATGGTTAACAACCAGACTGAAAAATTATTTGGTTATTCAAAGGCTGAATTAATTGGGGAAAAATTAGAAATGTTAATTCCTGATAGATTTAAAAAACATCATCCAAATCATCGAAATTTATATTTTGAGACTTCAACTGTTCGTTCAATGGGAGCTGGAAGAGATCTTTACGCTTTAAATAAGTATGGGGAAGAAGTACCAGTAGAAATTGGATTAAATCCTATTGAAAATGAAGATGAGCCAATGGTTTTAGCCTCAATTATTGACATTACAGAACGAAAAATTCAAGAAAAAATCATCAATGAGCAAGTTTCCGAACTGGAATTAAAAAATAAAGAATTAGAACATTTTGCCTTCATTACCTCGCACGATTTACAAGAGCCATTAAGAACAGTTGCTAATTTTATTAAAATAATTGAAGAAGATGCAAGTAGTTTAGATGAAAAAACGCTTGAATATTTGAGCGTTATTAATCAAGCAACAAACCGAATGAGTGTTTTGGTAAAAGCAATTTTAGATTTTTCACATTTAGGTAAAAACAAGGTGCTTGTTAAGTCAGATTTGAATCTCTTGTTAGATGAAGTCGTCTTAGATTTAGACAACTTAATAAAAAGCACCAATACGCTTATTAAAATTGACCCTTTACCAACAATAAATATTTATCAATTAGAATTACGTCAGCTTTTCCAAAATCTAATTTCTAATGCGATAAAATTTTCTAAGAAAAATGTTCAACCTGAAATTACCATTTCCTATCAGAATGTTGACGGTGAAATGCTTTTTTCAGTCAAAGATAACGGCATCGGCGTGGAATCAAAATATTACGAACGTATTTTCAATATTTTCCAGCGTTTGCATTCAGAAAAAGACTATTCAGGAAATGGAATTGGTTTAGCAAATTGCAAAAAAATTGTTGAACTTCACGGCGGAAAAATTTGGATAGAATCTGAACATAATAATGGAAGTACTTTTTATTTTACCTTGAAAAAAATAAACTAATAAGATGAAAAAATTAAACTGCATTTTACTCATTGACGATAACGAATTAGACAATTTTTATCATGAGCGTGTTCTTAGAAAATCAAATTCTACAGAAAATGTTGTAACAAAAGAATCTGCAACAGCTGCTTTAGACTTTTTAAAAGCTAAAGACAATCATCTTGACCTGCATCCTGATTTAATCTTTTTAGATATTAATATGCCAGGAATGAACGGTTGGGAATTTCTAGAAGAATATGATAAACTAAACCCTGATTTAAAAGGTAAAATCATTATTGTTATGCTAACGACTTCAACGAATCCTGAAGACGAAATGAGAGCACATAACATTAAATCTTTGTCCGGTTATTTAACAAAACCTTTAATGGAAGAAAAAATAAAAGATATTATCGAACAATACTTTAGTTAATTCTTTTTAAGATTTTAACTCCACCAATTTAGCTTCGCCCTCCACTTTAACTTTTGTCAAACCATGAGTTGAAAGTGCTTTCATTGCTTTATCCCACTTTTTACCGCTTAGGGTCGTTTCAGCTTTTAAAGCTGCTAAATCCATCGCTTTATTGTTTTTTTCAAGGATGTCGATAATCAATTTTTCTTCCTCTTCCAACACAATTGTATTCAATTTCTCTTGACGCATTTGAGGGAAAAACAACACTTCTTGAATCGAAGAATTATTCGTCAACAACATCACCAAACGGTCGATTCCAATTCCCATTCCAGAAGTTGGTGGCATTCCGTATTCCAATGCACGCAAGAAATCTTGATCGATAAACATGGCTTCATCATCTCCTTTATCAGACAATTTCATTTGCTCTTCAAAACGCTCTCTTTGATCGATTGGATCATTTAACTCAGAATAAGCATTCGCTACTTCTTTTCCATTAATCATCAACTCAAAACGTTCCGTCAATTCAGGATTTTCACGGTGTTTTTTACACAAAGGCGACATCTCAACAGGATAATCCGTGATGAAGGTTGGTTGAATATAATTTCCTTCACATTTTTCACCAAAAATCTCATCAATTAACTTTCCTTTACCCATCGAAGGATTCGTCTCAATGTTTAATTTTTTACAAATTTCGTGTAATTCTACTTCCGATTTTCCGTAAATATCAAAACCTGTGAATTCTAAAATAGAATCACGCATAGAAATTCTCTTGAATGGTGCTTTTAGAGAAATTTTGTTTTCTCCAACTGTGATTTCAGTCGTTTCACACACGTCCAAAGCAACTTTTTCAATCATTTTTTCAGTGAAATCCATCATCCAGTTGTAATCTTTGTAAGCTACATAGATTTCCATCACCGTAAATTCAGGATTGTGCGTTCTGTCCATTCCTTCATTTCTGAAATCTTTTGCGAACTCGTAAACACCTTCAAAACCTCCAACAATCAATCTTTTCAAATACAATTCATTTGCAATACGCAAATACAAAGGCATATCCAAGGCATTATGGTGTGTCATAAACGGACGAGCTGTAGCACCACCAGGAATTGGTTGTAAAATTGGCGTTTCAACTTCCATGTAACCTTTTTCATTGAAAAAATTACGCATCGAAGTCATTGCTTTTGCACGTTTAATAAAGGTTTCTTTCACATGTGGATTTACTACCAAATCAACATAACGTTGACGGTAACGCAATTCAGGGTCTGTAAAAGCATCAAATACTTTTCCATCAGCATCCGTTTTTGGCAAAGGAAGTGGTTTCAAAGCTTTTGAAAGCAAAGTAAATTCTTGTACGTGAACAGAAATTTCACCAACTTGTGTTGTAAACAAATATCCTTTTATTCCAATAAAATCGCCTAAATCAAGTAATTTTTTGAAAACATCGTTGTATAAGGTTTTATCTTCTCCCGGACAAATTTCGTCGCGGTTAAAATACACTTGAATTCTTCCTGTGCTATCTAAAATCTCAGCAAAAGAAGCTTTCCCCATCACACGTTGACTCATCAAACGACCAGCAATCACAACCTGTTTACCCTCTTCAAAATTCTTCTTTATTTCCTCTGCATAACTGTTAACAGGGTATAAATCAGCTGGATAAGGATTAATTCCCATCTCACGCAATTTTGTTAAGGTCTCACGACGTTGTTGTTCTTGATCTGAAAGTTCGATAAAACTCATGTTCTTTTTAATTCTATTTTTAGGCTGCAAATATACGATTTTTTTTCGTCAAGACAAAAGACCACAAGACTCAGGAGCACTCATTTATTCAAGTTGAACACTAATCGCCTAAATTTTTATCTTATTCAAATCCAAGTTAAATTTTTTTCCTAAAAGTTTAGTTAAATTTCAAAAAAATATTATTTTTGATAAATATTGACTTCAAGCATCACTAATCTTTATAACTATATGGATTTAAAAGAAGTGCTTTGGGAATTTTTATTTAACTCGATAGACCAGGGTTTTTGTATTGTTGAAATGATTTTCGATGAACAGAAAAAACCTATTGACTACCGTTTTTTAAAAGTTAATTCTCCTTTTGAAAACCAAACTGGTCTTGTGAATGCAGTAGGAAAACGCATGCGTGAATTTGCTCCAAATCATGAAGAACATTGGTTTGAAATATACGGAAAAGTAGCCTTAACAGGAGAATCAGTTCGCTTTGAAAATCGCGCTGAACAATTACATCGTTGGTTTGATGTAAATGCTTTCCGTTTTGGAGATCCAACAAATTTTCAAGTTGCTATTTTGTTTAATGACATTACACTTCGAAAGGAATCGGAAGAAAAAATACAATTACTTAATAAGGAATTAGAACAAAAAATTCCAGAATTAGAATTTGCATACAATGAACTAGATGCTTTCTCACATTCAGTTTCACATGATTTGCAGGCACCGCTAAGATCAATAAATGGTTTTGTTAATATACTCGTAAAAGAATTATCTAAGGAGCCCAGCTATAGGATAAAAGAAAGCCTTAAAGTCATTGGAAGTAGTTCTCGAAAAATGGAAAATCTTATTCAAGATATGTTAGCTTTTTCACATGTAAGTAAAAATGAAGTTGTAAGAAGCCTAGTTCATACAGAACAAATTGTAAATAACATCATAAACGATCTATATAGGCAACATGCAATTGACAAATCAATATTTAAAATCGAGAATTTACCCCCTATGACTGGAGATAGTGCGATGTTAAATCAAGTTTGGGTAAACCTAATATCAAACGCTTACAAATATTCTTCAAAAAAAGAATCTCCTCGTGTTGAAATAGGATCTCAACAAACTAATGGAGAAACAATCTATTATGTAAAAGACAATGGAGCTGGCTTTGACATGGAATTCTACGACAAATTATTTGGGGTTTTTCAACGCTTACATGATAACAATGAATTTGAGGGAACGGGTGTTGGCTTGGCAATTGCTCAACGAATTGTAAACAGACATCAGGGTAAAATTTGGGCTGAAGCAAAAGTGGATGAAGGAGCTACTTTTTATTTTACACTTCCAAATTAGGTAATAGATAATCTTGTTTTTCAAACATACAACTGCTAGTTGTTAAAAACAACAATAAATAGTGTAATTACAACCAATAGTATTGCTACTTTTACTAATTCTGTGAATTGCTTCGAATAACTTTGCAGTATCGAATTATTTACAAAATTTAGGAAATCATGGAAAACAAGATTATTGGTAATAAAATTACCGAAGCAAGAAAAAAAATAAACATATCACAAGCTCAGCTTGGCGAACGTTTATTCATCAGTCCACAAGCTGTTGGAAAATGGGAACGAGGAGAATCATTTCCCGATATCATAACTTTTAATCGACTTGCAAAGATTTTAGGAGTTGATTTAAACTATTTTTCAGAAGACTTTGCATCGATTACTATTGTATCAGAAATTAAAGTAGAAGAATTAGCATCCGAAAATCAAACACCAAACAAAACCAAGAAAAAACTTCTTTGGGATATGTCTCGTGGAAATTGGGTGGACGCTGACTTTTCTGGTTTAAAAAACTTGCAAGAAAAATTTAGTTCTTCCAACATGAAAAACTGCAAGTTTGTTGCATCAGACCTATCGGGAATTCTGCTAAAAAGCAACAATGTTGACAGCTGTGATTTTTCAAGTTCAGATATCAGTAAAAGTCAAATTCAGAATTCTAACTTCGTAAACAATGTATTTAAAGACTGTTCACTAAACGAAACTGAATTTTCAGGAAGTCACGTTTACGGCTGTGATTTCACTGCTTCAAATTTTACTGGAGTTGTTATTAAATCTGGTGGTTTTGAGAAAAATATAATTGCAAATGCTGTATGGAAAAGTACTTCTTTTAATGCGATGTACCTTGCAGACATCGTTTTTGAAGGTGGAATAGAAGATTGTTATTTTGAAAACTGTGCTTTTAAAAGAGTGACATTTCAAAACGCGGTGCTTACGAATACATTTTTTAAGTGTAGAAGTTTGAAAGGATTAAAATTTATTGACTGTCAAGTAGATCGCTTAACGTATGAGTTTTTGAAAAACGGAAAAGCCGATTTAAGTGGAATCAATTTGTTAAATGATTAAGGAAAATTTAGATTGTACTAAAGTAGCATGTCTTTTTACTTTAGTACAATTTATTCTTCAAAAACGATTATTTTGAATATTTATCCTCGAGCGGTTTTAGTGTTTCCTGAACATTGTCAAGACTTTTTTGAATTTGATCCAAATTAGATTTTATCGAATGTTTAAGTCTTAATTCTTTTTCTTCTAGAAGTTCATTTGTGTTTGGACATTCCTTATCTCCTTTAATTTTCACAATTTCTTCTGTAGATTTTTTCTGTAATTCTACACAGCTTACACTCGATTTTTCAATTTCTCCCTCATAATTTTTTAGTCTATGAGCTTTCAAATGTTCAAGGTTTTCGTCCAAACATTCACAGTATTGATTGCCTCTTTTGCAAGCAGATAAAAATAATCCAGAGAGGATTAGCGAGTAACAAATTAGTTTTTTCATATTTATTTTATTTCAAATCTAATCCGTAATTTTTTCCTTTATCGACAGCGGGAACACCATCGATTAACCAAATTGGTGCTGGTTTGTCGAGCAAGTAATAATCAAAAAACTGTCTCATTCGGATAGATAAGTCTATGCGGTTTGCGTTTTTCATCAAATTGTGGTCATCTCCGTTGTAATTTAACATCCAAACTGGTTTTTCAAGACGCTTTAAACCTGTGAACAATTCAATTCCTTGGTACCACGGAACAGAGCCATCAGCGTCGTTGTGCATGATTAACAAAGGTGTTTTTACTTTTGGAAGGTGAAACAAAGGTGAATTTTCGACATACAATTCTGGTGCTTCCCAAATAGTTTTCCCGATTCTACTTTGCGTATGTTCGTACTGAAATTGTCGATTTAATCCACTTCCCCAACGGATTCCTCCGTAAGCAGAAAACATATTTCCCACTGGTGCCCCAGCCATTGCAGCTTTATAACGCGTTGTCATTGTAATCAATTGTGCTGTTTGATAACCTCCCCAAGATTGACCTTGTAAGCCCATGCGTGTTGAATCGGCCGCTTTGTATTTTTTTAGAACGTAATCCGTTCCGCTCATGATACAATCGTAAGCTCCACGTGCTGGATAACCTGCTTTGTAGCGAATATCTGGAATTAAAACCAAATAACCCGCCGAAGCATATTCTGTTGGATAAATAATCGAAGCAGTTGGTTTTGGTGCGTAATGGTTGTGTAATTCGTCGCTATACATTTCATAAAAATAAACCAACAAAGGATATTTTTTTGTTGAATCGTAATCTTCAGGTTTGTAAAGTAAACCTTCCAACGGAACACCATCGTAACTTTTCCACGAGATTAAATCAACTGTTGCCCAATTAAATTCTTTTTGCTGAGGATTTGTTTTTGAAAGTTGTTTTGCTTCAGTGTTACTTGTCCAAGTTGTTGTATATAAATCTGGATAATCAAGTAAATTCGTCTTTTGAAATAAAATTTGATCCGCTTTTTTTGCTTTTATAAAACCATAAAAGCTATGATTAGATGAAATTTTTTCAATTAAATCCAAATGTGAATCATGCCATTTTGGGAGATAAAAACTTTCCGATTTATCTTTTTCATGAAAACTCGTCACATATACATTTTCAAAATCAATGTACAAACTATCTCTGTTCCAAAGATTTATCGTGTAACGATTTTTCTCGTTAAGTTTTTCATTTGAAATTAAGGGAATTAAGTTTTTCTCCGAAATGTTATACACATACAATTGATTTTTTGCCTGAATAAATACTTGGTTTTCACCTTTTCCCCAACCAATTACGCCAAGTGGACCTTGAACGTAAGGCATTCCGTTTAAATCTTCCCACCAATTTTCTTTTGTGCCACAAGTCATACAATTTTCAACTTGTGTTTCAATATCCTTCACATATTGTTCCGAATTTTTTGTGTTGAAATAAGTAAAATACTTACCTGAAGGAGATAAATTTACGCCGTGAATTGACGATTTTTCTAACAATGTGAGAGAAGCATCTTCCATATTAACACGATAATAATCTTGTTTGTTTGGAAATTCCCAGTTGTATTTTGTTTCGTAAGGATTTGAATTTGTCGCTAAGACATATTTACTTGGATTATTTTCATCGTGACTTACTTCCATACTATCATTTTCTAAAACAAGAAAAGAATTTGATTTTAAGGAATAAACGGCAAAAAATGCATCTTTTTTATCTCTGTCTAATTCGACCAATTGCTGTGCTTGCAAACGATCATCTTTCCAGTTCCAAACATCTAATTTCGCTTTCTCATTTTCGAGTAAAGTATCTTTTGGCGTTTTTATCGGTTTTTCTCCTATTCCAAAGAAAATTTGCGTTCCATCTAAAGAGAAATAAGGTTCAAAATGTTCACTCACACTTTTATTTGAAGCGAAATTTGTGTTAAGTGTATCAACTAAAAGTGATTTTTTAGAATTTAAATAATCATAATGATACAACTGATATACTTTATTTTCTTCAATTGTATCTTGTGAAGCCAAGTAAACTAACTGGTTTCCAGCTTTATCAAAGTCAAAAGAAACTACACTTGGATAAGTTGGAGAAAAATCAAAGGAACTTTTTGTTGGAATCCACTCCTTGCTTTCTTTATCTAATTTTTCTGTTTCCATAAAATTAAAAATCCACATTCTTGTTGAATCAACCTTGTTGTTGAAATGCGATAAATAAGCAACTTTTTCGCCGTTTTCAGAAAATTTATATTCCGTTACATTTTTGATGTGAGCGTAATCGTCCGATTTTATTTCTTTGATTACCAATAACTTTCCATCAGATTCATTTTCTTCTGTTCCTTTTTTCTTCTTTTTAGCCTTTTTCTTTTTTGATTTTTCTGTTAGATTTTTCGGAATTTTATTTTCGTTTGATAAATAAGCAAAACGTCCACCTTCTTTGGAAACACTAAATTCCTTTATATTCGCGATTTTCACCAAAGTATCTTTCTCTAAATAAAAAATCCCTAATGAATCTTTTGGCCATTTGTCTTTTTTGACTTTTTCCAATTCACATTTTCTCAAAGTATCAAAACCTGGACTAATTTTAAAAATCAAACCTTTTGAATCGCTCGTAAACTTTGGCATCACTGAACGTGGAAACGAATCCAGCTTTTGAGTTTGATTGTTTACAAGGTACAAAAATCCATCTCCACGATGTGGTTTTATGGTATAAACGGAATATTTACCGTCGTTTGAAATGGCAATTTCGCCAATTTTTTTCCAATCATTGTAAGCCGTGTGGTCAATGATTTTCTTTTGAGAAAAAGATAAAATAGAGGTGAAAAGGAATAAAAAAGTCAGCCAAGGCTGAGAGCGAAAAAAAGACTTCATTTTTGAGAATTTAGAATTCAAAGGTATGAAAAATTTACGTCTCCTTAAAATCAAGAAATTATAGATTATCGTTTTACTTTTTTTCAACCATAAAAAAAGTAACAAAAAAATCTCCGCTTGGAATACTTCGCTAAAAACACTTCATTTTGACTTAAAAGAAAACAAACTCGCTGCACTCAAACACTGTTTTCTTTTTTTGCGCCAAAATTCGCATTTTCTTAACGCTCTCTATTCCTAGGCGGTTCAAAGATTTCTCGTGAAAAAACAGATTATAATATTGCTAATTGATTTTATTGAAATGGTCTTACATGACCATCTCAAATTCTTCTTGGTTGTTTTCGATAAAATCTAAAGTTTCCAAAATTTCATCCAAATGGAAAGAAGTAACCAATTTCATTCGGTAAGACTTGAAATTACTATATCCTCTGAAGTAATTTGAATAATGACGTTTCATTTCGGCAATTCCGAGCATTTCGCCTTTCCATTGCACACTCATCAACAAATGTTCACGAGCAGCTTGCACCCGATTAGCCAAAGTTGGGCCAGCTAATTTTTCTCCTGTATTTAGGTAATGTCTAACTTCATTAAAAAACCAAGGATTTCCAATACTTGCACGACCAATCATAATTCCGTCAACTCCATAACGGTTTTTATAAGCCAAGGCTTTTTCAGCAGAATCAATGTCTCCATTTCCAAAAATAGGAATTTTCATACGTGAATTTGCTTTCACATCACCAATTAATGTCCAATCAGCATCACCTTTGTATAATTGTTTTCTGGTTCTTCCGTGAATTGAAATTGCCTCAATACCAACATCTTGTAATCTTTCGGCTGTATCAACAACAAATTTTGTGTCTTCGTCCCAACCCAAACGCGTTTTTACGGTTACAGGAAGATTTGTCGCTTTAACAATTTCAGCTGTCATGCGAATTAACTTCGGAATATCTTGTAACATTCCAGCTCCAGCTCCTTTGCAGGTTACTTTTTTTACTGGACAACCATAATTGATGTCAATGATATCGGGATTTGTTTTTTCAATAATCTCGGTCGATTTCAACATGCTGTCGATATCGTAACCAAAAATCTGAATGCCAACAGGTCGTTCGTATTCGTAAATATCTAATTTCTTAACGCTTTTTGCTGCATCGCGAATCAAACCTTCGGAGGAAATAAATTCGGTGTACATCAAATCGGCTCCATGTTTTTTACACAAAGCACGAAACGGTGGATCACTTACATCTTCCATTGGAGCAAGAAGCAAAGGAAATTCACCCAATTCTATATCACGAATTTTAACCATGGTGCAAAGTTAAGACTTTTTTTAGTTTTAGAAAAATTAGGTTTTTCAGGTATTTCCTATTCACTCAACTTTAAAATACATGTTTCACGTATTTCCCAAAGTTCATCAACAGTAAAACCAAGATTTTTTCTTTTCAACCAAGATTCTAAAAAATTTTTGTGAATCATAGGTTTCCAGTCAAATACTTGATGCGAATCGCAACGTTGCTCGCGAATTAAAAAAGATTCAAAAGATTTTACTTCACTATTTTGAGTTGTGAAATCAAAACGTTGATTGTTAAAACGCAAATAACAATGTGCTTCTGGAAGAGCCTCTAAATTGTGTAAATCCAAGACTGGTTTTATTTTTGAAGAATAATCTCCCGACATCAAAAAAATGCCCACCATCAATTCGACTTCCAAAATATTATTCAACTCACAAATCTCCATCAAAAAACCATGTTTCGTGGAACAAGTAGCTTTATTTTCTAAAAAAATTAGGTAAAAATCTCCACTTTTTGAATTTCGGCCATAAGGGATTTTTGCAACAAACTCAATTAACTCATGAAAAGTTGAAAGTTGATTTTCATCCAAAAAAGAAGTGCATTTTCCTTTGGAAATAAGTTCAAAGTTTGGGAGATTTGATAATTGTGTCATTTTAGTTTAAAAACTTTATCGCAAAGATAGGAAAGAAAAAACGCAAAGTTCACCAAGTAATGAGTAAAACTCTTAGCGCATTTTGCGTAAACTTAGCAGACCTTAGCGATACAAAAACCTACTGAAAAAATTGCTGGAAATTCAATTTAGAGGCATCAATAGTTTTCGTCTCATCGACTGGAAATTTCTTTGATATACAAAAAACAGATCCTTTTACTTTACCAACAAAACGTACATTTAATTGTTTTTTCCCAACGAATTTCATTGCAGAAAACATGGCTCCGTCAGCTAATTTAAAACGCACTTTTGTTTGATAAATTCCTTCGCTTTTCTTTTTAAAAACAATTTTTTTATCCAAAAACGCTGTTCCCATGTCTTGATTTTCAACAAAAACATTCAATTTTGAAGGTTTTACTTTTATTTTAAATCCGTTTTCATTATTGAGTTTGAAACTAAGGTTTAAAAGCAATTCGTTGTTTTCAAAACTTTCAACATTATAACTCTCAACTCCACCAAAATCAACATCCTTAAATTCGCAAGAAAAAACAAGAAAGGAAACAAATAAAACTACAAATAGGTTCTTCATTTTTTCGTCAATTTAGTAAATTCACTATAAAAATAAGGTATCGTTTCAATTCCCTTGTAAAAATTAAACAAACCAAAATGTTCATTTGGCGAGTGAATTGCATCGCTATCCAAACCAAAGCCCATCATGATTGTTTTTAACCCCAAAACTTGTTCAAAAAGTGCAATAATTGGAATACTTCCACCGCTTCTCACTGGAATTGGTTTTTTACCAAACGTTGTTTCATAAGCAAAACTTGCTGCTTGATAAGCCAAAGAATCAATTGGGGTTACAACTGGCTCACCACCATGATGAGGAGTTACAATAACTTTAATTCCCTGTGGTGCAATAGATTCAAAGTGTTTTTGAAATAATTCAGTAATTTCATTTGGCATTTGATGTGGAACAAGTCGCATCGAAATTTTCGCATACGCTTTTGATGCAATAACCGTTTTTGCTCCTTCTCCCGTGTAACCACCCCAAATTCCATTTACGTCTAAAGTTGGGCGAATCGAACCTCTTTCAGGAGTTGAATATCCTTTTTCACCTGAAACATCATTGATATCCAAAGCTTTGCAATATTTTTCGTGACTAAAAGGGGCTTTTGCCATTTCATTGCGTTCATTATCAGACAATTCTTGAACTTTATCGTAAAATCCAGGAATCGTAATGTGATTATTTTCATCATGTAAAGAGGCAATCATTTTTGTTAAAGCATTGATTGGGTTCGCCACACAACCTCCATATAAACCTGAATGTAAATCGCGATTTGGACCGGTAACTTCAACCTCAACATAACTCAATCCTCTCAAACCTGTGGTGATGGAAGGTGTATCATTGGCTAACATTCCAGTATCTGAAACCAAAATGATATCTGCTTTCAACAGTTCTTTATTTTCTGAAATAAATGTTCCCAAATTAACGCTTCCAACTTCCTCTTCACCTTCAATCATGAACTTAACATTGCAAGGAAGTTCATTGTTTTGAATCATCGCTTCAACGGCTTTCACATGCATAAACATTTGACCTTTGTCATCACAAGACCCACGAGCAAAAATTGCTCCCTCAGGATGAATTTCAGTTGTTTTTATGATTGGCTCAAAAGCTGGATTTGTCCACAATTCAATCGGATCAGCAGGCTGTACATCGTAATGTCCATAAACCAAAACTGTTGGTAAAGAAGCATCAATGATTTTTTCACCATAAACAATAGCATGACCAGCAGTTGGGAAAATTTGCACCTTTTCCGCTCCCGCATTTTTTAATTCTTGAGCAACAGTTTCCGCTGCTTTTTGAACATCTTTGATATAAGCTTTATCAGCTGAAATAGAGGGGATTTTCAATAAATCTATCAATTCATTTAAGAATTTATCCTTATTTTTTTGAATGTAATTTTGAGTATTTTGCATTTTTTTAGGATTTTGCTTTGCTATAATTGCCAAATTATACGTTTATAAATTTGCGTTAAAGTTAAATTAAATTTATATTTTTACGTACTCATTTTTTTAAACATATGAAAAAAATTCTTTTTCTTCTATTTACTACTTTAAGCGCAATAGCTTTTGGACAATTAACCGTCAATAATACTTTAACACCTCAACAACTTGTTCAAAACGTTTTGGCTGGCTCTGGTGTTACAATTTCAAATGTAACTTTTAATGGTACCTCAATACAAATTGGAGAATTTGGTGGAAATTCAAATGTTGGATTCAATAGCGGAGTTATACTTTCGACTGGTAATGTAAGCAATGCAATAGGACCAAATGATTCTAACCTTGCTTCTGATACAACAGGTACAGATTTTCATGACGATGATTTAGACATAATTTTAGCACCAGATAGTAGCCGTGATGCAGCCATTTTAGAATTTGATTTTATTCCTATTTCAGATACAATCAAATTTGATTACGTATTCGCATCAGAAGAGTATTTAGAATTCGTAAATGATTATAATGATGTTTTTGGATTTTTTATTAGTGGTCCTGGAATTAATGGTACTTTTTCAAATAATGCTGTTAATATTGCCTTGATTCCAGGTACAACCTCTCCCGTTTCAATTGCTAATATTAATGATGTAGATAATAGTACGCTCTATATCGATAATGGTGACGGTTTTACAGCTCCTTTTGACACCGATCCTCTAATCGTAAGATTTGATGGTTTAACTGTCCCTTTGCAAGCCATAAGTGCTGTTCAGTGTGGCCAAACTTATCATCTTAAACTCGTTATTGCTGATGCAAATGATCAACAATATGATTCTGGAGTTTTTCTACAAGCGGGAAGTTTATCTTCAAATGGTGTTAATATTAATTTATCAACAGTTACTGGTGATACAATTATATATGAAGAATGTACAGACGCAAACTTCATTTTTACAAGACCGCAATCTCAAATTTCTGAAACTTTTATTGTTAATTATACTTTAACAGGAACTGCTGATGCAAATGATTACGAACCAATGACTAATCCGATAGTTTTTCTTCCAAATGAAGATACAGTAATTGTTTCAATGCACGCAATTCAAGATGGAGTTTTAGAAGGAAATGAAACCGTAATTATTACAGCAACATTTATTTCCGAATGTGGAGATGTCGTAGTAGTTACTCAAGATTTAACCATATCAGAAGAACCAATTTTTGCAGCAAATACAAATGCACCAGAAGTATTTTGTCCTAATGATTCAGTACCAATGATTGTTGAGGTCATTGGAGGAACTCCACCCTATTCTTATCTTTGGAGTAATGGAGCAGAAAATAACGATACCGTTCCTGGTGCTATAAATGGACTTGGTTCACAAACATATACAGTAACTATTGAGGATTTTTGTGAATTTACTTTTCAAAGTTCTGTTACTATTACACAATCCCCACCACCTCCGATGTTTTTGGTTGTAGATGATGTTGCAAGAACGTGTATTGAAGATTCAGTAGAAGTATCTGCTTTTCCTACAGGTGGAGTTGAGCCATTAGTAACAACTTGGAGCAATGGTGGAACAGGAAATTTTGTTTATTGCTTAACCGCTACGAATCCAACATATACGATTACGGTTACTGATGATTGTGGCAATCAAATTACAGAAGATTTTGCATTTTTTGACGCTCCAGACCCAATTATAAATTTAGTTGCAAACGATGTAACTATCTTTTGTGGAAGCAACTCAGTTCCCTTGACAGCATTAGCAAGTAATGGTTTTGCTCCTTATACATATACTTGGAGTAATGGGGCAAGTGGAACACCAATCTCTGTTTCAATGTTAACAATAGGATCTCAAAATTTTGATGTTACCGCTACTGATAATTGTGGAAATACTGCAACACAAACTTTGACTTTAACCTTAATGGATCCTCCTCCAATTGATTTAGATTTATCAGCTCCATTGGCAACTTGTATTGAAGATTCTGTTTTAATGACGGCCGTTGGAACTGGTGGTTCCTCTGCTTTAACGATAACTTGGAGTAATGGTCAAACTGGAACTCAAGTCTATGGCTTAACATCAGGAGCGCAAACATTTACTGCTACAGCAACTGACGACTGTTTTAATAGTGTTACGGAAACTATTACAATTATCGATGCCCCTGATCCAACGGTTAGTTTAGTTGCAAATGATGTTTCAATTTTGTGTCCAAATCCAAATTTAACATTAAGTGCCTTAGCAAGTAATGGATTTTCACCGTATTCCTATACTTGGAGTAATGGTTTAACTGGTGCTAATATAATTCAACCAACAATTAATAATGGAACTGTAAATTTAGTTGTTACCGCGACTGATGTTTGTGGTAATTTTGCTACAGAAAATGTTTCGGTTGTTTTAAACCACACTTTAAGTATTGATGCTCTTACCCAAAATCCTTCTGTTTTTTGTACTCCTACTGGTCTTGCAAATGCTGTTGTTTCAGGTGTAACTGGAACACCTACTTATGTTTGGAAAGGGCCAGGAATCAATGGTCCAATAGTAAGCAACACATTAAATACTCAAAACTTAACAAGTGGAACTTATTTTTTCTCAGTTATCGACCAAGTTTGTGCTGATAGCGGTAGTGTTTTAGTTGAAATTTTAGACCCAATTGTGGCAAGTTTTACAACAACTCCAATTACAAGTGAAATTCCTTTGAATGTTACGTTTTTTAATAACAGTCAAAACGCAACCTCTTACGATTGGGATTTTGGTAATGGGGAACAAGAATTTGGAGTTGATATTTCTAATCAAGAATCAACTTATGATGAACCAAATACTTTCATGGTGACTTTATATGCTCATCAAGGAATTTGTATTGATTCAACAAGTTTAACTTTTACAATATTACCAAAACCAACGGTTTTTCTTCCAAATATTTACACACCAAATGGAGATAATATAAACGACGAATTTACTTTGGCTCCGACTTATTTTGCGAAATTTAGTTACACAATTCTAAATCGTTGGGGAAATGTGATGTTTGAAGGTACTGAAGCAACTCCAAATTGGAGTGGCTTTGTTCAAAATGGAAATTTGGCTGAAGAAGGTACATATTTCTATTTTTATTCAGGGACAGGAATAAACGGTGATGAAATGTCTGGAGAAGGTATTTTCCAAATTGTGAGATAATTATAAAACTTAAAATATTAAACTATGTTATTACCATTTAATTTACATCAATGGATTGAAGAAAATAGAGCGGACTTAAAACCACCTATCAACAATAAATGTCTTTACAAGGAAGCTGGAGATTTTATTGTAATGGTTGTTGGCGGACCAAACGCTCGTAAAGATTACCATTATAACGAAAGTGAAGAGTTATTCTACCAACTTGAAGGTGATATAACTGTAAAAGTTCAAATTGATGGAAAATCGCAAGAAATTCAAATCAAAGAAGGAGAAATCTTTTTACTTCCAGCAAATATTCCTCACAACCCTGTTCGTGGAGCAAATACTGTTGGTTTGGTAATTGAAAAAGTACGTAAAGGAACAGGTTTGATTGATGGTTTAAACTGGTATTGCGAAAAATGTAACTTTCCACTTCAAGCATTCAAATTTCCATTAGAAAATATTGAAACTGATTTCAAATCTCGCTTCAAAGAATTTTATTCTTCAGAAGAAATGAGAACCTGTAAATCTTGCGGAAATGTAATGGAAGTGGATGAACGCTTTGTATAAGTAAGATTTTTTGCCACAAAGTCCCTAAAACACAAAATAGCACAAAATTTAGTCTAACTTGGTCCCTTTCTGTCTTCGTGGCATTTTATAGGAATCCAACAATAATCTATTCTAGAACCAACTTTTTAAAAAAGTAAACGTTATACAAATCAAACTATGATTTCATGCTAAAAAAATTACTTTTTATTTTCTTTATATTTATATTACATTTTTCATTCAAAGCACAAGTTGTTATTAACGAATATTCCTGTTCAAATATTTCTGGTCCCATAAACGCTTTTGGAGATAGAGATGATTGGGTTGAACTTTATAATACCAGTGCTGCTCCAGTGAATTTAACTGGCTTCCATTTGTCGGACAAATCATCTAACATGACCAAATGGCAAATTCCATCGGGAACAATTCCCGCAAATGGTTACTTAATGGTTCATTGTTCAGGGAAAAATACAGTTTCAGGCGGAGAATTACACCCAAATTTTAAATTAACTCAAACAGAAAAAGAATGGATTATTTTAGCTAATAATGCTGGTGTGAATGTGGATTCTCTAAAAATTGTTCATTTTACAAAACAAGATCATTCTGTTGGAAGACAAAGCGATGGTGCCTCAACATGGAAATTGTTTTTAAATCCAACACCAAATGCTCCAAATGCTGGAGGTATTAATTTTTATACTCCTACACCCGCATTTTCTTTAATATCAGGGTTTTACACAGGTAATCAATTCGTTACAATTACTTGTTCTGACCCAACGGCAACAATACGTTATACAACAACTGGAGCAACGCCAACTGCAGCTTCAACTATTTATGTAGGCCCAATTAATATTGCTACAACATCAGTACTTCGTGCTATTGCATTTAGTACTAATGAACCAAGTTTTACACAATCTGGAACCTATTTTATTGATGTTGACCATACAGTTCCTGTAATTTCAATCGCTTCAAACGAAGTTTCTCAATTACTTGAATTTGGAGACAATGGAATTGAACCTCAGGGATTTTTCGAATATTTTGAATCAGATGGTTCATTTATTTCAAAAGGAGAAGGAGAATTTAACAAACATGGAAATGACTCTTGGGCATACGATCAACGTGGTTTCGATTACATCATGCGAGATCAATATGGTTATAATGATGATATCGAACATCAAATTTTTCCTGAAAAAGACAGAGATGAATTTCAAAAATTAATTATCAAAGCCGCCGCAAATGATAATTATCCAGCAGAAGATGGCGCTCACATACGAGACGCTTTTGTTCATACTTTATCGCAAAAAGCACATCTAAAAATGGATGAACGTACTTGGAAACCTTGCGTTTTGTACCTTAATGGCCAATATTGGGGAGTTTACGACATTCGCGAAAAAGTTGATGATTCAGATTTCACAGAACATTATTTCGACCAAGGAAGCGATGATTTGTATTTCTTAAAAACGTGGGGAGGAACTTGGGAAGAATATGGTGCACCTAATGCTCAACCTGATTGGGATGCTTTATTGAATTATATCCAAACAAATAACATGGGTGTACAAGCAAATTTTGATTATGTTGACAGTAAATACAATTGGAATTCACTAGTAGATTACTTTGTTTTAAATTCCTATGTAGTTTGTATGGACTGGTTAAACTGGAATACAGCTTGGTGGAAAGGAAATAACCCAAGTGGAAATCACAAAAAATGGCGTTACGCTTTATGGGATATGGATGCTACTTTTGGACATTACATCAATTATACGGGTATTCCTGATGAAAGTCCAAATGCTATGCCATGTGCTGTGGAAAATTTAGTTATAGATCAATCTCAAGGGCATCCTGAAATTCTTCAAAAATTAATCAACGAAAACCCTGTTGTGGAACAATATTACATCAATCGTTATGCTGATTTGTTAAATACTTATTTATCATGTGATTACATGAATTTCTTATTGGACAGTATGATTGCTCAAATTGAACCAGAAATGAATGGTCAAATTGCAAAATGGGGTGGCAGCTATGCTGGTTGGCAAGCTCAAGTTCAAGAACTAAGAAATTTCATTAATGCAAGATGTGTACAATTAAATACTGGAATGGTTGATTGTTATCCCTTAACTGGACCTTATTCTTTTCAAATAAATGTTTCTCCAGCAAATTCAGGAACAGTTCAAGTGAATTCCTTATCTGTACCAACTTATCCTTGGTCGGCAAATTATTTTGGCGGAATTGAAAACATTTTAATCGCAAGTCCTATTGGAGATTACCTTTTTGATCATTGGGAATACACATCAGGTTCTTTGACACAAGGAATTTCAGAAGATACTAACGCTTTGATGATGACAGGAAATGTTGTTCTTACAGCAGTTTTTGCACTTGATGTAAATCCTGACACTGATGGAGACGGTTTAACGGATGTTTTCGAAGGAACAATTGGAACAAATTTTCAAGATATAGATTCTGACGACGATGGATTAAACGATAGTCTTGAAGTCGCAAATAGTTCAAATCCTTTAGATATTTGTGACCCAAATTTAAGTTTCCCAAGTTGTGATCCAGATAATGATGGCTTAACAAATGTTCAAGAACAAAGTTCTGGTACAAATCCTGGAAACCCTGATTCTGATTTAGACGGAATTTCTGATGGACAAGAAATAAATAACGGATCAAACCCCTTAGATGCTTGTAGTCCTAATTTAAACAGTAATTTATGTGATTCGGACAACGATGGTTTACTAAATTCATCTGAAATCATTACCCAAACCGATCCTTTAAATCCTGATACGGATGGAGACGGTTTATCAGATGGTGTTGAGTTCACAAATGGAACAAATCCGCTTAACATTTGTAATCCACTTCAAACTTTCCCAAGCTGTGACCCTGATGGGGATGGTTTGGATAATCAAACGGAAACAAATGCTGGAACGGATGGAAATAATTCAGATACAGATGGCGATTTGATTGCTGATGGAGTTGAAATTTCAAATGGTTCAAATCCTTTGGATGAATGTAGTCCAAATTCAAATTCCATTGATTGTCTACCAAAAGTAAGTGGTGTAAGCGGAGTAAACATTCCTTCAGCTTTTTCTCCTGATGGTGATTTTGTGAATGATTTTATTCGTCCAATTGTTGGAGCAGATGTTTTATCATTTAATCTTAAAATTTTTGATCGTTGGGGAAATAAAATGTTCTCAACAAGCGATGCAAATGCAACATGGGACGGAACATTTAATGGGAAAAAATTAAACGAAGGAGTTTATGCTTACATGCTTGAAATCACATTTACAGACGATAGACAGGAAGAAAAAGGAGGAAATATTACTTTAATTCGCAAAAAATGATAAAATACCTACTTTTCATTTTAATGGGAATTTCTGTTTCCACTTTCGCTCAAGATTTTCATTTTTCACAAATTTCGGAAACTCCTTTGCTTATAAATCCAGCTTCAACAGGAATTTTTAATGGCTCAGCTCGTTTTCAAATAAACCATAGAAATCAATGGTTGGGAGCGAATACGCAATTTATGACAAGTTCTCTAGCTGCTGATATTAACCTTTTGAAGGAAGATCATGTTAAAAATGCTCATTTGGGAATTGGCATGTTTTTGTACAACGATATTGGCGGTGATTCACAATTTGGCTTACAGTCTGGTTCTGTTTCCATTAGCGGAATTTTACCAATCAATTCAAGCGGACATCAACTTTCAGCTGGAATTCAAAGTGGATTTGTTTCTCGTAAAAGCGACTTAACGCGTGTAAATTTTGAAAATCAGTGGAATGGAACAACTTTTGATCCTTTAATTTCAAGTGGCGAGCCAGGAACATTGACCAATTTCAGACATTTTGATGCCTCAGCTGGAATTATGTATCAATATGATGGTGGTTCAACAAATTTCAGGCGAACAGAAGAAAAAATATTCAGACTTGGAGCATCAATTTATCACGCTAATAATACACGTTTGGAATATATACCTATTGTAACAAGTAAATTGTACAGAAAATTTGTTTTTCATACTTCATATACAAGTGATTTTGCAAATTCAGATTGGGCTTATGATTTAAGCCTCGTTCAATTTTTCCAAGGACCTCATCACGAAACAATTTTTGGCGCAACATTCAAAAACAGGTTACAAAGCGGAACAAAAATTACCGGTTTTTACCAAGACGCGTATTTTGGTTTTGGACTTTATACACGTTGGAAAGACGCAATCATTCCTCGCGTGTTTATAGATTTTAGAAATGTAAAATTCGGCGTTTCTTATGATGTAACAATTTCGCAATTGAGAAAAGTTCAAAGTGGTTCGATAGAGTTCTCACTTTCTTATGCTAATTTGAATCGAGCACTTTTTAAGCGAAAGTAAATTTTATTCTTTTCTTTTTTCCGCAAAAGAAGAAAAAGCGAAGCTTTTGATGACCGAACGTTAGTGAAGGGAACGAAGCTATTTATCAAAATCACAAGATTTTAAGTTTATTTTCAAATTGCTGTAACTTTTTTGTAACTTGTCGGTCTAATAAGAAACTAAAAAGTTTTTAACTATAATCTTGAACGCGAAAGAGTACAATATAGCAGTTGATACGTATGCCGATAACATTTATCGCTTTGCATTGAAGCATCTTAAAAATGAGATGGCTTCTAAAGATGTTGTGCAAGAAACTTTCATGAAAGTTTGGATAAAACATGAGGAAGTTGATGTGGAAAAAGTGAAATCGTATTTATTTACTACGGCTTATCACGCGATTATTGATTATGTAAACAAAGAAAAAAGAAGTGGTGATTTTGAATTGGTGGATAAAAATTTAACCTCCGATTTTAGTGCTGACTCAAATTATTATCAACAAGAATTAAAAGAAATTTTAGATACCGCTTTAGATCGTTTACCAGAAATTCAAAAATCGGTGATTTTACTTCGAGATTATGAAGGTTATTCCTACGAAGAAATAGCAGAAATTACTGCTTTAAGTGAATCACAAGTAAAAGTTTATATTTTTAGAGCAAGACAAAGTTTAAAAACACATTTAAAAAACCACAGTTTAGTTGCATGAGTTTACTAATTAACATAGAAAATTACGAAGTTTTTTACTTGGATTACCTTGAAGGAAATTTGAGCGAGGAAGAAACACGCGCATTTTTGTTGTTTTTGGAAGAAAATCCGCACTTAAAAGCTGAGGAAGAATTAACCTCATTTGTTTTAGAAGAAAATCAAAACTTGGATTCAAAATTCATTTCAGAATTAAAAGTTTTTGATAAAACAGCAAGTATAACAGCCGAAAATCATGAAAATTTTATGATTGCTTCGGTTGAAAATATCCTTTCAGCAACCAAACAAATCGAATTAAAGGATTTTATTTCAAAAGATGAAAACTATGCTTCTGAATTGGCTTTTTATCATCAAACAAAACTTAAAGCAGATACAAATATCGTTTATTCAGAAAAAAGCAAGTTAAGACGAGGAATCATTGTTCCAATGTACATCAAACTTGTTTCTGTTGCAGCAGTTTTAGCTATCATCTTTTTAGCAATTCCAAATCAAACAGAGAAATTTGACTCTGTAAAAATGGGTTCTAGAATACTTCCTAAAGACCATGAAACTTCGACACACTTCGACAAGCTCAGTGGAGTCAGCTCAGTTTCCTCACAAAAAGTTATTTTATCAAAAGAAGAACAAATTTTTGTACAAAAAACAAACGATTTACAGCCACAAAAAATAGAATTAGCTGAAATCAATAAAATGGAATTAAAAAAAGTTTCTCCAGTAGATTTTAAAACAGAAAATTCAGAAGTTCTCTCTTTAAATTTATCTTATACCGTTTCACAAAACAAGGTATTAGAAAACACGGATGAAGAAAATTCCACTTATTTGGCTTTTGAAGAAATGAAAAATCCTGCTCCAATCGTTACAAATACTTTGAGTCAAAAATTCAAAACATTGGTGGACTTTAGAACTGCAAAAGCGACGACAAAAAAACAAGGTGGGTTTTACATTAAAATCGGAAAATTGTCTATTTCTAGAAAAACTGGAACACAAGATGTGTTGGCAGTGAATTAAAGGATTTATTCTTTCAATTTTTTATTCCTATTCCTGACTATTCAATTCAAAATTTTCAATTCTTAACTCTTAATTCTTAACTTTAAAAATTTCATTAACTTTGTGTCTTAATTTTTAGAAAAGCAAAAATGAAAAGAACAAAAATTGCAGAGGTATTAAAATCATCAAAAGTTGGGGATAAAGTTGTTGTAAAAGCTTGGGTTAGAGCTTTTCGTAGCAATCGTTTTATACAAGTAAATGATGGTTCAACAATAAATAATATCCAAGCAGTTGTTGATTTTGAGAATTTTGATGAAGCGATTTTAAAAAAAATTACTACGGGTGCATCTGTTGGTTTAACAGGCGTTATCGTTGAATCACAAGGAGCTGGGCAAGCGATTGAATTAAACGTTACGGATATTGAAATCATTGGAGAAGCAAATCCGGATGATGTCCAAAAAACAGTGATGCAACCAAAAAAACACAGTTTGGAATTTTTGCGTGAACAAGCACATTTACGTTTCAGAACAAATGTTTTTGGAGCAGTTTTCAGAATTCGTCACGGCGTATCTTTTGCAATACACAAATTTTTTAACGACAAAGGTTTTTACTATTTACATACGCCAATCGTAACGGGATCTGATGCTGAAGGAGCTGGTGAAATGTTTCGTGTTTCAACATTAGATGCACAAAACCCACCTTTAAATGAAGATGGAACGGTTGATTTTTCAGAAGATTTTTTCGGCAAACAAGTAAATTTGACTGTTTCTGGACAATTGGAAGCAGAATTGGCTGCTTTGGCTTTGGGACAAGTTTATACTTTCGGACCAACATTTAGAGCAGAAAACTCGAATACTTCTCGCCATTTAGCAGAATTTTGGATGGTTGAGCCGGAAGTTGCTTTCAACGACCTAAACGACAACATGGATTTGGCTGAAGAAATGTTGAAATACATTTGCAATAATATCATGGAGAATTTTGCCGATGATTTGAAGTTTTTATCTGAAAGAGAATCAGCTGAACAAGCTTCAAAACCTGCAAACGAACGTGCTGAAATGACTTTGATTGAACGTTTAACTTTTGTTACGCAAAATGATTTCAAACGCATCACATATACCGAAGCGATTGATATTTTGATGAATTCAAGTCATTATAAAAAGAAAAAATTCAAATATGATGTGAATTGGGGAACTGATTTACAATCCGAACACGAGCGTTATTTGGTTGAGAAAGAATTCAAACGTCCTGTAATCATAACAGATTACCCAGCTTCATTTAAAGCGTTCTACATGCGTAAAAACGACAATTGTGAGCCAGGAAAACAAACAGTGGCTGCGATGGATATTTTGTTTCCAGGAATTGGTGAAATGGTAGGTGGTTCACAACGTGAAGAACGTTTGGACGTGTTAAAAGAAAAATTAGCTGACTTCAAGATTCACGAAGAAGATTTGTGGTGGTATTTGGAATCTCGTAAATTTGGAACTGTTCCTCACGCTGGATTTGGTTTAGGGTTTGAACGTATGGTGATGTTTGTTACTGGAATGTCAAACATTCGCGATGTGATTCCTTTCCCGAGAACGCCAAAAAATGCGGAATTTTAAACTTTGATTTCTAGCAGATAAATTTCCCGCGGATAAGCGCAGAAAAGGACGCAGATTTTTGAAGATAACTTTATTTCAAAAACGCTTCTCCGAACAATTTTCCAAGTAAAAGATAACCTTTACTTGTTAAATGAAGTAAATCTTTATCAGCGAAATTTTGTTTGTTCCACAGATGAATGGAGTTTTCTCCTCCCATGATTTTATTCCAGTTCCAAAAAGCACAGTTTTTTACTTTAGAAATGCGTTCAATTTCAGAATTAATGAAACTCAGATGCTTTGGTTTTGAATTTTTAAAATAGGTATCTGGAGCTGACATAAAAATCAATTCCGTTTTGGGAGAAAGTTCCTTTATTTTATCAATAAAAGATTCCAAATCTGAAGTAAATTGCTTATGATCTAATTCATAGTAATACGAATCGTTTGTACCCAAAGTAAAGATCATAATTTCTGGTTTCAAAGCTTCCAATTGCTCCATAAATTTGGGTGCAAAAATAAAATCTGAGAATTTAGCTCCAGAAACACCAAAATTGGAATACGAAAGTTGATTTTCTACAAAATTATGACGGATCGCATAAAATTCGACAAGTTCTTTCGTTTGATTTGGAATACTTAATTTAAGTTTTGATTTGAAATTTTTTAAACCAATTTGTGTAATTTTTTGATTTTCATTTAAGAAAGTTGATTTAATTGTTAGATTTTTATCCATTTCAAAAGTTAAACGCTCATTTTTTGAATGCAAAAATTCCATCTTTTCAAGCTTTTCCTGAAACTTAAATTTCAAAGTTGTATTCTCATCTTCAAACCGGAAAGTTCTTCCTGTTAAACCCACATTCAAGGATTTCGTTTTATGTGTAATTTTTTCGTCCGAGTAATCCCCAGAAATCGCTTTTAAACTTTTATTTGTAAAGGATAAATCGTCAAAAATTAAGTTGGGCAAATACCACGACTTTTGAATTGAAAGCTCTTTTTGGGCAAAAACGTTTAAAATTCCTTTTGAAAATTCGCCAATTTGCACGTGCGAATCTCCCAAATGGAAAATATCGATTCCACTATTTTTGTTAGCTTTAATTTCTTGTAGATAAGTTAAAAGTTGAGGTGAAACATTTTCCAAAACATTAAACTCTTCGTAATACAAAGTATCCGAAACTTCATTTTTTTTCACAACGAAAGAGGTAAAACCAAGAAGTAAGAGTAAATGGAGTTTCATAATTTCATGTAAAATTATGATAATTTTTAATCATAATGAAATCTACATTTAGCAATTCTAAATCTTATTCCATGTTTTACCATCAATAGTGGTAAATTTCAAAATCCCACAACTTTTTGACCACCATAAATTGGTAAGATTAGAACCTACTGTATCATGTTGTATCGGTTGAATAACATCTTCTAAATTTTTATTTCTGTACCAATATTTTTTTAATCTTTTTGATTTTGAATTTATTAAATCAAATTGACTTTCAAAAAAATTTATATATAATTCAACATAACCCCTACTATCTATATGATAATTTATAAATTCATTTCTTTCTTCAGTGTTTATTGATGTCTTATAAAAATAAACTTTATTTGAATAAAAATCTGGCGCGCCAACAGATTGCCCACCACTCCCAGAATCTGCTTGAATTTCCAATACTTCAAAACTAAAAGTATCTTTTGAATCAGAAATGTAAGTATAATTTTGATTTAATTTTACCCATTTCATGTGATCTAAAAAATATTTATTGTCTTCAGTGTCAATTTTCTCTAAACATGCATTAAAACAAAACATTATTAAGATTAATGGAAGTAAGATTTTATAAAACTTCATTACTAAAACCTAAAACTCACGCCACCAAGCACTTGAAATCCTTGAACTGGATAGTTGTACCATCTGTTGTAACGCTGTGCAACAAAATTATTGAATTGTAAAAACGCAGACAATTTTTGGTTGTAATGGTATTCTCCACTCAAGTTAAAGTCAGGAATAAAGCCTAATTTTTTAGCAAATTGTTGGTTTTCTTCAAAATCGCTGTCGGCTTTTGTGTACACTTTAGCAAATCTTCCTCCTTCCAAATTCAAATCAAATTTCACGGTCAACTTTTCCATTACTTTGTAAGAAGTTCGTGCAATCACTTGAATTTGTGGCAAATTCCATGCGTAAATGTTGTTTTTTGCTTGGTAAGAATTAAAGATTCCGATTCCTTCGATTTTCAATTTTTCTGCTACTTGGTAAATCAAAGAAGCTTGAATCGTTGCCACATTAATTTCATCGTAAATTACCGCAAATTGGTTTCCACCAGAAATTAAAGTATCGTTTACAAACAAAGCTTTGTTTTTATAGATTCCAAAACTCGCACTGGTGTTGAACATCAAGGTATTCGATAAAGTTCCTTTCAAACCAATTTTCCCGTTTACATTGTTGTTTTCATTTTGCAAGTAAACATTGGATAAAAGGAATTCGTTTTCTTGACTCAAACTTTTGAAGGTATTTTGTTTTAATCCTCCTTTCACTTCCAAATATGGTATCAAAATATCGTCGAAGAAGGAATATTTCAACTCAATGTCTGGATACAAAAAGACTTTCGTTTTTGGTTGAATGTTGTCGTTTAAGATATCAAGTGCAAAATTTACCCCAAATTTAATTTTCAAGCGGTTATTTTTCGCGAAAGTGGTAATGTTTGGAGCAAGATTAAAAATCAAATTGGTGTTCACAAAACCTTTATCAAAAGCAGATAAACTGTCATTTGGAAGTCCATATTTAAATGCATTCAAAGCCAAACTCGCATCTGCAGAAATAATTTCTTTTCCGAATTTATACCACGCTCTTGAATTTAGATTGACGTAGTTTTCTCTGCCAAACCAATTTTGCAAGGAATCAACTTTGCTGTTTTTATCTTGGAAATAATTGTATTTTAAATTCACCAAATAGTTAAACGACAAAGTATCGTGCTTGTGTTTAGTATAAGTAAACGATGTTCCGAAATCAGAAAAACGCTGTGCAATACTATCTTTTGGCGTATTTTCGTTTCTCAAACCATATTGATGTAAACCAAAACTTGAAAAATGCATTGCTCCATCAAGGCTGTATTTTTTTTCGTTAAGCGTTCCAAAAAGCGAAAGATTTGTTTTGTCAAATTGTGACGGGGCAAATCCTTTAATTGCACTTACTGAACTTAAATGTTTCAAGTGAATTCCATAAACACTTTTTCTGGAACGCAAACTATTGAAATAAAACTCAGCCATAGGCATAAATTTACTTCCTACACCAAGTTTAGCGTAACATGGATATAAATCGGCAAGTTTATCAATCAATTTGATTTTCGCTGATTTAATGGTATCTAAAGCGAAAGTCGTTTCATATTTCAAGGACAACAAAGGATATTGAATTTCCGAATAAGGAATAATTGTATCGATTAATTTCGGTTGTTTTGTAATCCGATATGCTGGTTCAATTTCTCGATTTCCAGAAACCTCCAAATTCACTTCTTGAGAAAAGATTTCCACTTGAAATGAAAGACAAAGCAACAGAAAGAAGCTTAATTTCAATCCAAAACTTTTATATAACTTACTATTTAACATAAAACTCATTTTTTAATATTTCTCGCAAAGACGCAAAGGCGCTTTTTTATTTTTATCGCAAAGTATGCTAAGATTACGCTAAGTTCGCAAAGAGAACAATTAGAAACCCACTCATAACTCCTAACTCATAATTCATAACTATTTCTCCTTAATCTCAATAACCGTTGTCGCTGGATCTTTCACGTCTTTTGCTTTATTTTTTACTTGCATTAATTCGTCCCACAATTGGTTTGCGTCTGCAATAATTCCATCTTCTTGGTTTGAATAATTATCCAAAACAGATTTAAGCGTGTATTCTGCTTGAAATAAGTCTTTCTTAGCTATCAAAACTTGTGTTTGAAGAATCAAGGCTTTAGCAACCCAAAAATCGTAAGCAGGTTTCATTTTCAATAATTCACGTACTTCCGTTTCAGCTTTCGCTAAATCTTGTTTGATAAATTGCATTTCAGCCAAACAATATTTGGATTCAGCAGCAAAAATGGAATTCGTATTTTTTATTACCCAAGCCAAAGAAATTTGTGCTTCATCGTATCTTGCTAAACGGTAAAGAGAAATTCCTTTTGCGAACTCAGATTCCAGTTTAATGTTATTTCCAATTTGCGTATTTGATTGAATTTTGTTGGCATATTCCAAAGCAGCATCCCAGTTTTCAAGTAAGTAATTACAACGCATCAAACCAAGTTGCGAGTTAAACAACACATCTGGTTTTGAAGTAATTTTCTCCAATTTCAAGTAATATGGTAAAGCTTCGTTGTATAAAGAATTGTTGTACAAATATTTAGAAACACGAATAGCAGCAAGTTCCGTGAAATCCGTATTCGGTTTCTCTAAAATTTCTTTGTAAACAGCAATCGCTTTTACTTCGTTATTTGTTCTGAAATACGAATTCGCCAAGTATGATTTTACCTCAATCAAGTATTTGCCACTTGGGAATTTCGTTAAATATTTCTCCAATTCTGTGATTGATTCTTGGAACGAACTATCCAAATAGGGTTCAATTGCTGAATTGTAATACACTTCTTCTTGATCGTCAATCGTGAAATCTGCACATGGATATTTTGCTGCCAAAGGCTCCACTTTTTCAGGTTTGTGTTGCACTTTGTAAATTTCAACAATTCCTTTTAAAGCTCTCGAGCAAGTCGAACGATTGGATTCATTTCCTTCTAAAACCTGTGTGTAAGCTAATTCCGCTTTGTCATAATTTTTCTCTTTGAAATAAATATCCGCAATTTCAATTTGTGCATCTTTTACCAAAGAAGAATTTGGATAATCTTTGATTAATTGCTCAAAATAGCGTTTCGCTTTTTCGTCTTCGTTTTTATAACGGTAAGTCAAACCAACTTCGTAAATCGAAATAACGATGTATTTTGATTTTGGATAATTGTTTACAATGTCAACCAATTGCTTAATTTTATTGTCTGTTTCGTTTTTATAACCGTAAGTTTTCGCTAAGAAATATAAAGCTTTATCTTGATGGTTGAAATTAAAATCAAGTGCTTCTTGGTAATATTTAATCGCTAAATCATTTTGTTTTGAGGTATAATAACAATCAGCTAAGCGTAAAAGCACATCTGAATATTGTTCTTTATCAGCTTGCTTATTTTGTGCTGTTTCTTGTAAATACAATCTAAAATATTCAATCGCATCGGCATTTTTTTGCTTGTAAAGATATGCGTAAGCTACATTGTAAAATGCATCTTTTCGGTGATGAGTTACAGCTGTTCCAGGGGTTGCGATAAATTCTTTGTAAGATACAATTGCTTTGTCAACTTGTTTTAATTGATAATAAGATTCTGCAATCCAATATTTTGCATCAGCAGAAATTTTATCGTCCATGTTAAATTTATCCACCAAAACAAAGTTTGAAATCGCTTTCTCATAACTCGATTTTTGGAACAATTCAACACCAAAATTGAAGGCAATAATTTGATAAGCCGATTTTAAACGGATGTCTTTGTCTGAAATTTTATCCAATGATTTTAAAGCCAAAGCATAATTGTTTGTTTGCGTAAACACATTCAACAAATACTCGTAAACCTCTTTTTTTCTGTCAGAATCGGGATATTTTTCCAAATACAATTCCAAGGCTTCAATCGCTTCATCGTAAGGATTTATGTCTAATTTATAAGATAAAATTGCATAATTGTACAAGGCATCTTCTTGAATTTTTTCGTCAATTGAAATCACTGATGCAGCCTCAAAAGCTGTTCGAGAGTAAGCATTATTTCCAAGTTTGAGGTAACATTCACCAATGTGATACAAGGAAATTTGACCTAAAGTATCTTTGATTCGTGCCACTTTGTCAAATAATTCAATTGCATTTTCGTAATTTGAACTTTTGTAAAACGCATACGCCAATTGATAATCATCTTCGCGTTTTGTTTTCGCTTGCATGTTGTATTTCAACAAAAACGGAACTGCTTCGTCAAATTGTTTCAATTCGTAATAGGCGTCACCAATCAAGTGATTCATTTCAAGTAAAGTATTTCCAGAAGCACTGTCGATGTAGTCCGGACCTTTCGCAATCACATCGTTGTATCTTCCCAAACGGTAATAAATTTGAATGATGTAAATCTGAGAAAGTTGCTTAAAACTTTCAATCTGAACGAGTTTTTCAAAACCTTGTAAAGCACTTTGGTAGGATTTATCTTGGTAGGAAATATGAGAAAAATAATACAAAGCCGCTGGAGCATAAGTCGAATTTCCGTCTTTCACTTCATAAAATGCATTTCTTGCTTCGGTGAAATTTTCTAACTCAAAATTAGCGTAACCCAACTTGAAATAATACTCATCAAGTTGATCTTTTTGTAAATTGTATTTCGTGAGTTGATTAAACCAAATTAAAGTCGTTTTGTAATCCTTTTTTTGGTAATAATATTTACCTATTTTGAAATAAATGATGTGTTTATAGATGCTTTCGGGATAATTTCTGTTAAACGATTCTAATAACTCAATTGCATCGTTGTTGAATAACTCCAGTGCAGAAAGTCCTTCATAATACAACGCTTTGATGTAATATGGATCGTTTTGTTGCTTGTTTTCATTGATGAATTTCCTAAATTCAATGCGAGCAGCACTGTATTGTTCTTTTTCATACAATTCTTCCGCACGGTAATAATTTTCGTATTTACTTACGTATTTTTGTGTTACTTGAGAAAAAAATTGCTGAGAAAAACACAAAATAAACAGAAGTAAAAAATGTTTAATTGAGTTGTTTTTCGGTTTAAATATGTTCATTTTGATGGTTTTCCTAATGTAAATCAATCTTAAATTCATTCAATTTCATGTTAGCTGAATTCACCCAACATAACAATTGCATAAAATTAGGTTACATATTGCTCGTAATTTTCAGAAAATTCAAAAGTTTTAAACGCTTATCTGTTAAGAGAAATTTGAAAAAAATAATTTTTAAGCATAATTTATACTGAACTTTACACTTGACGGGACTTCTAAAAATTACCTTCGGTGCTACTTCGTGGTGCTTTTTCATCGTTGCATTTTTTAGAAACCCTCGTAATTCAATTTTTAAAGCAATGACAAACTCGAATGTAATTTCCATTAAACAAGCTCAAATTTTTCAGCGTGAAGAATTGGTTTTGAACAACATAAACTTTGAATTAAAGGAAAATGAAATCGTTTATTTGATTGGAAAAACGGGAAGCGGAAAAAGTAGTTTGCTTAAAACAATTTTTGGTGAATTAAACCTTACCATTGGAAAAGGAGAAGTTGTTGGCTATGATTTATTGTCTTTGAAAAAGAAAGATATTCCGATGCTTCGCCGAAAAATTGGCATTGTTTTTCAAGATTTTCAGTTGTTGATGGACAGAAATGTTTGGGCTAATTTACGTTTTGTGATGCAAGCAACGGGTTGGAAAGATAAAAATTTGATGGAAAAACGTGCAAACGAAGTATTAAAAATGGTTGGATTGGAACACAAATTTAACACGATGCCTCACGCACTTTCGGGTGGTGAACAACAACGTGTTGCAATTGCACGTGCTTTACTTAACAAACCAGAATTGATTTTAGCCGATGAGCCAACAGGAAATTTAGATCCTGAAACATCAGAAGAAATCATGCGCATTTTAATTGCCGTCGCTCAAGAAGAAAAATCTTCTGTCATCATGGCAACACACGATATGTCGATGGTGGAGAAATTCCCAGGAAGAATTATCCGTGTTGAAAACGCTGGTTTAAAAGAAATTGATCACTTGAATAAATTTGATCCGTTTACGACTTTTTTACAGTGAAATAAAAAAGTGAAAAACGAAGAGTTAAAAGTGAAGAGTTGTAAAATTAATTAAGCCCCATTTTATTACTTATCGTCCAAGCAATTGTTGCAGCACGTTGTTTAGCCATATCAGCTTTTTCGCCAGAGAAATTTTCTGTTAATGTTTGATTGAATAAACTTAACCAAGTATCAAAATTTTCCTTTTTCAAAGGCATATTCATGTGCTTTTCGGTGACATTTGTTGTGTAATTTGGTTCGTCCAACAAAACAAAAGCCCAAAAATGAATCATTTTAGGCAAATGTGCTTGAAAATCTAAATGAGCAAAAAACGGTTTTAATTCTTCATTTTGTAAAACTTTCGAGTAAAAAGCCTCCACAAAAAATGCGACATCTTCTTTTGTTTGAATATCCTTCATTTATTGGATTTTAAATTACATTTTTCATTCTTAACTTTTCACTTCTTTAGAACCATCTCATCAACCAAATGTTTCGCATCAGAATAAATATCCATTACCCACAAAACATAGCGAATATCAACGACTACGTTTCTACAACGAGAAGCATCAAACAAATAATCTGACATCGTACTTTCCCACGTTCTGTCAAAATTTAAGCCCATCAAATAACCGTTTTCGTCTAAGACTGGCGAACCAGAATTTCCTCCAGTTGTGTGATTTGAACCTGTGAAACAAATCCATAATTCGCCATCTTGACCGTAATTTCCATATTCTTTTTTATCGTGCAATTCTTTCATACGTGGCAACAATTCAAAATCCGGATTTCCAGTGTTGTATTTCTGAATAATCCCGTCTAAAGTTGTGTGTTCGGTATATTTCATTCCATCAGTTGGCGATGAACCTTCTAATTTTCCATAAGTTACACGTAACGTACTGTTTGCATCAGCCCAATGTTTTCCTTTTGGAAACATTTCATACTTTCCAGCAACGTAAGTTTTTAAATATGAAGTCATTTTTGAATTGAATTCACGGTATTTTGGAACAGTTTTGTTTACAAATTCATCGTTTACAAAAGTGTAAAATGAATAACCGTAATCTCCTTTGATTTTTTTCAATGATTTTGCTGATAATTTATCCAAGAAAGCAAAGTAACGCTCTTTGTTACACAAAATTGATTTTTCATAAATCTCTTTTGATTTTCCATCAAATTGATCTAAATTCATGTAATTTAATTGCTTGCGGTATTCTTTTGTCAATAATCTGAAAATTTCTTTATCTACATTCTCATCGTAATCTTTGAAGAAAGCTTCCGCATTTTTTTTCAATTGTTCCACTTTAGCTTTCACCTCGTTTTTCGCTAACCATTCTGGATAATTTTTAATAATGTCGTCCAGTGCTCTTGCCATGTCAAAAATCTCTGGACCAACATACAAATATTCAATTCCCATTTGGTACTCGAAATCGTATTTTGAATCACTTGTTACCAAATCATTCATTTGTTTTACAAGCGGAAGGTACTTTTTAAATTCAGCTTTGCTTAATGCTTGAGTAGCATAATCGTTTTCGTATTTCAGCTTTTTTTCAATGGCTTCCAATTCTTTTAAACCTCCAATTTGTCCAATCCATTTTTTGTATGCATTTGCAATACTCGCTTGTTTTGCTGAATATTTGATACGAACTTCATCAGAATTTCGCATCGCTTCATCAATCACAGAAAGTGACAATTCACGCATTTTAATTCTTGCTGGACGTTCTTTGTCAATAATGTATTTGAGTTGTCCTGAAGACAAATGTTGTTCCGTTTGACCAGGAAAACCATAAACCATTGTAAAATCGCCTTCTTTTCTACTTTTAAAAGAAATCGGTAAAAAATGAATTGGAGTGTAAGGAACGTTATCTTTTGAATAAGCAGCTGGTTTGTTGTCTTTTCCTGCATAAATTCTGAAAACAGAAAAATCTCCTGTGTGACGTGGCCAAACCCAATTGTCTGTATCTCCACCGAATTTCCCAATAGAATTTGGAGGTGTTCCAACCAAACGCACATCTAAAAACACTTCTTTTACAATTAAATAATAATTATTTCCGTAGTTAAAAGCCTTAATTTCAGCCTCGTAATGGTTTCCAGCTTTAGCATCTTTAACCAATTGTTCGATGTTCTTTTTGATAACAGCACTTTTTGCTGCAGCATCATCTGACTCACTAAAACCTTGTAAAACTGAACTTGTAACATCATCCAAACGAACCATGCGTGAAGCTGTTAAATCAGCATTTTGCAATTCTTCTTCTTTCGTTTTGGCCCAAAAACCATATTTTAAGTAATCTTTTTCCAAAGAAGAATGTGATTGAACTTGGTAATATCCACAATGGTGATTTGTCAATAAAAGTCCTTGATTTGAAACTAATTCTGCCGTACAACCTCCACCAAAATGAATAATTGCATCTTTGATACTCGATTTATTAATGCTATAAATTTGTTCTGCAGTTAATTTCATTCCCATCGCTTGCATATCTGATTCAAATGCAGAAAGCAAAGATGGAATAAGCATTCCTTCCTCCGCTTTGGCGAAAAAGAAGGTAAAAGATGTCAAAAGTAATATGCTAATTCTCTTCATGTTAAATTTTTTGAATGTCAAAGATAATAATTTTACTTAGAATGGTTTTCTTTAGTATCGCAAAGAGCGGAGAGTTTTCGCTAAGCTCGCTAAGAATAAGACACTAAAACTTTGCGATCATTGCGTTTTTCTTTGCTTGACTTTGCGATATTTTTTACTACTTTGGTGAAAAAATTAAGCATGAAATATCTATTAATTCTCATCTTTTTCGTTTCAACAAATCTGTTTTCTCAAGTAATAATAAAATTTGTAGATGTAAACAAAAACACTCCGATCGAAAATGTTTTTTTAACTAAAAAGTCAGGTGAAACGATTTCAATAACCAATTTAAAAGGAGAATGTTTTATTTTACAAAGAGATTTGGAACCACTTACGGCAACTCATCTTTCCTACAAATCAATCAACTTTTCTCCAAAAAATGATACGATAATTTATTTGAAAAATACCACGCAAGAAATTGAAGAAGTGAGTGTAAAAGGGATGACTAATGATGATTTATTTCAAGAAATTTTAGTGAAATCGAGTAAAAAAGTAAAAAAAGAAGGTGTTAAAATTGAAGGAACTTATTTTGAAATGGCTTATTACATTGATGAAACCTATAAAGATACTGTTCATATAATTTTTACGGCTGATATGGAAGCTGTTTTGCCAAAAAAGAAAAAAAGCAAGTTCGAATATTATCTGAGTAATGAGAAAAAATACATGTCTGATTTATCAAAAATTAAAAGGCAATTTGACACTGCTCAATACAATAGAGCTTTAAGTTTAACTGGTTTTTTGGATAATCAACTGGAATTTAATGATTTAAGAAATGTAAAAAATTACAAAAAGCATAATTTTCAAAAATCTAGTCGCACTCCCGATTCAATTCCATCCATTACCTTTTATAAGGAGAAGAAAATTTGGGATAATCAATTTCAGTTTTATTATGACCCAAACGACAGTACCATGTTAAGTAATACGCATACAACGACTTCTGATAAAGTTTATAACAATGAAAATATCTTCATCGATTTTAAATATAGAAGTGCATCAAATTCTTACACCAATAATCCATTTTATTTTATAAATTTTTTAAGTATAGAAAATGAAATTCTAATGAAAACCACAAAAAATTCAACACGAATTATCGGTGTAAAATGCTTTTTAATTAAAGGTATAAGTGAAATTGATGAAAATTATGAATCTACAAAAACCGAAGTAAAAGATCTATTTAAATACAATAGAGATTTTCCAGCAACAAACGAAAAATTACCCATATTATTTAATCAGACACGATTCTAAAAAATTCATCAAAAATCAGCGAATTTTTCTGCGAACATCTGCGGGAAAAATCTTTAAAATTAGACGTTTTGACTTTTTTTTCATAATCCATAGAATTTCACTAACTTTGCACTCTAATTTTTAAAAATTCAAGATGAGTTTATTAACTGTAGGGAGTGTAGCATTTGATGCGATTGAAACTCCATTTGGAAAAACAGACAAAATAATAGGTGGAGCAGGAACATATATTGCAATTTCAGCTTCTTTTTTCGAGAAAAATCAAAATATTGTTGCCGTTGTTGGTGACGATTTCCCTCAAAGTATGTTGGATTTGTTGAAAGACAGAAATGTTGATTTAACAGGTTTACAAATCAAAGAAGGTGAGAAATCATTCTTTTGGTCAGGAAAATACCACAACGACATGAATTCTCGTGATACTTTGGTAACAGAATTAAACGTTTTAGAACATTTTGATCCAATCATTCCAGCTTCTTACCAAGGAGTTGATTATTTGATGTTGGGGAATTTAACTCCTCAAGTTCAAAAATTAGTTGTTGAGCGTTTGACTACTCGTCCAAAATTAGTAGCTATGGACACAATGAATTTCTGGATGGACATCGCAATGGATGATTTGAAAGAAACATTAAAAGTTGTTGATTTATTAATTGTTAACGACGAAGAAGCTAGACAATTATCCGGAGAAAATTCTTTATTGAAAGCTTCAAAAGTAATTCGTGCAATGGGTCCTAAATATTTGATTATCAAAAAAGGAGAACATGGAGCATTATTGTTTCACGGAGATAATGTTTTCTCAGCACCAGGTTTACCATTAGAAGAAGTTTTCGATCCAACAGGAGCTGGAGATACTTTTGCTGGTGGATTTATGGGTTATTTGTCAAGCACAGATGATATTTCTTTCGAAAATATGAAAAGAGCAGTTGTTGCTGGTTCAGCTTTAGCTTCATTTTGTGTTGAGAAATTTGGTACTGAAAGATTAACGGAAATTAATCAAACAGATTTAGAAAATCGTATCCAACAATTTATTGCTTTGGCGGATTTTGAAATGACTATTCAAGTAGGATAATAATGGAAAAAGTAGAATTTCTTGAACGTATTAAAACTTTAGCCGCTAACGAAGATGTTATGGCGGTAAACACTGAAATCAACGAATTAAAGTCAAAATTTCAGGATTTTTTAATTGAAGAAGAACGTAAAATACAAGTTACAGCTTTAGAATCGCAATTGGTGAATGCAGAAGATTCTGAAGGGCTTGAAGTAATTCATGTTGGTTCGAATGACACTGAAAATGAAATTGATTCTTTGAAAGAAGAGTTTTTTGCGATTTATTCGGAGTTTAGAACACGCAAAACAGCTTTTACTTCAGCTCAAAAATTGGAGCAAGAAGCACATTTACGTTTGAAACAAAACTTAATCGAGCGTTTAAGAAAATTAATTCAACACGAAGAAAACATTGGTGTTGCAGTTTCTACTTACAAGGAAATTCACGAAGCTTGGAAAAATGTGGGAGATATTCCACGTGAAAAACGCCAAGATATTCAAAATGAATATTCAAAATTATTGGAATCATTCTTCTTTAACTTAAAAATTTACAGAGAGTTAAAAGAACACGATTTAAAAAGAAATTCTCAATTAAAAAGAGAATTAATCGACAAAATCAAAGCACTTTTTACTGTTGAATCAATCAAAGAAATTGAAACTGCTATCAAGGCTTTACAAAACGAATTTGATGAAATTGGTCCTGTTGTCAACGATGAATGGGAACAAATCAAAACTTCTTACTGGGAAGCTGTAAAAGCTATTTACGCTCGCATTCATGAATTTTATGAAGGAAAACGTGAAGAGTTAAAATCAAATATTGATAAAAAAGCAGCACTTTTAGAAGAAGTAAAAACCTTCGTTTCAACAATCGAAGCATACAAAACAACAAAAGAGTGGGAAGATAAAACACACGAATTGTTGACTTTTCAAGACAAATGGAAAGAAATTGGTTTTGGAACGAAAAAAGAAAACGAGGAATTGTGGACTTCTTTCAGAGAAGAATGTAATGCCTTTTTTGATAAGAAAAAAGTATTTTACGATGGTTTAAAAGCTGAAAACGAGAAAATTGCATCTGTAAAAAGAGCATTGATTGAAAAAGCAAATAAACTTAAAGAATCTAAAGACTGGAAAGAAACGACGCAAGCTTTAGTGAAATTGCAACAAGATTGGAAAACACTTGGAAATGCTGGTCAGAAGTTAGAACAAGCACTGTGGAGAGAATTTAGAGGAGCATGCGATTCTTTTTTCAATTCTAAGCAAAAACACTTTGAAGAAGCGGACAAAAACAATGAGCAGAATCTTACGTTAAAATTAGATTTAATTTCAAAAATTGAATCATATGTTCCAACAGAAGATAAACGTAAAACTTTAGATGATTTACGTGATTTTTCGGCTGCTTTTAACGCTATTGGAAATGTTCCTTTCAAAGAAAAAGATAAAATTTACACTTCATATAAATCAGCAATTGACTCTCATTATTCTAAATTAAAATTAGAAGGTGCTGAGAGAGATAAAGTTCATTTTCAAGCCAAAATTGATTCTTTAAAAGCGAATCCAAACAGTGAGAAATTAATTGACCGTGAAAAAAGAGATATGCACAATCAAATTGCAACCTTGAAACACGAAATTATGCAGTTTGAAAATAATCTTGGGTTTTTCGCTAATTCAAAAGGAGCAGATGCTTTGAAAAAAGAGGTAGAAACTAAAATTAACGCTGCAAAACGTAAAATTGAGGATTTACAAAAAAAGCTTAAACAAATATAAATTAAATTTGTCACCCACCTCCATCCTTCTTTCGCTAACGCTCAGTCTTCAAAAGCTAAGCTTTTTCTTCTCAAGGGAGGAAGTGTTAAAATAATTTACCATGAACAAATTCATCAATATTTTATTACTGTTAATTCTTTTTCCAGTAATTTCATTTACAATCATTGTTGGATTTGATATTCCTTTGGAATTTCTGAAATTATCTGGAGCAAATATTCCTTACAAAACAGAAATATTCTATTCTTTCGCGATTTTGTTTTTCTTAATTGGAGGAAGACGTTCTTTGAAACGTTGGATGGGAATTCGCATGGTGAACCAGATTTCTCGTTTTCAATGGAATGCACCGATGGGAGAAAATCGCTACAAACAAAGTAATCTTTATTTGATTTTAGAAGCAAGTTTACACTTTTTTATGGCTTTTGCTTTATACCAAATTTCAGATTTAGCTTTACCAATTGTTTTTGTTTTATTTGTTTTGGGCTTGGATCATTTGTTCTTTGCTTTGTTGACAAAAAGTAAAAATTTATACCGCGTTGGAATTACCTCTAAAGCGATTGTTGTGGCTGACAGAGATTTAAAAGTAGTTTATTTTTCTGGTTTGAGAAAGGTTGACAAACAACAACAAAGTTTATTTTTTGATTACATCAAAGATTTACAAGTTTCTTTTCCAACTGATTGCATAGATGAAAAAATGCGAGCAGAATTTAAAGAGAAATTGGCTTCAAACCTTGATAGAGATCGCATTTTCTTTTCTGAAAGTTTTAAATCATTCTAAGATTCAAGCATGAAGTTTTTAACTAAATTTCGTTTTGCTTTTGAAGGACTTTTTTACCTCATCAAAAAAGACAAAAACTTTCAAATTCATCTTTTACTGTTTTTAGTTTTACTTTCTTTTGGCTTTTGTTTAGCACTTTCACAAAATGAATGGATTACTATTTTAATTTGCTCTACACTCGTTTTAAGCTTGGAGGCGATTAATTCAGCTTTGGAGAAACTTTGTGACCTTGTTCATGCTGAAAAACATCCTGAAATAAAAAAAATCAAAGACATTTCTGCTGGAGCAGTTTTAATCGCAGCGATTTTTTCTTGTGTTGTAGCTGGAATTATTTTTATTCCAAAGATTTTAGATTTATTCTAAACTGCGCTAATCTTTTAAAATACTGAGAATTATCATGGTAAAGAACAAATTATTTTTCTACCTTTACTTTCATGAAGAATTCTTTTATTAAGTCACTTTATACTGTTTCATTAATTGCAATATTGTTTTCTTGCTCGAAAGATCCAGAATCAACAAAAGTACATGCTGGTAGTATTACAGAATCTGTTTACGCTTCTGGAATTGTTAAAAGTCAAAATCAATACCAAGTTTATCCAACTGCAAATGGAATTTTACAAGATGTTTTTATTTCTGAAGGAGATGAAATCAAAATAAATCAAGCCTTATTTTCCATATCCAACGAACCTTCGAGATTATCGCGGGAAAATGCTCAATTGTTAGCCAATTTTAATGATTATGATGCAAACGCAACGAAGTTAAAAGACTTAAAGTTAAACATTGATTTTGCAAAAAATAAAATGTCTTCAGATTCCCTAAATTATGTCAGACAAAAAAGTTTATTTGAACAAAAAATTTCTTCTAAATTTCAATTCGAACAAAGTGAATTGGCTTTTCAAAATTCAAAAACTACCTATCAGTCAGCCTTAATCAGGTATTCAGATTTAAAAAAACAACTTACTTTTTCTGACCAACAGGCAAAACGTAATTTACAAATTTCTCAAAAACTGGAAAATGATTTCACCATAAAAAGTGAATTAAACGGACGAGTTTACAGTATTTTGAAAGAAAAAGGAGAAATGGTAAATATGCAAAGTCCGATTGCTGTTATTGGAAATGCAAATGATTTTGTTATTGAATTACAAATTGATGAAAATGATATAGTTAAAGTAAAAAAAGGTCAAAAAATCATCATTCATATGGATAGTTACAAAGACAAAACATTTGAAGCTGTTGTGACAAAAATCAATCCTTTTTTGAATGAACGCTCGAAAACCTTTACAATTGAAGCTGTTTTCACGCAAAAACCAGAAGTTTTATATCCAAATCTTTCTTTGGAAGCAAATGTCATTATCCTTACAAAAAATAACACCTTAACAATTCCACGCAAATTTTTAATCGATGAGCATTATGTGGTGAAAAAAAGTGGTGAAAAAATCAAAGTGGAAACAGGTTTAATTGACTTTGAAAAAGTTGAAATTTTAAAAGGACTTACGAAAAATGATTACTTGATTATTCCAGTAGAATGAAATTAAGTCTAAAAACAAGTATAGCAAAATCACTTTTATTAGCTAGGTGGAAGCAAACTTTGGTCGCTGCAATTGGCGTTACTTTTAGCATCACGATGTTTGTAACGCTTTTAAGTTTTATGAATGGTTTAAACGACTTACTCGACGGCTTGATTTTAAATCGAACTCCTCATGTTCGCATGTATAAAGAAGTGAAACCTTCTGAGTTTCAACCGATAAATCTCAGTGAAAACTATAAAAAAAGTGAAAATTTTATTCGTTCTGTCAAACCAACAAAAACTAAAAACGAACTCCGAAATTACCAAGCAATTACTCAAGCATTAAAAAACGATAAACGTGTACTTGGATTTGCACCAAAAATTGTCGCTCAAGTGTTTTACAATATCGGTGCAACGGATTTAACAGGAGTTATCAATGGAATTGAACCAGAAGAAGAAAATCGTTTGTTTAAATTTGAAGAATATATCGTTGAAGGGAATTACATTGATCTAAAAAACATTCCAAACAGCGTGATTTTAGGAAAAGCTTTAGCACAAAAAATGTTAGCAGAAGTTGGTGACATCGTACAAGTTACAACTTCGCAAGGAGAAAGAGTTCAACTAAAAGTTGTTGGATTTTTCCAATCAGGTTTACAAGAGTTAGATAAAGTGCAAAGTTATGCTTCCTTAAAAACAACTCAAAAATTGCTCAGTAAATCAAACAATTACGTAACAGATTTACAAATCAAGTTAAAAGATATGAGCTTGGCTCCAGCCATGGCGAAAGAGTTTGCACAGGTTTTTGATGTGGATGCAGAAGACATTCAAACGGCAAATTCACAATTTGAAACCGGGAGTGATATTCGGAACTTAATTTCTTACGCTGTGGGAATTACACTTTTAATCGTTGCTGGATTTGGGATTTACAACATTTTAAACATGATGATTTTTGAAAAAATGGATTCGATTGCCATTTTAAAAGCTACAGGTTTTTCTGGAAGTGATGTGAAATCTATTTTTATTAGAATTGCTTTAACAATTGGTGTTTTTGGAGGGTTTTTTGGATTAGTATTTGGTTTTTCTCTAACCTCACTCATCGACCAAATACCATTTAATACACCAGCTTTACCAACAATTAAAACTTTTCCAGTACGTTACGATCCAAAATATTATACCATCGGAGCGATTTTCTCTTTGGTAACAACCTATTTTGCAGGATATTTTCCAGCAAGAAAAGCAAGTAAAATTGATCCAGTAGTCATAATTCGAGGAAAATAAATGAGCGATATTGTTTTAGAAGCCAGAAATATTTCAAAAGAATTCCACGACCCCGTGACAATTCAAGTTTTGAGCGAGATTAATTTTAAAATTAATAGAGGCGAATTCGTTTCAGTAATTGGGAAATCTGGTTGTGGAAAATCAACACTTTTGTACATCCTTTCAACAATGGATACTGACTATTCAGGAGAATTGTTGATTGATGGCATAAGCATGAAAGATAAAAAGGAAGGACAACTCGCTTTAGTTAGAAACGAAAAAATAGGTTTTGTATTTCAATTTCACTACTTATTAAATGAATTCTCCGTTTTAGAAAACGTAATGCTTCCTGGTTTAAAATTGAATAAATATTCTCGGCAAGAAATTGAACACCGAGCGTACGAAAAATTAAGGATTTTAGGCATTGAAAATGAAGCTCGAAAAAAACCAAATCAACTTTCTGGTGGACAAAAACAACGCGTAGCAATCGCTCGTGCTTTAATCAACGATCCTTTGATTTTAATGGGCGATGAACCAACCGGAAACTTAGACAAAAAAAATGCTGGAATCGTTTTTGATATTTTTAAAGAATTAGCTCATTCCTTTAACCAAACCTTGTTGATTGTTACCCATGACCCTGATTTTTCACAAAACACAGATCGCATCATTGAAATGGAAGATGGGAGAATTTTGAGGCAATAAGAATCTCTTTTTCTTTTTTCATTGACAAAAAAGAAACAAAAAGTCTAGTGCTTGAAAACACCTAACTGATTTTATTTAACTTTCGCTAAAAATTCAAAACTCGCTGCGCTCAAACACTTGAATTTTTTGCGCTTAAAATTTTATTTGTGTTTTCAATGCACAAAATGTCTGCCTAATAATTTAATTCTTAGCGAACTCTGCGAAAACTAATGTCAACTTTGCAATACAAAAAAAAGAAAATCTCAATTCAAAATCACCACTTTACCAACTTTTCTTCCTTTTTCGGTGTTAGAAGCCGTCCAGATGAGGTATGTTCCAGCTGTAACTTTTTCTCCCTTGAGGTTTTTACCGTTCCAAGTTGCTGTCCCACCGTTGGATGTAGTTTGAAAAACCAAATTTCCGGCTATATCGGTAAATTTCACATCCGAATCATATTTGATCCCTTGTATGGTGATAACTCCATTAAACTCAGGTTTCACAGGGTTTGGAAATACAATGACATCTTCGTATTTCGAGTCTCCTTCAGAGGAATTTGTGCGATATGAAACCAAACCAATATCTGTGATGATAAACAATTCACCTGTTTTTGTATTGAATTGTAAGTCAACAATGTTGTTTGAAATCAAAGGGCTATTTTCTTTTGTGAAACTTTCAATGATTTCCAAACCATCAGGAGAAAGTAAGAAAATCCCTGCATTGGCTGTTGCTATCCATTTTCTGTTACCGCCATCAACTTCAATATCCGTAATACTTGTTTCTCCAAGCAAATACTCGACATTTCCTTCAAAATCAATTTTTATACGTTGCGCATTGTATTCACCAGCAACTCCATCAAAAGCACTTTCAGAATTGTATAAAATTGCAAAACCCTCTGGTGTTCCAATCCAAATTTCATTGTCTAAATCTACTGCGATTGCTGAAACATTTTTTGAAGGTAAAGCTCCCGTATTTTCACCCGTATTGAGTTGAATATACTTATCATCCGAAACATCATCAATTGTGCCCCCATCATTGTAGCCAATTAAGCCTTCATCCAATACAGCAAACCATTTATTGTCATTTTTATCAATACTAATTTTACCAGAGAACTTATTTGAAACACTACTTCCGCAAGAAAATTCTTTCCAAACTTTATCTTTTGTCAAAACTTTTAAAGGATTTAAAGAAAAACCATTTAAAACCCACAAATTTCCTTTTGAGTCGTATTTAATATCAGATACACACACTTTATCATCAATATCACCAACAAAAGGTGCGTTATTAGGGTCGTAAACTTCACTTATTGTTGAAGCGTCATAAGAAATAGAAATTGGAGTTGGTGAAAAAGTGCCAAAGGCAATTTCATTTTCATTTAGTGGATTTATCGAAATGGAAGACACATCAAAAACTTCTCTATTTGTCCAGGCATTTTGATTAAATTTATCAAATAATTTCCATTCTTCGTCTTTAAAAAGATATGCTCCAGCTGAGCTTCCTGCTACACCAGTTTTGTGAATAATCCCTCCTGCAACGCCAATAGTTTCTCTATTTCCCCCTAAAGCAAAAAAATTATTTTTTGGTGGACCAATGGATGAAATTTGCTTATTCCCATGAATTGAAAATTTTATCAAACCATACACGTTATCAGCTTCATAAATGTCGCCATCCAATAAAATTGAATTTTGTGGGTAGATATAATGATTATCAAATAAACTATTTGATCCTGAATATGCTATATCATTATCTAAAATAACGACACCATCATAACACGTGAGTAAACTTTTTGATTCATAAATTTTAAAATCTAATATTTCTAAACTAAATCCAAATTCTGCTTTTTGAACCAAGCCTGAATTTGTGATATGAAAAACAGAATCAAAACCATAAGCTGAGTTCTTTTTGACAAGGTAAAGTTCATTTGCTTTACTTTGTAAATCTTGGTAATAATTTGTTGTTTGAATTGGAACTCTAACGTCAACTTTCCATTGATTTGGATCAGCGAGTGCAGAATTAGATAAAGAACTTTTATATAATTTACTTGGACTTAAGGCAAAAATCGAATCTTGTACAAAAGCAATACTCTGAACTTTTTCATTAGAATTTGTTGGATAATAGGAGTCCTTTATTTCATTGTTATCACTATTGATTACAACAATCCCGAAACCCGTGCAAGCATAAACTAAATTCCCTTTAGAAGAAAAACTATAAACATTTTTATCTCCTTGCATTTCAGCTAATTTTATCGCTGGAATATTTGTAACCAAATTATCTTTAATGCGATCAATATTTCCATTTTTATAGGCAAGAAAAAAAGACTGACTATATTCATCAAAATAAATACAAGAAACATTGATATCTGACAAAGAATTTACATCATTCCAAACAGACGTTTCATTTGCTTCAATGTCATATTCCAATAAGCCTGTTTCCAAAGCAGCAAACACAATGCCGTTTCCACTGGCAACATCAATTGCTTTTGATGCAATGTGCATACGCCACTCTCCCATTCCTATTTGGGAATAGTTGAAATGACAAAAAAGTAAACTAAATAAAAAAGCTATGAATAAATTTCGCATTACCTAAGAACGATTAATATTCAAAAATAGTGTTTTTCAAGAACAATTTTCAGAAATTTGATTCATTAAGACTTTAATTCGTTCGATATCTTTCTTTTTGATGGTCTTTAAAGCGGTTTTTCTGTTTTTCTTAATTACTTTTTCCATTTCTTCGAGTGTTTCTAAACCCAAAGCTGTGATAGTAAGAACAACACGTCTTCTGTTACTTGGATTTGCTTTGCTTTTCAAATATTTTGATTTGACTAAAAGAGCAATGATTCTTGTAACCGAAGCACTATCTTTGAAAACGGCTTGTGCAATTTCGCTTTGCGTAATTTCTGGATTTTGTAAAATACATTTCAAAACAATCCATTGATCAACAGTCATTTCAAAACCATTTTTCTTCAATTGTTGTTGTGCGAATTGACGATAGGTTTTTATCGCTCTATCAATCGTGTAAAAAACAATATTATCTAAACTTTCCATGAGATAAAGGTATAAAATATTTAAAAAACTATATCATTTACTTATCAACTATTGATATATCAATTATATTCAAAACCCTTTAAATCATATATTTTGTTGTTCAAACAATAAATTTTACCATTCATAAATTTTAACAAAAACAGAAAGGCTGAATCGCGTATTTTCGTAAAACGTAAACTTCATAGTTGTAATAGCCAGTTTGAAAAACATAAAAAACTATGACAAATTTTCAAACTGGTTTATTACATGTGACGATTAAAAATTAAATTATAAACACATGAAAAAGTCAGCCACCTTATTCTTGTTTTTAGTCATTCCTTTTTTCAAAATATTTTGTCAAAGTAATGCCGAAAATACCTTTTCCATTCAAGGAAAAATCGAAGATAAAAGCAACAAAGCCATCGCTGATGAACTCGTTTACTTGTTTTCAAAACAAGATTCGCTTTTAGTCAAAACTGAATTTTCAGACGCAAATGGGAATTTTATTTTTCAAAACATCAAAGAAAACAGCTATTTCATTCGCATAAAAAATTCCTTGTTTGAACAATTTTCCTCTCAAGAATTTGCTTTAAATCAGACACTTACATTGGATAAATTCGTTTTAACAGAAAAGCAAACAAATTTAAACGAAGTTACTGTTGCTATCAAAAAACCTGTTATCGAACGGAAAGCTGGAAAAATGATTGTGAATGTGGAACAAAGTTTACAAGCAGCATCTTCCTCAGCATTTGAAATCATTGAAAAATCACCTGGCGTTGCAATTAGCATAACGGATGCAATTTCAATCAACGGAAAACAAGGCGTTGTGGTGCAAATCAATGGTAAAAGTTTACAAATGTCAGGTTCGGATTTGGCAAATTACTTGCGTGGAATTCCATCTTCAAACATTGAAAAAATTGAATTTATCTTAAATCCTTCCTCAAAATATGATGCTTCGGGATCGATTTTGATAGATATTCGGATGAAAAAAGATACGCGTTTTGGTACAAATGGAACTTTCACTTCGAGCTACGGACAAGGAGTTTACCCAAAAATCAACAATGCCTTGAATTTGAATCACCGAACAAAAAAATGGAATTTCTTTGCATCTTATTCTTTTGCTTACAGAAAAGCCTTTAATTCATTGAAATTAGAGCGTAAATTTTATGAAAATGACACCTTTAAATTGGCTTATTATCAAAACAATTACATTACTTTTCCTTTCAAAAATCACATTTTACGCACAGGTTTTGATTATCAAATTGATTCAATCAGAACATTGAGTTTTTCATTTAGCGGTGTAAGCAATAAATTTCAACCAAATGGTTCAAATGTTTCCGATGTTTACAATCAGAATTTTGATGTCATTTCACGTTTTGAAACGATTAATAAATCCGACGACAATTGGTATTCTGCTTCCTCAAATCTAAATTACAAAAAAATTAAAGATACTTTAGGTTCTACTTTTTCTGTTGATTTTGATTATGCTTTGTATGGAAATAAAACGATTCAAAATTTCACGACAAATTATTACGATGCAAGTGGAATTTTACTCCAAAATCCCTATAATTTGCATGGTGATTTACAAGGAAAATTAAATATTTATTCCCTAAAAGCAGATTGGAACAAAGCTTTTAAAAATTCTTCTTCTTTAGAATATGGAGCAAAAAGTAGTTATGTAAATGCAAACAACGACATTCAATTTTTTGATAGAAGTAACAATTTAAACACGTACGACAGTTCAAAAAGCAATCATTTTATTTATACTGAAAACATTAATGCTGTTTACACAAATTACAATTTTACGCACAAAAAATGGACCTACCAACTTGGTTTAAGACTTGAAAACACAAACATTACAGGAAATCAATTGGTTTACAATCAAAAATTTGACACTTCTTATACACAACTTTTCCCATCGATTAGTTTGAGATTTGCGGCAAATGAAAAACACAGTTTTGATTTTAACTTAAACCGAAGAATTGACCGAGCAAGTTACGATCAATTAAATCCCTTTAAATTTTATTTGGATCCAACAACTTACAAAGAAGGAAATCCATATTTGCGACCACAAACAAGCATTGGTTTTGATTTGGGACATCTTTTTAAAGATAAATTTTACACTTCTCTCGGTTTTGCGAGAACATTGGATAACATTACGGAAATCATTGCTCCATCGGCTCAAACGCAAAACATCACGATTCAAACAAACATCAACCTAGAGCATGTTGATTTAGCTTATACAAACATCTCTTTACCTTTTGAACTCAAAAAATGGTGGACTTTAAGAGCTGATTTTAACGCATATTTGGCTTTGTATTCTGGAAATGCAGCTAACACGCGAATTTCAAAAAATGGCTCGTACAATGCGAACGTAAACATCAACAGTCAATTTATGCTCACAAAAAAACAAACACTTGAATTGAGTGGATCTTACCGCACACGAGAAGTTTATGCTTTCGATTCAATCAAACAAATTTGGTCAGTCAATTTAGCATATCAAACAAAAATCTTGAAAGACAAAGGAAGTTTGAAAATCAATTTCACAGACATCTTTTTTACAAACGGAATTACTGCGGATGTAACATTCACCGATTACCGCGAAAAATTTGTAGTAAAACGTGAAACCCGTGTTATCAGTTTTGCTTTCACTTACCGTTTCGGAAATTCACAACTCGCAACAAGAAGACGAGCTGGAGGAGCAGAAGATTTAAAACAACGTGTTGGCGGGCAAGGAAATGGGTGATGGAGACGTAAGATTTTTAGACATAAGACTTTGAGAAGTTTTGGTATATTTGGGAGTTCAATTACTTATAAAAGTATTATGGATCTATATGATTTATTAGAAAACGTAAACTCTAAAGAAAGTTTCTTTTTATTTCTTGAAGCTTTAATGTTAGATAAATTAGATGAAGACAAAAAGGAAAAGTTAAATCCTTCTAATCCTTATAGCGATGGGCATAATGGATGGGTTAATAATTCAATAACAGATTACTTAGAATCTATTATTGCATACGGAGATGATAATTCTGATATAAAACTAGATTGGAATAGCATCGCCTTATTATTCTATATGGGTAAAATTTATGAATAGATTAAAAAAGATAAAATTTCTAACAACTATTATTTTTGTTTTCTTATTCAAAACCTTTTGTTTTTCTCAATCTCTTGATTTGAAGTTAACAAAGGGCGAATGGGATTTTTGTGTTATTGACACCTTAAAACTACCATACAAATGCGATAAAAGAATTTCAACATTTAAATTTAAAAAATCAGGGAGATATATCGAAAAAAATATTTCAATGATTATCAATGGAAAAACAATTTCTAAACTAAAAGGTACATGGAAATTAAACGGTAATAAATTAGAACTTATTCCACCAAGTTTTGATTTAGTCAAATTTTATCCAAAATCAATTGAAATAGTATTTCTAGATAAAAATACATTTTATTCTTCTCAACAAGATTATAAAATTGTCATTTGGTTATGTACTAGAGTACAATAAAAGTCGCTTTTATAAACAATATCTATTTCTATAATCTATTTTACGCCAAAACTTCTTCCACCCAAGCTTTTCCCCATTCTTCTTTTTCGTTTTCGGTCCAAATTTGAGGGTAAAAAATACGTTTTTGGAATCTTGGAGGTAAATATTTTTGCCAATTTGTTCCACCAGTAGCAGCGATATCACTTGGGTCTTTTTGCAGGTAACTTACAGCAGATTTATAATGCACCAAAGGCCAATTGATGTTTACGTTTACATCGTTTTGCTTTAAAGCTTGGATCACTTTTGGGTTGGTTTGGTCTTCTTTGTTTAAACGTAAAAATGATTGCCATAAATTTTTGCTTCGCACTTTTTCACCCAAACGGATAAATTCTTCGCGGTAATTGTTTTCAAATTCAATTAAAGTCAAAGTTTTTGCACCTGTAGCTAAATCTGTAGCTCCTTCTTTCCAATAAATGTGTTCAAAAAGTGTTTCGATCGCTTCTTCTCCCGAAAATTTTGTACGCACATCTTTGTGCACTAAGTTCACAAAATCCGTAGAATACATTTCAATTTTGCGGTATTGTGCCGATTGAAAACCACTTGCAGGAAGTAAAGCCATTCGGAATTTCAAGAATTGTTCTTTTTCCATTCCGTTAATCATAATCTCAAAACTTTTTGTTAAAGCCTCAAAATAACGGTTAATACGTGTTACACGTTCAATAAAAAACTTCGCTTCAATGTTTTCTTTTTCACCAATTTGTTCAAATTCCCTCAAAGCCAATTTAAAATAAAGCTCCGTAATTTGATGATACATGATGAAAATCACCTCATCAGGAAAATTTGTACGTGGTTTTTGTAAACTCAATAAAGTATCAACTTGAATATAATCCCAGTATTTTAAAGTGTCTTGATACAACAAACAATCCAAATACGAATTGTAATCTTGTCCAATTGCATCGTATTTCTCTTGAATTTTTTGAAGTTTATCCTTTAATTCTTCCGTGATTTCCATGGTTTTAATTTTTTACAAATGTATAGCCAAGTTTTGGAAACACAAAAAAGAAAGTGTTAAAATATTAACAAAAATAATTTTTCAGATATTCAAAGATTATTACGTTAAGTTTTTAACGCAAAGTTAAGCGAAGAAAAACGCCAAGTTCGCAAAAACTCTTTTTATGTTTTCTCGCAAGACGCAGGGTCGCAAAAGTTAATGGAAATAGAAGTTCTCAACCCGCATAGGAATAAAGAGCGTTAAGAAAATATGAATTTTGACGCAAAAAAGAAAACAGTGTCTGAACGCAGTGAGTTTGTTTTCTTTTAAGTTAAAATGAAATATTTTTAGCTAAGTATTCCAAGCGGTGATTTTTTTGTTACTTTTTTTATGGTAGAAAAAAAGTAAGAGATAAACCTTATTTCACAATTAATTGAAAACCTTTTCCGTGCACATTCATAATCTCAATGCGTTCATCTTCTCGCAATAACTTTCTTAATTTTGCGATATAAACGTCCATACTTCTTCCGTTGAAATAATTATCATCGCCCCAAATTGCTCTCAAAGTCGCCTGACGGTCTAAGATTTCATTTTGATTTTTACACAACAACTTCAACAATTGATTTTCTTTAGTTGTCAATTTTGTTGGATCTCCTTGAGTATAAAGCAAACGAGATTGAGCATCAAACTTGATTTTCCCAACCATAAACACATCGTCCTCGACTGTTTGTGTCGTTTCAACACGACGCATAATTGCTTCGATTCGAGCCAATAATTCTTCCATGGCAAATGGTTTGGTCATGTAATCATCCGCACCAATAGCAAAACCTTCCAGTTTATCTTCCTTCATGGATTTTGCTGTCAAAAATAAAATTGGAACTTTTTTATCTATTTCACGAATTTCTTTTGCTAAAGTAAAACCGTCCATTTCTGGCATCATCACGTCAAAAATACAGAAATCAAAACGAGCTTGATTAAAACGTTCAAAGGCTTGTTTTCCATTTCGAGCTAATTCAACCTGAAAGCCTTTTGATTTCAAAAAGGAATGCAACAATAACCCTAAGTTATCGTCGTCTTCAGCAAGTAAGATGTTCATTTTGTTTTCCATAATCTTATTTTATTTGTGGCATAACTAAAGTAAATGTTGAGCCATCGTTGACTTTACTTTTTACTAAAATATTCCAATTGTTTAATTTAACGATTGCTTTTACATAACTCAAACCAAGACCAAAACCTTTTACATTGTGAAGGTTTCCTGTTGGAATACGATACAATTTATCAAAGATTTTATCAATGTGTTCTTTTGCAATACCAACTCCGTGATCTTTTACACACAAAAGTATTTTTTGATTTTCCTTTTTGAGATAAACATCAATTTTCGGAGCATCTTTGCTATATTTTATTGCGTTATCAATTAAGTTTGAAATGATATTTGTCGTATGAACGCGATCTCCCATGATAAAAATTTGTTCATGTGGAAGATGTTTTGTTACATGTCCATTCAAATTCGTAACGCGAAATTGTGCATTGTTACAAATTTGAATCACAATCTCATTTAAGTTTAATTTTTCTTGTTTAAAGTTTAATTCCGACTTATCTCCACGATCAATAACAGCACTTTGTAAAATTCGTTCCACCAACACTTCCAAACGTTTGTTCTCATCGGCAATCATCTTGATAAAAGGCGAAGATTGTTGCGATTTATCGTTTACCATATCCGAATCGTTTAAAGCTTCACAAGCGAGCGAAATGGTCGAAATTGGTGTTTTAAATTCATGAGTCATGTTTGAAATGAAATCATTTTTCATCTCACTCAATTTTTTTTGAGTTAAAATGGTTTTAAACATGAATGAAAAAGCAACAACTATCAAAAGAACTAGGCCAATGTTTACAATCAACATCGAACCCATTTCTTTGAAAACGAAAGCATTTTCTGATGGAAATCGTAAGAACAAACTTATTTTTTCGTCCAAAATATTTTGTGGATACAAAGTCGTTTTTGAAGCTTTTAAACTATCAATGTTTCTTTTGTATTTATTTGGTTCAAACTTAAATTTGATTGGCTCATCTTGACCATCAACCAACATATATTCGTATTCCATTGGTAAATTCGCGTGCTTCATTTCATAAGCAATCACCGAATCCAAAAACTCAACATCAATTCGCTTTGAAGGATCGTCGTACACATTGTCCTTAAAAGCTTCGACCATCATTTCATTGATGAATTTCGCTTTTTTGAAAATCTGTTGCATTACACGTTGATCCAATTGAATGGCAACGGAGGTCGAATCATTATTAGGTAAAACACCAGCATCTTTGTTAAACAATTGTCTGATGTGTCTTACATCTCGAGCCAAAACACGGTGTTCGGCTGTCAAACCAGACAAAGAATCAAATGATTTTCCTTTGATAATCAAGAATTTTTTCAATTCTCCATTTTCTAAAATAGTCGTATCTTTTATTGAAATAGATTCCTGAGCTGCTAATAAATTTTGAAATTCTTCTTTTAAAATGTCTTTGTATTGTCCGCTAAAATCTTTGTTTACAACTTGCAAATACTTGCGAATGTCGTCTGCTTTTTCATGGTGAACAGCAATTCTATCCAACAAAGTTTGAACGTGGTTTTTAAATTGAGTCGATTTTCTATCGTACAATTGCGCTGTTTGAAACAATTGAATGAAAAGTAAAGCAATCATTGCCAAACTCACCAATACAACAATAAAATTTATTCGAATTTTTTTCATTAAAGCTTTTAAACTGTACTTGAGTCAACGAATGTATGTGAAACAAATTGTATTTCAACAATGCTTAACTTTTTTTAACACAAAGTAAATTTAAATCCATAAGTTTGTATCACAATAATTGATTGATGTTAAGCATTTGTATTCCTGTTTATAATTTTGATGTTCGTTCCTTAGTTGAAAAGCTAATTTCACAAGGAGATCAATTAAACATTGCTTATGAATTAATCTTAATTGATGATTGTTCGAATGAAAATTTTCAAAAAATTAATCGTTTTGAACATAAAAACATCAAGCAAATTCAACTAACTAAAAATGTAGGTCGCGCTAAAATTAGAAACCTCTTTTTAGAATACATAAATTTTGAAAATCTTTTGTTTTTAGACTGCGATTCACTAATTGTAAATGATTTATTTCTTAAAAATTACATTGAAGAAATAAATAAAAATGAATTCAAAGTAATCTGTGGTGGAAGAGTTTATCCAGAAATTTGTCCATCTAGAAAACAAAGATTGAGTTGGAAAAATGGTTATTTTAAGGAAAGTAAGACTGCTGAGGAACGCAAGTTAGTTCCAAATAAATCTTTCATGACAAATAATTTCTTAATTAAAAATGATGTTTTAGAAAAAATCAAATTTGATGAACGTTTGGTTTTATATGGACATGAAGATACCTTGTTTGGTTTTCATTTAAGCAACGATAAAATTGAAATCATGCATGTGGAAAATCCTGTTCTTAATGGCGATATTGAAACAAATGAAAATTTTCTCAAAAAAACGGAACAAGGAATCGTTAATTTAATTTCGATTTATAAACGAATTGAATCTAGAGATTTGTTTGCCGAAAATGTAAGTTTAATAAGTTATTACAACAAGATCAAACAAAAAAACCTTACTGGAATTGTAGGTTTTACATTTAATTTGACAAAACCTTTACTTCACTTTTTGTTTGTAAACGCTATAGTCAATCTAAAGCTTTTCAATTTTTACAAATTGGGTATTTTTCTGAAAAACTATAAAACTAAATGAGGTAAATTTTCTTTAAAACCTCAATTTCATTTTCCCAATTCAATTCTTTAGAAGCTATCTTTGTATTTTCAATCCAAAAATTCATTTTATCAGTATCGGCCAACATAAATTGGATTTTTTCGGCAATTATTTCTGCTTTAATTTCTGAAATAGTTAAACCAATTTCATACTTTTCAACTATATTTTTAATTTCTGGTAAATCACATGCTAAAACTGGCAAATTGCATGAAATATAATCGAACAATTTATTCGGTAAAGCAAAGTGATAATTCAAATTAGTTGCTTTTTCAAGTGTAACTCCTAAATGTGCTTTAAGTGTATATTTTCTCAATTCATGAAAAGGAATTTTACCTAAAAATGTGACTTTATTTTCTAAATTTAATTTTGAAACTAATTTTTTTAAATCTGCTACAATGTCTCCATCACCAGCAATTTGAAGTTGAATGTTTTCTAAAAATGAAAATGCTGAAATCAATTCTTCTAAACCTCTATCTTTATTTAAAGCCCCTTGATAAAAAACTGTTGGAATACTGTTCTTTTCTCCTTCAATATTATCAATGTAATTAGGAACATTTTTCACAACCAAAACATCAACTTTGTATTTAGTTGAAAACAGTTCTGCTAAACTCTGATTCACTGTATAAACATGTCTCAATTTCGGAAAAATAGATCCCTCAATCTTTTCCCAAAAACGTTTCACTTTTGGTCTGCCAATTAATTCTGGAACTTCAGTAAAATATTCATGCGAATCATAAACCAATTTGATTTTTTTTAATTTTGAAACAAGAAAATTTGGCAATAAAGTATCTAAATCATTTGATAAAAAAACATCTGCTTTTTGAAACAATAAATAAAAAAACAAACGAATATTATAGTTAGCATAAAACAGTGACCCTCTATTAAATAGCAGTTTAAATCTTTTTGTTTTGTAAATACGCTTGACTTCTAAACTGTCATTTAATTTTCTTCCAACTAAAGTTACCTCAAAATTATTTTCGTGCAAAAAAGTACACACTTTATGGACTCGTTGATCTACAACTAAATCATTCGTTACACTAACAATTATCTTTTGTTTTTTCATCAAAAACCAATCGTTTTTTCAATGTGATTATCTCCAAAAGCATAAGGAACATAGGCCAAAGAAGGAATTTCTTTTGTTATCAACAGCTGTGCTTTTTTCCCTAAAGAAATGCTTCCATGCGTTTCTGAAATTCCCATTGCATAAGCTGCATTAATTGTCAAAGCGTTGATTGCTTCTTCTGGAGTCATTTTCATTTTAACGCAAGCCAAACTTAAAACAGTCTGCAAATTTCCAGTTGGCGTAGTTCCAGGATTAAAATCACTTGCCAAAGCGACTGGCAAACCAGCATCAATCATTTTTCGTGCATTTGCAAAAGGAATAGAGATAAAATGCGAACAACTAGGCAATAAAGTCGGCATACAAGTCGATTTTTTTAAGGCTTCAATGTCTTCGTCAGAAACTTCCTCCAAATGATCTACCGATAAAGCTCCGAGTTCAATTGCTTTGGCAACTCCACCCATAATTGAAAATTGGTTGACATGAACTTTTGGTACCAAACCATACTTCTTTCCTGCAAGTAAAATTTCTTCCATTTCTTCTAAAGAAAAATAATTTCGCTCGCAGAAAACATCGATGTAATCCGCTAATTTTTCTTCCGCAATTTTTGGCAGCATTTCATTGACAATCAAATCAATATATCCACGGTGATTTTCTTTATATTCTTTAGGAAAAGCATGCGCTCCTAAAAAAGTTGCTTTCAAAGGAAAAGAAACAGTTTCTTTAATTCGTTTGATAACGCGCAACATTTTTAATTCCGCTTCCACACTCAATCCGTAACCTGATTTTATCTCCAAAGCCCCCGTTCCATAAGAATTAACCAAACGAACACGTTTCATGGCTTCATTAAAAAGTTCATCTTCTGATTTTTCGCCTAGTCTTCTCGCTGAATTTAAAATTCCTCCCCCTTTTAAAGCAATTTCTTCGTAAGTCAAGCCTTTAATTCTATCAACAAATTCTTCCTCGCGTGATTTTGCAAATACAATGTGCGTATGTGAATCACAAAATGCTGGTAAAACGTATTTTCCTTCTGCATCAATGACTTCAACTCCTCGCCAATCAGTAATTCCTCCCCATTCTTCCATTGTTCCATATTCAACAATGATATCGTTTTCAATAGCCAAAAAAGCATTTTCAATGATTGGAAGTTTATTCATTTCAGAACCTTTTACAACAATTGGCAAATTTTCACCAACTTGAACAAGACCTTTGATATTTTTTATTAAAATTTTAGACATTTTTTGAAGTGTAAGAACTTACAAATTAACGATAAGAATTTCAAAAAAGTGAATAAAATGTCTTTTTTTTGAAAATGCTTTAAAAATTATAAAAATTCTATTACTTTTGCACTTCCAATTCACATTTAGAATTAAATGCCTAGGTGGCGGTTCCGAAAGCTATCGGGAGGTAGACTAAATGGAAAGAATAAATGCCCAGGTGGCGGAATTGGTAGACGCGCTGGATTCAAAATCCAGTTTCGCAAGGAGTGCGGGTTCGATTCCCGCCCTGGGTACCAAATAGCTATGAATGAGTCAAGAGATTGACTCATTTTTTGTCTAAAAAAGCTTGTAGGTTGGCTTCCACCTCTTACAGGAAGATTAAAGCCTCAATTTTCTTCGGAAAGTTGGGGCTATTTCTTTTTAAAGAATCAAGGATTATTAAGGGTAAATTTTACGGTATAAAATTGAGGTGTGCGATTTTGGTGTGCGGAATTTCTAAATTATATCCTGTTGTATTTGAAAATAAACCTAGTTTATTCAACATCTTTTTACTGTGCTCAATCGATACTTTTCTTTCTCGTTCCATCTAATCTATCTTTTATTGATAGTAAGTTATAGAGACTATCTGGGATAGATTACCATAATGTCGGAAGATGTCAGTTTTGTATGAATTATGTTGAAAAATGTTTGTACATCATCAATTACTAGATATTACTTTTTTAGAGTTCGGAAAAACAGAACGTTGTATTTATTCAATTTATAAAAAATGAACAATTAGTCGCCTTGCATCGCCTTCGAGCCCATAAAACTGGTTTTCATTTAAGTGTATCATTATCCTTTTTTGCACCTATTCCATAACCTACGCCTGCTCCAACAGCACCACCGATAAGACCTCCTACCACAGCTCCTTTTCCTTTGTTTTTTTTGCTGACAGCTGCACCTGTTGCAGCACCGCCAACTATACCAGCTCCAGCTCCAATTAATGCTCCTTTTGTCTTATTACTCATTCTCTTTTTCTCAGTAGTCTCTGAAGTGTTTGTTGTCTCCGTGCTTGTGTTTTGGTTTGGGGCACCACTTGGACTAGAAGTAGAATAGACATGATTATTTGTTGTTTCCACACTTACAGCGTCCTCTGAATCGATTGTTTCCTGAAGAATCTCTTTGTCTTGTTCTATTGCCTCAATGGCCAAATCTTCTTTTGTCTTTGAATTGTTACAAGCAGCTAAAGCTAGTACGCTCAAGATCATTAAATACTTTATCATATGATTTTATTTATTAGATATAGGAAGAATTCCTAGTCTTTTACATGACAAAATTAGCTAAACAAGAGATGGATATAGTTACACAACTTTTGTATAAAATTATATAAATCACACTTTTACAAAATAAATACGTCTTGGATAATTACTTAACAAGATATATTCAAACTAAATTAGTAACTTAAAGCCTTATTTTTCTTCGAAAATTTAAGGCTTTTGTTTTTAAATAACTTTCAAAATGGAAAAATCCTTTCCATTATGGGAAATACTAAACCTAATAATTTTATTTAATACATTGACAATCAATTATATATTTAATTAAAAATTCTAGGAACAACTATTGTCATACACTTTATAAATTAAAATAAAGTGTCATGAAAAAGTTCGCTATAACTTGGGGAATCATAGCATGTTTGTTATTATCTCCGGAAGTAAAATCCCAAATTAGTGTAAACATTAATTTGAATACGCAACCAGTTTGGGGTCCAGTAGGCTACGATTACGTAGAATATTATTATTTGCCTGACATTGAAATGTATTACAGTGTACCAGACCGCAAGTACATTTATTTTCATGGGAATCAATGGATTTGGGTTTCATCCTTACCTTCTTGGTGTAATCACTACGATATCTATTCTGGGTACAAGGTTGTCCTTAATGGACCTAGTCCATATTTACACTTTAAATCTCATAAAGTTAAATATGCAAAGTATAAAAATTACCATGGCAAGCAAGTAATTATAAAAAACAAAAATGCTCATAAAAAGCAAGTTTCTCCTTACCGAACACATCAAAAATCATCGCCAGTTAAACATCACAATAAAGGAAATTCAGGAAAAGGTGGTGGTCATAAAGGAGGACATGGAAAAGGACATCGTTAAATTTTTTATAGATTATAGTTTGAATAGTGGATAGAAGTGTCTTTTTAGTTTTAAATTTTTATTAATTACATCAGTAACAAATATTATATTTGAAACATGAAAACACTTCTATTTTTATTCTTCCCTAGTCTATTTTTTGCACAAAAATTCACGCAACAAGATTCTTTAATGGGTTCAAATACTCCCGAAAGAGCTTGGTGGAATGTAGAAAAATACGAAATATCTGTTGAACCAGATTTTGATTCAAAAACAATCAAAGGTAGTTCAAAGATCTATTTTTCTGTTTTATCGGAACAAAAAAGAATACAAATTGATTTACAAAATCCACTAGTAATTGATTCCGTTATTTTTGAGGGAAAAAAATTGAAAGCAACTCGATTAGGGGATATTTATTATATCGACTTTGAATCAAAATTAAATGAAAATAGAAATCACAACATCTATATTTACTATTCAGGAACACCAAAAGAAGCTAAAAATCCACCTTGGGATGGTGGTTGGATTTGGGGAAGAGATAAATTAGGTCGTCCCTGGATGTCAGTCGCTTGTCAAGGAATTGGAGCAAGTTCTTGGTTTCCTTGTAAAGATTATGGAGCTGATGAACCAGAAGATGGTTCTGAGCTAACAATGACAATCTCAACCTTTTTACAAGCTGTTTCAAATGGAAAAAGACTTTCAAGTTTTGAACAACAAAACCACAAAAAAGCTGTAACTTGGAAGGTGAAAAATCCAATAAATTCATACAACATCATTCCAAATATTGGTCATTATGTCAATTGGACTGAAAATTATTCGGGTGAAAAAGGAGAATTAACTTGTTCATATTGGGTTTTGGATTACGAGTTTGAAAAAGCAAAAGAGCAATTTAAACAAGTAAAAAATATGCTTCAAAGTTTTGAAAACTGGTTTGGTCCTTATCCTTTTTACGAAGACACATACAAACTCATTCAATCTCCGTATTTGGGAATGGAACACCAAAGTGGCATCGCTTACGGAAACGGTTTTCAGAATGGGTATTACGGAAAGGATTTGAGTTCATCTGGTTGGGGTTTAAAATGGGATTTTATCATTGTTCACGAAAGCGGACACGAATGGTTTGGAAACAATATTTCATCAAAAGATGTTGCCGATATGTGGATTCACGAGTCCTTTACCAATTATTCGGAGACACTTTTTACAGAATCTTTCTATGGAAAACAAGCAGGAAACGAATATGTGATTGGTCTTCGTAAAAACATCAAAAATGATAGACCAATTATTGGTAAATATGATGTGAGAAACGAAGGAAGTGGTGATATGTATTACAAGGGCGCAAATATGATTCACACCATTAGACAAATCATTCAAAACGATGAAAAATTTAGACTTTTACTTCGTGGCTTAAACAAAGATTTTTATCATAAAACGGTAACGACCGAACAAATTGAAACCTACATTTCTAATTTTACAGGAATCAATTTTTCAAAAATTTTTGACCAATATTTGCGAACCAATAAGCTTCCAATTTTAGAATACAAAGTAAAAAAAGGACAACTTTATTATCGTTGGTCAAACTGTGTAGAGCAATTTGATATGAAAGTTAAAATTTCCAATAGTGATTTTATTGAGCCAAGAACAGAATGGAAAAATGGTGGAAATTGGAATAAAAAACAAAAATTGCTTCTTGATCCAAACTTTTATGTGGATCTGAAAAAAGTTAGATTGATGAGAAATAAAAAACATTCTTAAATTTGTTAAAATTAACTTTTAATGAAATCCATTTGCCTCATAGAAGACGAAGAAAGTCTTTCTGATTTAATCAAGATGAATCTTGAGTTAGAAGGTTTTTCAGTTGACACCATTCAACATGGCACAGAAGCTTTTTTACAAGCTTCAGATATGGATAAATTTTCTCTGGTGATTTTAGATGTGATGTTACCAGAAGTCAGCGGTTTAACAATTTGCAAGGAAATTCGTAAATATTCAAAAGTTCCCATTTTATTTCTTTCAGCTAAAGGCACAACACAAGATCGAATTTTAGGCTTAAAATTAGGAGCAAACGATTATTTACCAAAACCTTTTGATTTAGAAGAATTGCTTTTAAGAGTTCAGATTTTAATCGATGGAGTTGAAAATCAAAATGAATTGTTAAGTCACATTAAAATTGGTGATTTTGAAATCGATTTTACAACTTTCATAGTTAAAAACAACAAAGAAAATTTTCAAACGGAACTTACAAAACGTGAAATTGAATTCTTAAAATTATTCCACTCTAAAGAAAACTTAGTCGTTTCTCGTGAAGAAATTTTGGATGCACTTTGGAAAGACGATCAATATCCAACTTCGAGAACAATCGACAATTACATTTTAGCTTTTAGAAAAATTTTCGAAAAAGATCCAAAAAACCCTATGCATTTTCATAGTATTCGCGGTGTTGGATATAAGTTTGTTTCATGAAATTTGGGATTTTGGGGTTTTGTATCGCAAAGTTCTGCCAAGTTTTCGCTAAGAACGCTAAGAGATAACAAAAAAATTTTGCGAACTCTTCGTTTTTCTTTGCTGTTCTTTGCGATACAAAACAAAATCATTTAAAAACTCTTGTAATTTTATTTGCTATTTCAATTTTTCTTCTTAATTTCATATTACAATAAACCTAAATCAAATTTAAAACTATGTTAGAAAAAGTTCAACTCGAAAAAGTATTATTCCTCGATATCGAAACCGTTCCACAAACCTCATCTTTTACTGAAATGGACGAAACTTCAAAAAAGTTATTTGCTCTAAAAAACAGAAGTAAATTTGCGAGTATCAGCTCAGATGAAAATTTTAAAAATAAAACTGAAGACGAAATTCACGAAGAAGTTTTTAAGCAAACAGGTGGAATTTTAGCTGAATTTGGTAAAATAATTTGTATCACTGTTGGTTTTGTTCGTGAAAGTAGAACAGGAAAACAATTACGTTTAAAATCATTTTACCATGATGACGAAGAAACTTTATTAAAAGGATTCGTGAAATTATTGGATGAAAATTACAATACTCCTTACCATATTTTATGCGGACACAATGCCAAAGAATTTGATTTTCCATACATTTGTAGAAGATTATTAATAAACGGAATGAAACTTCCTTTTACACTTGATATTGCTGGTAAAAAACCGTGGGAAATTGCTCATTTAGACACAATGGAGTTATGGAAATTTGGCGATTACAAAGCTTATACTTCGCTTTCTCTTTTGTGTCACGTTTTCGGAATTCCAACACCAAAAGATGATATTTCTGGAGCCGATGTTGCTAGAGTTTATTATCAAAATGAAAAAGATATTTACGCATCTGGATTAGAGCGAATTAAAACGTATTGTGAAAAAGATGTCTTGGCTTTAACGCAATTATTTTTGAAAATGCGAGGAGATTCCTTGCTACAAGAAGACGAAATTTATTTCTCAGAGTCATGAAAAAAGTACTTTACTCCCTTTTGATTTTAATTTTTATACTGCAATCATGTAATGGATCATTCGTTACAAAAAGCGTTATCGATTCCCAAAACTATACTTTTATTCACGCGGGAAAACAGCAAAACTTACTTTTTGAATTAAAGGAAATTAGAACATTTACACGTCAAAATGGAATTTTTACTTTAAACAGACAATCTGGACCAGTAAACAGAAATGTATCCTACGATTATGCCATTTATGCTTCTGTAAGTGATGGAAAATCAATGATTGAGATTTTTGAATTTCCGTGCAATAAAGATGCTGATTTAGATGATTTTCTTAAAGAATTAAAAATCAAACGCTCTAAAAAACGCGACCATTTTGCTGTTGCTTATAAAAATGAAACGGTAGGTGTTTTTTCAACTTTTAAGAGAGAGAGCTTTTTAGTTCACTATCCCTTGGAAGAAAATGGGTTTGAATATTCAGATTTTTCTAAGTTGAATTTAACAAAATTAGCCAACGCACGAGAAGATTTATTAAAACACATTACTGGAACAAAAAAACTACTTATTTCTGACAAAAAATTACATGATATTTTGATGAAAATTCCTGCTAGTGATGAATTAAATTATGAGTTAAGTTATTCTATTGCCAAAGAAGAGATTTTTGAAAATAAAACGTATCAGAAATCCATTATAAAACACTGTTCGAAAGATAAAAATTGGCAAAAAAACGCTTTGAAATCATTGAAAAACAAAAAACAAGAACTTGATACAGACCAATTTATTTCTAAACTTCACGCAATTGGTGGCATGCAGGAAGTTGTCAAAGAAGATGAATTTCAATTAAAAATGTTTCTATCAAATGGTGATTTAAGTTATTTTTCAAGGCGATTTGAAAAAAGTGATATTTTAATTGCTGAGAAAATTAAAAATGATTTGAAAAATAATTTACTCAAAAAAATTAAAAACCCTTGTAAATTGAGTTCAAATCAACTCAATACTTTAAGTGATTATTTCAAAATTTTAGAACAACTAGGTGAAAAAAATAGCTTTGATGTCTTTTTTGAAAATTATGAAAAATCAACTTGTTTGACTTCAAGTTTACACGACTTAAACAATGAATTTTTATTCCCAAGTCCAACAATTGGCGAATCCGACAAACGAAAATGGATTGAATTTGTGGTGCGTAACTTTAAATCAATTCCTTCACACAACAGAAGTTGGGATTACTCAACTCTTGAAGGAGATTTAAGCTGCGAGCAAAAAAGAGACTTAATGACAAAATACAAAAAGGATATTGACGTCTTTGATAACAAAGAAATTCCTGTTTGTAATTAATTAACATTCAAAAATGCAATCAAAACTTCCCAGCGTAGGAACAACAATTTTCTCCACTATGTCAAAAATGGCATTGGATTATGGAGCAATCAATTTGGCTCAAGGTTTTCCAAATTTTCCTGTTGATGAAAAATTAATTGAAATCTTTAAGGAAAACTTATCTAAAAACCTTCATCAATATGCTCCAATGGCAGGAAATCCTTTGTTGATTGATGAAATTATTAAACTCACAAAAACTCAATATCAACGGGATTTACTTTCAACTGAAGTTTTGGTTACCGCCGGAGCAACTCAAGCCATTTTTACTGCTATTCAAGCTTTGGTGTTTAAAGACGATGAAGTTGTTATCATTGACCCTGCTTACGATTGTTATGTTCCTGCTGTTGATTTGGTCGGAGGAAAATGTGTTCACGTTTCACTCGAAAAAGATTTTACTTTAGATTGGAACAAACTTGAAAAAGCAATAAATTCTAAAACAAAACTTTTAATTATAAATAATCCTCACAATCCATCTGGGAAAATATTAACTCTCAATGATATAGAGAATTTAAAACAGATTTTTGAAAAAAATCCACACATCTATTTGCTTTCAGATGAAGTTTATGAATACATTACTTTTGAACAAAAGCACATTTCGATCAATTCTATTCCCGAAATTAGAGAAAGAGCAATTATTGTTTCTTCATTTGGCAAAACATTTCACATTACAGGTTGGAAACTAGGCTATCTAATTGCTCCTGAAATAATTATGAATGAAATTAAGAAAGTACATCAATTTTTAGTTTTTTCAGTAAACAATTTTGCACAAGTGAGTTTGGCAAATTATTTACAAGTGATTGATGTAAGCCAATTAGGTAAATTTTACCAAGAAAAACGCGATTATTTTAGAAAATTGATTAAGACTAGTAGATTCGAAATCTTGCCTTCAGAAGGAAGTTTTTTTCAGTCGCTTTCATACAAAGAAATCACATCACAAAAAGACACAGATTTTGTTGTTGATTTAGTCAAAAATCATGGAGTAGCAGCGATTCCAATGTCGGTTTTCTATAAAACAAACGAAGACAATCAGATTTTGCGATTTTGTTTCGCAAAAGACAATTTAACCTTAGAACAAGCAGCAGACAAATTATGCAAGATTTAAAAATTAGCCTTGTACAGACAACTCAATTTTGGGAAGACAAATCGCAAAATTTAGCTCATTTTGAGGGTTTATTAGAACAAATCGAGCAAAGTGATTTAATTGTTTTGCCCGAAATGTTCCATACGGGTTTTTCAATGAACGTTATGGAATTAGCTGAAGAAATGGATAATTCTTTAGCTTTAAACTGGCTGAAAAATCAAGCTAAAAAAAAGAAAGCAGCGATTTTCACCTCTTTTATCGCAAAAGAAAACAATGTTTTTTTTAACCGTGGTATTTTTGTTTTTCCTGATGATACTTATACGCTTTACGACAAACGCAAACTATTTTCCTTAGCCAAAGAAGATGAATATTTTACTTCTGGGAAAAAACAAGTTATTGTAGAATATAAATCATGGAAAATTAACCTTCAAATTTGTTTTGACTTACGTTTTCCTGAAATTTCCCGCAACAAAATAGATACAAGTGGTGAAATTGATTACGATTTGTGCTTGTATGTTGCCAATTGGCCAGAAAAACGTTCACACCATTGGAAATCATTACTTGTTGCTCGAGCAATTGAAAATCAAGCCTTTGTCGGTGGTTTAAATCGCGTTGGAAAAGATGGAAAAGACTTAGTTTATTCGGGTGATTCAAAAGTTATTGATGCACTTGGACAAACATTAAACGAAGAAAATGCACATCAAGAAATTATTCAAACAATCACTTTAAAAAAACAAGATTTAATTGATGTTAGAACGATGCTTAGTTTCTTGAAAGATGCTTGAATCTTCTGAGATTTTTTTTGAATCTTACGGTTTAATTGGTTTATTTCTCATTTGCTTTTTAGCCGCTACCATTTTACCTTTTAGTTCGGAACTTATACTTCTTTATTTTCTCTCTTTAGAACAATTTGATCCTCTAACTTTACTTCTTATTGCTTCCCTTGGAAATTGTTTGGGTGGAACAACAAACTATTTTTTAGGCTATTACGGAAACAAAATTTTCCTGAAAAAGGTCAATTTTCAAAACAAATTCTTGATTCAATTTCAAAAATATGGTTTTTATGGAGCTTTCTTTTCTTGGATTCCTTTTATCGGAGATCCTTTACTTATTGCTCTTGGCTTTCTTAAAACCGCTTTGTGGCTTACATTCTTTTTTATGTGCTTCGGAAAAATTTTGAGGTATGCTGTGCTTATTTATTTTTATTAAAGCCAGCGAGTTTTCACCCACTTTTTTTGCTCATCACAATTCAAAAAAGTCCACAAAACAATGCGTGTCGTTTTTTGTCCATGAAGCATTTCAATAGTTTTAACTTCAAAAGCATTCACTTTTTTTAAGTTTTTATAAATAAAAGGTAAATTAGATTTTTTTGAAACTAAAGTTGAAAACCAAAGACAGTTTTTTGAAAATAAAACACTTTCATCAATCATTTTTTTGACAAATAAAGCTTCTCCACCTTCACAAAACAACTCATTATTTTGTCCTCCAAAGTTCAAGGTTTCAATTGTTTTCCCTAAATTCTTCCATTTTCGTTCTGTCCCTTTTCTTGCAGCTTCCAAAGAATCATGGAATGGAGGATTGCAAAGTGTGAAATCAAATTTTTCGTCCTGCTGAATAATATCTTTAAAAATGTGATTGGTGTTTTTTTGTAAACGTAAGACAATACGTTCTTCTTTTTTGTTAATTTCTTTACTATTTTTCTTAGCTGATTCTAAGGACTTTAAATCACTATCAGCGGCAACAAAATTCCAATCGTATTCTTTGTTTCCAAGTAAGGGATAAATACAATTTGCTCCTGTTCCTATGTCTAAAAGTTTAATTTTATTTCCTTGAGGAAGTTTTCCATTATTTAAAAGAGAAAGCTCATCAGCTAAATAATGAAGATAATCAACTCTTCCAGGAATTGGTGGGCAAAGTTGGTTTTCGGGAATATCCCAATTTTTGATTCCGTAAAAATAATGAAGTAAAGCCTTATTCAAGGTTTTTACAGCTTGTGGATTTGCAAAATCAATTGATTCATTTCCAAATTTATTTATTGAAATAAAAGGAATTAATGCTGGAAAAGATTGACAAAGTTCTTTGAAATTGTATGAAAAACGATGTTTGTTTTTAGGGTGAAAATTGGATTTTTCTGAAACCATAAATCAAAAAACCCTAGTTATAATCCTTTTAAAGCTTCTGTTAGTTCATCGATACGTACAGAATTTGGATATTTTTTTATACAAGATGAAATTTTAGTTTTGTTTTTTGAGGAAACTGCTTCATCTATTTCAAGCTTTTCAATCAAATTTAGTACTTCTGGAATTAAACTGTGTGAAGCATATTTTTGGTAAACACTTTGTAACATTGGAATAGATTGTGCTGTCATTGCTCCTTTAATTTCTGCTTCTTCAATTGCACTTTCAATTTCAAGTTTGCGTGGTGAATTAGCGTATTTCATAACAGCAACTTGAAGTTTAAAAATATCTTTCTCTTTTAAAAGCTCATCAATTTCCATGTTTTCAATTAACCTTTCAACTTCCACTCTTCTGGCAGAATTTGGAAATTGCGTCAAACAGTATTGGAGAATTGCTTTATCTTTTGAAGCAATCATTTCGTCAATTTGAATGTTTTCAATTTTATGTTCAACCTCAGCTCTTCTCAATGTAGTTGGATATATCTTCAAAGCTTCCTCCAATTCTACAACTTTTAAAGATGCAAGAGCTTTATCAATGATGAAGTTTTCAATAAATTTTAAAATTTCTTCTTTTCTTGTAGTTTTTGGGAATAAAGTCAAACATTGTTTCAGTTTTTTAATATCTTTTTCTGAAAAACCTTCATCTATCATATAATTTTCACGCAATAACTCAACAACAGAATAATTTTTTGATGTTGGAAATTTTTGTAAAAACTCTTCGTATTTACTTAAATTTTTATCTGCAGTGTAAAATGATAACAAATTTTCTTCGATTTGGGTTTTTAAAATCCCACAATGATCAAGACTGTTTTTGTAAATATCAGTTGATCTATCATAATCTGTCTCGTCTAATTTTTTATACTTCAACAACTCTCTTTCGGTATCGTTAATCGAATAAAAAGCACTATCTAAATTCTTTTTTTCAGTGAAATTTAAAAATAATTTTGTTCTTATAAAGTAATAAAGACTGATACTTTCAGCATTATTTATTTGTTTTTTTAGTTTATCATCTTGAATCCCTAAAAATAAATCGCTGTTATCATTTTTAAATAAACTCAAATTTTTTAATGCTTCAGTATATTTTCCAGCTTCAAGATTTGAAAAAGCAGTTTTTATATCTTTGTCTTGCGCAAAAATATTGAACCCAATGAAAAAAAAACCGATAACAATTAATAAGATTTTCATGCTTAACTTTTCTTACAAAAATACTTTTTTTATCTATATAAATTAAATTCAAAAAATAAAAAATTTATTAGAATTTTAGACTAAGAACTTTATAAGTGCTTAGAAATTTTGATATTTGAAAAAAAAACACTATTATTGCATTAGAATTAATACATTCTCACTATTTAAACTTTATGTCATGAAAAATTTAATCGTATTATCATGTTTTCTTTTAGCTTTTTTGAAAGTTAATTCTACAGAAAATCTCATCTCCAATCTTTCAAATTCAAACTTTGGTTTCTCAGAAAGTAAAATTTTCCCTTTGAAAATGAGCCAAGAGGAAGAAAAAAAGAAAAAGAAAAAAAGAGGTAGAAGAAAAAACAAAGAAGTAAAAGAAAATTTGATTGAAAACAAAATTTCAATTGGGGAAGAAAATCAACCTGTAAATCAGAAAAAAGGTAAAAGAAAAAAATAAGACATATTTTATATGAAACACGTTTTAGTTTTATCTATTTTTTTAATATCCTTTATTGGTTTATCGCAAGATAAGAAAATTAACCCACAAGAAATTGCTGCTCAACATTTTAACTCTGTAGTGAAAGTTATTATGTTTGATTCTGTTGCAGAAAAACTAAAACCTGGTTCAGGGTATTTGGGACGTGGTAGTGGTTTTTTTGTTAGTGATGACGGTATTATTTTTACAAATGAACACGTAGCAAAATTCGCTTTGGGAGTTACCAATTATACAGATTATGGTGACACTAGAGGGAAGTTGCTTAAAGGTAGAAAAATTTATGAGGGTTCAGATTTACAAGAAGGTTTTCATTCAATAAATTATATCTCAAAAGTTTCGATTATAGTTCAAGTTTTTAATGACCCTGAACGAAACGACTTTAGCCTTTACACTGCAAAATTATTAAGTATTGACACAAGTAATTTTGATGGTGCAATTCTACAAATTGTATCAAAAATAAACAATAGTGGGAGCATTCACCTAAATACGGACAAGTTTAATCCAGTAAAATTAGGAAATTCAGACTCAACATCCCAAGGTGAAGATTTTATTTCCTTAGCCTTCCCAAACAATTTTGATGGAAACTTTAGCACCGCTTTAAGTGACCAAAGTACACAGTTAAGTGGAAAGCATAGTGGTTATGATTTTACTGTTAATAGAGATTATGGTTATATAAAAACTGATATCAATATCAATGCTGGGAATAGTGGTGGTGCGGTTTTTAATAGCAAAGGTTTAGTAATTGGCTTAGCTTCTGCAAAAAGTGAAAAAACGGATATTGGTTTTATTTCGAGAATAAATGGAATGTATAATTTAGCGAAAAATGATTTTGCCTTATTAAACAAACTCAAAGCATTAGGTTTATGTAGTCCAAACAAAACACACAATGTTTCTGGAATTATTAATAACCCGATAGTGAAATTACCCGACGCAAAAAGGATTACAATATTCAACGAAAATGAAAAACAAGTTCGCAAATTTGTTGGTGGTTTTTGGTATCTAAAGGGCTCATACCCTTTGGTTCAAATGGATTATTTTACATTAAACCAAAGTCCATCTAGTTTTATTAAAACAGATTCAAGTAGTACCATAAATGTTACAAATAAATCTTCATATAGCGGTGAACTTGGTAAAACTTTTGTTCTGAAAAGAAGTGATAACTATAAGTCTAAATTATCTTTAGACATGTCTTTAAATCTAATTTTCATGAACAAAGATTGGTCAAAATCAAATCTTGTCTCGGATTCATTGAGTACTTTACCAAACACCGACTCAATGTATTATGAAATTAAATACAACGCAAATCAGCAAAGTATATTATTTGGTGGAAAAATGGGATTGATGTACTCAGCTATCATTAACAAAACTATCCTTTTTGACATCTATTATAAGTTTGGGGTAATGGTTTATGAAACTTCAAGTTCAACTAGCAATGAGATTGCACATTATACAACAAAACCAAAAAATAGTCAAATTACACTTAGTGGGTTAAATTATGTAAACACTTTGGGTTTTAACTTCAATTTCAAATACATCATGCTTGGTTTTGAATACAATTTAGGAAAAAGTATTTCTAATGTATTCCAAGGAGCTTTAGATAAACCTTTTACAGAATTTGATTTTGAAACAAATACGAATGTAGTAAAACAGAATAAAGTAAATCTAGAAGGTAGTTATTATATTAATAATTTTAATGTTACCTTAGGGATTCCTATATACAACAAGAAAAGGTGGAAAACGATATTCTATTAAAATCAACTTCAACATCAGTTAGTTCAAAGTCTGTAGGTTTTATTAACTTACACTTTCTTAAAGTCTGCATCCTTATTTTTTTTCCTATTTTTCTACATTCCCAATCTGATGAGTTAGATTCTCTGAATAAAGTTATCAAAGGTCAAGCAACAATGCTTTCAAAAGCTAAGGCTTATGTAAGTCTGTCAGAAAATTTTTTCTCGACGAACATGGATACCGTTATACCTTTATGCGAAAAAGCCTTAGAAATAATTAAAGTATCAAAGCTAAATAAAGAGGATTACCACGCCCTTAAACAAACAGAAGCACAAGCTTATAACAATATTGGGGCTGTACATTATATCAATAGCAGTTACGCTGTTTCAATTAAATTCTATATCAAAGCATTAAAAATACGTGAAAAAATAAAAGATAATGATGGTGTTGCAGAAACTTCAAATAACATTGGACTTATTTATTATAAACAAGCTGACACAGTCAATGCGATAACCTATTATAAAAAAAGTTTAAAAATTATTGAGAAAAAAAACAACAACGATATATTATTATCTAATGTCTATAATAATTTGGGTTTAGCTTATCCACTCAACTCCAACCAATCTTTAATTTATTTCTTCAAAAGTCTGGAAATAGCAAAAAAATTAAAAAACTACAAACAAATTGGTGGACGAGAACACAACATCGCTGTTTGTTTCCAAAATGAAAAAAAATACCGTTCTGCCAATGAATGGTATTTAAAAAGTATCGAAACTAAAACCCGTATCGATGATCAAATGGGTATCTCTACTACTTTAATTTCATTGGCTCGTTTAAAGATTCAAACAAACAATATTTCTGAAGCAGAACAACATGCAAAAGAAGCATATTTAATCTCAAAAGAATATGATTTTACTGATAATTCTGTTCTTTCATGTGAAATTTTGTATGACATTTATTTGAAGAAAAAAAATTACAAAGCTGCACTAGAGATGCTTGTGGAATTGAATGAAAACAAAGAGGAACAAATCACTTTAGCGAACGCAACAGAAACGGTAAGACAACAATTAAATTACGATTACGACAAAAAAAGAACAGCAGATAGTATTAAAAGTACTCTTGAGAAAGAAACCTTGAATCTCAAACTTGAAGGAGAAAAACAAAAACAACTTGGCTTATATTTATTCTTGATTCTAGCTATAGGTTTTTCAGGAATTGTTTTCAACCGTTTTAAAAAAATAAAAAAACAAAAAACTATAATAGAGAATCAAAAGTTACTCGTTGAAGTAAAAAACAAAGAAATAACAGATAGTATCAATTACGCGAAAAGAATTCAACAAACCTTATTAGCTAACGAGGGTTTATTGACTAAAAATTTAGAAAACCATTTTATTGTTTATAAGCCGAAAGACATCGTAAGTGGTGACTTTTATTGGGCTACACAAAAAGGAGAAAACTTCTTTTTGGCTGTATGTGATAGTACTGGTCACGGTGTTCCAGGAGCTTTCATGAGCTTATTAAACATAAGCTTTTTAAACGAAGCTGTAAACGAACAAAACATTTTGGAGCCACATAAAATTTTAAATTTTGTCCGTAAATGTTTGATTACAAATCTAGGTCAAGATGGTGCTCAAGATGGAATGGATGGTGTTTTGTTGTGTTTCAATTCTAATAGCAAAAAAATAACTTATTCGGCTGCTTATAATGCTCCTTTGGTTATTTCTGGAAATCAAATTCAGGTTTTAAGTGCTAATCGTATGCCCATTGGTAAATCTCCTAAAGAAGATGAATCTTTCGAACTTTATGAACTAGATGTAAAAGCAGGAAATTGTGTTTACCTTTATACGGATGGATTTACGGACCAATTTGGAGGACCTAGAGGTAAAAAATTCAAACTCAAACAATTCCAAGAAGTTTTACTCGAATTAAGTCAGAAATCACTTAATGAACAAAAAGAAGAAATCACTTCCGTTTTTGAAGACTGGAAAAAAGGTTACGATCAAATCGACGACATGTTGGTTATTGGGATAAAAATCTAAAAACCAGTTGAATTATAAAATTAGACCAAACTTATTTAAAAGTCTTAAGTCTAATGTCTTTTTGTCATACGTCTAAATTAATGTGCTTCCAACCAATTTGTTCCAAACTCTACTTCAACATCTAAAGGAACAGCCAATTTTACAGCATTTTCCATAGCTTCTTTCACAAGTTTTTTCATGATTTCTTTTTCTGAATGATAAACATCAAAAACAAGTTCATCGTGTACCTGTAATAATAATTTTGATTGTACTTTTTGCTCCACCATGGCTTTATCTACATCAATCATGGCAAGTTTGATTATATCTGCAGCAGAACCTTGAATCGGAGCATTTACCGCATTACGTTCAGCAAAACCACGTACAACAGCATTGGCAGAATTGATGTCTGGCAAATACCTTCTACGTTTCATAATTGTTTCCACGTAACCCAATTCACGTGCATCGTTCACAACCTTATCCATATAGGATTTAATCGTTCCAAATTGAGCAAAATAACTATCAATAATGGATTTTGCTTCGGTACGAGAAATTCCTAAATTTTGAGCTAAACCAAAAGCCGATTGTCCGTAAATAATTCCAAAGTTTACCGCTTTTGCAGCACTACGTTGCTCTCTTGTTACCGCATCAATTGCCACATGAAAAACATTTGCAGCAGTTGCTTGGTGAATATCTTTTCCTTCTCTAAAGGCTTGAATCATGGCTTTATCTTCACTCAAAGCAGCAATGATTCTCAATTCAATTTGAGAGTAATCCGCAGCCATCAAAGTAAAATCCTCATTTTTTGCAATAAATGCTTTTCTGATTTCTTTTCCTTTTGCAGTGCGGATTGGAATGTTTTGCAAATTCGGATTATTTGAACTCAAACGACCTGTTGCAGTAACTGTTTGCATGAAATGCGTGTGAACACGATTGTCTTTTTTCAAAACCCAATCAGGCATTGGATCAACATAAGTACTTTTCAGTTTTTTACATTGTCTGTATTCCAAAATTAAATTGATAATTGGGTGATCGTTTTTGTATTGCTCCAAGGCATCTTCCGACGTTTGGTATTGACCCGTTTTGGTTTTTTTGGCTTTCGCGGAAATTTTCATTTTATCAAAAAGCACTTCTCCCAATTGTTTTGGGGAATTCAAATTAAACTCGCTTCCTGCAGTTTCTTTAATCTGTTTTTCTAAATCGTTACTTTCAGTCTCTAAGAGTTTTGAAAATTGTTTAATATGCTCTTCGTCAATCTTAATTCCCTCACGTTCCATTTTTAGAATCACTTTCATCAATGGAATTTCCATTCCGTAAAACAAATCTTTTAAATGGTCTTTTTGAATTTCAACCTCAAACAATTGTTTCAATTGAAAGGTAATATCAGCATCTTCACAGGCATAATCAACGATTTCTTCAGGATTCAAATCACGCATATTTCCCTGATTTTTTCCTTTTTTACCTAATAAAGTTTCAATCGAAATAGCTTTGTATTTTAAATAATATTCAGCCAAGAAATCCATGCTTTGTTTGGAATCCGCATTGATTAAATAATGAGCAATCATGGTGTCAAAAAGTTGACCTTTCACTTCCACATTATAATTGGCTAAAACTTGTAAATCGTATTTTAAATTGTGTCCTATTTTTTCAATATTCTCATTTTCAAAAAATGGTCTGAATGTTTCTACAATGTGTTGCGTTAGCTTTTGATCTTCTGGACAAGCAACATAAAACGCCTCCTTTTCTTTAAAAGAAATTGCAATCCCAACCAGTTCAGCTTCTAAAGATTCAATATTGGTTGTTTCTGTGTCAAAACAAACTGATTTTTGTTTTGACAACAAAGAACATAAAGCTTTACGTTCTTCTTCTGTATTTACTAAATGATATTTTGCTTTTTCAGTTACCAAAGTCTTAAAATCACTTGTTTGAATAACTGTTTGGTTTTCCAACAAACTTTGCGAACCAAATAAATCTAACTGATCTTCATTGCCACTTTTTTTGCTCGGCTTGTTTGATTCTTCCGTAACAATAATTTCTTCTCCAATGATACGTTTAGCTAGGGTTTTAAATTCCAACTCAGTAAAAATATCACGAATTTTATCTGGATCTGGTTCACACATAAGCAAATGCTCAGGCTCAAATTCTACGTCAACATCTAAGATAATTGTAGCCAACATTTTTGACATTATTCCCTGCTCAGCGTAATTGATTACGTTCTCCTGTTGTTTGCCTTTTAATTCGTGAGCATTAGCAATTAAATTCTCAACTGAACCGTATTTTTGAATCAATAATTTTGACGTTTTTTCACCAATTCCTGGAATTCCTGGAATGTTATCCGCAGCATCACCCCAAAGACCAAGAATATCAATTACCTTTAAGGGATCGTCCACTTCAAACTTTTCACAGACTTCTTCTACACCCAAAATACTTGCTGGATCTCCTCCTCTACCCGGCTTGTAAATAAATATTTTTTCCGAAACCAATTGACCAAAATCTTTATCAGGAGTCATCATGTAAGTTGTATAACCTTCCTTCTCAGCTACTTTTGCCAAGGTTCCAATAACATCATCCGCTTCAAAACCTTCTTTCATCAAAATAGGAATTTTAAAAGCTTCAATGATACGTTTGATAGGTTCAATCATGGCACGCAAATCTTCAGGCATTTCCTGACGATGAGCTTTGTATGCTGCAAAATCATCTTGACGATTTGAAGCTCCTCCCGGTGGATCAAAAACTACCGCTAAATGTGTCGGACTTTCTTTTTTGATTACATCAATCAAAGCATTTGTAAAACCAAAAGCAGCCGAAGTATTTTGCCCTCTTGAGTTCACACGCGGATTTTTAGCAAAAGCAAAATATGCTCGATAAATTAATGCAAAAGCATCTAAAAGAAATAATTTTTTGTCAATTTGAGGAGTTAACATAACTGTTTTTTGAAATTGGAAGACTAAAGTAAGAAAAATCTGATAATTGGAAGTACTATTTGTTTTTTGTATCGCAAAGAAAAGCAAAAAAAAAGCGCAAAGTACGCAAAGCAAAATTTTAAAACTCTTGGCGTTCTTGGCGAAAACTTAGCTGTCCTCTGCGTTCCAAGTTCCTAAAAAATCTTTTACTAAATTCAGAATCTCTTCTTACCTTTGCATAAAGCATACGATTAAATTTTATTTGAAATGGAAAAAATACAAAACTTCATAAACGGTCACTATTGCGAACCAAAAAATGGCTTGTACATAGATAATTATGAACCAGCAACAGGAAAAGTTTATTGTTTGATTCCAGATTCAGATGAAAAAGACGTTGAACATGCTGTTCAAGCTGCTGAAAAAGCTTTTCCTATTTGGTCAAAAATGACTAACGAAGAACGAAGTGACATTTTAGTCAAAGTTTCTCAAGGAATTGAAAAGCGCATGGATGAATTTGTGCTTGCAGAATCTCGCGATAATGGTAAACCAGTAAGTTTGGCTAGTCATGTTGATATTCCAAGAGCTGTTTCAAACTTTCACTTTTTTGCTACGGCAATCGTACATTTTTCTTCCGAATCACACGCTATGGAAGGAGAAGGAATCAATTATACTTTACGTAAACCAATTGGAATTGTGGGTTGCATTTCGCCTTGGAATTTGCCTTTATATTTATTTTCATGGAAAATTGCTCCCGCTTTAGCTGCAGGAAATTGTGTAATTGCAAAACCCTCTGAAGTAACACCTTACACGGCTTATTTACTTGGAAAAGTGTGTGAAGAAGCAGGAATGCCGGCAGGAGTTTTAAATATCATTCACGGCTTGGGAACTCGTGTTGGCGATGCGATTGTGAAACATCCAAAAATCAAAGCAATTTCTTTTACTGGTGGAACAAAAACGGGTGAATACATTGCTCGAACGGCTGCACCAATGTTTAAAAAATTATCCTTGGAACTTGGAGGAAAAAATCCAAATATCATTTTTGACGATTGTGATTTTGACGAAATGTTGAAAACAACGATTCGTTCTTCGTTTGCAAATCAAGGTCAGATTTGTTTGTGTGGTTCACGCATTTTTATTCAAAAAGGAATTTACGACAAATTTAAAACCGCATTTGTGGAACGTGTTTCCCAACTTAAAGTTTCTTTTCCAACGGATCCAAAAGCAAAAATGGGAGCTTTAGTTTCTCTACCTCATCTGGAAAAAGTGCAATCTTACATCACGTTGGCACAAGAAGAAGGTGGAACAATTTTAACAGGTGGAAAACGCGTTTATTTAGATGCTCCAAATGAAAATGGATACTTTTTGGAACCAACAGTTATTGAAGGTTTGGCTTACGATTGTCGTACGAATCAAGAAGAAATTTTTGGTCCTGTGGTGACTTTAACTCCTTTTGAAACCGAAGAAGATGTTTTAAAAATGGCAAATTCTACGCAATACGGTTTGAGTGCAACTTTGTGGACAAGCGATTTGAAACGAGCACATCGCATGGCGGAACAAATTGAAGCTGGAATTGTTTGGATAAATGCTTGGTTGGTAAGAGATTTAAGAACACCTTTTGGAGGAGTGAAATCTTCTGGAGTTGGTCGTGAAGGAGGTTTGGAAGCACTTCGGTTTTTTACTGAAGCAAAAAATGTTTTTGTGAAGTATTAGATTATATTTCGTTCTTTTTCATTGCCAAAAAGAACCAAAAGTCTAGTGCTTAAAAACGCCTTTCATTTTCATCAAGTTTCGCTAAAAATTCAAAACTCGCTACGCTCAAACACTTGAATTTTTTACGCTCTCGTATAATTTGCGTTTTAAATGCACGAAATTATCGTGAATACAAGATTTTGATTTCATTAATGACTTATTTTAAAAACAAAAATCATTCTGTTCAAAGCTCTCAAAATTCTTTTCTAAATTTTTATTCCAAATTTGAAATTTAATTTAACTTTGTGTTTAAGTAAAAAAACTAAATTTTAGGATATAATATTGAATTATGGGAAGAGCGTTTGAATACCGTAGAGCAGCAAAAGAGAAACGTTGGGATAAAATGTCTAAATTGTTTCCGAAATTAGGGAAAGCAATCACGATGGCGGCAAAAGAAGGTGGCGGAGATCCAACGATGAATGGAAAATTGCGTACTGCTATTCAAAATGCGAAGGCTGAAAACATGCCTAAAGACAATATTGATAAAGCAATCAAACGTGCTACACAAAAAGATTTAGCGAGTTTCTCTGAAATAAACTACGAAGGAAAAGGTCCTCACGGTGTGTTGATTTTTGTTGAAAGTGCTACGGATAATCCTACAAGAACAGTTGCAAACATCAAATCCTATTTCAATAAATCAAATGGAATTGTTGTTCCAAACGGACAAATGGAATTCATGTTTACTAGAAAATCTGTTTTTGAATTGGTAAAAACGGATGCTATTGACATCGAAGAATTAGAATTTAGCTTGATTGACGCTGGTTGCACAGAAATTGAAGTGGAAGAAGATAAAATTATCGTATTTGGTGATTACACAGCTTTTGGTACACTCGCAACGGGTATTGAAGAATTAAATTTAGAAATTTTAAAATCAGGTTTAAAACGTTATCCAACAACTCCAATTGAATTTACAGAAGAACAATTGGTTGATATTGAAAAATTATTGGACAAAATCGAAGATGACGATGATGTGCAACAGGTATTTACTAACATAGCATAAATTAGACATAAGACTAAAAGACCTTAGACATAAGACTTTTAATTTTAATAACAAGCTAATTTATATTTTAAAAATATTAAATTTGTCTAAATTAGTTTCCAAAGGGATAAAATTATTAAACAAAATTAATCGAATCTTTTATCTTACGTCTTAAAGCCTTACGTCTCCAAGAATGAAAACAGTTGAATTCACAACAGCTCAACACGTAAAGATTGAGTACGAAATTGCGAGTGCTGGTCAGCGTGTTTTGGCATCTTTCATCGATGTTTTCGCTTTTTTCTTATACTTCATGATTGTCGGTTTGGCTATTGGTCAATCGATGTTTTCGATGGATCTTGTTACAAGCAAATTTTTGTTTTTATTTCTTTTGCGTATTCCGTGGATTTTTTATAGTCCGATTATCGAATATTTTACGCGTGGACAGAGTTTAGGGAAATTTACCATGGGAATCCGTGTGGTGAAAATTTCGGGTGAAAATGCAGGTTTAAGAGAATATTTCACACGTTGGATTTTTAGAGTTGTTGACATTTGGTTTGGATTTGGATTTTTAGCAATCATTTTTGCCAGCACTTCTGAAAGAGGTCAACGCTTAGGAGATTCAATGGCAAGTACCATTGTTATTCGTAAGAAAAATAGCCAATTATACAATTTGAAAAACGTGTTGTCTATCAAAAATACGGAGACGCACAAAACGACTTATCAAAATGTGACGCGTTTCACAGACGAAGATATCATGTTGATTAAAAACACTTTACAACGTTTGAATAGTGCACCTTCTGAGGAAACAAAAACTTTCGCCATCGAATTGGCACATAAAACAGCAAGTCACATTGGTTTGCCTGAAACTCCTCAGAAAAAAGTGGAATTTTTGAGAACAGTTCTCTTAGATTACGTTGTTTTAACACGTTAAAATTTTATAAAATGCCTGAATTAATTTTAGTACCAACTCCAATTGGAAATTTGGAAGACATCACGCTCAGAGCGATTCGAATCTTACAAGAAGCTGAATTAATTTATGCCGAAGATACACGTGTAACCAAAAAATTAATTTCCCATTTGGGTTTCAATAAACACGTTTTGCCTTTTCATGCCCACAATGAACACAAAATTTTACAATCCGTAATAGATAAAATTTCAGCAAATGAAACAACTGTTTTGGTTTCTGATGCTGGAACACCAGGAATTTCCGACCCAGGGTTTTTACTGATTCGTGCTTGCATTGAAAATGGAATCAAAGTGACTTGTTTACCTGGACCTACAGCTTTAATTCCAGCATTAGTTGCAAGTGGTTTCCCGTGTGATCGCTTTTGTTTTGAAGGTTTTTTACCACACAAAAAAGGGCGTCAAACAAAATTAATCGCTTTAGCTCAAGAAGAAAGAACGATTATTTTATACGAATCTCCACATCGATTGGTAAAATGTTTAGGACAAATTGAAGAGTTTTTTGGTACTGAAAGAAAAGTCTGCGTGGTGCGTGAAGTCTCAAAAATTTACGAAGAATACCAACGTGGCGAAGTGAAGGATGTTAAAACTCATTACGAAAATCATCCGCCTAAGGGGGAAATTGTGATAATTATTGAGGGCAAACAATAAAGTTATATATTGACAACAGAAACTCTTTTTTCTTTTTACCACGGAGAAATAGAGAAATAGAGAAGTTTTTAAATTAATAATAACAAAGTTATTGCTAATTTAAACAATATTAAGAAACTCTTTATCTCCTACTCTCCGTTGTTCAAAAAACAATTTTTAAAGTTTTCTAAAAGACATAGATTATGAATAAAATCAACACGCAAGGATTTTTCTTGATCAAATACGGTTCATCGGCGACGGCTTTTGAATTAAGAGATTTTTCACTTGCTTTTCCTGCAAGCGATGAAGTCGTAATCGAAGTTGAAAGTTTTGGTTTAAATTATGCCGATGTGATGGCTAGAAACAAACTTTACAAAGCTGCACCAAGTTTACCATGCGTTTTAGGTTATGAAGTTGTTGGAAAAGTGATTCAAACTGGAAATGAGAACAAAACGGATTTACTGGGCAAAAAAGTAGTTGCTTTCACACGCTTTGGCGGATACGCAAAACATGCTCTTGCAAAAATTGATTCCTGCGTTGAGATTCAGGAAATGCCGAATCACATCGCTTTGTCCTTGGCCACACAATATGTTACGGCATATTATATGTGTGCATATTTAAGTCCCGTTCGTGAAAATGAACGTGTATTGATTCATGCAGCGGCTGGTGGAGTTGGTTCGGCTTTGATTCAATTGTGTAAACTTAAAAATGCGATTGTTTACGGGAAAGTGAGTTCAGAGGAAAAAGAAGTTTATGTGAAGAATTTAGGAGCAGATTTTGTGATAAATTACACTAAAACACACTATTCCGAAGAATTAAAAAGGTTACTCGGAAAAGAAAAATTAGATGTAAGTTTTAATCCTGTTGCTGGAAGTACCTTCAAAAAAGACATGAAAATTTTAGCTTCAGGCGGAAGAATGATTTTATTTGGTGGCTCTGAACGTTCAGGTAAAAAATGGGGAATTTTTTCTTCTTTAAATTTTGTCAGAAAAATGGGAATCGTTATTCCAATTGGTTTGATGATGCAATCGAAAAACATTTTAGGGGTGAACATGCTTGAAATTGGCGACAACAAACCACAAGTTTTGAAACACTGTCTGCAAGCGGTAGTCGATTTAGCTAAAAACAACAAGTTGAAAATTGAAAAAGGAAGTGAATTTTCTTCCTCTCAACTTGCCGAAGCACATGATTTCTTGGAATCAGGAAAATCCATGGGTAAAATTATCGTGAATTGGTAAATCTCTTTCTTACTTTTTCCCAAAGCGGAAAGAATCAGCACAGCTGATGAAGACGAAAAGGGCTTTGGCAAAAAGCAAAACTTTGAGGTAGGAAGTAAAAAGGGCTTTTGACGTCTGTAATAAGATTTTAGTTGCTTTAATGGATTTTTAAACAAAGGTTTAATTTCCGTTTATTCTATAAAAAAGTATGACTTTCCGTGTTTCTTCACTAATAAATCAAAAACTGTTTCTTATTTTTGTCAAGAAATGAAAGTACATTATATTTCAGATAAATCTAATTTAGATTCTCTCCACACGATTAAAAATCCGATTTTAACTATTGGAACCTTTGATGGTGTACATTTGGGGCATCAAAAAATCATCAAAAAGTTAAACGAAGTAGCTCAAACAAAAAATGGTGAATCTGTTTTATTTACTTTTTTTCCACATCCAAGACACGTTTTAAGCAATAATTTTGGTGGAAATGATGATTTAAAAATGCTTCAAACACAAGAGGAAAAAATTGAGAAATTGGAACGAATGGGCTTAGATCATTTAATCGTTTTTCCTTTTACCTTGGCTTTTTCAAATATCAAAGCAGAAGATTTCGTAAAAGATTTTTTGGTTCATAAACTTCATGTAAATACGATTATTGTGGGTTACGACCATCAATTTGGGAAAAATCGCGAAGGTTCATTGGAACATTTGATGAAACTTTCAGAAATTTATCCTTTTGAAGTAATTGAGATTTCAGCACATGAAATTGATGAAGTGAATGTAAGTTCCACAAAAATCAGAAAAGCACTTAAAAACGGAGATATTGCCACTGCAAACGCATATTTGAATGAAGCTTTTGAAATTTCTGGCAAAGTAATCAAAGGTCGTCAACTGGGTCGAACAATTGGTTTCCCAACGGCGAACATTGAAATTCAAGATTCACACAAACTTGTTCCTGCTTTTGGCGTTTATGCTGTGAAAGTAAAACTTGAAAATGGACAAGTTCATTTCGGTATGATGAATATTGGTGTAAATCCAACTGTTACGGACGAAAATAAAATTCATTGCGAAGTTGCCATTTTGGATTTTTCTGCGGATATTTACGAAACAAAAATTTCGGTATATTTATTGAAACGTATCCGTGATGAAAAGAAATTTAATGGATTGGAAGCACTCAAAACTCAAATTCAAGCTGATGAAAGGGAAATTCGTTCTTTTTTGCTTCCTTCTTAGTTTCCAAACCTCCACTTTTTCGCAAGATAAAAATGGTTTTTATTCCTTGGAAGAAGCAAATCAAATTCATCCCGATTCCGTTTTTAAACTTTCACTCAAAAGACAAAAATTAGATTCTCTTCCAAAAGAAATTTTAAAATTTAAAAACATTACGCATTTGGATTTAAGTTTCAACAAACTCTCTTCCCTACCCGACTTTTTGAGTGAATTCAAGCTTTTGCAAGAAATCGACATCAGCAAAAATAAATTTACACTTTTTCCAACTCAACTTTGTTTGTTTCCGAATTTAGAACATTTGAAAATGAACCGTAACGAAATTGCTAAAATTGACGAATGTATTGTTTTTCTAAGTTCACTTTCCTACATTGATTTTTGGGATAACCCCATCAAAGAATTTCCAACAGCTTTTTTAGACTTAAAAAACTTAAAAGAAATCCACGCCGAAGGTATTCGCTACAATCCCAAATTTCAAGAAAAATGGTTCAAAGCTTTGCCAAAAGTCAAAATCTTTTTTGATGCTCCTTGCGATTGTGTGGATTGAGAATTTTGCTATATTTGGAGGGTAAAATGTTTTGTATAGTTTTGACTTTATGAGACATATAAGTAAGTTAGACAACACACTGACTAAACTATATTGAACGAACGACAAATCCGAAGACAAACTAAGTCCAAATTCTGATAAAATTTTGTATTTTAGCAACTTAATATTGATTGAAAAATTAAAATGAAATTAAAAGAGAAAATATCGCTTGAAAGAGTTTTTGAAAAAGAATACAAAATCAAACTTGTTGAACCTGAAAACAACAAAGAAGCGGTTATTACTCATTTTTTACACAACAGCAAAAACGGAGTTTCACAATTCTTCAAAAAAGATGCTATAAAGTTTACTAAAGAGATTTTAGAGTATAAATATCCCGAAGAAAAAATCACAAATATTGTAGCCGAAGAAGCTTTGCAATATGGAATTTTTGACACTTTTGACATTCCTTTTCCACCATTAGAAAACCCAAAATTTAAGTTCATTGATTTATTTGCAGGAATTGGTGGTTTCCGTTTGGCAATGCAGAATTTAGGAGGAAAATGTGTTTTCACAAGTGAATGGGACAAAGAAGCTAAACGAACTTACAAAGCTAATTTTGGAGAAAGACCATTTGGCGATATTACAAAAGAAGAAACTAAAGCATTTATTCCTGATGGTTTTGATTTGCTTTGTGCAGGATTTCCTTGTCAAGCATTTTCCATTGCAGGAAAACGTGGTGGTTTTGAAGATACAAGAGGAACGTTATTTTTTGATGTTGCAGAAATCATAAAACGTAAAAATCCAAAAGCAATTTTCTTAGAAAATGTAAAAGGTTTAAGAAATCATAACGGTGGAAAAACTTTGGCTACAATTCTAAATGTTTTGAGAAATGATTTAGGATATTTCGTTCCAGAGCCTCAGATTATTAATGCTAAAGATTTTGGAGTTCCACAAAATAGAGAACGTATTTACATTGTAGGTTTTAGAAACGATTTAGGAATTGAACGTTTTGAATATCCAAAACCAATAAATACGAAAGTCACATTTTCTCAAATAAAAGAGAAAAATGTACCGCCTACAAAATATTTTCTATCAACTCAATACTTTCAAACTCTAATCAATCATAAAGCAAGACACGAAGGAAAAGGAAATGGTTTTGGTTACGCCATAATTCCCGATAGCGGAATTAGCAACGCTATTGTTGTTGGCGGAATGGGTAGAGAACGGAATTTGGTTTTAGACCACAGAATTACTGATTTCACGCCAACAACACACATAAAAGGCACTGTAAATCGTGAAGGAATTCGTAAAATGACACCAAGAGAATGGGCAAGATTACAAGGCTTTCCAGATAATTATTTAATTCCAGTAGCTGACGCTTCCGCTTATAAGCAGTTCGGCAACTCTGTTGCTGTTCCTGCAATACAAGCAACTGCAAATGAAATTTTAAAACTAATTGGAATTAAGAAATGATAACAGGAAATAAAGGAGAGTGGAGCGAAATTTATACGTTATTTAAACTTTTAGGTGACAAAGAATTACATCCAGGAAATAGCGAAATAAAGAAGCTTGAAAATCTTGTTTATCCAATTTTAAGAATACTTCGCTCCGAAGTTAATGGGAATTTTGAATACTCAATTAAGGACGACATTGTTATAATTTCGGGTAACAAAGAAGTTTTTCGTATTCCAATTTCAGAATTTCAAGAAAGAGCAAAATACTTATTAATCGCAATCAAAAATAATTCAGGAACATTCTCCGTTCCTGAAATTGAAGAATTTATGCAAAGTATAAATTGCCTTTCGTTGAAAGCAAGTTCTTCTTCAAAAACTGATATTACAATTGTTGTGCACGATCAAAGAACAGGACTTCAACCTTCTTTAGGGTTTAGTATAAAATCACAATTAGGAAATCCTTCTACTCTATTAAATGCAGGAGAAACAACTAATTTCATTTTCAAAATAGTTGACACAAATATTAAGCAAAAAGAAGTTGAAGAAATCAATAATATTTCTTCAAAAAGCAAAATTAAGGACAGAATTTTAGAAATTAAAAACAAAGGTGGAAAATTTGAATTCGTAAAAACTCAACGAACAATTTTCAGTAACAACCTAATTTTAATCGACAGTTTGTTACCTCAAATATTGTCTAATATTGTTTTGAATTTTTACTCATCTTCACATTCTAACATCGAAGAATTAGTAAATTTAACAGAAGAAGAAAATCCGATAAAGTTTGATACAACTCACAAACATCTATTTTACAGTTACAAAATAAAACGCTTTTTAACTGATATAGCTTTGGGAATGATGCCTTCAAAGGTTTGGACAGGAGAATATGATGCAACTGGCGGTTATTTAATTGTGAAAGCGGATGGAGAAATTTTATGCTATCACATCTACAACAAAAACGAGTTTGAAAATTATTTATTATCAAATACAAAACTTGAAACAGCAAGTAGTTCACGACACGGATTTGGAGAAATTTACGAAGAAAATGGACAACAATATTTTAAGCTAAACCTACAAATTCGCTTTAAATAAAGGCAGACAAAAAAAAGGGCGATCGCCTAACAAGTGCTTGATAATATGGCGGAAACGTACTTATCACTTACAGCCACAACGCCAAGCACCAAAATGTGATCAGTCATTCATAGCGAACAACTATGAAAAACAGAAAGAAATTTTACTTTTATGGCAAAAAACAAGACAACATTTACGGAAATTAAAGTAGTAGATTTTCTTAATTCTTATGTGGAAAACGAACAAAAAAAAGTTGACAGTCTTCGATTAATTGAATTAATGAGTGAATGGTCGGGATTTGAACCAAAAATGTGGGGGCCATCAATCATTGGTTTCTCCAGCTACCATTATAAATATGCAAGTGGTCATGAAGGCGATGCCCCGATAATTGCTTTTTCACCACGCAAAGCTGCATTGACACTTTATGTTTACTCAGCAAGCAAAGACAGCGAACATCTTATTGACGAATTAGGAAAATTCAAAATAACGAAAGGCTGTATTTATGTGAAAAAACTTTCTGACATCGACATTTCAATTCTTGAAAAACTTTGCAAGCAGACAATCGAACATATCAATGAGCATCATGAATGTGCGTGCAGAGAATAATAAAAAACCATGTAAAAAGTTTAGTTTTTGTGCCTTAACCTTTTGACTTTTCACTTAATATCATTCTTAATACTTCTCGTAACTTTCGCTGAAACTCTTCTTGCTGCTTTTCGAGACAATCTGTCAAAAACTGAGGAACTCATTTCCTTTACGTGGTAATTTGAGTTGTTTTTATTTAGTCCGAAAAGAACTTCAAAAAAGGTGCGTCTGTTGCTCAATTTTTCTTCATCTAAAACTCCTGTTTCTTTGCTTTTAATTTCAACTCCAGTAAAGTTATTGATTACAGAATATTCTACCGAAACTTCACAAGAATGAATATCAAATTTTCTTCCATTATCTGGTGAGTTTACATCATTAACCGTTGTCGTTGAAATACTTTCTATCACATTTAGTCTTTGAATTCTTATCAAATAATCCGCTTTTCCTAAAGAATCATGACTTACTAAAACATTGTTATCGCTTATAGTTGAGTTAAATTCGCTCATAAAAGTTGACAAAGAGGAAGAACTTCCATCTAAATATTTTGCATTTCCTACACTATTTGTAATCGAGGATGAACTTGGGTAAACTATGTTTGCAGTAACTTGATACCTCAGTTTTTTGTTAACTGCACACGATTGAAGTAAAAAGAGAATGAATGTTAAGTAAAAAAGCTGTTTCATGACACTAAATTAATTTAAAAAGATAAAATAGCAAGACTTTTCTCTACATTATGAGGTCAAAATCACACTTTTGAATTATTTCTTCTTACTTTTTCCCAAAGCCGAAAAAGTAAGCAAAAAGGGCTTTTTGTCGTGTTTTTAAGGGACTTCCTAAAGGAACGTTATGCTTTTATGACTTCATGCTTTGTTCCGCGAACGGAACGCAATTCCGTCATAAGCATAACTAGTCCTGCAAAAACACTCCGTTGACGTATGCAATAAAATTTTAGTTGCTTTAATTGATTTTTTAGTAAAGCAATGATTTTATTTGTCTTAAAAAAGCGTCTTCGCTCCCGATAGCTATCGGGATTGCGAGAAACAAAAAAGGCCCTCATTTCTGAGAGCCAATTTTCGTTTAGAGTTTATATGTGGTTATTATTTTATAAATAAGATTCTCTCAGTTACGTGGAAAGCATCGTTGTAAATTTTAACGATATACATTCCTCCGTTTCTATCTGATAAATCAATTGCATCTTTCAAGAACTCTTCTCCTTTGTTGATTTCATGTTGGAAAACGATTCTTCCAGCTTCATCATAAACTGCTACATTTACATTTCCTGTGAATGTATTTGATAAGTTGTAAACGAATTTACCATCAACTGAAGGATTTGGCATTAAAGTCAAGATTGTTTCTTCTACTTTTTGTACCGTATTCATTTCTTCTTGAGCTTCTTTTAAAGCTGTACCACTTGTAGTCGCTTTAAGTGTATAACACGTTGTGTTATTGAAAACTCCTCCGTAACCAACAACTTTGATATAATAAGTTGCAACTGGTGCGTTATTATACGTTACAGCTTCAGCTGTTGTTGATCCGTTTTCAGATTTGTATAACAATGTTCCAGCACTGTTGTATAAATACAAATCATAATCAGCTGCTAAACCTGACAAATTAACTTTGATGTTTTTCAAGGTTGTTGTGTTTGTAAATTTAAACCAATCAACATCTGTTGCAGTTCCTATTTTTGCTGTAATGTTTGTGTTTACTGTAATTGTTTTTGCAGCAGCTAAGGTTTCATTTGCTTCATAAGCGTCAGTACATCCTGCTACAGCTGATGTTACAAAATTTGTCCCTACGGTGTAAGCACTAGCGCCAGAAGTACAATTTGTTCTAACTTGGTAGTTATAAGTTGTACTTGCAGTTAATCCTGTTAATGCTATTGAATTAGAAGTAGCAGTATAACTTGTCCAAGTTGAAGAACTTGAAGGTTTTACTTGAACTGTATAATTTGTAGCTCCTGAAACTGCTGTCCAAGCTAAAGTAGCTGTTGTGGTTGTAATTGCACTTGAAGCTAATCCAGTTGGTGCATTACATGTCGCTGGAGGTGTTCCAGTAGTAATGTTTACTGTATAATCTTCTACTTCACCATACGTGTAAGTTCCACATGGACTTGTGATTGCTCCGTCTTTCATAACAACTCTCATACGAGTTGAACCAGCAGTTGTTGCTGCAGGAACAGTGAATGAACCTGTGATTGTTGCTGCTCCAGAACCAGAATAAACTAATTCACCTGCATCAGCAAAATCTAAATCTTTGTTGTAATCAATGTAAACAGCAAAGTATTCTGTATAAGTTGAACTTACAAATCCTGGTTTCAAAGTAATTGAATTAGCAGAACCTGCAACTAAGTTTGTAGATAAACTTGTAAAATTTCCGTAACCAGCGTTTGCAGTTGTTGTGTTATTGATTGTTCCTAAAGTAACATTGTTGATGTACTCGTAAGTAACATTTGTACCATTAGAAGCACAATAAGATGGTGTTACAGGAGTTCCTGATCCACAACCGTTTGATGTTTTCAAAGATGCTCTAGCACCACCTGTAACAAATAAAGCTTGCATTCTTGCTTTTTGTCCTAATGTGAACATATACATAGCACCATCGTCAACATAATCCATGTAGTTCATGTGCATATCTCCTGCATTTGAACAAGAAACTTGTGGGAAAGATGGAGTTCCATAATTCTCATCAGCTTGGTTTGGTGTATCTGAACATTCATCTGAACCAGTACAAGCTGTTCCATCATCACCCCAAATATGATAAAGGTTAAACCAGTGACCAATTTCGTGAGTTGCAGTTCTTCCTTTATTAAAAGGAGCAGAAACAGAACCTGTTGTACCAAAATAATTATGGCAAATTACCAATCCATCCGTTGCTGCAGCTCCACCAGGGAATTGTGCATAACCTAAAATTCCTGTATTTGTTCCTGATTTGATTGCTGGTACAACCCAAATATTCAAATAAGATCCTGCTGGCCAAGCAGCAACACCAGTAGTTGCATTTTTTGCATCATCAGAATCTGCATCAAAAATAGTTTTTGTTGTACTTTTTCTATTCACACCAGTTGTAGCGTTTCCACTTGGATCAACAGTTGCTAAACAAAAATTAAACTCACAATCAGCAACTAAGCTTTTATAAGCGGTTGGAGTATTATTCCAATCTGCATTTAATTTTCTAAAGTCATTATTCAATACCGTAATTTGTGATTGAATTTGTGCTAAAGAAATGTTTTGCGCCGCTGTATTATATAATACGTGAACAACAATTGGAATAGTAACAACAGCTTTTTCAGCTTCAACTGTACCATTTGCAATCATTTGTTGAGTCATTTGATTGATTTGGTCTAAATTAAATTGAACCGATTGATTTTGTTGAACTGTTGCATGATGATGTTCCATCGTTGCACATGATCGTTGCCCGAAAAGTGAGCCTGAAAATAACATTAGACCAAAGCCAAATATTAAAATGGTTTTTTTCATAGTTTTTGTTTTTTATAGTTTGCGGGACAAATTTACAACTTTAATCGAACAAAACAAGCTTTTCATCATTTTTTTTTAAAAAACGTTTACTAAATCGTTTAGCTGTTAAATTTTTAACAAAGTGTTTGATTTTTTAGTTAATTACTTAAAAATCAGTCAAAATTGAAACCAACAATGTGTTAATTTGTCATTAATAAATTTAAGAGAATCTGAATTATTAGAATATTTAGAATAAATTGCTTCTAAAATCAAATCACATTTACTTAAGTCTTAAATTTTATTTTCAAAGTGATAATTTTTATATTCACAATGTTCTTTCATAATTACTTCGATTGATTTTCCTCTACGAAGATTGTAAACTTCCAAGAATTAATACAAGTATAAAAAATAATTTTCCCTAATCTTTTAATTTATTTGCAACAATACCACAAAAATGGTAAATTTGCAAAAGATTGAGGCCTTATTTAAAACAAATCTAAATAGACTTTAAGCTAAATTTAAAAGATTTAAATTATGATAACTGTAACAGAAACAGCTAAAAAACAAGCACTTCGTTTGATGGAAGATGATGGAAAAGAGGGCTATTTTATTCGCGTTGGTGTTGATGGTGGTGGTTGTTCAGGATTGATGTATCAATTAACATTTGACAACGAAGACAAAGAAGGAGATAAGGCTTTTATGGACAATGGAATCAAAGTTGTTGTCGATAAAAAAAGTTATTTATACTTAATTGGTACAACGCTTGATTTTTCAGGTGGATTAAATGGAAAAGGTTTTGTTTTCCAAAATCCAAATGCAGGAAGAACTTGTGGTTGTGGCGAAAGCTTTTCTTTATAAAATTAAAAATGGCAAATTACACAGAAAACGAACTAGCTAAGGATTTAGAAAATCAAGAATATAAATTTGGTTTCGTAACAAATATTGCGTCAGATCAGGCTCCAAAAGGTTTAAATGAAGACATTATTCGTTTTATCTCTGCAAAGAAAGAAGAACCTGAATGGATGCTTGAGTTTAGATTAAATGCTTTCAGAGTTTGGAAAGAAATGACTGAACCAACTTGGGCTCATGTGCATTACGAAAAACCAAATTTTCAAGACATCATCTATTATTCTGCACCAAAGCAAACAAAAAAATACGAATCTTGGGACGATGTTGAACCTGAAATGAAAGAAACCATGAAAAAATTGGGGATTTCAATGGATGAGCAACAACGTTTAACAGGAACAAATGTAGCAGTAGATTTTGTAATGGATTCTGTTTCTGTTGCAACTTCTTTCAAAGCTAAATTATCTGAATTAGGAATTATTTTCTGTTCTTTTTCAGAAGCTGTCAAAGAGCATCCTGAATTGGTGAAAAAATACATGGGAACGGTTGTTCCAACAAGTGATAATTTTTACGCCGCATTAAATAGTGCTGTTTTTACAGATGGTTCGTTTTGCTATATTCCAAAAGGAGTGAGATGTCCGATGGAATTATCTACTTACTTTAGAATTAACGAAGGTGGAACAGGGCAATTTGAAAGAACTTTAGTTGTTGCTGATGCTGGAGCTTATGTTTCTTACCTAGAAGGTTGTACGGCTCCTCAACGTGATGAAAATCAATTGCATGCAGCAGTTGTAGAATTAATTGCATTGGACGATGCTGAGATTAAATATTCAACGGTACAAAACTGGTATCCAGGAGATAAAGACGGTAAAGGTGGAATTTTTAATTTCGTTACCAAAAGAGGTTTATGTGAACGCAACGCCAAAATTTCGTGGACTCAAGTTGAAACAGGTTCAGCCGTAACTTGGAAATATCCGTCTTGTATTTTAAAAGGAGACAATTCTGTTGGTGAATTTTATTCTGTTGCCGTAACAAATCATTATCAGCAAGCGGATACAGGTACGAAAATGATTCACTTAGGGAAAAACACGAAAAGTACGATTATTTCCAAAGGAGTTTCTGCTGGCAAATCAAACAATTCATACAGAGGTTTGGTGCAAATTCACAAAAATGCCGACAATGCGCGAAATTTCTCACAATGTGATTCTTTGTTGATGACAGACGAATGTGGAGCACACACATTTCCATACATTGAATGTAAAAACAGTTCAGCAAAAATCGAACACGAAGCAACAACTTCCAAAATTGGAGAAGATCAAATTTTCTATTGCAACCAACGTGGAATTAGCACAGAAAAAGCAATTTCTCTGATTGTGAATGGATATTGTAAAGAAGTATTGAATCAATTACCAATGGAATTTGCTGTTGAAGCACAAAAATTATTAGCAATAAGTTTAGAAGGATCGGTTGGTTAATTTAATTGTAGAGGCGTAGCATGCTACGCCTCTACAATTAAATTAACCAACGAAAAAAAAATATATTATGTTAAAAATCACAAATTTACACGCCAATATCGATGGCAAAGAAATATTAAAGGGTTTAAACCTTGAAGTAAAAGCAGGCGAGGTTCACGCAATCATGGGACCAAACGGAGCTGGGAAAAGTACTTTAGCGAATGTATTGGCTGGACGTGAAGAATACGAAATCACAGCAGGTTCAGTTGAATTTGACGGAAAAGACTTGTTGGATTTATCAACAGAAGATCGTGCAAGAGAAGGTTTATTCTTGGCGTTCCAATATCCAGTTGAGATTCCAGGTGTTTCAAATGTCAATTTCTTGAGAACAGCTATCAACGAAATCAGAGATTACAAAGGAAAAGAGCAAATTTCTGCAAAAGATTTCATGGCTTTGGTTCGTGAAAAATCAAAAATCGTTGAGTTAGATGCTAAATTGGCTTCACGTTCAGTGAATGAAGGTTTTTCTGGAGGTGAGAAAAAACGTAATGAGATTTTCCAAATGGCAATGTTGGATCCAAAATTATCTATTTTAGATGAAACCGATTCTGGTTTGGATATCGATGCTTTGCGTATCGTTGCAAATGGGGTTAATACCTTGAAATCAAAAGATAACGCAACGGTTGTGATTACACATTACCAACGTTTATTGGATTACATCGTTCCAGATTTTGTTCATGTTTTATACGACGGAAAAATCGTGAAAACAGGAAACAAAGATTTAGCTTTAGAGTTAGAAGAAAAAGGCTACGACTGGATTAAAGCTGAGTTAGCATAAAAATCGGAACAGATGAACGATACATTAGTGGAAACAAAATATACCATAGAAACTTCTGGAAACGAAAGATTTATTCTCTCAGAAGATTTACGCTCAAAAGCAAATCAGGTTTTAGAAACAACAGATTTCCCAACAACGAGAACGGAAGCTTGGAAATATACGCGAGTTGCGAAGATAAAAAACGGAGTTTTTAAGACATTAGACTTAAGACTTAAGACATTAGACTTAAATCCATTTTTAATTCCAAACTTAAATGGTTCTGTTTTGGTTTTTGTGAATGGGTTTTATGCTTCAGAATTGTCAACAATTGAGCAAGAATCTGGTTTAGAGATTACTAACATTGCTAACAGAACAAAATTTGCTGATGTTTTATTGGGAAATTTAGTTCCTCTGGAAAATGAAGTTTTTAATTCCATTAATACAGTTTACTCAAAAGACGGAGTTTGTATTCATGTTTCTAAAAAAGCTGAAATCAAACAAAGCATTCAAGTGATTTTCCTTTCTACAGGAGAAAATACATATTCTGGAACACGTAATGTGATTTTATGTGAAGATTTTGCTTCAGCTCATATTGTGATGAATTACGTTTCCTTAGATGCAAAAACTTGCTTCAACAACAGTATTTCTGAAATTCATCTTGGAGTAAATGCCAAATTAACGATTGATAAAATTCAGCAAGAAGATACAAGTAATTTTAATATTATTTCTGAATACGTGAATCAATCCAAAGATTCAAACTTTACTATCAACACCATTACTTTAGATGGTGGTTTGGTTCGAAATAATTTGACGATTGAAGTAAACGGACAAAACTCAGAAACTCACCTTTCAGGAGCTTATATTTTAAAGGGTAAGCAACACGTCGACAATCACACAATCGTTGATCACAAGGTCGCTCATTGCGAATCTAACGAACTTTACAAAGGTGTTATTGACGATCAAGCGACTGCAGTTTTCAACGGAAAAGTTTTCGTGAGAAAAGATGCTCAAAAAATCAATGCTTTTCAATCTAATGGAAATGTTTTGTTGAGTGATAACGCAACGGTAAATTCGAAACCAGAATTGGAAATTTACGCTGATGATGTAAAATGTTCACACGGTTCAACAACTGGTCAATTAGACGAAGAAGCGATATTTTACTTACGTGCACGTGGACTTTCTGAAAAATCTGCTCGTGCTTTGATGGTTTCGGCTTTCATTGGTGATGTAATTGAAAAAATTGAAAACGAAGCGGTTCAAGAATACGTTTACGGAAAATTGGAAGAAAAATTTGGTTGGGTTAAGTAGATAAAAGACCAAGAGACAGAAGACATTAGACTTTTGATTTATTTGAAATATGAATTTTATTCTTATGTTTGAGCAAAATTCTACATATGTTATTCCTTTATATTTTTATATCCATTTTCATCGCTTGGATTTGGGTGGATTACTTCAGATTGATTGATATATATGAAAAGGATAAGCTTAAATTTATCATTCCTACTTTTATTTTAGGAGGAGCATCTGTTTATATAATTGATTTTGCATATTTTGTTTGGCACTAATACCTTCTGAACAGTTGTAAAATTAAGGATTTTTGTCCGTTGGTTTTTCTCGTCTTACTCTAACGATTATAATTCCAATAGTTAGTGCAGAAAAGACAAGAGTCACAGTGTATAAAAGTAACTTCAATTCTGAAAAATAGCAAATAAAGCCAACAATACATGTCTGTACAATACCTATAATTACACTTAAAACCCATAGCATTTCTGCTTCATGTTCAGAATTGTCTACTTCTCCTTCAAGTGCTGCACTCATACATGCATTCCATATAGAGGTAACTATAAGTCCTACGCAAAGACTGAAAAGAATTGGAATATGGAAGATAGTATTCTGAATAAATTCTGGAACAATGAAGAAAATACTTACGTAAATGAAAGAGGCTTCAATTATTAGTGCCAATAACGCACTTCTGAAGTTCACTTTTAACTCTTGAAAATCTTTAAAAACCGACATACTAAAAGATAATTATGAGTTGTAAATCTAATCAAAAATTATTAATCAATAAAGCCCTCATTTACGAGGGCTTTTGTTTTACATAGAAATTATGATAAAAAGAGAAGAAAGAAAATATATAGAGTTCACGGTAGTAACTTTAAAATTCTTAGGCATCCCAATTTATAAAAATACAATTTACTCAGGACTGTCTTAATCCTTATCTAAAGTTCGGGTATCAAAAGCGCCTTCCATCTTTATTATATCTTGAAACCAAACACAGACTGCGATTTTAGTATCTTGACTAAAAGTAACTTGAAAATTGTTTACAGTCATTTTTGGACCACCTGATTTTAGTTTTACTGTATCACCGATTTTTATTTCATGCATATATTTGAGTTTAAAAGTTACTAAGTAAGGGTCTAAATATAGAAAAAATTAGAAATTATAAAGCAATTCTGCCCCGACTATAAACAAAATTATTCCGATAATCAGATACAGTCCACCGTTTTTCTCTCTGGGATTATCAAAACCACTTAGAAATAGTAGAATACCTATAAAACCTATTATACCACCTATTATCTGCATCAGTTTTCAAATTTAAGAGTCGTAGCCTGAGCAATACCTTGCGTGGTTTCCTCTTGAATTAATTCATCGTCGACATACAATTTAATTCGCCCACTTTGGTCTTGATGAGCAATTACTACCATGATTTCATTCGAATTATATCCTACCCATTCTTTACTCCACGTGGGTTGGTTGTATGGAGATGGAATTTGAGTAGGGTCTTCGTCACGACATTGAAAAGTTAAGCTTTCAATTGAAGAAGCACTGGCTTCAATTCTATATTTGGTTTCCTTCTTGTCATCTTTATTACAGGAACTTAAAATTAAAAGAGAGCCTAATATAATTGTAAAAAACAGATTTTTCATAATTAGAAACTTGAGAATTATGAAACAAATGTACAAAAATAGAATTAAAAAGCAACCGTATGCGGTTATAATTTATCAACGTGTTATTCTGAATCTTGTATGCTATGAATAAATCAGATTATAATAAGACTTTTGGAATATTTCTAAAACAGAAAAGAACTTCAAAAAATTGGTCTCAAACTGATTTAGCTTCTAAACTAGAAAATAATTCTCAGAATATCTCAAGGATAGAAAGAGGTGAGCTAACACCTACAATATTTTGGATTGAAAAACTTGCAACAGCTTTTGAAATCAAGACTTCACAGTTAATTTCAGAATTTGAAGATATGCGAGAAAAATCGAATAAATAACTGATGAATGTAACCTTATATGTTTTATAACGTTAATAAAGAGTGAGAACTGATACTATCCTAAATTTTCTCAGAACTCACTCTTACCGTCCAGTTAGTCTACGTCTACCCAGAAAGCGAACACTTTCTTATTCTTGGGGTAGATTTTGACACCTTTTCTTACAATGAATCGGCAGACCACTAGTTTCTGCTTTTTCCCATTGTGTTCTCTATACATACCAATTACGGGGTTACCGGGTGTTTATTATGGACATGAGGGGGCTCCTACACCCGATCTCGACCCGTTTCTCCAGCCACGAACTTTTCGGGCACAAAAAACCCCGATTTATTAGGACTCATCGGGGCTTAATATTGTTTAACAAAAACAAAAAAAAATGAGAAACCCCCGTTTTTATTTATTCCGTAATCAATACTGTATAGATGGTACAAATGTACAATATGTTTTTGGATCCTGAAATACGTAAAAATACGTGTTCTTGTAATTTAGAACGATTTTAAATAAGAGCTCTGAAAAATAATATTAATTTTGAAAGAAAATTTGAAACCTTATGAGAGGTACAAAACTTAGAAATAATATAAATCTTGAACGACTACTCATTGAATTAAAAGAGAAAACCGATGCGAAAAAACCTATAGAGGAAATTAAGGAAAGAGAGAAGTATGCTTTACGGCAAATCCAAGCCTCTTACGATAGAATACATGATAAAGTATTCAATCTTAATAATATAACATTAGGTATTTTTTTAGTCCTAAGTACTTTCCCCCAAGAAAAACCTATACTTTCAATTTGGTCACTTGGTTTCCCTATGGCTACGCTTATTTACATAATATTTCTGGATTGGCAACAAATGCAAATAAACACATTTGCTTCGAGAGAAACAGAATGGACTGATGAAGAAAGAAAAGAATATCCTGACAAAGTAAGAATACAAGGTTTATTAACTATGTGGTCGTTTTTCTTTTCCTACGTAAGTGTGCTCTACTTGATTTTGACTATAATTAAACATCAATGGAAATAAATGGTACATCAAAATATGTTAATACCAAAATTAAAAATTAAACTGAAACACTACCAAAAATTTTATAAATTTGCGATCGATGGAAAAGAGAAAGACCAACAAGGATAGTAAAAAGTCTAAATCAATCGAAGAGTTGACTAAAAACTTTGATGATTTAAAACTCGATGCACCTAACAAAAAAGACTTTGATAAAAATTTAAAAAAAATTACGAAGCCAAAAGATTCAAAAAACAATCAAAAATAGGTTTATCCGATTCTCTATTATTAAATCTAAACACTACTTCGTCGGTATACAATTGTAAGTACTTTTTTGATACTTGAATATAAGAACCTTTTAAAGTTCTTTTAAACACACTCCAAAAGTTTTCAATTCGATTAGTTGTACAATCTTCATTAACATACTCTTTAATTCTATGATTAACAAACTTATGTTCGTATACTTCTCCAAGACCTTGGTAAGCAACCCATTCATCAGTCATGATAGGCGTACCTTGCTCTACGTGTTGTAAAATTAACGGTTGGATTTGTGCTTTACTGGTGTCGTCAATAACGAAATTTCTAACTCTTTTAGTTTCTCGTTCATAAATTCCAAGTACAGGTGTTTTATCTGCAAAACTTCGTCCTTGACACTTAGGTACTTTTTTATCTTTATGGCGGTTAATGTTCTTTCCACCTACAAAAGTCTCGTCCATTTCTGTTGTTCCAGTAAATAAATCTATACTATCATTTGCTGTTAAAACTCTTATTTGCCTAAGCATTCGCCAAGCGGTTTTATAGGTTACTCCGATTTGACGTTGTACTTCGTAAGCTGAAATCCCGTTTTTAGAAGCGGTAAATAGGTAGATTACGTAAAACCAATACGTAAGAGGTGTTCTTGTTTTCTCAAAAATAGTACCTGCACATGGGTAAATTTGATGATAACACTTACTACATTGATAACATTGTCGAGTAGAAACACGTTTAAAAGTTGTTTCCTGTTCACAATCTGGACAAGTAGTTAATTTACCGTATCTTATAGTGAAAATACGTTCTAAACAACTGCTGTCATCACGAAAATCCAATCTAAATTGTTGGATTGTGTATTTCGTATTAGAATTTTTTCTATCTTTACACATAGAATTACATGTTAATTGGATTTTATCCAGTTAATAAAAAGCGGAAGCGGAGGGAGTCGAACCCACAATCCCAGTCAGGACACTGGTTTTTCAAACCAGGCGGCGTTACCACTCACCATCACTTCCAATTAAAATTTAAGCCCCTACGCCAATAGGGGTTTTTTATTACTTTAAAAAATTGTCGCCTTCTTTCAAGAAGTATACGTTAGCTAAACCATGTTTTTCACTGATGATAGCTCCAGACTGTGCCATATCAGAGCAGTACTTGGTAATTGAGTTAAAACTTACTATATCTTGTTGAGCGGTCATATAATCAAAAATTTCTCTTGCAGTTGCCCCTATAAATTCTTTTTCTTTTAAAACAAAGAGAATTTTATTGGCTAAACTGTCTCGGTAGTTATAATACTTTTTATCTGAATTGATTTCTCCAGTACCTTCTTCAATAGTTCTAAGAGCAGAAACTAAAGCGTCAAGCTCTTTAATCAAAGGTTGTAACTCAAGCTCGATATCAAGTTTTCTGGCAGTTAGTTCGTCAATTCTTTGCTTTATAGCATCCTTGTAATTCATGGTTAATAATATTTATACCACAAATATATAAATATTATTTTAAATAACAATACTTTTATAATAAAATTAAATATAAAAGTAATTGAATTCGCATATAAGAGTGTTTAAGAAGGGGGGTCATTATTTTTTTCATGATCTAAGTAGTTTAATTGCAAAAGTGTTACTTTTACAAGAAAGTTGTTAAGATTATGAATGCTCTGAAGGAAGAAATAAAATTACCAAAATAAATTACTAATTTTATCAACAAAAATGCACTATACACAAGCAATTGAAAAAAGCAACTGTTTAGAAGGTATTAGTGCCTTTTGTTTTTCTAGGAAATCATGGCTTAGAATTAAATGGAAACCCCATAAATGACTTTATTTTCACAAGTATCCAAGTGGGAATGTTAGAGGAGTTTGCAAAACTGATTCCTTTTTTAATCATATTAACATTATTCAGAAAACAATTTAACGAACCTATTGATTACCTAGCCTTTATTTGTTTCAGTGCTTTGGGATTTTCGGCAGTGGAAAATGTAATGTATTTTTATAAACATGGAGCCCAAATCATTAATGGTAGAGCTATTTTATCAACAGTTGGCCATATGTTTGATACAGCTTTAATTGCTTATGGTATTATTCTTTTTCACTTCAAAAAAAGCAAATTAGGATTTGGAATTGTAGTTATTTTCTTTTTTCTTGCCGCTCTATCACACGGTATTTATGATTTTTGGTTGATGTTTGAATACACAAAAGATTTTGGAATATTCATAACCATTATTTATTTCTTAATTACCATTTCCTTATTTGCAACTATTCTTAACAATGCACTAAATAACTCACACTTTTTCACCTATAAAAAAGTAATAGACTCAACGAAAGTTGTGAGTCGATTACTCATTTATTATGGGATTGTTTTTCTATTGCAAATTATTTTTGTCTCAATTGAAGAAGGCATTCAATTTGGAATATCGAGTTTATTATACGCCATTCTTTTTACTGGTTTTATCATTGTAGTTACAATAGCAAGACTCAGTAGATTTAAATTAATTCAACATCGTTGGCATAAATTCAAATTTGAACTCCCTTTTTCGATTGTTAGCAATTCAAATTTTAGTAGTTCGAGAAATCGTTTGAGAATTGTATTAAAAGGAGATTCATATAATGAAGTTCATCTAACAAAATTTTATCAAGAAGATTTTTATCTTACACCTGTTTCCAAGACAAAAACTATCCTAGGAGATACAAAATTAGCACACATGGAAAGAAAGGTATTTCTTAAAAATGATGAGTCTTATTTTTTGGTGAAAGTTTTCCACGATACAAATCGAATTCATCACGATAGTTATCTTTTGATGCCTAAAAAATCAAACCAAAACATGATAAATGATAAATATCCTATTGTCGCTGTTTTGAAAATTGTAAATTTATTTGATTTAGAAAACGCAAATAATGATCATACAAAATTTAGGTTTGTTGAATGGGCATTTGCGCGACCAAAAATCAATATTTAGACTCTAGAAATTAAACTTTTTCGATATTCTGAAACAAAAGTGTATGCTGTTTTCTAAAAATATTTTGCATTATTCTTTTTATAGGCAAAGGAGATTTAAACTGAATTTTTTCTTCGACAATACAAAATTCTTGATCGGTTTTCAACTTAAAATTCATTTCAATTTTCGTAAATTTCATCACTGTAGCACGAATAATAACGATTTTTTCATCTAAATTAGATTCAATTGTTACGTAATAAGTGAAAGAAATAGGCAGAAATCCAAATTTCAAGGTTTCATGAACCAAGTATTTATTATTCTCTAAAAGCTCTATTTTTGTGATTACAGGATGAACAGAAACAAATTTTTGCATGTCTGTTAGGTAATCAAAAATGAACTCAGGAGATTTATTAATTTTAAAACTTAGTTCCATATCATTTATTACTTTTGAAAGAAAGTCCTTTTTCTTCTAAAACTTTATTTAATATTGGAATCGCAGTTTTCCCAATACCGTGTAAGTTCAAGACTTCTTTTTCAGTATAATTTGATAGTTTTTCTAATGAATCAATATCTGAATTTTCAAGTGCTCGTCTAGCTGGAGCAGAAAGTTTGTGAATAAAGAATACTTCTTTTTCTTGTTCACACCTAGGACAAACAGGACAAGAGCTTGTTTTGTTAAATTGATGACCTTTTGAACATTTTTTTAGCATTTCTTAGAAATTATATGCAACACCAAAACCAGTTGATATGGAATAATCTAAATCCAAGACATCATCTAACTTTGAACTAGAAAAATAAGCTCTAAATTCAGGTTGTAAAGCTAAAGTCCATTTTGGAGAAAAATTATATTGAAAAGCAAAACCAAAAGTCATTCCAAGTTCTATTTCATTCGAATTAGATGGTTTGTAATGATACCAACCACCTGTTGTATTTTCACCTGAGCTTTTAACTACTAATGTTGTTTGTGATCTGTGGCTAAAATAATTTTTTAGCAGAACACCAGAAAAAATGTGTACTTCAAAATTTTTATTAGGTATAAGATTATATCTAAACTTGATTGGCATTTCGACAAAACGACTTCTTAAATCAACATTGAAGCTAGTATCAAAATCATTGTTTAAACCATCTCCAAAAGTTAAGTTTTCGTAATATTTTTTTTCTCTTGAAAAAAATAATCCAGCATCAACTTTAAATCTTTTTGATAATTTTCTTGAGTAATTTAGTCCAAAAGCATAAGTTTTCAGATCCTGAGAAAACTCGCTGAAATAGTCTACTTTGGAGAAATAAAAACCAAGTTGATTTTTACTTAGGGCAAGCGAATCCTTTTTTTCTTGAGCAAAGACACTTATGCAAAATAATAAGGCAAATAAGGTTAATTTAATTTTCATAAATTTCAATTCAAATGTTTTTCTTCAAACTCCTCACCTACTGCATTCCAAGAATTAATTAAACTTTCTCTTTTAATATTTAAAGTTTCTATTATTTGGTTGTAAACAGACATTTTTTGATTGTATTCTTCAACCATTTTATTAAATTCAGCTACCTCATTTTTCGCTCTTTCTGTTTTAGCTTTTGCTTCTAAATCGGTTTTTGTTTTTTGAAACTTAACTTTAAATTTTTTAAATTCTATTAATTTAATAAAATCTTGTTCTGCTTCTGCTTGATAAAAATCGAGCAATTTTTGACAAGAATTCATAAGTGAATTATCCCCTTCAAAATCCAATTTTACATTTAATCTTGCTTTACTTTCAACAACAGCAGCAAGTAAATTAGCATGACTTAACTCAAGATTTTGTAAATCATCTTTATCCAAACTTTCCAAAAATTTTGCTTCTTGAAAATATGGTTTGAAGAATATTAAAAAGATTGAATTATAATATTTGTAAACTTTATTGGCTTTTTTGAGTCGTTCAGCAACTTTTGATTTGAAATAAACAAGCTCAATTTTATGCTCAGCAGCAAATTTTACTTCCATTTCATCAAGCATCTCGCTAGCTTTTACAATCTTCGTATTAGCTTCTTCTCGAATAATGATAAGTTTATCTTTAAATTCAAAGGAATGTTTCGCGTTTAGCTCTAAGCTTTTAATTTTTTGATAATCATCCGAGATAACATCTTTATATATTTTCAAGAAAGATAAAATTGAATCTTTATAATAAGATTCACCATTAAAATCTCCAATTTCTTTCACTTTTTTTTCAGATTTATCAATCGTTTTTAATAAATCTAAACGCTTGTCTTCTACTTTTTCAGCACTTTTGCTTTTTGATACACTATTTGTATAATCCCATGTAGCACTTCTAACTGATTTTGCAATTTCAGTTATATTATTCATGTAATTTGAAGCCTTTTGTGCGCTTGAAAAAAGAGAAAACAACAATAAGCTTGTCAAGAAGAAATATTTCATGTTAAATCAATTAAAAATACGAATATAAGTCTTTTTTAAATTAGTTTGATTTAAAAAGTTGAAAGAAAACAAAAAGTCCAACTTTTTCAAGCTGGACTTTTCATGATTAAAATTAATTAATCTTATTTATTTTTAGCGAAAAATGCTTTCGCTTGAGCATCAGCTGGATCCAATGTTTGCACAATTGTCCAATATTCTTTTGCCTTAGTAATATCTTTTGCAGCGGAACTGTAATAATAGTCTCCTAAGTATTTAGCAGCCTCCATCACCATCGATTTGTTTGAACCTGTAGCTCTTTCTTCTGGTTTAACCAATTCAACGACTTTTTGGTAAGGTGCTTGAGCCAACCATTTTTCATTTTTTAAATCAAATTGAAAAACTGCTCTTGCTTTCCACAAATAAGCTGGTGCATAAGTTGGAGAAGCAACTATTAATCTTGAGAAAGCACTATCAGCCAAAGCATAATTTTTTGGGCCAAAATAATACGCTCTACCTAATTCAAGGTTTTCTGCAGCCGTTAAACTTGAAGTACTCAATTTATACTCGTAATTTTCAATTACTTTAGGATAATTTTTAGTCTTCATGTACATTTTAGCAATTTGTCCAGCCAATTCTTTTTTCGCTGCTTCATCAATTGCAGAAGCTTTTTCTAATTCAATAATTGCTAAAGAATCTTTTCCTGCGTTCACTAGTAACAATCCTTTGTATTTATAATCCAAGAAGATAACTTTATCAGTAGGAACCATTTTAAAATATGCTTCACTCGCCACTAAACCTTTTGCTGCTGCTTCTTTATCTGTTGTGCATTCAGCATACGAATAAGTCAACATTCGTTCCACGTAAAAATTATCAAAGCCATTTTGTTTCAAACTTTCTAATTCTGTAATCACTTCACAATATTGTTTTCCAATAAACATAGCTGTTGCATAACGGTAACGTGCTTCAACACTGTTGTTTAATTCCAAGTATTTTTTCCAGTTTTCTTGAGCTTTTTTCGCTTGATTGAATTTCAAATTTAACTCAGCATTTTCTCTATAAGCAGGTGCGTAAGTTGGGTCAACAGCTTGAGCTTCTTGGTATTTCTCATTTGCTAACTCATAACTTTGGGCACGTTGATACAATTTCGCCACACGCACAATTCCACGTGGGGACTTAGGATTGATTTCCAAGACTTTGTTGTAGTTTTTGATTGCGTTGCTTCCATTTTCAGGAGTTTTTTCATACATTGCATCACCCATCAACAAATAAGCGTCTTCATTTTTAGCATCCAATTTGATTGCTAATTCAAGCAATTTAATTGCTTCATCTAAACTTTTCTTTTCAGAAGTAATATATACTTTAGCAATGTTGCGAACAACTTCAGCATTTTTGTTTTTAGTCATCGTCAATGCTTTTGTGAATTGCTCTCTCGCTTGAGTTTCTTCACCTTTAATCCACATTGATTTTCCTAAAGCAACAAAAGATAAAGCCACATTTGGATCTTTTTCAGAAGCTTTTCTCCAATAATAATTTGCTGAATCTAATTCACCTTGAGCTGCAAAATTTTCACCTGTATAAAAATACAAGCAGCCGTTTGCTGGATCTAAAGAAATTAATTGTTTAAATTCTTTATCTGCTTCAGCAAAACGTTCATTATCTGTATTGCGAATTGCATTTTGTAAATTTTGACCAAATGTTGTTGTGCTAAATAATAAAGCTACAGCGACTAATTTATTGATTTTCATTATTTTTAATTTATTTTTTTACTTTTTCATAAACAACATATCAAATCTCTTGCCGAAAATGTAGTTTTTAAATTTTTTGCAAATATAACTATTTAGATTCAAGACTAAAAGACTCAAGACAAAAGACTTATTCTAGTTAAATAAACTTTTAATTTGCTTAAGAACATTATTCTGCTTGAAATTGAATTAGTCTTACAGGATTAATTGCTGGCACTAATTCGCATTTTTGAACGATTGTTTGACCTAAATCTCCAATCATAAAATTTACAAAACCTGAATTTATACCTGCTCTTTTTCCTTTGTTTATCATCCAAATATCACGCACCAAAGGATATTCTTTCGTATACATAAAACCTGAATATGGAAGGAAAAAATTGGCTCCTTCTTTTTCAGCCAAAGCAACAACTTTTATTCCATCAAGGAAATTTAACACGTCAAAATCTTCTTGATCGCTAATCCAGTTAGAGCCAATCACTCCAATCGCACTTGGGTTTTTCTTCACATAATTGATAACTTCCTCGTTAGAATGAACTGCAAAAACATTTTTATTTAATTTATCTGTTCCACAATATGTTTTCAAATAATTAAAGTTTGCCGAATTATTTTGATCATAAACGACGTTGATATTCGTTTTAAGAGCGTCCCATTTTGTCAGTTTACCTGTCAAAATTTCTTTCAAATGTGCAATTGTCATCGCAGTGTCTGTATTTGCTGGATTAACAATTAAAGCTACCGCGTCAATAGCTATTCTGTTACTTCTAACTTGAATTGTTTTGCTTTTCAAAAACTTCTTTTCATCTTCCGTAAAATCACGAGAAATAACAATCGTTTTTGACTTATTTTTATAAAAAGCATCAATGATGTCTCCCTCAGACATATATTCTGGCACAATATCAGCTTTTGGAAATTGACTTTCAAAAGTATAAATACTAGTATCAAACAAACGTTTAAAAGATTCTTCCACTAAAATTGTAGCTTTTCCTCTACTGTTTGTATCTGTTTGATACATCAAAGGGTTTTCGCTCGTATTGCAAGCATAAAAAATAAGTAAAGCTAAAGTAGCTAAGGAAATTTTAATTTTCTGATCCATTTCTTCTGATTTTTAGAAACATTTGATAAATTCTAATAACTCTAAAAATAGCATAAGTAACTAGAATTACAATTAAAATAGTACGTTTATTTCCGTCAATTCTGTCAATAAATAACTCTGTGAAAACTAAAAAATAAGTCAACACGATACACATGACAACACTAAAAGAAGCTAAAAAAAGGGATATATATTTCATTGAATAAAACTTAAAACAGTTCCAAATTATAAATAAACTTGGAACTGTCAAAGTTAATAAAATTTCTATTGTAAAGTGAAATTAATCGGTAAACTCATCCATGAACGTACTTGTTTACCTTGATTTACTCCTGGTGTCCAATCTTTCATTTGACGAATAACACGAACTGCTTCCTTGTCACATTCTGGACAATCTGGAACCCCTCGTACAACTGAAACATCAGATACTGTTCCGTCAAGATTTACCACAAATTTAAGGTAACATTTTCCTTCTCTACCTTCTTCAATAGCAATTTGAGGATAAACCAATCTTTTTTGAATAAATGGTACTAAGTTTGGAAAACTTGCATCTATATCTGTAAAATCTGGAATAACTTCCTTTATAATAATTGGATCCTTCTTAACGTTTTCTTTTATTTTAACTGGCTCAACAAAAATCCCTGCAGTATCTGTACCTTGTTTTTTTGCTCCAACTTTTAATTTCTCCAATTCTTCAGCAGTTAAAACCTTTTCAACTTCGGGTTTATCAACAGGTTTTGGTTCAATAAACTGCTCTGTTTTTTGAACTACTGCAGCCACTGTTTTTTTATGTTCTGGCAAAGGTGGTTCATCTTTTTGAAAATTATCAATTAAAACATTTGGACCATCAACAATTGGAATTACAACTTCAGCAAGTTTTTGTGCTTTAAAATACTGAAATGTTCCAAAAATTAATCCCATTGATAAAATTACTCCCAACATGATATAAACCATACTTTTGTTGTAATCTCTGCGTAAGATATACGCTCCATAATCTTGATTTCGATTTTCAAACACAAGATTGTTTCTAGTAATCGATGTTTCCTTTTGCCATGAACGAGCTGAATAAAATTCATAAATTGAAATTCCAGCGACGATAAAGACAATACTTAAAACTACTTCCATAACACAACTTTTAAAAATTAATATACTTTCGGTTTTTTTAAAATTGCTTTTTCTTCGTTAAACTTCAATTTTCAAATGCTCATCAGCCGAGGCTGACTGCGCTTTAAAAATCTTGTTTGCCTCAAAAAATCTAATTTTTATAAAACCTTATTTTCTGCTTCTTAGAAATACACTTGAATAGTAATTTAGTTCAAGTGCTTTTCAAGCTTCTTTAATTAATTTAATTTTCTTTTTATTGTAATGCTTGAAATTGGTTTAATTTTTCAAGATAAACGTAGCTAAAAGTTGTTTTTTATACAATTTATTAGACACACTGATTTAAATTACTCTAAAAAGAATAGTTGTATAGTTTTATTTTATGTTTTTTGGAGTTTGCTTTTAAATCTTCCTCTATACGGACACTTCGATAAGCTCAGTGTCCGTATAGGAAAGAAATTCAATCTTATTGAAGGGTAAAGTTAATTGGTATTTGTAACCAAGTTCTAACCGCTTTACCATTGTTTTTTCCTGGTTTCCAATTTGGCATTGCACGAATAACACGTACAGCTTCTTTATCACACTCAGGACAATCTGGAACACCTCTAACAACTGATACGTCAGAAACTGAACCGTTTGCATTTACAATGAATTTCAAGTAACACTTTCCTTGAGCACCCATTTCGATTGCTGTTTGAGGATAAACTAATTTCTTAACGATAAACTCACTCATGTTTCCATTAAATTGAGCTTCTTCATCAACGAAAGTTAATACTTCCTCTTCTTTTTCTTCTACAACGACAACTTTTTCTTCACCAACAACTGGCGGTTCAAAGCTTTCGTTTTCTGTGTCGTTTGTTTTATCACTTGCTTTAGTGTCTTCCATTTCTTCTTGTGGTGGAATTTCATCCTCTACAGGAATATCCACAACTACAGGAGGCATAAAAGCTACTGTTTTCTCTTCTGGTGGAGGAAGTTCTTCTTTTGGTGGAGGTGGAACTTCTTCTTCTGGTGGAGCTGGAATAGCAAATGTTTTGTCGTCTGTTTTTGGTAATTCAATTACTTCTTCAGGCATATTTTTAATAAATAAATATGTTCCGAAAGTTAAACCAATACCTAAAATCAAACCCAACATGATAAAAACCATACGTTTGTCGTAATCACGACGAAGCGTATAAGCACCATACTCTTGATTTCGGTTTTGAAAAACGATTTCGTTTCTATTGACCGATGTAACCTGCTGCCAACTTTTTCCGGCAAAGTAATCGAAAACCATTACTCCCGAAATAACTATGACAATACTTAATATTACTACCATAACACTACTTTTTAGCTTTTATTAATTCTAATTCACTCGCTAAAAGATCAACTGGTGCAATAACACCGATTTGAGCAATTTTTAACTCATCAATTAAATCGATGAAGTTTTTACATGTTGCTTTATCGTCAGTTTTCACCAACACTTTTAGAGCTTCTTTATGTTTTTTATAATCAATTAAAGTTCTTTCGTATGTTGTATCTTGAATTTGTTTTTTCTTTAATTTTTCGTCAAGACCTTCTTTCTTTCTGATAACATAAGCATTTCTATCAGCTAATAATTTTCTCAAACCGTTAGGTCCGAAAGTTGTTTCTTCCAATTCAGTTGCTGGTTTTCCTTCTTTATTCCCTTTTGAATAATATTGACCTGCGTAATAATAAATCTTATCTTCAGAAAGTAAGAAGGTAATTGCATTATTAATTTTCGGTTGGTCTGGAGGTGTTGGATCTTCTATTTTCGCTGGATAGACCAAACTCATTACTTTAGGCTTACTAAAAGTAGATGTCATTACGAAAAATGTCAACAAAAGAAAACCTAAATCCACCATAGGTGTCATATCAATTCGTGTAGAGCTTTTCTTGGCTCTTTTCTTTCCTTTTCCTTCGTGGCCACCGCCACTTTCTCCCATATCTGCCATAACTATCTATTTAGGAGTTGCCTCCGCTGATGTAACAAAATTTAAGTTATTCAAATGTAAATCTCTAAATACATTGATTACATTTTGAGCATGTACATAAACTGCTTGACCGTCAACTTTTAAAATAAATTTTGGTTTAAAGTCATTTATTTCAGGTTTATCGCCTTTTGCTTTTGCTTCTTCGTAAGCTGTTTTCCCAGAATTTAATGAAGCAATGTTTCCATAAAAAATCCAGTCTTTTAACTGATTGTTTGTTGAATCGGAAGGAATTCCTTTCGTTTCATATTTTTTACGCTCTTCGGCTCCCATATCAATGTATCCTGGAAGCTCTTTCATGGTGCAACCAAAACTAGACATACCAGCAAAGGTTTCATATTGTTTTTCGCTAAAACCAATTTTATATTTAGCACTCATGTTTTGCAATAATTCTCTTCTAGCTTCAGCTTCTTTCAGGTTCATAAAAACCCTTCCCCCTTTATCAATTGTAACTAATAAAACATTCTCTGGAATAATTTTATCACTGATACTTGATGGTGGCTCGACGTCAACTGGCTCGTTAGATCTAAAACTAGCCGTAAGCATAAAGAAAGTTACAAGCAAGAATGCCAAATCTACCATCGGTGTCATATCGATCGATGGCGAATGTTTTGGTATTTTTATTTTAGGCATCTTTTTTTGTTTTTTAAGATTAAACTATTTCTAAAGTTTATCAAGTATAAAAGTTTATTCAAGAATCTATTGAATCTCAATTGACTTTTCTACCCGTACAACTAAACTAACTTTTTGTTCAAAAGTTGTTGTTTTTTCTTCTGCTTATTTTGTTTTAGCAGAGAAGTCTTGTACGATTGAATAACTAGCTTCATCCATACTGTAAGTCATTGTATCGATTTTAGTAGAGAAAAAGTTATACAAAATAATCGCCAAAGTTGAAGCTAAGATACCTAAAAATGTATTTACAAGTGCCTCAGAAATACCTACAGATAACTGTGCTGTATCAGGAGTACCACTACCCATCGCAGCAAACGCTTTAATCATCCCTAATACTGTTCCAATCAAACCAATTAAGGTTGCAATAGAAGCAGAAGTTGATAATACTGATAAGTTTTTAGATAGCATTGGTAACTCTAAAGATGTAGCTTCTTCTAATTCTTTTTTCATAGATTCCACTTTTTGCTCTTTATCCATTGAAGTATCATTTAAGATATGCTCGTATTTTCCTAAACCAGCACGTACAACATTTGCTAAAGAACCTTTTTGTTTATCACATGCTTCCATAGCTTGAGTGATTTCTTTTTTCTCTAACATTGTACGGATTTTCTCAACAAATTTGTCAATTCCACCTTTTCCTTTTGCCTTAGATAAAGTAATGAATCTTTCAATAGAGAAGATAATTACGATAAGGTTCATTGCAACCAAGAAAGGAACGATAAAACCACCTTTGTAAGCAATTCCTAATAAATTTCCTTCTAAAGGTTCTCCAGTTGGATCTCCTTCTGCAAAGTTACCTGGATCTCCTAAGATATATTTATATACCACGTATCCTAAAATTAATGAAATAGCAATCGCTAAAGTTGCCACTAACGACGTAAATCCACCTGCTGTTTTTTGTTTTTTACTCATTACTTTAAATTTTATTGTTTTACAATTTTAATTTTTTACAAACATACATCAAAAAAATTAAAAGATGCAAGTTAATTCTCGTGTTTTTTTAAAAATGAAATCTTTTTTGCTTAATGTGTAGACTTTGTTTATTTTAATGATTGCTTTGTGTATTAGGGTTTTATAAAAATGTTTCCACTGATAATAGCAGAAAAACACACTGATTTTGAACTTAAATCTAGTTTTCTTGCTTGAATAGGGCTTAGGGGAGGTGACAAAACATAGATTATCACCCACCTTAATAATTTTCTCTAACGTTCAATAATCAAAAGCTTAGCTTTTTCTTCTAGAGGGAGGAAACAAAAAAAATTATTTACTTTTAGCCAAAAAAAATTCACATGACACATTCTAATATAACTGATAACAAAACGAATCCACTTTTAATTCCTTTTGATTTAGCACCTTTTTCTAAGATTAAAAACGAACATTTTCTTCCTGCCTTTCAACTTTTGATTGAAGAGACAAAACAAGAAATTGATGCTATTTGTGAGAATCCTGAAGCAGCGAGTTTTGAAAATACGATTGAAGCATTGGAATTTTGCGGTAAACAATTGGATCGTGTTTCCTCTGTTTTTTTCAACTTAAATTCAGCTGAAACAAGCAAAGAATTACAAGATTTGGCACAAGAAATTTCTCCTTTGCTTTCAGAATTCAGCAATGATATCACTTTAAACGTCGCTTTATTTGAGCGAATTAAAGCGGTTTATGCTCAAAAAGATTCTTTGACTTTAAATGAAGAACAAAAAACCTTGTTGGACAAAAAGTACAAAAGTTTTGCTCGGAACGGAGCCAATTTATCTGAAAATGACAAACAAAAAATTCGTGAAATTGACAAAGAAATGTCCTTGGCACAATTAAAATACAGCGAACATGTCTTGGCTGAAACAAATGCTTACGAACTTCACGTTTCAAAACTTGAAGATTTAAAAGGTTTGCCTCAAGACGAATTAGATGAAGCTGCTGAAACCGCAAAACAGAAAGGAAAAGAGGGTTGGATTTTTACTTTAGCTTATCCAAGTTACATTCCTTTTATGAAATATGCTGAAAATAGAGATTTAAGAAAAAAATTCGCTTTAGCAGCTGGTTCACAGTGTTTTAAAAAAGATGAATTTAACAACGAAGAACTTGTTTTGAAAATTGCGAAATTACGTTTTGACCGTGCAAATTTATTGGGCTACAAAACCCACGCTGAATTTGTCTTAGAAGAACGTATGGCTGAAAAACCTGCAAAAGTACTTGAGTTTTTGAACGATATTTTAATAAAAGCAAAACCTTTTGCCGAAAAAGAATTGGCTTCTTTGACAAATTTCGCTAAAGAATTAGATGAAATTGAGCATTTAGAAAAATGGGATACAGCGTATTATTCAGAAAAATTAAAAAACAAATTATTCAATTTAGACGACGAGAAACTGAAACCTTATTTTCAGTTAGAAAAAGTAATTGATGGCGTTTTTACTGTTGCAAAAAAATTGTATGGTCTTGATTTTAAACAAGTTGACAATATTGAAATATACCACGAAGATGTAAAAACATATGAAGTTTATGACGAAAACAATAGATTGATTTCGATTTTTTACGCTGATTTTCATCCGAGAGCAGGAAAAAGAAATGGTGCTTGGATGACTTCATTCAAAAATCAATACATCGAAAATGGCGTGAATGAACGTCCGCAGATTTCAAATGTCTGCAATTTCACCAAACCAACGGCTTCAAAACCATCTTTGTTGACATTCAATGAGGTTACGACTTTGTTTCACGAATTTGGTCACGGTTTACACGGTATGTTAGCAAATACGGAGTATCCAAGTTTGTCTGGAACAAGTGTTTTTTGGGATTTTGTTGAACTTCCAAGTCAAATTTTGGAAAATTGGTGTTACGAAAAAGAATGTTTGACACTTTTTGCTAAACATTTTGAAACGGGAGAAACGATTCCGATGGAATACGTCAAAAAAATCAAAGAATCTGCGACTTTCTTGGAGGGAATGGCAACGGTTCGTCAAATTAGTTTGGGTTTGATTGACATGGCTTGGCACTCGATTGATCCAACAAACATCAAATCGGTCAAAGAACACGAATTAAAAGCGATTGAAAACACTAAATTATTCCCAGAGGTGGCAGAAAATTGTACCAGTGTTTCTTTTTCACATATTTTCCCTGGAGGTTATTCTTCGGGATATTACAGCTACAAATGGGCGGAAGTACTTGATGCAGATGCTTTTGCACATTTTCAAGAAAACGGAATTTTTAACAAAGAAATTGGAAAATCGTTTGCGGAAAACATCTTAAGTAAAGGTGGAACGGAAAACCCAATGGATTTGTACAAACGTTTTAGAGGACAAGAGCCGAAGGCTGAGGCGTTGTTGAAAAGAGCGGGATTGATTGCGTGAGTTTTTGGTTTTTAACGCAAAGTAAAAAGAAGATTTCGCAAAGGGCGCAGAGTTTGGAGGACTCATTTTGCGATTTAATGAATACAAAATTTTCGCAAATTTAGTTCATTAAATGTGTTTATTGTATTTTGAAAGATACAAAAAAGTGTACTCTTTGTTTATTACAATAAACATTTTTGTGTGTCTTTTGTTTATTATAATAAACGTTTTCCTATTGAATGACAAATTGTTTCATATGTGAAATTTTAAACTATTTTTATCACATATAAATATGATATTGATAATTTAGAAAAAACTGTAATGAATAAATTTAAATGGATTAATGAACATTTTTCTACTAAAAAAGAAAACTCTTGGAATCAAGTTTCCGATATAATTCCAGACATATTTGATGAATACTTTCTTGTTCACTGGAAAGTTGGTATAGTTGACAAATTTCCGTTTGATGAATATCCCGAAAAGAATGAAACAATAGAACAAATTAACAAAAGAATAAAAATCGAACGTGAATTTGGACTTTTTCTAAATAATGACGAAGAAAAATTGTTTAGAGAAATTAATCTTAAAGAAGTTTCAAACATTTTTAAAACAATTTATAACTACAAAATATTAGATAATATAAAACAAACTCCTGCTATTAAAACCCTTGAAAAAGAAACTAAAATTGCACTAAAATCAGGTCTTAAAAAAATTTCAAACAATCAAGTTTTAAACTTTTTTGTTGAAGACATAAACAGATTTCCGATTGACGAAAAATCTAAACAAGAATACATTGGAATTGACATTGAGAACTATCTTAAACTTCAAGATGACTTTTATTATGATTATTGCACATATTTATTCCCTGATGACTTAAGCTGGTGTTTAACAACTTCTGAGTATTTACCAATGTTTTTATGTGTAAAAAAAGAATTATCTAAACAAATATCAAACGAAATCAACTTAGAATTATTTAAAGTAGAATATAATACCGAATTATTTTAGTTTAGCACTAAAAAACTATATGAGTTACTATAACTTGGCATATACAAGAATTACTCAAAATAAAAATTAACTCCATGCAATCAAAAACAGAAATAAAAACCATTTTCAACACGAGTTTAGAACGTGCTTTTAAAAGTCCGATGTTGTGTGATGTTACAAAAGTTCACACAGGTTACGGACTTACACCCAAAGTCACGCATTCCACAGAAGATGAAACCTGGGGAAGAATTGGTGGAAGCAGAAAGATTTTTATGGCTAAAAACATAACGTTTAAAGGCGGAGAATCATCTCTTGACACTGTTCTTGAACGAAGAGAAAACGAGTACTGGAAAATTGAAATTTCTGATTTTAAAATATTTTCTTTTGGTTTTGAAAAATTTCAAGGCGAATGGTTTACAAAAGAATTGGAAGAAGGAAAAATTGAAGTGAGATATATTTACACCATGTTTTCAAACAACAAAGTTTTTTATCCTTTTCATTGGTTCTTCACAAAAACTATTTGGAAAGTTTACATGAAACACGCTTTGGAAAATATTAGAAAATTAGCAATGGAAAAAGCTGCTTATTTGCATCAGTGAAAGTAAGTTTATTTCGACGGGCTCAATAAACTTAAATTTATGCTGATCAGATTTATTTTCATAAAATTTTTCTTTGCTTCTTGAACTTGTGAAAACAAATCAAAAATTAAACAATCTGCAAATTTTTAAAATTTAGTTTCAAATTGTGTTTTTCTGTTAAAAATTTCACTTGATTTAAGCTCAGATCTCAAGATTTTGATAATATCCTATATCAAGATTTACAAAACGAAGAAAAATCGCAAAAAAACGCTATGTTTTTAATCAAAAGTTTAAAAAAACAAATTAAAAATTTAGTTGAACTACATAAATAGTTTAATTTTTGCTTAAAATGTAAATTTGAGAAGAATAACCAAAGTCTTTTGCTTTGCTGTTTGATTTGAATCCATTGATGAATGCTTTCACAATTGATCCATTTTTATATTTCTCAGAAAGCATGGAAACGTAAAAAGAATCAAATTTCATTGGTTTCACTTTTTCAACTTTAAAGCCAAAATGATTTGCAAGGTTTTCAATATCCTTTTTTCTGAAATGATACAAATGACGTGGAACATCATAAGCTGCCCAAAGTTCACTATAAACTTGTGCGTCATACGATTCCAAATTTGGAACTGCAATTATAATTCTACCAGAAGGTTTTAAAATTTTAGTTAAAATTTCAAAATCTCGTTTCAAATGATAGACATGTTCCAAGACATGCCACATTGTAATAATATCTTTTGAAGATTCTTCAATGGATGTTAATTTCTCTAAAGGAAACAAGTCAACTTTGAAATTGTCTTTTGCAAACTTACGTGCATCTTCATCTGGTTCAAGACCAATAACTGAAAAACCTTTTTGCTTACAAGCATTTAAAAAATGTCCCGTTCCAGCTCCAATGTCTAAAACTTCGTTTCCAACATTCAAATCTTTCAACAAGGCAACTTTCTTATTTAAAGTATAAGAACGAACGATGTTGTAGATTTTATTTATCAAACCTTTTTTAGAAGAAGAATGCGAAACATAAGCATCACCTTTGTAATACTTTCCAATAAAGTCTTCAGATGGAATTGGGTTTGTGAAATGGAAATTACAGTCAGAACATTTAACTATTGTAAATTTCTCCTTTGTAATCATGTTGTCTGTAACATCTTTGAATTTTTCAAAACTCGAAGAATCACAAATTGGGCAGTTGTCTAAATTTTTATGTTCCACGTGAAACTATCTTCCTAAATAAATTAATAAAACAGAAATATCACTTGGTGATATTCCACTAATACGTGAAGCTTGTCCAATAGTAACAGGTTGGATTTCTGTTAACTTCTGACGAGCTTCGATACTCATACTTGACAATTGATGAAAATTAATGTCTGCAGGAATCTTTAATTCGTCCATACGATTAATCTTCAAAGCCATTTCTTCTTCACGTTGAATATAACCTTCGTACTTAATTTGTATTTCAGTTTGCTCTGCAATGTCTTTATGAATTGATGAATACTCATCAACTAAGGTTTTAATTTTATCACTCATGCGAGCTAAATCATTCAATTTAACTTGAGGACGAGTCAAAATAGAGGTAAATTTAACTTGTTGATTAATTAAACTGGAATCTAATTCTGTCAAAATTGGATTCGCTTCAGTGGGAGTTACACCAAGATTTTTCAAATCATTAATAAAACTCGTAACACCTTTTTGCTTTTTATTTGTTAGTTCCAAAGCCAAATCATCTTGCATTCCAATAGCATGAGCAAGAGGTGTAAGTCTTAAATCTGCATTATCTTGTCTTAATAAAATTCTAAATTCAGCACGACTTGTGAACATACGATAAGGCTCTTCAGTACCTTTTGTAATCAAGTCGTCAATCAAAACTCCAATATAAGCTTCACTTCTACTTAAAATAAATGGATCTTTTGAATTGTTTTTCAAATGTGCGTTAATACCTGCCATCAAACCTTGACAAGCTGCTTCTTCATAACCTGTTGTACCATTAATTTGTCCCGCAAAATAAAGATTACTTAAAATCTTAGTTTCCAAGGTGTGTTTTAATTGAGTAGGAGGGAAGTAGTCGTATTCTATCGCATAACCAGGACGAAACATTTTTGCTTTTTCAAAACCAACTATTGAATGCAAAGCTTTTAGCTGAACATCTTCAGGTAAAGAAGTAGAGAAACCATTCACATAAATTTCCACCGTATTCCAACCTTCTGGTTCAACAAAAAGTTGATGTCTATCTTTATCTGCAAAACGATTTATTTTATCTTCAATACTTGGACAATATCTTGGACCGGTACTTTTAATCGAACCATTAAACATTGGCGAACGATCAAAACCTGTTTTCAATAATTCATGTGTTTCAAGATTTGTATAAGTAATGTGACAAGGTCTTTGTGTCTTCAAAGCCGAGGTTTGATTCGAATAAGAAAACTTAGAAGGATAAGGATCGCCATCTTGAATTTCCATTTTAGAATAATCAAGTGAACGACCATCAATTCGAGGTGGAGTTCCTGTTTTCATTCTCCCAGCTTGAAAACCAAAAGAAATCAAATCTTCAGTAATTCCATACGAAGCTTTTTCAGCTGCACGTCCACCACCAAATTGTTTTTCACCAAGATGAATCAAACCATTTAAAAAAGTACCGTTTGTCAAAATCACAGATTTTGCAAAAACTTCCATACCTAAACCAGTTTTAACTCCAACAACTGCATCTTTTTTAACAATTAGAGAAGTTGCCATATCTTGCCAAAAATCAACATTTGGATTTCTTTCTAAAAGCAAACGCCATTCTTCAGAAAATTTCATGCGATCATTTTGCGTTCTTGGCGACCACATTGCTGGACCTTTTGAAAGATTCAACATACGAAATTGAATCGCACTCAAATCGGAAACAATTGCAGAACCACCACCCAAAGCGTCAATTTCACAAACAATTTGACCTTTTGCAACACCACCCATAGCTGGGTTGCAACTCATTTGGGCAATCGTATTCATATTCATGGTAAGCAACAAAACCGAGCTTCCCATTTTTGCAGCAGCATTGGCAGCCTCACAACCAGCGTGACCAGCACCAACAACTATTACATCATAAGATTTCAACATAAACTTAATGTTTCACGTGGAACAAATTTTTAATTTTTAGAATTTGAATAGTTGTTCCACGTGAAACATAAAACTAAACAAGATAATCAACACCCAATAAAGACAAATAAAAATCTTCTTTTTTAGTCATGATTTTTTTATCTTCTGGAGTCTTGTCTTTATAAGAACATAAATGTAAAACACCATGAAACATTACGCGAGACAATTCATTTGCAAAATTAACACTAATATTTGATGAATTTTCCAAAACCCTATCAATGCTAATAAATAAATCTCCCGAAACTATCTTTCCTTCACAATAGTCAAAGGTGATAATATCAGTATAATAATCATGATTTAAATGTGTTTTATTAATTTCCAAAAGATAATCATCAGAACAAAAAACAAAAGAAACATCACCAACTTTCAGTTTTTCTGCTTCAATCAACTTTTTGATATTTACCTTTAGATCATTGCGTTTAATCTTAAACGCTTTTGTCTCAACAAAATTAAAACTAATCATGATTAAATAAAATGTGAATTACATTCCCTGGTTCATCGATTATCATTTCATCAGAAAGATTTTTAATCAAAAAGATTCCACGACCATTTTCTTTCTCTATATTTTCTGGAGCTGTTGGATCGGGCAAATTATGGAAATCAAATCCTTTTCCTTGATCTGTAATTGTAAAAGACAAAACATTAGGTAATTCAGTAACCAACACTTCAACTTTTAAATCATTCTGAAAACAATTCCCATGTATTATTGCATTGCTTACAGCTTCAGTACAAGACATCAAAATATTACCATAAATGTCTTCTGAAATGTTTTTTAAGGCACAAACTTTATCAATAAGTGATTCGACTTGAGCTAAATTTTGCAACTCTGAAGAAATAACAACGCGATCAATAAAAGTATAATCTGAAATCATAAATATCAATTTTCAATTCATCTATAATGCAGATGAAAACAATTTTTAATTTACAAAATTGAAATAATCATTCGCTTTGTTTTTGTAATACTGTCTGAATATAGGGTCAACAGAGCGCAATAATTCAATTTGTTTTAATTTTTGATTATTATACTCATCTATTCGCTTTTGGTTACTTAAAAACACATTTTTTCCAACTTTTGATTCTCTTTTTTCTTCAAAACCACGTTCCATCAAGGCTTTTTCACTTTCTAAAAGTCTGGTTAAGATGTCTTTCTGACGTTTAACCATTTCATTGGAAAAGTTTTTATTAATTAAATCTTTTTCTTGTTTTTCAAGTTCATTAATCAAAGGATTAAGTTGATTCCCTTTGCCCTTACCTTCTTTATTCATCTCGTTACGCATTTGCTCTAAGCGTTGACGAATTGCGGTTTGTTGAGCGGCCATTTTTGCTATTTCTTTGTTGCCTAAACCTAGCATGTTTTGACCATCACCTTGGCCTTGACTTGAACCTCCAGGTTTATTTCCACCTGGTTTTTCACCACCAGGTTTCTGACCTTTTTGCATCTTTTCAAGTTGCTTTTTAAGCTGTTCCTTCATGTCTCCTTCTTCACCGTCACTTGGTTTTGAACCTTTACCTCCAGGTTTATCGCACGAACCAGAACCTGGCATTTGAGACTTCATTTGCTGTTGCATTTGTTCTAAGGACTCATTTAACATCAAAGCAAGGTTATTGTAACCTGTCATCACATATTGCAAATTATTGGCTAATTCTCGCTTACGATGCTCATCAACATTCTCTAAACCTTGCTTGAAATTCAGGTTAATATCATTCAATTCTTTATTAATAAACGAAGCGATTTTAGGTTGTCTTGTTGCAATTGCATTTAAGCTATCTTCAACAATTTTTGTGTCGTCAATAATTCCTCGTTGCGCTTTACCAAGTTTCGTATAGTATGGATCTTTGTCTTTCACTTTGGCAAAACGATTCATAATATCTTCTTGAGTGAAACTCAAAGTCATCAAACTTTCAAGAATATTACGCAACAAATCCATGTCTTCCTCTTCTTGCTTTTTATTAGATTCTTGTTGCATTTGCTCCAATTCTTGAGCCATTTGCTCCATCTTCTTAGCAGACTTTTCTTGGTTTTGAGAAGCTTTCTTTTCTTTAGATTCAGATAAATTTTCTTTTGCTTGATTTAATTCATCAGAAATTTCCTTTTTCATTTCTTCCTGATCACCTAAATTCATCGGTTTTTTTAAGTCCTCATTTAGTTTTTTTAATTCATTTAAATCTTCTTTTATCTCATCAAACTTTTTATTAATGTCATCTTGTTTCTTCTCTCCATCTTCTTTAGATAGTTTGTCGTTAGCAATATCCTCTTTAAGTTTTTCTTGTTCCTTACTTAAATCTTTAAGCTCTTTAACAGCATCATCAATCTTCTCATTCACTTGCATTTTCTTTAACATTTCTAAACTTCTATCAAGTTGTTTATTCATGTCTTCAGACTTCATATCCAAGTTTTCAAGATTCTTTTCTAAGTTGTTCTTGTCTTGATTCTTCATCATTTCTTCCAACTTATTCAATAAATCTTTCAACTCATCATCCATTACTTCTTCCAATAATTCTTGAAGTAATTCTTGCTTATCCAATAATTCTTGATCCATTTCTGAAAGCTGATTTTTCTCCATCAAACTTTCTTGCATCTTCATTTCAAGTTGCTCTAATTCATTTTGTAAAGCATTACGCTCTTCTTTTAACTGTTGAACTTGGTTCATCTGATTCCAATCTGTGGATTTAGAATTCAACACTTCTTTTTTTAATTGTTGAATGTCTTTCTTAAACTCAGCAGATTTTTTGATCAAATCTTTTAATTGATCTTTAGCGTTGGATTGATCTTCGTCGCGTTTTTCGTTTAATTCAGAAAGTGATGGTAATTCATAGACAAAGGTTTTTGAGCGAGAAGCTTTTGCACCATGAACTCCGTCGTTGTCTTTAACCAAAAAATAATATTCTATTTTATCGTCAACTGCAAGTTTCTCTCTTCTGAAATCAACAGCATGACGGAAAGGTTGTGAGTTGCCAGAAGGGTTTAAAACGGAAACTTTTTGAGTTGACTTTTTACCGTTTTTTGAAACAATTTCATAAACAAAATAGAGTGAACTCAAGCCATAATCATCTGAAATTTGCCCTTCAAAAAAACGCAAGGCATCTGAAATAGAATCAATTTCTTCGTTCACATCAATCGTAGGATATTGGTCTGGAACAATCTCTATTGCATAGTTTAAAGAGTCTTTAATTTGCTTTTTAGAGTTAAATAAAACCACAGACATTGGAGTGGAGGAAAAGAAACGTTTCGAGAAATTAAAACCTTGTTTAGAAGAAACAAATGAAGTATCCTTCCAAGAAAGTTTTGTTTTAATCGTGTTTTTTGTAGCAACACTCCAAGTAACTTTTGTTCCTTCTGGAATCACTAAATCTCCAGCATTTGAAATCACTTCATTCTTTTTACCTAAATAATCAGGATAAGTTAAACTTGCTTGAAACTTACCAATTGCTGATTTTGGAATAACCAACAATGTATATCTTTTAGATTGAAAGCCATTTGCTTCAAAATAGAAACTAACATCTTCCTTCAAGCGTTTTAAAACAAAAAAGGATGAAATCTTAGATGTTTTGTTCATTAAAAATTTACCAGAAGAAGAATGTAAATAAATCTTCTCAGGTAATGAATTTCCTTTTACTTTTAATTCTATCGGAAAATCATTTCCTTCTTCAATTTCAAAATTTGTGTTTTTTAATACAAAATCAAAAGGAGCTTCTGGCTTAAATTCTTTGGTGTAATTCACAACACGTTTTGTACCTTGAGAAATAATTTTCGGATAGAATATAACTAAGGAAGAAAATATAAAAACAAGAGGTAAAACGTATCGTACATAAACGTAATTCTTTTTTAGGTCAATTCCATTTACAAAAGAAAACGCAGATAAAGTTTTAGAACGTTGATTCACACTTGCACGAATTAATTCATAACTCGAATCATTGTTTAACAAACTTTCATTTAATTGAAGTGTGTTTAAAAGTCTATCAGAAATGTTTGGAAAAAAAGTACCAATAATGTTCGCTGCTTGAAAACGATTAATCCGTTTACCAAAAGAATAAATTTTAGAAAGCGGAAGAAGAATATATTTTCCTAAAATAAATAAGTTGACACTTATAAAAGAGAAAAATAAAATTCCTCTAATTAAGGATGAAAAACGACCAAAATATTCAAGTGAGATAACAGCCAAAAAAGTAAACAAACAAATTCCAACAAAAAGGATTAAACCTTTAAGCATTTGATTTTTGTAATACTTTCTGATAAAAGCATCAATTTGTTCCAATAAATTTTCAAACGAATTCATACAGACTTCTTAATAACTTACTAAAGTACAACTATAAGGTGAAAAAGTTTAGCAAAAAAGAAATAAAAAAAGTTAAATAATTATAAACGCCACAAAGTCAGAAAGACAATAAGTTACACTAAGAATATTTTAAAAACTAAAAGACTCAAAACATTAGGGATTTAGCAAAGAAATAAATGCTTAAATTTGCAGGAAAATACACACAAATTATGTCAGAAAAATCAATTCGAGTTAGGTTTGCACCATCTCCAACAGGACCATTACACATGGGGGGAGTTAGAACAGCATTGTACAATTATTTATTTGCTAAAAAAAATAATGGAACATTCATTATACGAATTGAAGACACAGATCAAACACGTTTTGTTCCTGGTGCTCAAAATTACATAATGGACGCTATGAAATGGTGTGGTATTATGCCAACAGAGGGACCAGGAATTGGTGGTGATTTTGGACCTTATGTTCAATCTGAACGTCAACATTTATACAAACCTTATGCTGAAGAACTTATAAAAAACGACAAAGCGTATTATGCTTTTGATACATCAGAAGAATTAGAACAAGTTCGTGAACAAGCAAAAACGATGGGAATGCCAAATTGGCAATACAACAGTGTTACAAGAGTAAGTTTAAAAAATTCGTTAACACTTTCTCATGACGAAGTAGAAAAAAAACTTGCTGCTGGTGAAGCATATGTAATTCGTATGAAAATGCCACGTAACAAAGATGTTCGTTTTGAAGATAAAATTAGAGGATGGGTTGTTGTTAACACAAATAATCTAGATGATAAAGTTTTGTTTAAAAGTGACGGAATGCCAACTTACCATTTAGCAAATATAGTTGATGATCATTTGATGAAAATCAGTCATGTAATACGTGGAGAAGAATGGTTGCCGTCAGCTCCTTTACATGTTTTATTATATGAAGCTTTTGGTTGGGACGCACCAGAATTTGCACATTTACCTTTGTTATTACGTCCTGATGGAAATGGTAAATTATCAAAACGCGATGGAGACAGATTAGGTTTTCCTGTATTCCCTACAGATTGGCACACAGCTGAAGGAGAACTTTATTCTGGTTACAGAGAGAAAGGATATTTCCCAGAAGCTTTCATTAACATGTTGGCTTTATTAGGTTGGAACCCTGGAACACATCAAGAAATTTTTTCTTTGGAAGAATTAGTTGAAGCTTTTTCTTTGGAAAGAGTAGGTAAGTCAGGTTCTAAATTCGATGCTGAAAAAACAAAATGGTTTCAAGCTCAATACTTAAGAAATAAATCAAATGAAGAACTTGCAGAATTATTATCGCAAAAATTAACTAAAAATTACGATAAATCAAGTTTAACAACAATTTGTGGTTTAATGAAAGAGCGCGCAACATTTGTTGAAGACATATTAACTGAAGGAAATTATTTGTTAGAAACACCTTCAACTTATGATGAAAATACAGTTAGTAAAAAATGGAAAGAAGATTCTTCAGCATTAATGAATGAGTGGAAAAGCATCTTATTAAATGTGTCTGATTTCACAGCTGAGAACATTGAGCATAGTTTTAAGTCCTTTTTAGCAGAAAAAAATCTTGGTATTGGAGCAGTTTTACCCCTATTTAGATTGCTACTTACAGGACAAGGAATGGGGCCAAGTATGTTTGAAATTGCAGCTTTTTTAGGAAAAGAAGAATGTGGAAATAGAATGGATGTTGGGATTAGCAAATTAGCAAATTAGCAGATTACAAATTTTCAGATTTCATGAAAAATATAATTAAAGTCAATAAAATAAAAGTTTACGCTTATCACGGTTGTTTACCTGAGGAAGGAATTATTGGTGGAAAATATGAAGTCGATGTCATTTTGCATACAAATTTTCAAGAAGCTGCAAAAACGGACGATTTATCAAAAACGATTGATTATGTTTTAGTAAACAAAATTGTTGAAGAAGAAATGGCTATTCGTTCAAAATTAATTGAAGAAGTCGGCTACAGAATTTTGAATCGTTTTCAAAAAGAATTACAAAACTTAGAGAAGACGCATCTTGAAATTGTAAAAATTTCTCCTCCAATCAATGGAGATGTAGAAAGTGTCTCTATAATTATTGAAAGTTAAAAAAAAGTATTATCTTTGCAGACCAAATTTGGTTTCGTGGCCGAGCGGCTAGGCACCAGTCTGCAAAACTGTGTACAGCGGTTCGAATCCGCTCGAAACCTCAAAGAAAGCTCAACTTGTAAAGGTTGGGCTTTTTTTATATCTTTTGCTTTTTTTAAAACGCAAAATTCAACTAAAATTTACGATAAAATAGATTTTAAGCCGCAACTCGTTGAAGTATAACTTTACAAGGGATTTCTGAAGTCACAAGAACTTTATGATCTTCATACAAAGGAATTTCAAACACATCACCAGGAATCAATTTATATTCTTTTGTTCCAACAACAATTGTACAGGTTCCTTCTAAGATTAAAAACTTTTCATGTTCATCGTGATGAACTTCATCTGGAGCCATATTATTAATCCAAACGATAGCACACGTCATTTGTGGTGTTGCAGAAATAATTTTTACGTGTATTTCTTCAAATTCTTCAGGGACAATCATGTCATCACGATCTGTCCATTCTTGAAAATCAGAAAGTTTTGAGTTTTTATTGATAATAGGAGGAAAACTTAAAGCTTCTCCACCTTCAAGTCTTTCAATATAATCTAAAGTCGCTATAATTAATGGCTTCAAAGAAGGGTGAGGATCAATGCTGTTTTTAAAAGCTAACAGTTCTAATGATTCTTCTATTTTTTGAACTTCTTCTTTTATTTCAGGATAATTTAAAGATAAAAACTCAAGTTCTCTTGTTTCTTCTTCATTCGTTTCTCCTAAAACGTAAAGTTCTAAAATACCTGATTCTATATACTTATTGATATCCATTACAACTACATACGTTTAAAAGAAAGGTTTGGTTTGAATTTAAACGTAAAAACTTATTAAATGCTTAATTATTTCTTAAACCAATCTGATACGATTATTCAAATCATCGCGGTAAGAACCTCCGATTGGAATAACTTTTTTATCGTTTTCAAGAATTAAATTTGGAAAATCAATTGCAACGATTTTGTCTAAACGAACAATAAATGAACGGTGTACGCGAATAAATTCTACATTACCCATTTTTGTATCAATATCTTTCATTGTTGAATGAATCGTATATCTGGTATCCAAGGTGTTAATAACAACGTAATCTTTTAATGCTTCAATGAAATAAATATCTTTTGTATTTAATTTCACTAATTTACTATTTGATTTTACAAAGATAAATCCATCAACCGCTTCTTTATTATCAACTAAAGAAAATAAATAATCTCTTTCTTTTTCAATTTCTCTGGCTTTTTTGTGTTTGTACAAAGCCATTTCAATTGATGTGTGAAGGTCAATTTCTTTAAATGGTTTGATAATATATCCGTATGGTTCAGTAACTTTTGCCTTACTTAATGTTGACTCATCAGCATAAGCAGTAAGGAAAATTACAGGGATATTTAATTCTTTTTTTACTATTTGAGAAACTTCGATTCCATTGATATCACCTTTTAACATGATATCCATCAAAACGATGTCAGGGTTTTCAGTACGAATAAGCTCAAGTGCTTTTTCTCCAGTAGCAGCAGCACCAACAACATTGTATCCCAATTTTTTTAAACTGTGCTGAATATCTTTCGATACAATCGACTCATCTTCAACAACTATAACATTTATAATATTCATCGGATCACAGATTTTGCTTTTCAAAAGTAATAAAATATTTAATACCTTTCTTATTTTCTAATTTTATTTTACCATCTAATTGTTCAACCAAAGTTATAACAAGTTGTAAACCAAGAGTATCCGACTTATTTATATCAAAATCTTTTGGTAAACCAATTCCGTTATCACCAACAACGATTGTAATGTTATTGTTTTTTTCTTTTAATTCCAAATAAATCTTACCTTTTTTCATATTATCAAAGGCGTATTTCATGGAGTTTGTTATTATTTCGTTGATAATTAACCCTAATGGTATCGCTTGATCCAAACTCAAATCAACTAAATCAACATTTTCAACTAATTCTATTTCAAGGTGTTTATTGAATTGATAAGATGAAATTAAGTTACGTACCAACTCCCTAGAATAGTTTTTAAAATTAATAGAAGAAAAATTTGTTGTTTGATATAAATTTTCATGGATGATTGCCATGGATCGAATTCGGTGACGGCTTTCTTCTAAAATTTCTAAAATCTTTTCATCGTTTATATAAGAACTTTGAAGATTCAAAATACTTGAAATTATTTGCAAATTATTTTTTACACGATGATGCACTTCTTTTAATAGTACTTCTTTTTCTTTCAAAGACTGTAAAATTTTCTTTTCGGTATTTTTCTTTTCGGTAATATCGTGAGCAACTAAAGAAAATTCACATATATTTCCATAAATATCTTTGATTGGATTTAAATACAGCTCAAGCCACTTTTTTTCATTGTAAACATTGATAATTTTTAATTCTAATTGATGGGACTTTCCTTTTCTTAAAGCACTAACTAAGTACCTAAAATACCTTAATTTGATTGGAGAAATAATTTGTTGGAAATGATTTTCAAAGGCCACGTTTAATTCCAATTCTTTATTTGTCTGATAATCAAAATAAATTTTACTTTGCTTGTTGAATGAAGATAAATTCAATTCAGGCGTTAAAGTTAAAAGCAAAGTATTTTGCGAGCTATCAAAAATTGCATTTGTACGCAAATATTCGGATTCTAATTTAAGTTCCGCTTTTTTCCTTTCTTCAATTTCTTGTTCCAAACGTTTATTCGTTTCTTCAGCAATTTCTGCCCTTAAAACCTCTTTTGATAATTTATTTTGAAAAGAAACATTTTTAAGAATTAACAAAGTCGCTTCTTCATCATTAAAGACAATCGAAACAATTGTTAAATCAATTTCAATCGATTTTCCATCAACAAAAAACTTAAGTTGTTTTTGCTTAATCAATTTATCTTCTTGATGTTCCTCTAATAATTTCTGAAACTTTGGATAATTTAAACCAAAAAATGATTCATCAAATTGTAATAAATTAGCTTCAATTTTTTCTATATTAAAAATTCTAAAAAACTCAGAATTCACATACAAACAATTTACATCTTTTAAAATAATAAAACCTTCAGGTGTATTTTCAATGATTGATTCAAATGTTTGTTTACTTTGTTGAAGTGATTTTAAATATTTATTTCTGTTTGTTTCATCGCGAATAACACATTGATAAAATAAATCTCCACCGATGGAAAGTGCTACAATTGAAACAGAAGTTTCTATATAAGTATTGTTTTTAGCAAAAATCCAAGGAAATTTAATTTGTTTGTTTTCTTTTAATTCCTTAAAATTAGCTAGATACTCTTCTTTTAACCCAGGAGATTGATTGTAAGTAAAATCCCAAAAACTTTTCTCTGTAATCTCAGCTCTTTCTTTTCCTAGTAATTGAACACCTTTTTGGTTGATATCAATTATTCTATCTTCATCGAGCAATAAAATGGAATCGTTACTTTCTTCATAGATTAAACGATATAATTTTTCTTTTTCTTCTAAAGCAATTGTACTAGTCGTAATTTCAGTAATATCCATTACATTTCCTTCAATTTGATTTTTTTCAAAGTCAAAATAGAAACGATACATAAAATAGAAAACAACGTCAAATTCGTTAACGAAAGTACTTTTATAATTGATTATTTTCTCTTTTATTAATAATTCTTCTTTTAAATTCTTCCACTCATTTTGCTTTGAAAAAATATTGATTTGTTCAACATTTTCCTTTTTAAATATTTCTAAAAAAGCAGGATTACAGTCAATGATTTTACCTTCAATATTTAAAGTAAAAACTCCTGTTTGATTTCGAATAAATAAATTTTTGTATTTTTTTTCGTTTTCAACAACCAAGACATTTTCATTTTTTTTGATGGTTACATCTTGAACTGTTGAAATAAAATACTCTCCATTCTTTAATGCTAATTTGCTTAATTTTAAATCTAAATAAATAGCATTTTTAACATAAAATTCTTTATATAAAAATTCATCTTCTTTTAGAATCAGTAGTTTTTTTAAATCGTTTAAATCAAATAGTTTTGAAAACAAACTTTCAATTTCTTCTATTTCATCTTCTTGAAATAAATTTTGAATTTCTTTGTTAAAATCAATAACACTGATGAAGTTTCCTCTAATTTGAAAAAGAATAATTCCATGTCCCAGGTTATTTACAATTTTTTTCAAATACCTATTATTATCCTCAATGGTATTGATCATTTTATTTCTACTGTAATAAACAACTAGAAAAAACACACCAATACAAGTAAATAATATAAATAAAGTATTAAAAATACTATCGTTTTCTTTTCCAAAATATTGATGAATAATGAGTAGAAAAGTAAAAGTATTAATGAAATAAATGAGTGATAAATAAAAGCGTTGAGTTGCAAAATTTAATATTGAAAAGCAGGCTATAAAAAAGCAAAAATCAAAGAGTAAAAACTTTTTTTGTCCCAAATCATAGATAACATAAAAAGTAACGATATTAAAAAAAATAAAATACAAAATGGGCATTTTATTTTTGAATATAGGTACAACTTTTTCAATAACTAAAATTAACGGAAAAGCAAAAGTTCCAGAAAAAACTGCGTAAAAATAAGCTTGAGGAGCACCAATCCAATGAAATAAAAAAGCAAATAAAGGACAAAGTAAAAAAGCAAAAATCAACAGTAAAAAAGTTAATCTTTTTGTGTCGTCGCCTTCTTCAAAATAATCAAAAAAATGATCTTTTTTTAATTTATTTAATTTGTTCATTAACAGTTACTTTACGTCTAAATTTTTCTTTTTTCGATTAAGGTAATCATTCTTTTTTAAAAATCAAAATTCAGCTTTGAAATAGTATTTAAATAATAAAAAGAAAAGAATTTTATAAATAAAGAATTTTATTCCTTTTATTAAGGGTGTTTATAAGTTGATAAATTTATTAAATTTATTTGATTAAATGACTTATCACAAAAACGATGCTAGTTATTAACACCAAATTTAGCGATAACTAATTGATTTTGACATTAATTTAATAGAAAGTTAACAATTGTTTAAAAAACAAGCTGTTTATAAAAATGTTTTTTCTTATTAACTATGTGCTAGTATTTTTCTGTTCATAAGTCATGACATCTTTAAAAAACTTTCCTTGTAATATCAATTTAATTTTTTCAAATGCTTTTTAAATTGTTATAAAACAAGATAAACTTACAAGAGTTTATAAAAGTTTGTACACATTTGTTTTTAAAAACTTGTGTATAAATAAAAGTGAGTTGGACCTCATTTTCAAGTCTTTATAAAACACCAAAAAATTCAATTGTCAACAAGTAGTTTAGTTTGTTAATAAACTTTATCTTTGTAAAGATTTATTTTAAAATGCTTTTATAGTTTAAAAAGTACTTAAAATAAATCTATTTATTCTCAGACTAAAAAGCTCAAAATGAAAAAAATTATTCCAATTGGATGCGATCACGCAGGTTTTGAATTAAAAACAAAAGTAATTGAATTTTTAGAAAAAAAGGGATATGAAATGCTCGATAAAGGATGTTATTCTTTGGACAGTATTGATTATCCAGATTTTGCTCATCCTGTGGCGGATTTTGTTGAAGGAAATTCTGATACACTAGGAATTTTATTGTGTGGAAGTGGAAATGGGATAAACATGACAGCAAACAAACACCAAAGTATAAGGGCTGCTTTGTGTTGGACTCCAGAAATAGCTAAATTAGCTCGCGAACACAATAATGCAAATATTTTAACACTTCCAGCACGTTTTGTAAGTGAAGAAATGGGTCTTGAAATAGTTGATGTTTTTTTAAGTACAAAATTTGAAGGTGGACGTCATCAAAAGAGAGTGGAAAAAATTCCTCTTTAATGCTTAATAAAAAAAGCTGTAATTTTGCATAATGTTAATAGAGGTAAAAGATAAAGTTGTTTCCACTCAGTTATTTGAAAAAAAATTTGTGTGTGACTTGAACGCGTGCAAAGGAGCTTGTTGTATTGAGGGAGATTCTGGAGCACCAATCAAGATGGAAGAAATTTCTATATTGGAAGATGATTTAGAAAAAATCAAACCTTACATGCGTCAAGAAGGAATCGATGCGGTTGATAAATCGGGTGTTTTTTACATGGATTGGGACAATGAGGCGGTTACAACTTTGGTCAACGGAAAGGAATGTGCTTTTGTTTACTTCGATGAAAACAAGATTACCAAATGTGCCATTGAACAAGCACACAAAGACGGAAAAACGACTTTCAAAAAACCCATTTCGTGTCATTTATATCCAATCCGCGTTCAGAAATTTTCTGAATTTGAAGCTTTAAATTACAGTGAATGGAAAATTTGTGAACCAGCATGTGCGTGTGGTTCTAAGTTAGACGTTAAAGTTTATAAATTTTTGAAAGAACCTATTATCAGAGCTTTTGGAGAAGATTTCTACCAAGAAATGGAAACGATTAATACGGAATTAGAAAAGCAAGCAGAGTAAGTTGTTATAATTCAAAAAAAACCTTACTTTTGCGAAGAATATGAATCATAGTTTGCACAGAAATTCATATTATAAAAAACAAAATTTCAAAAAGACATGAAAATATTAGCAGCAAATACAAAACTTGACTCAATTATTACCTTGGTTGAGAAAAAAGGAATTTCAGCAAAAGGCTTAGTTGATGAATTAAAAGAATTAAGAGAGTTTGCTTTAAAAGAACAAGATCCTTTGTTAACAAAAGTTTTGCGTTTAACTTACGAGTATCTTACTGAAAAAGAAGCTTTTGATGTTCAAGCTCAATATGAAGAAGACGAAGAAGGAAACGAATATCCTTTAGAAATAGAAGACAAGGAAAATTTATTGTATTTGTTAAATCTTTTGAAAAGTGCTGATCATAAAATTAATCGCGAAGAGATTAAGGATTATAGAACCGCTCTTAAAGACGAATTATACTAAAAACTTTTTAAAATTCTTTCCTCATCGTTATTTCAAAAATTTAACAAATTCATTTACCAAACGTAAACTCATTCGTTAAATTTTCAAAATGCCTCGATTTAAGAACTTTAAACTAGTTTTTAGAAATCATTAAACATAAAAAAAGTCCTCTTTTGGAGGACTTTTTTGTTTGCTGGTAATTTGAATTAGTTTTGCTCAGCTTGTTTCATCACATTTCTGTATGTGTAAGAAGTATAAATGTGTCTTCTAGCGAAACGCGTTTGAGTTGGTGAGTTTACCAATTTTGTGTAAACACTTTTTGGAACACCATAATATTCGTAAACACTTTTATCTTGAAAAGTGATTTTTAAGGTTAAACCTTTGTATAAAAAATCTTCGATGTTTGTTGTAGCAGTCATTTTTGTGTATTCCTCCAAATTTTGATCGCGTGTTTCAGGAGAAATGCTATTCAAAAAATGGTAAGCTTCAATAATTTCTTTACTTTTTAATTCTGCCGCTAATTTTTCTTTTTCATCTTGAAATTTATCAGGATGGTGATCCTTGATTAAATCTCTGTATCTTTTTTTTAATTCTTTTAGATTGCTTTCTTTTGTTGTTCCAAAAAGATTTCTGTAATCGAGTATTCTCTTCATAAAAATTTTATTCTGTTCGTATTATCAATTCTCATTTTTTCAACAGGTTTAAAATTAATCTCCATTGCAACATGTTTGTGAGCAATAAATACGTAATAGAAATCAAAATTAGAAAACTTATTTGCAAATAATTAGAGAAATAAAATTGCAAAACATACCCTGAAGAGCACAAAAGTACAACAAAACCGAGATACTTAAAGAATTTTACACCAAATAATTTAATTTTAAAACTTGAAAATGTAAAAATAGTATAAAAAATCGCCACAATTGATTGGGTAATCAAGCTTGTAATAGCAGAACCAAAAGCACCAAATATTGGAATTAAAAACCAGTTTAGGATAATATTTACGACAATACCTATAAATGAAATTTTTATCAAAAAAGGTAAATTTCCATTGGCCGTTAAAAGTGTTCCAAAAATTAAGGTAACACACAAAGGAATAAAACTAATTATTAAATACTGAAATACGAGTGAAGAACTTTGTAACTCATTTTCATATATCAAATGCATCAAAAAATCAGAGTTTAAAAAACAAATCACAACCAAAGTAATTGCTCCAGAAAACAAAACGCTTGAAGCGGATTCCAACAAAGCGTTGATTTTTTGTTTCTTAATGAGCATGGAAGCGAAGATTGGGAAAAGTAAACTCGAAAATAAACTGGCAAACATAAAAAAGGCGTCTAACAAACGAAAAGCTTGGGCGTAAATTCCCGTTTCGGGACTACCTTTAGGGGTTAATCTTTCCAGCATAACTGAATCCAATCGGTTGTAAAACATCATTAAAACAATCAATAAAGCATAAGGTAAACTTTTCCGAATAATTAAAATGTTAAAGGAATAATTCCATTTTAGAACTGGCAAACCAACTTTAATTAAAATAAAAATGAGTGCAATTAAACAGGTTAGAATAAGTGTTATCGTTTGTACCTGAACAAAATTCAGCACGTTTATATGAATAAAATCTTGAAAATAAAGTAAGTAACCCATTATAAAAATCAATAAAAATTTGTCTAAAACAGACAAAATAATATCAATTTTCAGTAAAAGTAAACCTGAAAAATAACTTCTAAAAAAGAGGATTACACTGATTAAAAACTGATTAAAAATCAAATACATCAAAATTTCGTATTGTTTTTCATTGTAGCCAAAAATCGCAGCGATAATTAATGTTAGTGTGATATATAAAATCAGTAATAAAAATCGCAGCGGAATTATTTTCCCAATATATTGTTTAGCTAAATGTGGATAATGAGCAATGTATTTGATATTGAAATTAGTGATTCCAAAATCCAAGAAAATATTAAATAAATAAGTGAAATTTAAAAGTGAAAAATAAATTCCATATTCTTGTGCACCAACAACATTTTGTACTTCAGCGTCAATTCCAAAAATTGCCAAAGGTTTCACCAATAAATTGAGTAAAACCATTAAAATTAAATGTGAAAAGAATTTTAAACGCATGAATTATTTGAAATACGGATCGCTATTAAAACGTATTTAATTGGTGTATATTTTAAGGTTTAAAATTAACTAAAAATATTTCTTTCGGAGCTTAAAAGTTTTGTAGAATTGAGATCTTTGAATTTATAAAGGATATTTGACAAGTATTTTTTACTAACTTTGTATTGAAATGGAAGATTTTATAATAGAAAAAATACAAGAAATTGCTTTTGCAAAAGTTAAAAGCGAAGATCCACTTTGGACATCAAAAGTGTTGGATTCTATCACTTTGGTTGAATTGATTGTTGAAATAGAAACAGAATTTAATATCACTGTTCCTTTTAAAGATATTATTGAAGAAAATTTTGAAACTGTTTCGCGTATGATTGCTTATATTTCAAGTAAAAAATAAGTTGAAAAACTTTTTAAAATACCACCTTTTACCTTTAATATTAGGTCTTTTTATTGCCTTTTTTGTAGCAATTATATTAGTTAAATCACCTCTTTTGTTGCGAAAAAATGAAAAAACAAAAGAAGTCAGTACAACAAAAAAATTAAATCCAAATAGTTGTTTAGCGACTTTAGTTGAGAATGAAAAACAAGAATTAGAATTACTAGCTTCTTTACAAGAAAAACAAGGAATTACCTTATTTGGTTCTTCAGAACTAAGCGTCGATTCGCGTTTTATCCCATTTACATATTTACCAGAAAAAAAAGGAATTAGGGTAAATGCCTTTGGACATGCTTTTCAACAAAACTTTGCAATTTATTGTCAACTCTTAGCTTTAAAAAAGAGTTTAAAAAACGCAAAAGTATGTATCATTTTAAGCGCTAGTTGGTTCGAAACTGAAGGTACAAATATGGAGGCATTTTTAGAGTTTGCCAGACCTAATTTTTTAAAAAAAATTATTAGAGATCAATCCATATCACTTGATGTAAAAAACTATATAGGCGAATATTTATTTAAAAATAGTGATAAAATAGAAAATTCAAGTCAGTCGATAAATTATTTTATAAATTTATATAAGTATAAAAACATCCCTTTTTTAAACGAATATTTTTTCAAAAAATGGAAAGAATTTGATAAAATAGCATACAAAGTAAATGCGACTTATGATAAATCAGTATTAGCAGATGCGGTTGAAATAGATTGGGATAAAGAAATGGAATTTATTCAGAAGGAATTTACTTCAAAAATTAAAAGCAATAAAATCTTTGTTAATGATGAGTATTTTAATCAATATCTAAAACAAGAAGATGGAGGTTTTAAAAAAGGAAATCTTTTATGTTTGCCCAAAGAATCAAATAGAGAATTAGAGGATTTTAAATTATTGGTTCAGCTTTTGAAACAAGAAAAATGTAAAGCAAGTTTTGTTATTCAATCAATGAATCCACATTATTATAATAAACTGGAAAGTTTTAATCCAGTTTTAGAAGAAATTAAAAAGCTTTTGGAAAAAGAAAAACTTCCTTATTTGAACTTATTTACAGCATCAAAAAAGAAATATGAAGGAGGAACATTAACCGACATCATGCATTTTGGAGATTTGGGCTGGTTAAAAGTAGATGAATTTTTATATAAAACATATGCTAAATAATCGATTTTTTAAAAACACTTGGATTTATTTTTTACTCATTTTGGGGTATGTATTACTTTATTCTGTTGATGTGGAACATGTTATTTATCCAAGTAAAGAAGGAGAAGTTAAATCTAAAGTTGATTTCGTTTACCAACAATTCTGATGTTTAAATTTAGCGACATATTGCCCTTTTCGAGTTCTGAATTTTATCTATTCATTGCATTTTCGATTGCATTAATTTTTGCTTCAAAATATGTTTTGAGAGGAAAAATAGCTTATCAAAATATCATTTTTACGATTTCATTTCTTTATTTAATTCTTTTATTTCCAAAACCAATTCATTTTATTACTTTTACTCTTTATGGTTTTTTCATTTTCAAATTTCTTGGAAGAAAAAAACAAATGGGTGGAATTTTTATCGTTTTACTTTATGTGCTTCCGCTTATTTTAATGAAATTAACGCATGTTATTCCAGTTTTTAAGCTTGAAAAATCATTGATTTCCATCATTTTTCAAATCGCAGGACTTTCGTACGCAACTTTCAAAATGATTCAAATTCACATCGATGAAAGGGAATCTGATGAAAAGATTTCGTTTGTAAATTATTTCAATTTTATTGCTTTTACTCCAACTTTATTGATTGGACCAATAGATCGTTTTGCACGTTTTCAAAAAAATATCAATCAAGGATTTGCCAATTTAAATCAAGAAAACTTCAACAAAGGACTTGAATTTATTATGAAAGGACTTTTGTATAAATATATTTTTGCTTACGCAATTTTTACTCTTTTCATCAATCATTTAGATGCTTCAAACGGATTTTTGTATCATCTTTCATACATGTATTCTTATTTAATTTATTTATTTTTTGATTTTGCAGGCTATTCTTTGCTGGCAATGGGATTTGGATATATGCTCGGCATTCAAGTTCCTTTTAACTTCGATAAACCGTTTTTGGCTCAAAACCCAAAAGAATTCTGGCATCATTGGCACAAAACTTTGGGAGATTGGTTAAATGATTATTTTTTCAAACCGATATTCAAAGATTTAACAACACGTAAAGTGTTTACCTCCATTCAACGCCAAAGTTTAGCTTTGTTTTTAACTTTCACTTTAATGGGTTTTTGGAATGGTTTTGAAATTCATTACATTTTAAGTGGTGTACTTTTCGGAATTTATTCGATGGGACACAATTATTATGCTTATTTATGCAAAAAGAATGGAAAAGATGTAGTTTTTGGAAAGTTAAATTCAACAGCAATAAAATACATTTCTATTTTCTTAATGTTTAATTCTGTTGCTTTTGCGATTTATATTTTTAGCGGTAAATTATTTTAATTATGAAATTTTCATTCAGTCAAAAAGATTTTATTGAACAAGAAATTGACTCAAATAAATTAGCAATAATTAGTGAAAATGATAGTTTAACGTGGAGCGATTTTGAATTAGAAGTAAATAAATTATGCTCTTTTTTGGAGGAAAACCAACTTAATAAACTTGAGAATCCAGTAATTTTATTTGGACACAAACAAGCGGAAATGATTGTTGCGGTTTATGCATGTATAAAATTAAAAATCCCTTACATTCCAATTGATTTTGTTTATCCATTTGAAAGAATTGAGATTATTAAAAACTTAGCACGAGTTGATCTAATCTTAAATTGCAGTGAAAAGGTTTTAAACATAGAAAACACCGTTGAACTAAAATTATCAAAAAACAAGATTGAATTTAGTTCAAAAAACGAAGTAAAAACAAGAACAAAAATTCAAGACGACCCTTTAATTTACATTATTTTCACTTCTGGTAGTACTGGCGAACCAAAAGGCGTACAAATTTCAACCGAAGCGGTACAAACTTTCACAGAGTGGATGTGTAATGATTTTGGCTTTACCCCAAACGATGTTTTCATAAATGTTGCCTTATTTAGTTTCGATTTATCTGTTTATGAACTTCTGACGTTTGGAGCTTTGGGTGCAACACTTCTTTTAAATGATAAGACGACAACAGATAATCCAGATGTTTTTTTGAAGCGAATTGAAGATAACAAAGGTTCTGTGTGGGTTTCAACGCCTTCTTTTTCATTTATGTATTCAAGAATGGAAAATTCCACGATTGCAAATACGGTAAAAACCTTTTTGTTTTGTGGAGAAATGTTACCAAACGTGCTTGCAAAATCTTTAAAAAACAACTTTAAAACAACAAGAATTTTAAACACTTACGGTCCAACTGAAGCTACTGTTGCAACAACTTTAATTGAAATTACTTCTGAAATTATAGAAAAATTTAACCCTTTACCTGTTGGTTATCCGAAAAGAAATTCTGAAATTTTGATTGAAGAAAATGAAATCGTAATCGTTGGAAAAAATGTGTCACTTGGATATTTAAATAAACCAGAATTAAACAAAGAAAAATTTGTTTCAAGGAATAACGAAAGAGCTTTTAAAACAGGAGATTACGGAATTTTAGAAAACGGTATGCTTTTTTGTAAAGGAAGAAATGATGACCAAGTAAAATTGCACGGATTTAGAATAGAACTAAATGAAATTACCTCAAAAATCAATGAAATAAAGTATGTTTTTAAGGCCGAAACGATAGCATTAAAGAGAAATGATGAGGTAAAAAAAATTGTTAGTTTAGTTCAATTGAAAGAAACTACTCAAGAAATTGATTTTAAGCAAGATATTATTGATTATTTAGAAAAATGTTTACCAAATTACATGATTCCTACCGATATTAAATTAATTTCCGAAATTCCCTTAAACCAAAATGGAAAATCAGATAAAAAAATGTTGGAACAAATTTATTTAGGGAAATAAAACTTGACATGAATTACTTAGAAAAAAACAAAGCCTCTTGGAACGAAAGAACCAAACACCACATTCATTCCGAGTTCTATAATTTACCCGCTTTTTTAAGCGGTGAAACTTCTCTAAAAGAAATCGAATTGGCTTTGTTGGGTGATGTAAAAGGCAAAACGATTTTACATTTGCAATGTCATTTTGGACAAGATTCACTTTCATTGGCTCGCATGGGAGCAAAAGTCACAGGAATCGATTTATCGGATGAATCAATTAAAAATGCACAAGAACTAAACACAAAATTAGGACTTGACGCCACATTTATTTGCTGTGATGTGTACGATTTACCAAATCATTTGGAAGAAAAGTTTGACATCGTTTTTACATCTTATGGAACAATTGGTTGGTTACCAGACATCAATAAATGGGCAAAAATTGTTTCCCATTTTATGCACGATTCAAGTAAATTTATTTTCGTTGAATTTCATCCTGTCATTTGGATGTACGACAATGATTTTAAAGAAATTGCTTACAATTATTTCAACGATGAACCCATAATTGAAACACTTTCAGGAACGTATGCAAACAAAAATGCTCCAATCGTATGTGAATATTATTCTTGGAATCACGGTTTAGGAGAAGTTATTTCCGCATTATTAAATCAAAATTTACGATTAAATAACTTTCAAGAGTACAATTTTTCTCCTTACGATTGTTTGAGTAACATGGTGAAAATCGAAGAAAACAAATACCAGATTGAACGTTTTGGAAATAAAATTCCGATGGTTTATAGTTTGGTGATGGAGAAAGTAGGTTGATTTTATTTTGATTTGTAACCAATCGTTTTTTTAGGAAGATTTTCTTTTTTAACGAACTCCATCAAATAATTGTAAATTAAATCGATTCTATCATCTTGTCCTTCAATGGATTTTTTCATTTCTTTAAGCTGAGTTAAAATATCATTGTGAGTCAAAAGCATTTCTCTCATTTTTGTGAAAATTCGAACAATTTGAATATTCATTTTAATCGCTCTATCACTATTCAAAATACTTGACAACATTAAAACGCCATGCTCAGTAAAAACAAAAGGTAATTTTCTTCGGCCTCCCCAACTTGATGTCGCAATTTGCGACTTCAAGATTTTAAATTCTTCTTCAGTCAATTGAAACATAAAATCTTCAGGAAATCGAATTAAATTACGTTTTATAGCTTGATTTAAAACACGTGTTTCAACACCATAAAGTTCCGCCAAATCAGCATCAATCATTACTTTTTTATTTCTAAAAAGATAAATTTTATTGATAATTGTTTCGTCAGGAATAATAAAAGATTCACTCATGTGTTTTGGGTTTAGTCTATCAAATATACAAATTTGATATCACAAATTGTGATGTCAAGATTTTTATTTAATTCTAGTGGTTTATAGTTTGAGTTTGGTAATGGGAAAGAAATATTGATTTAAGATTACCAAAACGAAGATAAAAAACCCGATAGATGAAATAAAATTAAATTAAACACCTTATTTTATTACAGTCTTTATTAGTTTTAAAATAAACATTTAATTTAATAAATTTATAATACTTTGAACTGATTTTCCAAAATTAAATTGTTTGGTGATTTCTACCATTTGCATCAATTTATCTTTAGTTACATTTTCATTTTTGCAAGTTGTTAATAAATTATATAATCTTATATGTGATCTGTAATCAATTGTTTTTCTCAAAGATGATAATAATTGTTCAAAATAATAGCTAAAATTATTAGTATCTAAATAAATTAAATTTAGTATAATCTGATTTTTAACCAAAAGTAAATTTCTTTTTGATAAACAACTATTTAATAAGTTTATTATTTCATCTTTACCAAAGGAATTAGAATTATTAAATAGATAACCTAAACAGCTCAACTTAACAAGATAATGGGTTTTATTTTTTAAAGAGTCAAAAACAAATAACTTAACATTTTCGTGAAAGACTTCATTTATTGACAGACAATCAATAATTTCTGAAATCAATAATTCATTTTTTGTATTTTTATTTCCCTCAAAAAGATTCAATAATTCTTCTTCAGATTTGAAATCTAAAAATTCAAATTCTTCTAAATAATGAATTAATTCCCAAGAATTTTTATATCCCATAAATTAAAAGATTAAATTTCTGAGACCGAATATATTCATTTTAATTAAGACAATCTTTCATAAGTTAAAAATTCTGATGTTTTTCTTAACTTTGTCATTTTATAAAAAACACATGAAAATATCATACAACTGGTTAAAGCAATACGTAGATACAGATTTATCTCCAGAACAAATTTCGGCAATTTTAACAGAAACAGGACTTGAAGTGGATGGTTTTGAAAAAATTGAAGCTGTAAAAGGTGGTTTGGAAGGTGTTTTTGTTGGCGAAGTATTGACCTGTGAAAAACATCCAGATGCCGATAAATTAAAAGTTTGTACTGTTACTGTTGGTGGTGAAGCTTTGCAAATTGTATGTGGTGCTCCAAATGTTGCTCAAGGGCAAAAAGTAATTGTTGCCACTGTTGGTTGCACACTTTATCCAAAACCAGAAGAAGCATTTAAAATCAAAGCATCTAAAATTCGTGGTGTTGAATCCAACGGGATGCTTTGTGCGGAAGACGAATTAGGTTTGGGTGAATCTCACGCTGGAATTTTGGTTTTAAACCAAGATGTAAAAGTTGGAACTCCAGCTGCAGCATATTTTGACTTAGAAGACGATTACGAAATAGAAATTGGTTTAACGCCAAACCGTGCTGATGCGATGGGACATATTGGTGTGGCAAGAGATTTAATCGCTTATTTGAATTTTCACAAAAAGGCGAATTTAGAATTAAAACTTCCTAAAACAGAACAATTAGTTCCAAAAAATAAAGATTTAGTTCACACAATTGAAATTTTAGAAGCAGATTTATGTCCGCGATATATTGGAATTACGTTAAAAGGAGTAAAAATTGAAGCTTCTCCAGCGTGGTTGCAAAAACGCTTGAGAAATGTAGGTTTAAGTTCGATAAACAATGTTGTTGATTGCACCAATTTTGTGATGCGAGAACTTGGAACTCCACTTCATGCTTTCGATTGTGAAGCTTTGAACGGAAAAATTGTTGTCAAAAAAGCTATTTCAGGAGAAAAATTCACGACTTTAGATGGCGTTGAACGCACTTTGGATGAGTCAAATTTGATGATTACAAATGGAAAAGAAAATTTAGCAATTGCTGGAGTTTTTGGAGGTTTAAAATCAGGAATTTCTGAAACAACAACAAATATATTTATTGAATCAGCTTATTTTAATCCAGTTTCAGTTAGAAAAACAGCTAAGTTTCACGCCTTAAATACGGATGCAAGTTTCCGTTACGAAAGAGGTGTTGATCCACATTTAACGAAATTTGCGATTGAGCGTGTTGTAAATTTGATTCAAAGCATTGCAGGTGGAGAAATTGCGATGGATTTAGTTGATGTTCATCCAACAAAAATTGAAAATGTTCAGGTAGATTTTCGTCCAGCAAAAAGCAATAAAATCATTGGAATAGAAATTTCAAACGATGAAATGCGTTTGATTTTGAAAAATTTAGATATTAAAATTCTTTCTGAAACAAGCGATTCATGGAAACTTGAAATTCCAGCTTACCGTGTCGATGTGACGAGAGAAATTGATGTGGTGGAAGAAATTTTACGTATTTATGGCTTTAATTTAGTTTCCTTACCAGAAAAATTAAATACAAATTTGATTTTAGGAACGAAACCAAATGTAGAGAAAATACAAAGTACTTTAGCGGAATTATTGGTTTCAAATGGTTTCCATGAGACTATGAATAATTCCTTGACAAGTTCGTCTTATGTTGAAAAATTAGCAGAAGGAATTTTAGCGAAAGCAGAAAATGTGGAGATGTTAAACCCTTTGAGTCAGGAATTGGATGTGATGCGTCAATCTTTGCTATTCAACGCTTTGGAAGTTGTTGCTCATAATCAAAATAGACAGAATTCAAATGTAAAAATCTTTGAATTTGGTAAAACCTACAAAAAAGTAGTCGATTCATACAAAGAAAACAAACGTTTGTTATTGGCTATTTCTGGAGATAAATTTGAAGAACAATGGAATAGTTCGAAGGAAAAAGTAAGTTTTTATACCCTAAAAGGGATAGTAAAAAGTTTGTTTTCTCGATTAGGTTTAGATTCCATGCTTCATGAAAATGGACTTTCAACTTCACTTTTAGCTGATGGAGTTTCGCTTCACATTTTAAAAGAAAATGTCGGTGAAATGGGTTGGGTTTCAACAAAAATGAAAAAACATTTTGGTATTAAAAACGATGTTTTTATTGCTGATTTAGATTGGGACGCTCTTGTTTCTTGCTTAAAATTCAACAAAGTTGTTTACAAAGAAATTCCTAAAACGTTTGAGATGCGTCGTGATTTTTCTTTGCTTTTGGATGAAAAAATTCGTTTTTCTGAAATAGAAGGTTTAGCTAAAAACGCAGACAAAAAACTCTTGAAAAAAGTTTCTCTTTTTGATGTTTATGAAGGAAAAAATTTGGAAGAAGGTAAAAAATCGTATGCAGTTTCGTTTTACTTTCAAGATGCCGAACAAACACTAAAAGATTCAGTTGTTGAGAATATCATGCAAAAAATCAGAACAGATTTGGAACAAAAATTGCAAGCACAATTGAGGTAAAATTGATTAGCTAATTCTATGATTAGCTAATTTGTTTTTAATAATTATATTTATCAAAAATTAGCTATGAAAAAATCCCTTATTGCACTTTTATTTTTGAGTTTCATAAACTTCACTTATTCTCAAGAAGTTAAACTTACGGAAGAAAATCATTACTTTTTAGTAGGTTCAAAAAACGCTCTTGTCGTTACAATTCCTTTTGGAAATAAAGATATTATTGAGAAAGAACTTCGTAGGGAATTAAAAGATTGGAATGGGAAATATGACTCTGGTAAAGGAGAATATTTTACACTTCAGGCAACAACAAAAGCAATGGGACCAAAACCTTTTGATGCTTATTCAAAAATAATTACACAATCTGATGTAATAAATGTTGTTTTTGCTTTTGATTTGGGTGGAGCATTTTTATCAAGTAAAGAACACAGTCAACAATTTAGAGAAATGAGTGAGGAAATTAAAGCGTTTGCTCGTAAAACTTCACTTGCTTGTATCAATGAGGAACTTGAAAAAGAAAATAAAACTTTATCAGGACTTGAAAAAGATTTACGTTCTTTAGAAAAGGATAAATCAAAATTAGCGGAAGATATTGAAGATTACAAGAAAAAAATCCTTGATGCAGAACGTAAAATAGAAACAAATTTACAAGAGCAAAACAAAAACAAAGACGACATCAAAAAACAAATTCAGAAAATTTCAGAAGTTGAGAAAAAGAAAGTAAATTTAAAATAAGAATCAGCCTAGGCTGATGAAAAAACTGAACTTTAGAGAAGATAAAGACTAAGAATCACAAGTTTTCTTTTGTTCTTACCTGCACTAACCTTAGGTCTTAATTTGTTATAAAAAACTCTTCTTTTGAGGAAAAAGACAAGAATAAATAAAAATTACTATCTTGCATCATTAAACTCAATAAATGAAAACAGTTTTAGCCTTATTAGTTGTTTTTCCTTTGTATTTGTTTTCTCAGAAATTTGGTGGAGAAAAATACAAACACATTTCTCAAACTGCTGGAATTGAAAAGGCAGCGAGTTGCACACCACCACATCATTCAACATTTTTAGAGACTAATAATGTGAGAGCAATGATTCATACTGCTGGAAATTTGTGGCAGGTTCCCAATCAAAATCTTTCTATGTATGAAGTTCCAAAAAATTCAGGAATTATGGCGGTTTTTACATCAGCTTTGTGGCTTGGAGGAGTGGATGTTAACGGTCAATTAAAACTTGCTGCATTGCGTTACCGAGATGGTCAAGATTATTGGACGGGACCAATTAGTATTAATTCAGCTGTTACAGAATACGAAACGTGTGCAAAATTTGATAAACATTTTATTTCAAAACAAGATGAAATAAAGGCTTTTGACGATTGGTATTCACTTGGTATTAGTGATGCTATTAATGGAACAGACAAGCAAACCGAGTTTTATCCCAATTATAAAATCCCACAAATAATTAAAGACTGGCCAGCCCATGGAGATGTTTCATTGGGACAAGATTTTTATTTAGCTCCTTTTTATGATAGAGACGAAGATGGTATTTACCAATGGGAGCAAGGTGATTATCCCTGGTATGATTTCAAAAAAGATAAGGCGTGTAAAGTAGATCGTGAAGTTAGTTTATATGGAGATGAGAATTTCTGGTGGGTAATGAACGACAAAGGAAACATTCATACAGAAACGGGTGCTGATCCAATTGGAATGGAAATTAGAGCGCAAGCTTTTGCTTTTGCAACGAATGATGAGGTGAACAACATGACTTTTTACAATTATGAGTTGATAAATCGAGGTACTCAAACACTTTATAATACTTATTTTGGTTTATTTGTTGACGGAGCTTTGGGAGATCCTTTTGATGATTATGTTGGTTGTGATGTAAATAGAGGCTTGGCTTTTGATTACAACGGAGATAATTACGATGGTGATAATTTTGGTTTTAAAGGTTATGGAGAAACGCCTCCGGCGGTTGGAGTAGATTTTTTCGAAGGACCTTTTCAAGACAACGATGGTGTTGATAATGCTTATGGAATTGGTGTTAACGAAGCTTTGAACGGAATTGGTTACGGTGACGGAGTGATTGATAACGAACGTTTTGGAATGCGACGTTTTTTATATTATAATAATACCGGAAACGGAGGAAATGTAAACCAAACAGACCCAATAAAAGCATCAGATTATTACAATTATTTACGTGGTTTTTGGAAAGACGGTACACCTTTCTATTATGGAGGTAATGGACATGCTTCTGACCCAAATTCTGACACAGATGTGCCTTGTGATTTTTTATTTCCTGGGGATTCAGATCCTTTAGGTTGGGGAACAAATGGTATTCCTCAAGCAAATTGGACAGAGGCAAATTCGGGGAACGAACCTTATGATAGACGTTCTTTACAGTCAGCAGGACCATTTATTTTAAAACCTGGTGCAGTCAATAATATTACTGTTGGTGTTGTTTGGGCAAGAGCAAACGGCGGAGGTGCATTGGCTTCCATTGATAAATTAAAAATAGCTGATGATAAGGCTCAAGCACTTTTTGAAAATTGTTTTAAAGTTTTGGATGCACCACATGCACCAAATTTAGATTTTCAAGAATTATCAAATGAGGTTATTTTAACGCTTAGTAATTCGTCAAATTCAAATAATTTTAATGAAGAATACGAAGAATTTGATCCTTTTATCGTTTCAGCTGATTCAACAGTTGATAAATTTTACCATTTTCAAGGCTATATGGTTTATCAATTAAAAGAATCATCTATTTCAATTTCTGATTTAGAAGATGTAACAAAAGCAAGGTTGGTTGCACAATGTGATATTGAAGATAATGTTGCTTCTATTACAAATTTTGAATTTGATGATGACTTAGGCTTTTCAATTCCAAGAAAAAAAGTAGAGGGTGAAAATAAAGGTATTCGCCATAGTTTTCAAATCACAGAAGACCAGTTTGCTCAAGGAGACCGTAAATTGGTGAATTTCAAACGTTATTATTACATGGCGATTTCTTATGCATATAATAATTACAAAAATTATGACCCAACAGATGCTGAATCATTAGATGGACAAAAAAAATCATTTTTACCTAGTAGGAAAGCAGCCTTAGGAGAAGTAAAATCGGTGGAAGTAATTCCACATAATCCTGCCCCAGAAGCGGGCGGCACCTTACACTTTTTAGAGTACGGTATTTCCCCAGAAGTAACACGTTTAGATGGACGAGGAAATGGAGGGAATG
>JAZKEO010000031.1:0-36411 GCA_040386975.1 Bacteroidota bacterium | reverse complement strand
TCCAGAGCATGCTGTGGGATTGGAAATCGTTCCCAAAGCGATTGTTGGGGCAGTAGTTATAGTTGCAAAAACAGAATCCCTTGAAATTGTACACAATCCATCTGTAATTTCAATGTAATAATATTTTGAGGTGGTAATATTAGGTGTTGAAAAGCTTGTTCCACTTCCAATTGCCGAACCGCCATTTTTTGCAGTATACCAAGAAATATTTCCTGAACTGGCAGTAGCCCCAAGTGTGAGTGATCCTGGTCCACATCTTGTAGCTGGAGTTTTTGTGGTAAAAGTAGGTGCACTGTTAATGGATGCTGTAATGGGAAATCTTTGAGAAGAACAACTTGCTCCAACAATTTGGATATAATAGGTATCCGTTGCCGTTAAATTAGGTGTAGTAAAACTTGCACCTGTATTAATACTAAAACCTCCAGCAATTGTATCATACCAGTAAATTGTACCACCAGAAGTTGCAGCGGATAAGTTTACAGTTCCTGAACCACATCTTGATCCATTGGTAATAGATGTAAAAACAGGTATTTGATTGATAATTGCAGTAACTACTTGTCTCGCTGAACTACAATAACTATCATTAGATTCAGCATAGTAGCTTGTAGTAGTATTAATTAGGGGTGTAGAATAATTATTTCCTGTACCAAATAAAGTGCCACCAGTATTTGCTGAATACCAACGTATTGTTCCTGAAGCTGAAGTAGCGTTTAAATTTACATTTGAAGTTCCACAGGCATTTCCATCAGTATATGTGTCAACAGTTGGAATTGTTCTATGAGTGATTACAATTGAGTCTCTAACAGTATTACATCCACCATCAACACCTTGAATATAAAATGTTGTATCACTTGTAATTAACCCTGTATTAAAAGTGTTTCCAATGTGAATCGAGTTTACTCCCGTTAAAGAATCATACCAATAAATGTTTCCAGCAGAAAGACTTGCAGAAATACTTGCTGTTTCGTCACCACAGGTGTAATCTGCAGTTTTGGATGTAAAGTCATAGTTTGTAAAATTTAAAGTTCGAATAACATGAATAGTGTCATATCCATCACTTATTACAATAGTTAAATCAGTACTTCCTGATGCAGGATTGTTTCCTAAAATATCAAAATAAGTTCTGTTACCTGATTTACTAAGCGTACTAAAAGTGATTCCGTTATCTGGAAGAACACCTTGGTCAGAAGAAAATACGCTGGTAATTTTTAAAGAATCAAAATTAAGATCTTCAATCGAAAGTTCATTAAAAAGTGTAAGTGTGTTTCCAGAATTTCCACATAAACTAGGCAAAGTAACAACAAGGGTCGACTGGTCAGGTTTGTCATTTAAAACTCGCATTTGGTATGCTCCATCATCGTAAAATGCTGCCAAAACTCTTCTTGGAACATCACTAGCTGAAATTGAGAATCTAGAAACATTTTTACTATTTAGAAAAATACTTGCGGTTTGACCTAAAGTATCCCAAATACCTGTATTAAAGTCGTTTCGTAAAACTTTCGTACTTCGATAACCATTTGGATCACTTGTTGCAGCATAATTTGAAAACAAATAGCCTTTTGTTCCATAAAAAGTTTCTTGTGCATCGTTGCCTAAATAATCAGTAAAAGATGTTGTAAAGCTGGCAAGTCCGTTATTATAGGTTTTTTCACAACGTGTATAAGTTGCACCATCTAAACCTACAAGTATCAATTTTGAAACACGATCACTCAACATATAACTTTCGTCAATATTAAGTGTGTTTAAACTTGCATCATAAACATAGCCATTAACATTATTTTCAACAGATAAAAAGTCTATGTTTGATTCATGGGTTTTGAATAATCTTAATTCAGTTTCTGAAACCCCACATGCCATCCAAAGTGTATCGCCTACAGTCTGTAGCAACATTTTTGAATCTGCAGCAACACCAGTTAAATCATCAAGTAGGTCTACTGTATATGACCCACTATATCTTACAAGTATTGGCTCAACGGTACTAGCTTTTTTCATAAACCAGTAATATTCACCAGCTTGATCACCTACTTTAAAATCGAAGTCTGTATAGCTCTCATAATCAGAAATAACATCACTTATAATAGGTGATACTGATCCATCTTCAAGCTTGTATAAATTTAATGTTTTAGCTGATTCATCTGCAATTAAGGTAAAATAGTTAATCCCATTTCTAGTATCAATGACAATATCCCCAGGCCCAGGAAGAACTTCCGAATAAATGTTATTCCAAGAATTTGCTAACGGCTGAAATTTATCAACATAAATACGATAATCGCCATCATTCCTTGTGTAGATTTCATACACAAAGCCGTCATCATCAGTGACAAATTTAACAGAGTTTCCATATTGCCCATTCTTACTTGCCCATCTGTCTTGTTGTATTTGAGAGAAAGATATTTGAGATAAGGAAAATAAAAATATCAGAGAGAGTAACCTTTTTTTCATAAGTGCATGATTTATAACCCACAAAGGTAGGGAAAAAAATGCACAAACCGGCTGAAATTATCAACAAATGAATTCTTTTTATCGACAAATCATTTTTTTATTATTTTTACTGCTTCCAAATTAAATTGGTTCTCAAAAACAATAAAATACATCCCATCGCTTAAATTTTCTAAATTGATAGTATTTAATCCAGTTTTACAAAATTGATTCGCTACTTCTTTACCGTTAATATTAGTAATTCTTATATTTAAATTATCGAGTCCAGTTAAGTTTAAAAAAACCTCATTATCAAAAGGATTTGGATAGATGTTTAAACTAAAGTTCCCTTCTCCAATTTCATAAATTTCATTGTTTGAGAACTCATCGTCTCCATGACCTGCAGAGAAACTACCTCTTTCTCTATTTGATCTCGAACGATTAAAATCTTGAGCTCTCCAAACTGTTGCCGTACAAGGAACGTCTAAAGCAATTTCTAACATATAATCTAATCCTAAGGTTTGAGCAGAAATAGTATCCGTAAAATTCAAAGCAGTTGTTGGTAAATTAGCAATCGTTTCCCAGCCAAACTCATCTGTATATCTCAGTAAATTATAAGTCGAAAAAGCAGTTCCTTCATATTCATCCCAAGCCACTTTTGTTCCAGAAACCCCTAAATCAAAAATATTCAAATGTAAGGTTTTATGAGCTGGAGACAAAATACTTTCAGCTCCACAAAAATCAACCGCTGAAATTCTATATCTCCAAGAACGAGTTTCAGGAGAAGCTACAACATCATTAAATACTGATAAATTTGTAAATTGGACTGTGTCAATTAGTTGATACTCTCCAATTTGATTTGATTCACGGTAAATATTGTAGTGCGAAATCCCTGTTGCTTGAACCTTTTCCCAAATAACTAGGTTTGTTGTAGAAACACTATCAACACTTACAATACAAATTTCTTGCAAATCTGGTTTTTTGATATTCAAATTCCATCCTCTAATTGAAGAACAGTTATTGCTTGTTGTTGCCGTACAAACATAATTACCACTTGACAAAGATGAAATATCCTCAGTAGTAGCACCATTTGACCATGAAATAACCGAAACAAAATCACCAATTTGAGGTGTTAATTCTACATCGATAGCTCCATTCGACATACTACAATCTGTTTCACTAACAGAACCAATAATACTTGGTCCATTTGCATTTGATAAATAATATGTTTTTTGAATTTGACAGCCTGTATTATCTGTAGTTGTTAAAATATAAGTTCCATAAGCTAAATTTGAATTCAGCGTACCGATTTGTCCATTACTCCAATTGTAAGTGTATGGTGCAAAATCACCAGAAGTATTAACAACTTGCAATTGACCATCAGAAGTACCGCATGTAGGCTGTATTTCTACAAGTTCATTTTCTATTAAACTTGGTTCTATCAATTGAAAACTTGAACTTAATTCACAACCTAAGTCATTTCTTAAAGTAACTTCATATGTTCCTGCTTTCAAGTTTGATATTCCAGTTGATTGATGACCTGTGTTCCACATATAATGAATATTTCCAGCCATTCCAGAAACTGAAACTGCTATCGAACCATCTGAGCCGGAAAAACAACTTGGATTAACTAAGCTTGGCGTAATTGTAACACTTGAAGGAACAATCTCAATAGCATCAATTGCTTTACATCCTTTGGAATCTTCCACATTGAAATAATATGACCCAGTTTCAATATTTGTTATGCTTAAATTCTGTTGCTCACCATTACTCCAGTAGTAATTGAATGGAGCTGTTCCTTGACTGATTGAAGCTGTTGCTACACCATTGCTTAATCCACAATCAGTATTTGTAGATGAAAGTGAAATTTGAGGTATTGAATTTACAGTAATTTGTACGGAAGAAACCAATGATTGACATCCATTTTCAAAAGCTGCGACATAAAGCATCGTATCTGTCAAGATGGCATTCGATGAATATGTTTCATTTTGAGTAATTGTATTCCCTCCTGAACTTTGATCTAACCAAAATATAAATGGAGAACTTGATGTTGCCGTCAAAGAAACAGCTTCATTCTGGCAAATTTCCAATGAATTTATAACATTAATTGTTGGCAATGAATTAACTGTTAGAAGCATTGTGTCGTTCGCCGAACATCCATTTACATCAGTTCCAGTAAGTACATAACTTGTCGTTCCTACTGTTGGTGTGAAAGGTACATTATCAAAAATTCCATTATTCCAAGTGTAAAAATCAAAACCAAGTCCCATAAGTGTTACTGAAGTATTTTCACAAACTGCTTGATCTAAACCAGCATCAACAATAGGTAAAGGATTTACAGTAAGTATCATTGTGTCTTTATCTGAACATCCATTAATATCAGTACCTGTTACAACTAAAGTTGTATTTCCTAAATTTGGATAAAATGGTACATTATCAAAAACACCATTGTCCCATGAAAGTGTTAAGCCTCCACTAGCAACTACGGTAGTTAGTGAACCTAAACAAGCTACCAAATCAGCCCCTGCATTAACACTTGGTAATGAATTCACTGTTACAACTAAAGTATCATTTGCTGAACAACCATTTAAATCTGTTCCTGTAACAACAAAATTTGTAATTCCAACAGTTGGTGTAAAAGCGATTCCATCAACAACGCCATTATCCCAAGAGTAAGTTGATGCACCTAAACCATTCAAAGTTATCGAAGTATTTTCACATAAAGTTTGATTATTCCCTGCATCGACTACAGGTAAAGTATTAACGGTAACAACTACAGAATCAGTATTTGAACAAGCGTTTAAATCAGTCCCTGTTAGATAGTAAGTTACACTTCCTAAAGCTGATGTAAACGGAATACTATCTGTCACCCCGTTAGACCAAGAATAAGAACTTGCTCCTGTTCCATATAAAATTACTGTATTGTTTTCACAAATTGATTGATTTGTTCCTGCATCAACTGATGGTAAAGCATTTACTGTTACACTTACTTGATCCGATCCTGAACAACCATTAAAATCTGTTCCATTAACAGTATAAGTTACTGTTCCAGGAACTTGAAAAAATGAAGTGTTATCAAAAACACCATTGTCCCAAGCCATAAACTGTGCACCAGTACTACTTAAAGTAATTAATGTTCCTTCGCAAACCGTTTGATCAAGACCTGCTCCAATATTTGCAGCAGGATGAGCGATAACTGTTTTGGAATCTGTTCCAACACAACCATTTATATCAGTACCAAAAACCGTATAAATCGTGGTGTCTAAAACTGCTGAAAAAGGAACATTATCGATAACACCATTATCCCAAACATAAGAAACAGCTCCAGAAGCAGAATTTGTCACACTTGATCCAGCACAGGAAGTTTCATCAATTCCAGCATAAACCGAAGGTAAAGCATTTACAATAACATCTACTTGATCTGTACTAAAACAACCATTTAGGTCTGTTGCAGTAAGCGTGTATGTAATCGTTCCAACACCTGAAATAAAAGGAATACTATCAAATACACCATTATCCCAAGAATATGAACTTGCTCCTATTCCGTGTAAAATTACATTTTCATTTTCACACACTGTTGTATCATTCCCAGCAAAAACAATTGGTAAAGCATTTACTGTAACACTTACTTGATCCGATCCTGAACAACCATTAAAATCTGTTCCATTAACAGTATAAGTTACTGTTCCAGGAACTTGAAAAAATGAAGTGTTATCAAAAACACCATTGTCCCAAGCCATAAACTGTGCACCAGTACTACTTAAAGTAATTAATGTTCCTTCGCAAACCGTTTGATCAAGACCTGCTCCAATATTTGCAGCAGGATGAGCGATAACTGTTTTGGAATCTGTTCCAACACAACCATTTATATCAGTACCAAAAACCGTATAAATCGTGGTGTCTAAAACTGCTGAAAAAGGAACATTATCGATAACACCATTATCCCAAACATAAGAAACAGCTCCAGAAGCAGAATTTGTCACACTTGATCCAGCACAGGAAGTTTCATCAATTCCAGCATAAACCGAAGGTAAAGCATTTACAATAACATCTACTTGATCTGTACTAAAACAACCATTTAGGTCTGTTGCAGTAAGCGTGTATGTAATCGTTCCAACACCTGAAATAAAAGGAATACTATCAAATACACCATTATCCCAAGAGTATGAACTTGCTCCAGTACCATGTAGAATTACATTTTGATTTTCACATACTGTTGTATCATTCCCAGCAAAAACAATTGGTAAAGCATTTACTGTAACATCAACTTGATCAGTATTATTACAGCCATTAAAATCTGTTCCTGTAACTGTAAAAGTTGTCACTCCCACGCCTAAAACAAAGGGATTTGAATCAAAAATACCATTATCCCAAGAATAGGAATTTGCACCACTTCCAGAAAGTGTAATTAAATCATTTTCACAAACAGTTTGATTTATTCCTGCATCAACTATTGGTAAAGCATTAACTGTAATACCTATTTGATCTGTATTTATACAACCATTGATATCAGTTCCAATTACTGTAAAATTTGTTGTCCCAACAGAAGGGAAAAATGGAATTCCGTCCAAAACGGAATTATCCCAAGTGTATGACTGAGCTCCACCCCCATTTAAAGTCAAAGGATCACTTTCACAAAGTGTTTGGTCAAATCCAGCATCAACTGAAGGCAATGCAAATACATCAACATTAACTTGATCAGTATTAACACAGCCATTCGTATCTGTTCCTGTCACTGTAAATGTTAAAAAACCGGATGAATGGGTAAATGCTAGACCATCTGTAACCCCAAAATCCCAAGTAAAAATGGAGCCTCCTGAGCCAGAACCGGTTAATACAATGTTATCGCCTTCACATTTTGTTTGGTCAATACCTGCATTCACTGCTGGTATTGGATTTATAGTAACAAGAAAACTACTTTCATCAAAACATGGTCCATTGGATTTATAAACGTAAATCGTTTGAGTTGTCGTAATGTTGTTTCCTGAAAACAATGGAGTTCCTGAACCACCACTTCCAGTGTAGTAATCACCAACAGTTAGACCTGGCAAAGTATATATTGAACACGTACTTACATCTATTGGAGTATCCACTTTAGAAATAAAAGTTGAAGCAGCATCAACTAAAGTCCATACTGCGGCTGAATAAGCTGCGTCATCTACTTTTATACAAGTGAGTGAGGTGTTTGGTAGAGCATTAAAATAAGTAATGTTTGAATTGTTTCCGTTCGCAACATTTAAAAAAGTTAAAGGATTATTTTGACAACTTAATGTATCTAAATTTGGTAAAGAACTAAGATCAAGACTTGTTAGAGAATTATTATGGCATTCTAAAGTAAGTAAAGTACTTAGAAAACTTAAATCTAAACTTGATATTGAGTTGTAAGAACAATTAAATGAAGTAAGGGAGGTAAAAGCTTCAATGCCAGTTAAATTGGAAACCCCCGTACTTGAAATATTTATTTTACCTGTATAAGCATTTGCTTCAGCAACTTGAATTTCACCATCTAAATTGGTATTAATTGAAGAATTACTAACCAAACTTGTCTTAAAGTTAGCATCTGGGATATTTACAATTTGCCCAAAAGATTTTGAAAAGCTAAGTAATAATGCTAAAATGAGTAGAAATTTTTTCATATCTTGGTTTTATATTTTATATAGACAATAATTTTATTGCTTTACCCCCAAAAGTAATAAAAAATATTTGATTTATTTTACTTTTTTAAAGCTACATGTGTAAAAAGTACATGTTTATCGACAGAACTCCCTTTTGAATGAATATTCTCCGTTTAAATGAAATTTCCCAACAAATTAAGCAAATAGGGTTTTTATTACTTCTGTTATAATTCCACAAGGAATCACTTTGATTTTGTAATTATTTTGCGAAACTCCTTTGTTGTATTTTGAAATGATTATCGAATCAAAACCTAATTTTTCAGCTTCAGAAATACGTTGTTCAATGCGATTTACGGGACGAATTTCACCCGACAAACCAACTTCAGCAGCAAAAGCAGTTTTGGAATGAATTGGCAAATCAGCATTAGAAGACATAATCGAAGCAACTACTGCTAAATCAATTGCTGGATCATCGACTTTTATTCCTCCAGCGATGTTTAAAAATACGTCCTTTGCACCCAATTTAAAACCACAACGTTTTTCTAAAACAGCTAAAAGCATATTCAATCTTTTGGCGTCAAATCCAGTACTTGAACGTTGCGGAGTTCCATAAGCTGCTGTACTCACAAGTGACTGAACTTCAATCAACAAAGGTCTTGCTCCTTCTAAAGTTGAAGCGATTGCAATTCCGCTTAAATCAGAATCTGTGTTTGTAATTAATATTTCGGATGGATTTTCAACTTGGCGCAAACCAGAACCTTGCATTTCATAAATTCCCAATTCATTTGTACTTCCAAAGCGATTTTTGATTGTTCTCAATAAACGGTAAAAATGATTCCGATCTCCTTCAAATTGCAAAACAACATCTACCATGTGCTCCAAAACTTTTGGTCCAGCCAAGGCTCCTTCTTTGGTAATATGCCCAATTAAAAATACTGGAACATCCGACAATTTCGCATAACGCAACAATTGTGAAGTACATTCACGCACTTGAGAAATACTTCCTGGTGAACTTTCAATTTGATTGCTATGTAAGGTTTGAATGGAATCAATCACTAACAATTGTGGTTGAATTTCCTCAGCTTGTAAAAATATATTTTGAAGATTTGTTTCGGTTAAAATGTAACAACTTTCATTTTGATGTCCAATTCGATCGGCACGCATTTTTATTTGCTGGTCACTTTCTTCGCCAGAAACATATAAAACACGTAAACTTTTCTCTAAAATCGCTAATTGCAAAAGCAAAGTAGATTTCCCAATCCCAGGTTCACCTCCAAATAAAATCAAAGATCCAGGAACCATTCCATCACCTAAAACACGATTTAATTCCTTGTCTTGCAACACAATTCGTGTTTGTGCTGTTTGCTTAATTTCTTGTAAAACCTGCGATTTTGCAGTACGACCTGTATTGGTAGAAAATGCTACTAATTGAGATAAATTTTTCTCTACAACTTCTTCCACAAAAGTATTCCATTCGGTGCAAGAAGGACATTTCCCCAACCATTTTGGTGTTTGGTAGCCACAACTTTGACAAAAAAATGCTGATTTTACTTTAGCCATGAAATTTGTTTTTACAAAGATAAAATTATCTACGCAAATACACATTTTGTTTATAAAAAGTAATTTAGACTTATTTTTATTAAGCCGATATCACCTATTTTCCATGCCATACTTTCAAAATCATACCATCTGATTTTCTAATCTCAATAAAAGGTACTCCTCCTACAACTTTTTTAGGTAAAGTTCCAATAATTCTCCAAATAGAATCTTGAATTAATACTGCTTTATAAGGTTGCTTATTATAAATATCATTGCCATAAATATTTCTAAGTACTATAATTGCTATCTCAATTGCAACTGTATCAGAAGAGATAAATCCATTTTTTGGCTTATATCCAGTACTTATTAATTCTGATTTTGACCTTTTATTCTTTTTTTGTATAGGTGTGTTATTTCGACAACCAAAAATTTGTAAAAGAATAAAACAATAAATACAAACTAATATTTTAATTCCCCCAGCTACACTGCAGTTCCTAATGCTACATTTAATCAATCTACTCATGCTCAAATAAATCCCAACAATCATATTCACAAAACTAAACTATTTTTTCAATATGTAATCATTCTATGTGGCAAAAGGACAAGATCTAAAACACTTTCCATTTCTTGGTAATTGCTCGCAGAAGAATAAGCCCATTCAACTGCAGCTAAGCGTCAGTTAAAATAACTTTCAAGCCAAATTTCAAAAAAAATAAAAATATCCTGTAACTTTTTTTACCTTTAACGGTCTTAACTAAAAATTGTCTATTTGAAAACAAGATTCCTTTTCTTTTTTATCCTTATTCATTCGCTGTTTTTTTCTCAATCTTTGAAAGGAAAAATAACGGATAATCATGGAATGGAAATTCCATTTGCAAAAATTCGTGTCAACAATACCAGTTATGGAACGGTAGCTAATGCCCTTGGGGTTTATATTTTAGAATTAAAAAATGGACATTATGAATTGTTGGTTTCTGCTATCGGTTTTGAGTCAAAAATAGATACCATTCATGTAAATCAGAATTTCAATACAAAAGATTTTGTTTTAACGGCAGTTGTTCAGCAATTAAATGAAGTTGAAGTTGTTGCGATGACAAAAAAAGAGCGTGGAAAAGAAATCATGAAGGAAGTGATTGACAAACGTGCTTATTTCAGCGATTTAATTGAAGAATATACCTGTGACACCTATTGTTTTACATCTTTAGAAAAAGAAAAAAAGGACACAATTGTTAAAGATTCCATCATTGGAAAAGAAAAACTCAATTTGATTGAATGGCGAGCAAAAACTTCCATTGACAAAAACGACCGTTACAAAGATGAGTTTTACGCTTACAATGATTTTACTGACCCACTGAAAGAATTTACAGGCGAAGTAAATGCTTCTGTTTCAATAACAACTGGCGATCACGATCAAATTGCTCCCGTGATGGGAAAAGCAACAAATCCTTATATTTTTGTTACAAGCATCAAAGATGCAAATGTAAATTTATTTGAAAACTTACTCGATTTACCTAAATTGACTTCAAATCCGATTGTTTCTCCAATGGCTTACAACGCTTTTATATACTATAATTTTTACTTGAAAAATTCATTCAACGATGATGCTGGAAGATTCTTGTATGAAATTGAAGTAAAACCGAAATTTGATTACGAAGCTTTGTTTGAGGGAACATTATTTATTCGAGATTCTTCCTGGGAAATTGCTTCTTATGAATTGGGAATTAACCCAAAATCCTTACTTTATTTCAAAGAAATTCGTCTCGTTTGTGATTATGAAAAAGTGGGAGAACGTTTGGTTCCAACCCGAAGAGAATTTGTTTACAACATCAAAGAAGGAAAAGATAAACTCAATGGTTTAATTCGTGTTTTGCACAGCGATTATGTTTTTGAAGTCGATGATTCCAAGCGAAATTTTTGGTTAGAATCAAGTGTTTATACCGATGATGCTTTTGATAAAGATACCGCTTATTGGAATTCGAAACGACCTTTTACACTTAAGGATTTAGAAAAGAAATTCATTCACGAACAAGACAGTATTATCAACTATCATGAAAGCGATGAATACATGCGTAAAAATGACAGTCTTAGAAACCAAGTTAAGGTGTTGGATTTGATTTTTAACGGTTATGGTCATGTAAATTCTTTCAAAAAATATGAATTTCATGTTGGTGGTTTATTTGAACAAATTGTTCCTTTTGGCGTTGGTGGATATCGACACAGATTGAATATATCTTATTCCAAGGAGTTTAAAAACGGAAAAGCATTTAGTTTTGATCCGAAAATTGATTACGGTTTTTTAAACAAAGATTTAAAAGGAGCTCTTGGTGGAAGTTTTACTTACAACCCAAAACGCTTTTCAAAAATTGCCTTTGAAGTTGGCGATGTCTATGATTTCATCAGCAATTATCAAAATATACAGGGAACATTTGCTCCTGGAAATCGAGTTCGAAATCAAAAATTTGATGTTAATCATCGTTCGGAAATTTTCAATGGTTTGTATTTTAAAGTTGCCATGTTGTATTCAAACAGACAATCGATTGATAGTTTGGAATATCCATCGTGGGCAAACAGTGAAAATTTTGGTCTTTTTACAAAACCTTTGCCTTTTGAAGGTTACAAGATTTTTATGACAACTTTTGATTTTGAATACCATTTCAGACAAAAGTACATCATGCGAAAAAATAGAAAAATTGTTTTGGGTTCGCCTTGGCCAGTTTTAAATTTCCAATATAAAAAGGGTTATCCGAATTTATTTGGAACACAATCTAATTTTGATTTTGTTGAATTTCGTGTGGACGACAATATCAAATTAAACACATTGGGAAATACGGATCTTAAATTTGTTTCAGGAATTTTTCTTCAAAAGAAAGATTTACGTTTGATTGAAAATAAATTTTTCAGAACTTCCGATCAATTTTTCTTTTCAAATCCAACGAATTCCTTGCAATTGTTAGACACCGCTCTAAACACGGCAAACAGTTATTTTCAATTCAATTTTATTCATCATTTTAATGGTTTTTTCTTGAATAAAATTTGGTTGATTAACAAATTGAAACTCGAAGAAACAATTGGAGGTTCAAGTTTGATTATTCCAGATGCAAAATTTGCTCAAGTTGAATTTTATGTCGGCTTGGAACGTAAATTTAGAATCAGAAAAGAAGTGTTTAAAATTGGAGTTTACGCTGTAACGTCTGATAATACATTCGATAAAGCCAATCTCAATTTTAAAATTGGATTTAATTTTTACAATGCTTTCTCCGATAAATGGGATTATTGATAATGATTTTATAAAAAAATTAAATGCCAAATAATAAAAGTATAAGTGAATTAGAAGGATGGAAATGGAATACTGGAATTCCGAACGATTCTAATTCAGGAGTTGAACGTCGATTCTATAAATTACATAATATTCCAATTAAAGACTTAGCAATTGATGATATTCGTTTTTTAATTAATCAAAATGAAGGATTAAAGCACCTTATACCTATAGCAATTGTAAATTTAGAAACAAATTTTTTTATCGAAACTGAATATTATGAAGGTGATTTGATAAACTCAATTATCAATATAAATTTGGAAAATTTTTGGAAACAAAATGAAGCATTAAAACGTCAAATTATAAGCTTAATAATTAACAATCAAGACAAATTAGAGTTTATTGATTTAGATTGGAAGATAAAAAAGGAATTGAAACAAAATTTCAAAAATTTTATTGCTTAGTAATTTGACACAAAATAACAAAGTTAAATCGGATCATAATTCTACAACACTTTCTCCGATAAATGTGATTAAATTAGTGAATATAATTGTATTGTTTTAATTTTAGTAATTTTGCTCTGATATCCTGTAACCAATTTTAGTTATTGGGTTATCTGTAACAAAAATATGTTTTTTAAATTCGTTTTACTCCTTTCTTTTTGTGTTACAATTAGTGATTTTCAAGCTCAAAACTATGAAATTCGGGTAAAAATATTGAATACTGAAAAACAATGCGATCTTGAATTAAAACAATTCTCATTAATCCAAAAATTATCCGACCACGATTCTACTCTATTTTCTTTCCAAGATACAACTTGTTTATTCTCAAAAAATATAGCATTAAAAAAAGGTAATTATTTCCTCCGTATAAAAAATGCATCTTCTCTTCAAAGTGAAGCTCCAATTATTATCAATAAAACATCAAATTCAGTCATTGATTTAGCTTCTATTGTTTTAGGTGATAAAATTTCCCAGGTGGAAGAAGTTACCATAACGGGAATACCTAAAAGATTCATTCAAGTTGACGCCGAAAAAACGGTTGTTCTTGTCGAAAACAACGCTTTTCTTGAAAGTAGCACCATTTATAGTGCAATAACAAAAATTCCTGGAATAATTCCGGCACCGAGCGGAGGTTTCACCTATTCGGGACAAGGTGCTGCTGTTTTTTTTGAAGGAATACCAAGTAGTTTGTCTGCTACCGATTTAGATAATTTATTAAAAAGTTTACCCGCAAATTCAGTTAAAAAAATTGAGTTAGTCACAAATCCAGGAGCTTCGTATGACGCAAATTTCAGTGGTGCAATAATTGACATTATAAGTAATGACAAGGCGTTTAAATGGCTGTCTGGTTCCGTTAGTTTGAACACTGGTGTGAATAACAACTTTAAAACAATGCCAACTTTTCTTTTGAATGGAAAGGCAAAACGATTTACATGGAACATTCAAAGTACACTTTCATATCAAGAAAGCAACCTAATAGATAACTCCGAAAGAGTTTATTCTTTCCAAGATAGCATTCAAAAACTGAATTCTGGGCGAAATGAACTTTACAATAATCAGTATTTTTCCAATCGTGGAAATATCGTTACAAAATTATCGAAGAAAAGTACGCTGCAAGTAAACGCAGGATTAAACACTTATTCAAATAAATTGAATGGTCTTTCTGCATCAAATTCTGAGAGCCCAATAATTGCTCCATTTTCGACTAAATACGAATCAAATGGAAAAGGTTTTACTTTTAACGGTGGATTAAAATATCGTTTGATGATTGATACTTTAAATAGAAAATTAGAAGTTTCAAGTAATTACACCAATTCCATTTATGATATCAAAAGAGTAGTTGAGCAAAAAACGCTGTTTTCTTCTTTTTCTCTGATAAAATCTGCGAGTAATTCAAAACATTTGATGAATCGTATTGATTTGGAACTACCTTTTAAAGATAAGAAAAATCAATTTAATTTTGGTGCAAAAGTTTCTAATTTTCAAGCGAAAAATATTGGAGCTTATCGATTTAACGATACTATTTATTCTAATTGGGAAAACACAGAATTTTCTTCTTCAATTCCTTTCACATATTCAGAACAAAATGTCGCGTTTTATAGTGAATATAAACGTAAAATAAAAAAATCAATCTCTATTACTTTAGGTTTAAGAGGGGAAGATTTTAGTTTCAAAGGTAAAGTAAATGAAAGTACCTTGATTAGCAAAAAATTCTTTAATCTTTATCCATCAATTCATACTTTGTATCGTATTTCACCAGATATGATTTTGATGCTTAATTATTCAAGGAAAATAAACCTCCCAAATTATCAAATGTACGACCCCAATTTAAGCGGGTATTATGATTCTTACACTCAGAATTCGGGAAATAATAACTTAGAACCAAATTTTTTGCATCGTTCACAAGCTAAAATGTCCATCTTTGAATACTGTCAATTGAGTTTTACCCACACTTTTTCCAATTCTATCAATCTTACAGAAGTTTTAGTCGATTCAAACAATTTTTCGGTAAACTATTCCTATAAAACCTATAAAAATGTACAATCATTGTCAGGTTTTTTCTCTTTACCTGTGCCATTTGGTCTATTTAGCCAAGGTCTAGATTTTTTCCGAAATCCGATAAATGTTGATGAAATTTCTTTCATGTATCTCTATACAAATTGGAATAAAACCTTAATTCCCGAGTATAATTACATCAATAAAAACAAGGCTATGTGGTCATTTGGTGTTTATTCACAATTCATTTTACCCCTTAAAATCAGATTAAATGTAGAATACAATTTCAGTGCTAAGGGAACAGACCAAATTTTTGAATTCAAACAAAACATTCATGACTTAGAACTCGTTTTAAGTAGGGAGTTTTTTAAAGATAAATGGCGTGTTTCTGCCTCTTTTGAAGATGTTTTAAATAAAAGAAGAACGACTTATAACACAAATTACACAGGTGTAAACATTCAATCTTATACTAAATGGGATACGCAAATTGTTTGGCTAAAAGTTGCTTATTCTTTTGGGAAATATGAAAGACCATCTATAAAAGAAGAAGCAATTCCTTCAGGAATAGGAAGTTAATTACTTCGCTACTTTATTATAACATCCTCTGCAAAGCGGTTGGTATTTCTCCACTGCTCCAACCAAAACTTGTCCTTCATCACCAACAGTTCTATTTGAAATGTAAGCCAAATTTCCACAAGAAAGACAGATTGCGTGAACTTTGGTTACGTATTCTGCAATACACATCAATTCGGGCATTGGTCCAAATGGTTTTCCTAAATAATCCATGTCAAGTCCAGCGATGATCACTCGAACACCTTTACGAGCGAGTTCTGTACACACTTCTACCAATTCTTTATCAAAAAATTGTGCTTCATCAAAAGCAACAATGCGTTCGTTTTTCCAAGCACTTAAAGCTTCTTTCGAATTTTCAATTACGTGTGCTTCAAGTGAAGTTCCTTTGTGACTTACAACAGCTTTTTCGGCATAACGGTTATCGATTTTCGGTTTGAAAAGTAAGATTTTTTGATTGGCAAATTCCGCTCGCTTCAAACGTCGAATCAATTCTTCTGTTTTACCTGAAAACATGGAACCGCAAATCACTTCAATCCATCCATGTTGTCTTCCTTCCGTTGGAAAATGCTCTAAAAACATACTTTCTTTTTATTTCTTGATTTATTAACATTGAGTAGCGAAAAACTATTTCCTTTTGAAAAAAATTCACTCCTAATTTTGCTTAATTTTAACTTTCAAAGTTCATCATAAGAATGACTCAAAAAGTAATTCGTTAGGAACTTTCATTTTTTGTTGAAAATTAAGTTTAGAAATATGTCAAAATTCGGTTCAAAAGAAGAAATCATTAGAGCAATTGAAAGTCAATTTGAATTGATGCAAACGAGTAAATTATCAAAAGACGATTTGGAATTACTTGTTGAGCAAACTCGTGAGTTATACGAAAGAGCGTTGATTTTAAGACATAAAGCTTACGAGGAACTCGTTTTTGGAGAATTTGACTCAATATCAACTGAAATTTTAAATGAGGAAATCGAGGAAGAGGAATTGGAAGAAAGTTTTGTAGAGGAGCAAGAGGAAGAATCTGCCTTGGCAGATGAAGAAACAAACCTTAGTGCAGTTAACGGATTCCATACAGAAAACACAAATTCAACAAAAGCTCACTCCGATTTGTTTGCAAGTCAAGAAACAGCTTTCGATTTTGATGTTTTTAACGAAACTCCAAGTGAAAATGTAGCAGAAATCGTTTACGAGGAGAATGAGGAAGTTGAAAATGAAGCCGATAGTTACAACATTGAAACGGAAAGCATCAATGATGAACTTGACGAAGAAATCAATGAATTATCCATTCAAGAATTTGAAGAGGAATTAGAAACGATTGAAGATAAAATTGAACGTTCAGAAATAACAAATTTTGAAGAGGAAATCGAGCCTAACAAACAAGAGCTTGATGTATTTGCCTCATCAGAGTTTTTTGATGATGACGAAACAAAAGCTGAAGAAGAAACTTTTGTTGAAGAAGTTAAAGTCGAGCATACAATCGGAAACAATATTTTTAAAGAAATTTTGGAAGCTGATGACGCACGTGGTTCATTGATGTTATCAGGTAAATTAAGCACTTTAGTTGGCTCTTTTGGTTTCAACGAAAAAATTCAAAGCATACAAGAATTATTTAAAAATTCTTCCGAAGATTTTAATCAGGCTCTTGATATTTTGGATAATTTACAGAATTTTGAGGAGGCTCAAAATCAAATGGAATATTACGTTCATCTAAATAATTGGAACTTAAAAAGTGAAATTGTTGCTGAATTTGTAAGAAAAGTAGAACGTAGATTTAAATAAAATAAATTTAGTAATCCATAAAAAAGCCACTAATTTCAACAATTAGTGGCTTTTTCTTTAAGTGAATAGTTTAAGTAGTAATTATTCAATTATCCATTTAAAGTTTGATATTTCACCTGCAGAATTTGTTGCCTTAACAAGGTAAATTCCTACATTAAAGTGGTGATTCAACTCTAATTTCATTTCATTTGTGTTAGCACTTAATGTTTTACTATCAAGTAATTTTCCACTCATATCGTAAATATCAATAGCTACTTCTCGATTATTTGTATTGTTAACTTTTACAAAAACCTTACTTGATTCTCTACTTGGATTTGGATAAATTTGAATATTAAAATTATCTGAGTTTTTAATTGTTACTTCTGAAAAACTTGATTCAGTTTTTGTACCATCAAAATCTGTTTGAGTCAATCTATAATAAGTTATTCCTTCTTGTGTATCTTCATCTACAACAGCATAAGAATTTTCAAACGCTGAAGTTCCAGCACCCTTTACTTTAGCTACAAATTCAAAATTGATTCCATTTTTAGATTTGTCAATAGTAAAATAATCGTTATTTCTTTCCGAAAAAGTATTCCATTCTAACTTGACTTTGTTGTTTTCAAAGACTTTTGCTTTAAAGGCACCCAGTTCTACTGGAAGTGGGGTAATGTTTACTCCTGAAACATTGTAATGACAGTTTGATCCTGCGTTTCCATCCATTGCAATATAATAAGTCGCTCCTGCAGTTGCACTTGGAATCGTATAATTTAATCCTCCAGATGCTCCAGCTAGACAAGCACCTGTTGCTGTTAAAGAAGCACAATTTGAACCGGAAAATAATCCAGATTGAAAACCACCACCACCATTATTACATTCAATTCCCGAAAAAGAAATAGTAATATTTCCATTTGCCGCAGCGACAAATTTGTACCAAGAAATATTTTCAAGTGTTAAAGCACATAAAGCAGCAGGTCCATATCCTGTAGCAGAAGTACATGGAAATTCACCTGGTCTATCACAAGCTCCTGGATCTGTCGCCTGTAGGCCACCATCTTGACCACTCACAAAACTATATTCACATCCTGCAACGGCATTATCAGCCGCAGTAACACTTGTTCCAATTCCTTGAGCTGTTGAACATTGATCATTTGCTGCCAATGGAGTACTTGCTCTAATATTCAAGTTGAAATTTGCATCAATCGTATTAGAGACACTTATATAATAAGTTGTATTTGCAACCATTCCTGCTAATTCAGATTCGTTTGAACCTTGATCGTTGAAATTATTTGTTGAATAGTTTACTTGATAATCTGTATACGCTCCAGTTGGACAAGTTGTCTCCCAAATACTGATTGCATTACATCCATTTGTTATTTGATCATACCAAAATGAATAACATCCAACTGTTGCAGGTGTTGTAAATTTGTACCAAACCTCTCCGTTATTCGAACACGGTTCACCACCCCAAGTATAATCTTGATCTGCTCCCAAAGTAGAGCCAACTATTGGTGTTCCGACAGTTATTGTTGTAGCATTTGCACATTCATCGTTTGCCGGTGCAGGTGTACCTGTAACACAAATTGTGAACGTTCCTCCACCAACTGCATAATCATGTGCTTTTAAATAATAAGTTGTTCCAACCGTTAAAGCAGATAAATTTAATGTTTCAATTCCACCATCATTTGTTGCATCAACACAACTACCTCCTGTTGGATTTCCAGCGGCCGTACAGCCAGTATAACATGCAATTACTGGATCAAAACCAACATCTCCATCAACTGTTATAACTTGAGTCGTTGCAACTGCTGTAAATTTGTACCAACCATCATCATCCTCATCTCCTGTAGTACATCCGACTCCAGAATTTGTGAATCCTGCACTTGTATTACCACTAGTTGTTGTACAAGTCGTATTTGAAGTTAAAGCTGGTGCACCTGCACAATCATTACTTTGTGAAAAGTTAAGGTTAAAAATAAGATTAAAAGCTAAAATTAAAGTAGTTTTTTTCATTGTTCTTTAGGTGTAAATTCTATTACAATTCCGTTTACTTCTTTTCTGTAAATGATTTTTTTATTTTCTTCAATAGCTACAAAGCCCTGCTCTTCAAAACTCAACGCTTCTTCTGCATTTACTTTTTCTAATGAAAATTGATTTTCTTTCTCTACAACTTGTTGTTTTGTTACATTATGATTTTGAGAAAAAGATGTAAAGCCTATTAAGCCAAAAAGCATAACGGTTAAATATTTTAACATAGTGGTTCTTTTTTTGTTAAATAATTTCGCAAATTTATCTCACAACTTTATAAAAAACAAGAAAAAATACATTTATATTTCATTTAAATGAACTAAATCGGTTTTTTAACGACAAAATATGCAAGTTAATCGAAATAAGTACCCGGGTGAATATTTGACAAATATTCTTATAAAGGTTAATTTTTTAACAAATCGTAAATTATTTCTCCATATGAAAGAAATTCACTAAAAATTTTAAACAAGAGTTAAGTAAGTTTTAGATATTTTCGATTATTTCTTCAAGATGTTTACCAAAATAAAATACATCTTCAAACGAATTGTAAAGGGGAACTGGTGCCAACCTAATTACATTTGGTTCTCTCCAATCTGTGACAACTCCTTTAGACATTAATTGATCGAAAATTGATTTTCCTCCACCATGAACAAGCATGGAAAGTTGTGCGCCGCGTTTATTTTTATCTCTTGGAGTAATGATTTCAAAAGTGCATTTTTCTTTGTGTTTTTCAGAAATTGAATCGATAATGAATTCCAAAAATCCAGTCAAAACATCTCGTTTCTCACACAATTTATCCATTCCTACTTCATCAAAAATATCTAGTGAAGCTAAATGAACAGCCATTCCAACAACAGGTGCATTGCTTAATTGCCAGCCTTCAGCACCTTCCATTGGCTGAAATCCTTTTTCCATCAAGAAGCGAGTAGATTTATCGTGACCCCACCAACCAGCAAAACGTGGTAATTCGGGTTTGTTAGCATGATTTTCATGTACAAACATCCCAGAAACTCCTCCTGGAGAAGAATTTAAGTATTTATAAGAACACCAAGCTGCAAAATCAACATTCCAATCATGCAAATTAAGTTTTATATTTCCTACAGCGTGAGCCAAATCCCAACCTGCAATAGCGCCAACATTCTGAGTCGCTTTTGTTATTTTTTTTATATCAAATAATTGACCCGTGTAATAATTAACTCCACCAATCATAACAAGTGCAAGCTCATCGCCAATTTCTTCAATTTTTGACAAAATATCTTCTTCACGAATGGTGTGTTCTCCTTCTCGTGGATAAACCTCAATTAAATTTTCTTCTAAATCTAAACCGTGAAATTTAACTTGAGATTCTAAAACATACTGATCACTTGGGAAAGCTTTAGCTTCGCAAATTATTTTTGTTCTCTTACCTTTAGGTTGGTAAAAAGAAACCATTAATAAATGTAAATTTGTTGTGAGTGAATGTGTTACAACAACTTCTTTTGTATCCGCTCCAACAATTTTAGCAATTTTCTGTGTTAAATTTTCATGATATGAAAACCATGGATTTTTTCCATAAAAATGAGCTTCAACACCATATTTTGCCCAATCATCCAATTCTTGCTGAATGTATGAAGCTGTTGATTTTGCTTGAAGTCCCAAAGAATTTCCTGTGAAATAACGAACATCTTTCCCGAAAAATGTTGGAAGAAAAAAGCGGTTTCTATATGAATTTAGGGAATCTTTTTGGTCTAAATTTTGAGCAAACTCAAGGGTGTTTTCAAAAATCATGTTGATTTACAGTTTGTTATGAAATATTTTTTTCCAAAGTTAACAATTCTGCATTAAATTAATATCACTCTATTTCCTTGAGTTTAATTTTCCAAATTCCAAACTCCTTATCTGGGGTTAAAATTTCTCCTTCGAGTTGATCTATAAAAACATCAATGAGTGTTTTTGAAATTTCGAATTTTTCATCTGGAATCAATTTTTCTAAGGATTTTGTGCCATTCAATTCTAAAATAAAATAAGAATCTACACTAAAAATAATTGCTAAATTTATTTCAACAGTTTCATTTTTGTTCCAAAATTGCTGAATAGAATGAGAAACCAATTGATTAATCAGCATCCCCAAGGGAATTAAGGTATTCATTGAAAAAACGGGAGCCCAACTTTGAGCTGTCAAAATCAAATAATTAGAATCGTTCATGTAGCGAATACTGGCAATTAAATCCAATAAAAAGTCTTGAACTCCTGGTCTATTATTTTCAACTGATTTTAATAAGATAAGGTGAATAGATGAAAGTGTCTGGATTTTTTGCTTAATTTCTTCCAAAACACTTTTATCAATTTTCTCACTTTCATAAAGATAAATACTAATTAAACTGGTTAGTATTTGCAAATTGTTATTTACTCTATGGTGAACTTCACGAATTAAAATTTCTCGTTTTTCTTCATGATGTTTTAACTCACTTACTTGTTCAGAAACAGTTTCAATAGCATCATCTAAGGCCTTTTTCTTATTTAAAAGTAAATGTTCTAATTCTTCTTTTAATTTCCCTAACTCTTCTTTTTGTCTAATTCTAACTAACAAAGTAGCCGCTAACTCAGCAATTAATTCAAACAATTGAATATGTTCAATGTTATAAAAATTTTCTTGCGAATTTTCAGAATCAATTATACCAAACAGTTCACCATTAAATTGAATCGGTACAGAAAGTTCTGATAAACGAATATTATCATCCACTATATAACGTGAATCTAAACGTGCATCACCTATACAAACCGTTGTTTGATTTTCAGCTACCCAACCAACAATTCCTTCACCATACTCTAAAACCAACAAATTATGAATAACATCACCATTTGGGTTTTTTGCACCATGAGCAGCTCGTTGAATAATTTTTCTTTCGTGTGGAAGTGCTTCATAAACAACACAATCTTCAATTTGAAGCATCTCCATAAAGTTTTTTGTTATTGCCCAAAAAATTTCTTGTGGAGACTCAGCACTTGCAGTAAACTTAATAAAATTATGGATTACTTCAAGTAATGATTTATCCCTTTGATATGGTTTTAATTGCTCCAATTTAAGTTGCTTCTTAATTTATTTTAGTTTTGAAAAATTGGCAAAGATAAAATTTTGTTTGGTTTGAAAAGGTGTTTTGTGATCTATCGTAAAAGACGAATTTAAGAAAAAAATAGGAGAAAACAAAATTTGTAACTTCTCTTTAGAATACTGTGATATTTCAAGGCCACTGCATTTCAAAGGTCCATTTTCTGAAAAAGTTGCTAAAATAAAATGACTATTAGCGTGGTTCTCAACTAAATTTTTATAATGATTGATGTCATTTTCCTTAGTTAAAAAATGAAAAGCAGCTCTATCGTGCCATAAATCATATTCAAATTCTGGTTTGAAACCCAAAATATCACTCACAATCCAAGTAACTTGTTTTGCTTTTTCACCCAAACGCAATTTTGCTTTTTCAATCGCCTTTTGAGAAATGTCTAAGACTGAAATATCAGTAAATTCAAGCTCGAGCAAATAATCGACTAAATTACTATCGCCTCCACCAATATCAATAATTTTTGCGTTTTTAGGCAAATTCAATTCTTTAATCAAATCCAAAGAATGAACTGGTTTTTCTTGTGTCCAACTTACTTCTTGTGGGTTTTTAGTTTCGTAAACATGTTCCCAATGTGATTTTTGATTCATTTATAAAAATTAAATTACTGATAATGGTAAAAAATTCCATCTTGAAAAGCTGTCCAAAAAGATGCTTTCTGACCACAGGATTTTAAAGCATTATTAGTCCATGTATTACAGGTTTGAAATAAACTGTAATTTCCACTTGCGTCGTAAAAAGCATCGTGATTCCCGTAAATTGCTTTAGTATGAATAAATTTAAATTCATTATTTTCTGCCATAACAAAACTATTTTTCACGTAAGAACATAAGTTTTCATATTGCTTTTGAGTCAGCAAAACTTTCACACAATTTGTTTTATTCTCACTCATTTTCGTATAATAGGTTGTGTGAATGGCTGAAGTACTCAAGCCAAAAGAAGCATTAAAAGCAGTTGAAGGTTTCAATTCGCCCCAAGATGGCGTTTCCAAATAAAAACCTTTATCCCCCCATCCAAAAGCAAGGTACTTAAAAATAGAATCATTTTGCTTGATATTTTTAGTTGGAATATATTTTTCCCAATCAAATTTGTTCGTTTTTACAGGTAAAACAATGTCTGTGTGAACACCATTCGAAAGTAAAAAAATAGCGAGCTCCTTTTTATCTGGAGTTTTTTCTCCGTAAATTGGAATTCGAGCTAAAACAGTTGCAAAAATCAAGTAAAAGATTACGAATAAAACAAAATAAAAAATGCTTTTTAAAAAAATCTTCAAGCTTAAAAAAGTATATTTTTTAAATCTCATTTTATTTTAAAATTATTCCTGTCAAATATAACTTTAAAATTTAGTTAATTCAATTACTTCCCAGTGTATATTTTCTCCATTTATCTAAAATCTGCTGAAATCCTTCTGGTAAAGAAGAATCAAAACGCAAATATTCGTCGCGAGTTGGATGCTGAAACCCTAAAGTTTTAGCGTGAAGTGCTTGTCCAGGAATTAAAGAAAAACAATTCTCGATAAATAATTTATATTTCTGATTTGGAGTTCCTTTCACAATTGAATCACCACCGTATTCTAAATCATTAAAAAGCGGGTGTCCAATATGTTTTAAATGCGTCCGAATCTGATGCGTTCTTCCCGTTTCCAATTTACATTCAATCAAAGTAACTAGACCAAAACGCTCCAAAACAGTATAATGAGTAACTGCATGTTTTCCATAATCTTCATCAGGAAAAACAGTCATTACTTTTCTGTTTTTTAGTGAACGACCAATATGACCTGTAATTGTTCCTGAATCTTCTTTCACATCCCCCCAAACCAATGCGTGGTAACGTCTTTCTGTTGTGCGGTCATAAAATTGTTTTGCCAAATTAGTCAAAGCAAATTCCGTTTTGGCGATTACCATAATTCCCGTTGTGTGCTTATCTAAACGATGAACCAAACCTGGACGACCAAAATAATCATCAATTTTATTTGGTAAATTGTCAAAATGATACACCATGGCGTTAACCATTGTCCCCGTATAATTCCCATAACCCGGATGAACAACCATGTTTGAAGGTTTATTCACCAAAGCAAGTTGATCGTCTTCGTAAATAATTTCAATCGGAATATTTTCAGCGATTAACTCAATTTCTCGAATTGGATAAGGTAAAACAATTGAAACCTCGTCTTTAGGTTTAATCTTGTAATTTTGTTTTACAGGATTTCCATTCACTAAAATGTTTCCATTTTTAGCTGCATTCTGAATTTTATTTCGGGAAGTATTTGCTAAACGGTCTAATAAAAATTTGTCTATTCTTAAAACTTCTTGTCCCGGATCTGCTTTAAAACGATGATGTTCAAATAATTCTTCTTCATCCTCATTATCGTTTTCTAAATCTTCGTGATTTGTTTGAGAAAGTCTTAATTCCTCGTCGTCAAATTCCTTTTCCATTAATTTTTTACTATTTTTTTAACCGAGCCAGAAGATTTGTCTTTTACGATATAGATTCCGTTTATCAAATGATTTATTTCAAAACTTCTTTCAAATTCAGAAGAAGAATAAAGTAATTTTCCTTGTAAATCAAACAAGTCAATTCCTGAAAAATCATGCTGATTTGTTTCAATAAATAATTTATCAGAACTTGGATTTGGGTAAATATTAAAAATTACTTCTTCCTTCGTAATTTCATTTACACTTAAATTTTTATTCAAAGAAGTTGCAAAAATTGGACGCATCAATAATGAACCATCAAAACTTGAATTTGACCAATCTACACCATTGTTTATAGAATAAAAAATCTTATCCGAATTGTCGATATTCCAATCAAAGCCAATATTTAAAGGTGTTTCATCTAATTGTCTCCAGCCAACATAAAATGTTCCGTTAATTGGTAATTTCTGCAAATCTTTGAAATAATAATTTGTGAATCCTAAAGAATCATCATAATCGTAACTTGGCTGACGTGGATACAAAAAATTATCCTCGTAAATCACATCTCCAGGTTTTCCATTGTTATCGTTCCAAACAGAAAGTAAAAACAATTTATTGGTGACATTATTTACCGATTGCACAAAACGCATTTTAACTCCTCTTAAAGTGTCATTTTCGTAAGGTATGAATTTATATGCTAAACGTGCTTGAGTTCCTGTTGGGCCAAAGGCAGCCTCTGCAGAACCATCATCATAAGCATATGAATCATAAAAACGTTGCTTATAAGTTGTAGAATCATTTACTGGTAAATTTGTGAATTGTGCCGAAGCCGATAGCGTAACATCAAATTCTTGAAAATCGCCCGTCTTTGCTGACGAAAAATCAAAAGACGAACTCACGTCATGCTGTGATTGATGAAAAGTAAAAGGCAAATAATTAATTTGACCATTTGCTAAGTTTTGACCTAAAAGTGGAATATTTCCTTCATTAACACCTTGATAAGAAACAGCAACATTTCCACCACTTCCAAAATTTTCTTGCACGTTACTGCCGTTTCTAAGTGAGACTTCTAAGCTGTTTGCCGTTTTTGAAGAAGGATTATTCTTAAAATGATCCCAAGGAACTTGCGTATAATCTTTTAATAAGGTATTCAAGGGATAAACCAAAGCAAAATCCTTGAAAAGTGTATCTTGAAAGCCTGACCCAGCTCTTAAATGAACGTAATCGACATGAAATTGATCGATTCCACCTGAAACACCACTATAATTTTTAAACCGAAATTGAAAAGCCGATTTGAAATAGTTTGCATCTGTCAATTTTATGTGCACACGTTTGAAATCACTTACTGGGCTTCCGCCAACAGACCAAATGTGAAACCACTGATTTAAATCTGGAGCGAAAAATTCTAAGATAAGTGAATCTCCCGATTCTGGCTCATCATTGAGGCCTTGAGGCTGGTATAAAAAACTCAAATAAACATCTTGATTGGCATCAACGGTACTTAAATTAATTGGTTTTGAAGTTAAAAAATCATTGAAATCAACTGAATTTGAACCAAATAAATAAGGTGTTCCTGTTTCATCTGTTCCATCAAAAGTTGCTACTCCCAAAGTCCACGGATTTAAAGCATTTGTATAATTGTGTTCCGCTTTTGAATCCAGCCAAAAAGCATTTTTGTTGTTTAAGTTTGAAAAAAACTGTGTTGCAGAATCTTGAAAATATTCTACTTCTGTAAGCCAAATTGTATCTGGAGGATTGACGAAATCTACCGTATCAAAAATGATGTAAGGCGGATAAACTGGCGTTGTTGTATAGGATACTGGATAAGCACACAAATCCGCAATTTTAATGTCTTGCGTTGGGAAAATTTCGTCCGTTACACTTAATTCAGAAACGTTTACAACTTTTCGCATCGTTTGCTGTGAAGTGAACCTCAAATTGTTAGCTAATTTCGTTCCTCCTAAATCTGTCAATTTGTAATATTTTTCAAAACTTACAGTAGGATTTAAAAAATCAGCATCGTATTTCTGAAAATGATTTTTTGAAAACTCATCCAAAAAGGGAAGTGAAAGCGTGTCAGAAGTATAGATAAAAGTACTATCTATAGAGCAATCTGAACGTTTTGCCTGAATAACTTGCCCCTTATTTTTTGATATAATTGGATTAATTACTTCTCCTTGAGAAAAAATAAATACAGATACAAAAAGGCTTAAAGCAACAAATAAAAATCTCATTTCCAAAAAATTAAACTTCTTTTAAAGCGGATTTTGATTGCCATCTCCACCCGAATAATTTTTATCCAATTGAATACTGATTGTGGAAGAAGATGGACTCATCATTCCCTCAATGTATTCTGGTGATTGAGAAAATACTTTCGCAGACGAACTGTCGGAAGCATTTGTACAATTGATGTAATTTTCAAAAAGCGTTAAAGAAGACATTCCTGATAAACGACTTTTTACCTCACTTATTGTCAAACCAATTAAATTTGGGATCTGAACGGGAGAACTTCCTTCATTTCTACCAACAACAAGGTAGATAACTGAACCGATTGAAACTTTCGCTCCTCCTTTGATTTCTTTTCCGTCTAATTTTTGTTGTAAAACTGCTCCATCAGATTCTGAAGTTGCTTTATAAGTAATTTTATATTTTAAACCTCTGTTTTTCAAGACACTCAAAGCAAAACGTTCTGATTTATCAATCAAACTTGGCATTTCAACCAAACGTGTTTTTTTGGAAACACGCACTCGAATGATTCTTCCCGATTTCACGTAAACATCAGTAGAATCTGTTGGTCGTGGATCTTGCGAAACAATTGTTCCAACAGGTTTGTTTGGATAATAAAGTGAATCTAAAACTTCGTATTGAAGACCTAATTCATCAATGATTGGTTGGATGTTTTTCACGTTTCTACCAACTAAAATTGGCACTTTAATCTTCTCTCCGTGATTGGTTGAAAAATCCAAGTAAAAGATTGTCCCACCAACAAGTACAATGTATGTCAAAGCTACCAAGCCTAAATGCTTTAGGAAATGCTTAGACCAAACAAAAGATTTTAATTTTTTGAAAAATTCCATGAAATTTAAAAGTAAACAAATACAAAAATAGCTAAATTTTTAAGAAAAATTATAAATATGGGAAATGAAATGAGATTATCTGAAAGTATTAAATACTTTTTTGTCATTTTTAACTTACAACCCATAATTACAAAATCCATATTACTAAAATTCACAACATCATTAAATGACATTTTTACACTTCTGACACAAAAATCATGACAAGCTGTCAAGTTTTATGCCTTTGGCAACATCTTTGAGAAATTAAATTTAAAATTAAAGATAATGTCTGAGGAAGAAATAAATAACAAAAAAAACGAAGAATTTATTGCTGAAGAAAACAACAATGAAACTTCGACAGGCTCAGTTTCCGAAAAAGAAGAAGCTCCAGTTGAACTTTCTGCTGAGGAGAAATACGCTGAATTGAATGATAAATTTTTGAGACTTTACTCAGAGTTTGACAATTATAGAAAACGCACAAACAAAGAAAAAATCGACTTAATCAGTTCTGCAAGTGCAGGTTTATTAAAAGATTTGGTTCCTGTTTTGGATGATTTTGATCGTGCTATTGCCAACAATCAAGAAGCAACAGATATTGCGATTGTGAAAGAAGGTTTTAACTTAATTTACACGAAATTCAAATCTGTTCTTGAAACAAAAGGTTTGAAACAGATGAAAGCAAAAGGAGAAAGTTTTGATAGTGAACTTCACGAAGCGATTGCTAACATTCCTGCTCCAGACAAAAAATCAGTAGGTAAAATTATTGATGATGTGGAAAAAGGATATTATTTAAACGATAAAGTGTTACGCTACGCGAAAGTGGTGGTGGGACAATAAATTTAGATTGCAAGACTTTAGATATTAGACAAAAGACTTCTGGATTAAAAAGTCTTAAAAAAAGAAAGAATGAGTCAAAAAAGAGATTATTACGAAATATTAGGCGTTTCAAAGAATGCGACAGAAAGTGAAATTAAAAAAGCTTACCGTAAACTAGCTTTGCAACATCACCCGGATAAAAACCCAGATGATAAAGCTTCTGAAGAGAAATTTAAGGAGGCTGCTGAAGCGTACGAAATTTTAAGTGATTCTCAAAAAAGAAGTCGCTACGACCAATATGGACATGCTGGAGCTAGTGGAGGTTTTAGTGGTGGCGGAATGAATATGGACGACATATTTAGCCAATTCGGTGATGTTTTCGGAAATGCTTTTGGCGGAGGCGGAAGAAGTAGCGGTGGAAGCAGAACTGTTCGTGGAACAAATTTAAGAGTAAAAATAAAATTAACGCTGGAAGAAATTGCTGATGGTGTTAAGAAAAAAATAAAAGTTAACAAACTTGTTAATGCAGAAGGTGTTACCTACAAAACATGTCAAACATGTAACGGTCAAGGTCGTGTAACGCGTGTTGCTCAAACATTTTTGGGCGCCATGCAAACACAAGCGACTTGTCCTACTTGTCATGGTGCTGGTAAATCCATCGATAAAAAGCCTGCAGATGCAGACAATAACGGTTTAAAACGTCAAGAAGAAGTTATCGAAATCGATATTCCTGCTGGAGTTGAAGACGGAATGCAATTGAGTGTTACTGGAAAAGGAAATTCTGGCCCGTTTAATGGAATTGCAGGAGATTTAATTGTTGTAATTGAAGAAATTCCACACGAAGAATTACGTCGTGATTCTGAGAACCTACATTACGAAGCGTTTATCAATCTTGTTGATGCAATTTTAGGTGAAAGCATTGAAGTGCCAACTGTTCACGGAAAAGCAAAAATCAAAGTGGAGCCAGGTACACAAAGCGGAAAAATGTTGCGTTTGAAAGGAAAAGGTTTGCCCGTTTTACAAGGTTATGGATCAGGAGATTTATTTGTTCACATCAATGTTTGGACACCAACAAAAATCTCAAAAGAAGAACGTGCAATCTTAGAAAAATTGAAGACGAGTGAAAACTTCATTCCAAATCCAGATGGAAATGCGAAAGGATTTTTTCAACGTGTGAAAGATATGTTTCAGTAAGGATTTAGACTGTTCTTTTTCATTGCCAAAAAGAACCAAAAGTCTAGTGCTGAAAACGCTTTTAATTTCTAGTAAAGCCTCGCTAAAAATTCAAAACTCGCTACGCTCAAACACTTGAATTTTTTTCGCTTCCATTTAATTTGCGTTTTCTATGCACAAAATTATCGTCATCACGACAATTTTAATTTGAAAAAAGATTTTTTTGTCCCGATAAACCAAAAAAGCGACCTAGAAAAATTGAACACAGAAAATAAGAATAAATGAAGTTTAGTCGAAGCCATGTTTGAAGTACAGCCATCGAAAATTACAAATTTTCGCTTATGGAGTTTGCGAGTTTGGCTGCAGACGACGTAATGTTTCGTAATTTTCAAGTGAAATTTATCAAGTCTTGATTTTTGTTTACTTTTTATCAAGAAAAAGTAAAAAAGTTATATCCTAAAACCTATACTCAACTTCACTCCATAAAAATACGGTTTGTGAACAATTCCTTTTTGACTATCAAAAGTTGATGTTAATTGTCGAATGTATTCTCCAGCTAAAGAAAAACTAACAATATCTAAGTTATACTGAACTCCAATACTTGAGGTACTAGCCAATGTAAAGGGACTAATATTGGTTGATTTTTTGTAAATCACTTCCGTTTCATTATTTCCAATTATTGTGGTTTCATATTTTCTGTATTTTACTAACATTTGTGCTTGAATTCCAGTTGATGCAAATAAATTAAGCTTTGTTCCTGTTTGAACACTTAACTTCAATGGTATTGCTAAATTTGAATATGTAGTTGTATAAGAAATCGACGTATCACCAACAAAATCATATTTTTCGCCATATTTTTGCGTTCCAATTCCGATATGATAATAAAAATGTTTATTGATTTCACTTTTAAAGGAAAGTTCAAAATTTGAAACAGGCATTTTTGTTTCAGCATTCAATTGCTCTTGTTTTTTGACAATTTTTTCTGTGATTGACATTTCACGAAAACTGATTCCATTGTTGTAAGACAAAAGTAAATACGCTTTTTTTAAGGTGTCATTTGTGTTTGAACTTAAATCACGCTTAGGTTTTTGCGTTTTTTTTCCTGAAACAATTTGTGAAAAACTAAAAGTCGAAAATAAACTTAGAAAAGTCGTGAAAAAAAGAATTCGTATCATGTTCAAAAATTACTAATTGTTCAAAATTACCACAAAAAACGAAATTTCTTTTCATAAATTAAACTTTTCATAAATTAAAACTTATTTTTGTGTAAAAATTAAGCTCATGTCAAATCACTCTTGGAAAATTGATGGAAATAAGGAATTGTCAAACATGCAGGCGACTGTTGTTTGGGAAACTGATCGTTTTTTCACTATTCAGCATAAAAATCAACATTTTCATGGCGAATTGATTGAGGAGCAATTGGAAAATCGCCTTATCAAAGTAAAAATCAATCACCGAGAATTTACCGTTTCAAAAGATGGACCTTTAGATGCTTTAATTGAAGAATTAGGTTTAAACGTTGTTAAAGTTCGTAAATTAAAACAACTGAAATCTCCAATGCCTGGAAGAATTGTTGCGATAGCTGTTGAAATTGGTCAAGAAATTGAACTTGGAACAGAATTACTAACATTGGAAGCCATGAAAATGGAAAATGTGTTAAAATCAGAAGGTATTGGTAAAGTGAAATCGATTGACATTATCGCAGGAGATGTTGTTGACAAAGGTTCGGTTTTGATTAGTTTTGAGTAAATATCAATTTTTTCTTTTTTTCAACCATAAAAAAAGAAACAAAAAAATCTCCGCTGGGAATACTTCGCTAAAAATATTTCATTTTAACTATTTAACATTCAACACAATTTGCTGAAATCTATTTACATCGTAAGCGCTTATCTCTGAATGATTTACTGTAATTTTATGAAATTCTCCACCTGACTTTTCTATACTGAAAGTTGTGCTACTTGAATTTTGTTCCACTTTTGTAATTTCTTTAACATTAAACCTTTTTTTAGCCAAAAACACGAAGTAGAAAGTAATCATTTCTCCTTCTAGTTTTAATACAGGAGTGGAAAGTAAACGAATCCCCAAAGACAAACACAAAATTCCGAGTGGCCAAAATAAAATCACGCTTCCTTTACTTTTATGCAGAAAATAAAAAGATGCTAAAATCAAAGCAATTCCTAAAAAGATTAAACTCAAGGCTAATAAGATTTTTCGGTTCACAATTTTTGCTTTTGAATCAATCTTTTTCTTGACTTTAGATTTAATAATCCCTGATTCCAAATAGAATTCTTGTTGCAGTTTTGAAACTTCTTGCAAATATTGAAAATTAACTGAACTTTCTTCACTTGTATTTAATTTTGAAACCAATTCAGCCAGTTTTTGTTTAGAAATACTCGATTTTTCCTGTAAAACATGTAATTCATGTTCGTTATTTTCCTTTGAAATATCGACAAAAAATTGCTTGTTTACCGCAAGTTGGAAATTTTTTCGCATCACAAGTAAAATATTGTAAGGAGTTTGTTGCTTAAAATAAATTTCCTTAATCGTATCAGCGAAAATAAGCGAATGATTAAATGATTTAGGGATATAAGGAATTAAAGGCTCTGAACGTTTTGTCCTGAAAATCAAAAACAAAAGAATTCCAAGGACAGCAATTAATAATGCAATTGTTAAGGCTTTATTGTCAAAAATAAACTTCAAATAACTTGTATCTTTTTCGCCAGAATCACCTTCTCTTTCTTCAATTGTTAAACGAGCGATCTCAAGCCATTTAATTTCATGCTTGGCTGGGATTTTCTCAACCACAAATTGACTGTACTCAAAACCCGCTTTCGATAAAAGCTGGTAATTTGCAAACAATCTCGGATTACTGTGCAAATAAACATGTCCTTTTCCGTGTTTAAAATTCAAAAAATTACTCAAGTTTTGAACTGAACTTTCAGAACTCACATCGTCAAAATCACTTGTTTTTTCATTGCTTTTAGGAAAAAAATTCCATTCTGAAGCGATGGTATCTGATTGAAAAACTGAATAAAATCGAAAATTTTTCTTTTGAGCATACACATCAATGTAATCTGAATATTCCCATTCAAAATTTTTGTTCTTAAAGAAATATTCGTGCACATTTTCAGAAATCGTGTTGTAAGCAATAAATAAATTCGAACCATTTTTAACGCGATTCATGATAGAATCAAATTCCTCTGTTTTGAGTTGAAATTCATCACCAATAAAGAAATATGATGTGCTGTACTTGGGTAAGATTGTAGAATCGATGTCGTAATCAATGATTGTACTCGTCTTTTTTGTTTGAAATTCAAGTAATTCGTTAAATAGAAAATTCCCATTCGGGTTTTTATCTTCAATCGTATATGTTTCTTTCCATTCACTCGAAACAAACGATTTTCTTGAAATACCATTTACATCACCTTGAAATAAATACAAAACGATTAAGGTGAAAATGACAATCACCACACCAAATATGACGAGTAATTTTTTAGGCATTTTCCAAATCTTTGAAATTTTTATTTAGGTGAGCTTGTAGTTGACTGTATTCTCCTTGGTTTATTTGATATTCTCCATACCAAACTAAATCATAAATCCTTACAGATTCTTCAAAATCAAAAGCGTTTTTTTGTGATTTAGCTTGTAAAACGTAATCGTAATTTGTCAATTCTTTTTTCCATCTGATACGATTCAAACGAATCATTTCTTTCAAAATAAAAGTAAAATAAATTCGCACACATTCTCTATAGTCGCCTCGTTTCATAGCTTCTTCAAGACGAAGTTCAAGTTCACTTTTTGAAATTAAATCTGGATTCCAATCATCTTGTGTGATTGGAGAAATGATTTTTTTATTTTTGGGTTTGTAATTTTTTATAATGTAATATGCCACAAAAAACACAACAATGGCTAAAATAATAATCAACAAAATCTTCCAAAACTTCATCGAAACAGAAGGATCAAAATCAGGTAAATCGACATCATCCGTTTCCATTTCTGGAGTGTCAAATTCAATTGGTTGTGGTTTTCCCATTTCTGGATCAGAAGCTTTGTTTCCTCCTTCACCATAACCCTTTTTTCGATTATTTTCGTTTCGATAATAATTTTTATTTGAACGCTGCTTTTGAATCTGTTGTGGAGAATAATTTATCGTTCCCTTATTTCCCGAAGAAGTATTTGTCTTGGATTCTGAATTTTCGTCATCCATTTCTGCTGGACTTTCATAATTCGTATTTTCTGGACCTTTATACTTCTTACTTTTTTGGTAGGAATATGTTTTTTGAAATTGCTGTAAACTAGGCTTTTCTTTTTGAGAATAAACACAAAAAGTCAGAAAAATGAATAAAAAAAGAAGCTGTTTTTTCATTTAAAATGTAAACTCTAATTTTAGTTTACTAAATTAATAATTTATTCAAACAATGTGAATTTAAATTGAAGTTCTTTTACATTTCTAAAATCTGTATCAATAATTCGACTTTTTTTTGTAACTTAGTTTCAACCATAATCCATTCATCATGAAAAAGCTCAATCTATTCTCAGTCTTAATTTTAATACTCTTACTTGTTTCTTGCAATGGCGAACAAAAAGAAGCTTCAGAAAAAGTTGTGAATCAATTTTATGTGGCCTTGAGGTCAGGAGACAGCTTGGAAATCAAAAAATACTATCCCGATTTTGACAAACTTGGAGGTCATTTAAAGTCGAGTAAAATAGAAATCAAGCAAACGGAAAAACTTGATAATGGCTATTTTGAAGTCACGATTCAAAATAGTTTCACCAACATTAAAAACAAAACATTTTCGCAAGAAATTAAATTTATTTGTCAAGAAAATCCAACAAACAAAAAACAATTCACTATAAAAGACAGCCGTGGCTTAAATGATTTTAAAGAAACACGAGAATTTGTTTTTGCTAATCAAACTGGTTTTATCAAAAATAAAGAAGATTTAACCGACCAAGAAACCGCAGCCAAAATTTTAAAATCCCAAGATTTACTGGAATTACTTTTTAAAGAGAAAATCGAATCCTTAAGAAAAGAAGTTGTGATAGAAAATTGGGGCTGGGAATATGGCTATGTAAAAACCTATGCTGACGGACACGGGAAAGTTGTCAATAATTCGAAAGATGATTTCGAGACGCTAAAATTTGCTTTAACATTCGTTGACGATGATGGAACAGTAACGCAAACGGATGATGGATATTTAGGTTACGACAAATTAGACGCTGGAAAATCAAGAGATTTCACAACATTAACTTCCAACATTGGAAATGCGACAAAAGCTTATATTCAAGTACAATTCGACACCTATGATTTGCTGGAATCAATCTATAACAATAGCTATTCTGGAAATGAATATAAGTTGATTAAGTGATTATAAAAATTTTAAGACAAAAAAAGGCGATTCAAATGAACCGCCTTAATCTTCTTAAAAGAATTATTTTATTCCCAGCGCTAACGCTTGGTCTTCAAAAGCTATGCTTTTTCTTCTTCAGTTGTACCTTCTTCAGCAGAATTTTCTTCTGGAGTTTCAGTTGTAGCTTCTGGAGCTTCAGTTGCAGTGTCTTCAACAACTTCATCTTGCGTTTCAACAGCAGCTTTTGGTGTTGAACCAGCAGCAGATTTACCTCCACGAGATCTTCTTGTTGTTTTCTTAGCTTCTGTGTTAGTTAACATCAATTCGTTGAAGTCAACCAATTCGATCATACACATTTCTGCATTATCACCTAAACGGTAACCTGTGCGGATAATACGTGTGTAACCTCCAGGTCTTCCAGCAACTTTTGGAGCAACATCTCTGAATAATTCAGAAACTACTTCTTTTTGTTTTAAATAACTAAATACAGTTCTTCTTGAGTGTGTAGAATCTGTTTTAGATTTTGTTATCAATGGCTCAACATATACTCTTAAAGCTTTTGCTTTAGCAACCGTAGTTGTAATGCGTTTGTGCTCAATAAGAGAACAAGCCATATTAGATAGCATAGCAGCTCTATGTGCAGTCTTTCTACCTAAATGATTGAACTTTTTACCGTGTCTCATAATATTATTTTTTAGACTTAAGATTTTAGACTTAAGACTTAAGATCTAATGTCTTTTGTCTTTTGTCTTTTGTCTTTTGGTCTCAATTACTAGTCTTTGTCTAATTTATATTTGGCAACATTCATCCCAAAAGTT
>JAZKEO010000030.1:5224-10227 GCA_040386975.1 Bacteroidota bacterium | reverse complement strand
ACATTCCACCGCAAACATTGATTGTTTGACCTGTAACATAAGCTGACATATCTGAAGCTAAAAAAACTGTAACATTAGCTACATCTTTTGGACTTCCACCTCTTTTCAAAGGAATTGAATTTCTCCATTCTTGAACAACTTTTTCATCTAAAGCAGCTGTCATTTCAGTTTCAATAAAACCTGGAGCAATCGCGTTACAACGAATGTTTCTTGAACCTAATTCTTGAGCGATAGATTTCGTAAAACCAATCAAACCAGCTTTTGATGCTGCGTAATTTGATTGACCTGCATTTCCACTCACACCAACAACAGAAGACATATTGATAATAGAACCTTTTCTTGCTTTTAACATCGGTTTTTGAACTGCTTTCGTTAAGTTGAATGCTGACTTCAAATTTGTATTAATTACATCGTCCCATTGCTCTTCTGTCATTCTCATCAATAAAGTATCACGTGTGATTCCAGCATTGTTTATTAAAACATCAACTGTTCCAAAAGTCTCAACAACTTGTTCAACCAAAAGTTGTGCAGCATCAAAATTTCCTGCATCCGATTTAAAACCTTTTGCTACTCCTCCATTTACACTTAATTCCTTTTCTAAAGCCAACGCTTTTTCCTCAGAGGAAATATAAGTAAAGGCAACTGTTGCACCTTGATTCACACACTCTTCAGCAATTGATTTTCCAATTCCTCTGGAGGCACCAGTAATTAAAACTATTTTTCCTTCTAATAATTTCATATTTGTTTATTTAATTTTAAATTTCCAATTGATTAAAATTCTTTTCAAAGATAATAATTATGTATAATATAAGTATTCATTTGAATAGAAACTGTTTTCATTTGAAAAAATGTTTTTTTTGACTCAAAAATTTTATCAAATTTCTTTTGATTTTCAAAAAATTAGTTTATATTTGCCTTAGGTTTAGTTGTAAAAGGTAGGTTAGGTTAGGTTAAAGAGAGTGAAGCAATGTTTCATTCTCTTTTTTATTTCTGCTAATTAAAGAAGTCCCAAGTTAAGCCTATCCGAATCAAAAATGGAGTTATCGGAATATTCTCAAAAACAAAAGAATCTGATTTATCCCAAATGTAATTTACGTTTTCAGCTTTAATATAAAAGCGAAATTGCTCGATTTGAAAACCTGTAAAGAAATCAATTTTATATAAGCTCGAATTTGAAAACTGCTTATTTGATAAGACATATAAATCCAAATCAGAAGCGTAAGACATCAATTTTCTGGAACTTTGATACGAAAAGTCAACAGCAGCAATAAAATCCATTTTTTTAGCTTTAAACAGTCTTCTATTGAAACCAATACGTGTTCTAAAATCTATTTTTGGAATAAAATTTAACTCGTTTGAAAACTGATTTACAATCACATAAGGTTGAAAAATCAAGCTTTTAAATCTAAAATCTGCTTTCAAATCCAAGGACAAGATATTCAGATTTGTTAAAGTATCATTTCTCCAAGTTGTATCAACAAAAAAGTAGTTGTTTTTTAGTGAAGTATGGTTTAAACCGAATTTTAGTGTTTGTTTTTCTTTAAAAACATAGGAAAAATCGACATGAGAAGTGACTTTTTGTTGTGTTTTAATGTCTTTTAAATACCAAAGATTTGTATTAGAAAAATATTTCCGCTGAAAAATTGTCGGCAAAATATTTTCAAAAGCCAAATTACCGTTTACTTTAATTTCCCCAATTTCAGTTAAAAGATTCACTTTCGAATACCACTCCCCTTTTGCTCCAACTAAATTGTAATAGGAATTTGAATTTAACTTTACTTTCCCTAAATCAATTCCCAAAAGGTAAGATAAACTCAATTCCGTTGTATCTAAATGTCGCGACAAATTTTGAAAATCCCAATAAGCATGTGAGAACAAAATTTCAGAAGAAAGCTTTTTGTTGGCCAAATACAATCCTGTACTGGACTGTATTTTAGCAAATTGAAATTGATCTCTCGTTACAAAACTATCCAAATAAATATTTTTATAAATCAATTGAAGTGAATCTTGTTCTTCGTAGACACGGTTGTTTATTTTAAAGTCATTTTTAATTACCAAGCCTAAATCTTTCAAAGAATCATTTAAGAAATTAAAGTAATGATGCGAACAGCTTGTTAGATTTTTCAACTCAGATTTCGCATCGGTCTTATTAACAACTAAAAAATTCAAAGGAAATAATTTTACTGAGTTACTGCTTGAATCTAGACCCCCATTTTGATTTATAGTTGAATTATTAAATCGAAAAGATGTCAGGTTTTTATAAAATTTTCCTTTGAAGTAAGTCGAAAACTCAAATTTATTGTTTTTATAAATTCCGTCACGCATCATTTCTCCGATAGAATTTCGATCAATAACTAAGTTTAAACCAAATTTCTTTGAGAAAAATTGTTCATATTCAGCTCGTAAAATCTGAATTCCTTTTGAACCAAAAGAATATTGAAAACCTAAATGTGGTAATGAGGAATATTTAAAACTTGAATTCGTTTTTGTTTCAAATTGATTGGAACAGGAATTTAAAAATGAAGTATAATTCGTTTGAAAACTTCCAAAAGCATTGTATTTATAACCTCCAGGGTTTAAAGAAATGATTCCTGCATTATAATCTGAAACGGAATCTAATTTCGAACCTCCAATACGATGAGAAATTTTTAAAGTATCCATTTTTAATTGAAATATACTTTCTTGTGCAAATAAAATTTGAACTGAAAATAAAGTCAATAAAACAATTAAATACTTCACTCGATTTTTAAATATGAGAATACAAAACTAAAAAATAATTGCATAAAAAAAGGGAGTAAAAAACTCCCTTCAACTATTTTTATAAAAATAATTACATTTTGTTAATGTGAACAGCTAAACCTGATTTCAAGTTAGATGCTTTATTTTTATGAATAACATTTCTTTTAGCTAATTTATCTAACATAGAAGAAACAGCTGGAAACAATTCCAATGCTTCACCTTTAACTGTTAATGCTCTTAATTTTCTAACAGCATTACGAGTCGTTTTATGTTGGTATTTGTTACGAATTTTTTTCGTCTCGTTTGATCTAATTCTTTTTTGTGCCGACTTATGATTCGCCATTTTGTTTTTTATTTAATTTTTAATAAACATTTTCTTTGTAGCCCATAGGAGAATCGAACTCCTGTTTCCAGGATGAAAACCTGATATCCTAACCACTAGATGAATGGGCCATGAGTACTTTATTTCAATTTGCTTTACAAAGAAAGCTATGTAGCCCATAGGAGAATCGAACTCCTATTTCCAGGATGAAAACCTGATGTCCTAACCGGTAGACGAATGGGCCAAATTTGTTGGAATTTTAAACTTAATCTTCGTTAAAATCAAGCGTTATTTTCAAATTTCCGAGTGCAAATATAAGTCAAAAAAACTAATTGACAAATTTTTTACTCATTTTTTTTACTTTTTTTCAATATTTATAATTCAAAGTTAAGAAAAGTATTGATTATCAGCAAATATTTCATTAAATTTACTTCAATAAAATATTCAAATTGATAATTTTCAGTGTAAATCAAATTTTACTATGTACGAATAGCAATTTGGCACACAATTTGTTTATCTTAAAATACAAATTAAAAGTATAAAATAAATATTATGAAAACAAGGGTTTTATTTTTCGGTTTAATCTTCGTAGGATTCGGATTAATGAGCACAGACAGTATTTCGTTACCAACGGTGAGCAATACTTCTTTTCAAGTTGGAGAAAAATTAAGATATCGTGTCACTTACGGCTTTGTGGACGCTGGAGAAGCAATCATGGAGGTGAAAAATACTTCCAAAAAAACCAATGGTCGTGACATGTTACATTTAAAAGGTACTGGAAGAACACTTGGTGGATTCAATGCTTTCTATAAAGTAAATGACGTTTACGAAAGTTATGTGGATAAAAAAGGAATCTTCCCTTGGCAATTTGTGAGGCGAGTTGATGAAGGTGGATATAAACTCAATCAAGATTACACCTTCAAACACGAAAGCTACAAAGTTGATAACGGCGAAGGAAAAGAATTTAAAATCCCAATGGGAATTCAAGATATGGTTTCTGCATTTTATTATGCACGAACATTAGATTTCAAAAGCATGAAAAAAGGTGACATCATCGAATTCAAATGTTTTATGGACAATGAAATCTGGCCTTTAAAAATAAAATATGTTGGCGATGAAGTAATCCACATAAGAAAAGGGAAATTTAATTGTAAAAAATTCGTTCCAATCATGCAAAAAGGACGTTATTTTGAAAATGACAACGACTTGAATTTTTGGGTAACAAACGACGAAAACAGAATTCCAATTTTAGTGAGAGCAAAAATCCCTGTGGGAACAGTTAAATTACACTTGGTGGAATGGGAAGGTTTGAAACACGAATTGAATAAAGCGAAGTAATATATAGTATATATCCTTTAATAAAGGATGTTAATCCTTTTTGGATAGCCAAATTATTATTTGTTTTTTGAGCTTTAACAAATAAAGATATTTTATCAGCAATGCAATTGGCAAAAGAGTAATTAAAATCAGGTAAATTTTTCCTTGAGAATTTGAAATGATGAGAATTAAAATCAAATATAAAAAGTCCATAATTATATTCGTTTCTAATTTAATATTATAGTAATTAGTCTTTTCAGAAATTGTTATCCTAAGGTTATTAACTAAATGTTTAAAGAAATAAAAAGTATAAATTTTCTTTTTAAGAAAAAACAACTTATCACTTTTCTTTTCAATTAAAGTAAATTGTGTTTGGTTTTCAATGAAATATTCGATTTTACTAATTAATTCTGAAACTTTTAAATTTTGATTTATAACTTCAACATTTGAATAAATAGTCATTGATTTTAGCAATTATTTGTATTAATTCTAATATATCTTTTCACTTTTTCAATAAGCAATATACTCAAATTGTCCACCAGTAATTCTCAAAGTATCCAATCCATTGGCAAATTTTGCGTCAAAATTTCCTCCGACTTTTTTTGCAACTGTGTCATTCAAACCG
>JAZKEO010000030.1:0-5214 GCA_040386975.1 Bacteroidota bacterium | reverse complement strand
CAAAAGTATAAGCTGTAGTTTTCATAACTGCTCCAGAATTTATAGGATTTACAGCTTGAGTTCCTGACAATAAATCTGGACCAATATTTAATTGAAAAAGCACTGTGTCATAGCCTGCTTTTAAAATATAATTTCCGTTTTCCAACACAATACTTTTACTTGATGCTTGTTTGGATTCTCCATTTGAGTTCAAAATCAAATACGCATATTGCGAACAAGGAGAACATGTTCCACCGCAATCAACTCCTGTTTCCCCGTTATCTTTCACTCCATTAGTACAAGGAGTAACGGTAGGTTTTTCCTCTTCTTTTTTGTCGCACGAAAAACAAAAAAATAAGGCAGTAAAAATAGAAATGTTTAAAAGTTTCATCAGTTTAAATTTTATGGATTACGAAAATACTTATTTTTGCTATACAAATGGAATTTTTGTTTAAAACTTTAGCGGAAGAATCAGAACACTTAATCAAAGAGAAAGGTTCAAAATTCATTGGATTGGCAATCGCTTGTTATTCTGAGAATGAAGTCAACGAGCAACTCAAAAAATGGAAGCAAACTCACGCTCAAGCTTCACATTTGTGTTATGCGTATCGCTTGGGAGTAAGCAATCAACGTTACCGAGCAAACGATGATGGAGAACCTTCAAACACTGCTGGAACACCGATTTTAGGACAAATACAATCTTTTGAATTAACAAATGTTTTAATTGGAGTTATTCGCTATTATGGAGGAACAAAATTAGGAGTTGGAGGTTTGATTCAAGCTTATAGAAACGCTGCAAAAGGAGCAATTGAAGAAGGAAATATAATTGAAAAAGAATTGATGAGCGAATTGACAATTACTTTTACTTATGCTCAAATTTCAACGATCATGACTTTATTAAAACAACAAAAAACAGTAATTAAAAGTCAAGATTTAAACGAAAATTGTGAGATTTGCTTTCAAATAGAAAACTCAAAATTGGAATTCATAAAAAACTCACTCGAAAACATCGAACATACAAAAATTACAAACGAATTAATTGGAAAATGAAATTATTACAAGAACTTTTATCCATTCGCGGTGCATCTTCTGATGAATCGCGCATTAAAGATTATATTTTAACATACATAGAGGAAAATAAGAAGAATTGGAAAGTAGAACCAAAAATCTTTCACGACAATGAGTTTCAAGACAACATCATTTTAGTTTTTGGTAAACCCAAAGTCGCAATTTTCGCACATACGGATACGATTGGTTTTTCAACGGCTTACGACAAAACTTTGTATAAAATCGGTGGACCAAGAACACAAGATGGTTTTGAACTAGTTGGTTCGGATTCTCAAGGAGAAATTGAAACCGAATTGATGATTATTGAAGATCAAAATGGGAACCAACATTTAAACTATATATCTGAAAGAGAATACGATAGAGCAACAATTTTAACTTTTAAACCAAATTTCAGAGAAACAGATTTGTACATACAATCACCTTACATGGACAATCGTTTGGGAGTTTGGAATGCTTTAAAAGTTGCTGAAACGCTGGAAAATGGAGCAATTGTTTTCAGCACTTACGAAGAACATGGTGGAAATTCCGTTGGCTTTTGTGGCCGTTTTTTGTTTGAAAAATATGGTTTACGTCAGGCTTTAATTTCAGATATTACCTGGGTTACGGAAGGTGTTGTTCACGGTGGTGGTGTTGCGATTTCAATGAGAGATAGCGGTTTACCACGAAGAACGTATTTGAATAAAATTTTAGATTTAGCGAAAAAATCGGGAATCAAATATCAATTGGAAGTTGAAGCTTCTGGCGGAAGTGACGGAACGATGCTACAAAAAACAGATGTTCCTTTTGATTGGGTTTTTATTGGTGCTCCAGAAGATAATGTTCATTCTCCAGATGAAAAAGTGTACAAATACGATATTATGTGCATGGTGGAAATGTATAAATATTTGATGGCTAATTTGGATTGATAGATTTTTAGATTATTGGATTTTTATTTAACATTGGGTCTTATAAAAATTAGTTTAAATTTGTAGTTAATGAATGTTGAGATTTATTTGAGCATGAGTAGATTGATTAAAAGCAGCGGTAAGAACTGCAGCTTAGCTAGTGAAAAATAATTAAGTATGAAGTATATTATATACATTTTGATTTTAATAATCGCTTCATGTAGTCGAAAAGAGATAGATTGCATAAGACCATATACTGCAAAAGAAATATCTTTTGTTGATTCATTAAAAAAACAAAATTTAAAAGTTGAGCTTAGTCGATTTAATTATGGATATATGGGAGGCAGTTTAGATGCTTGTATGATGTATTTAACGGGTACTTATTCAATATCAATTAACAATTACGATTTCGATAAAATTAATAATCTTGATACGATTAGAGAAGTAGCAAGACAACTTGCTATTGAAGTGTTTTCTAATGTAATTGAAGATATAGATTATGTTAAAACCGACAACATAGAAAGTTCGGTTTTAAAAAATACAGATGATATAAATGTATTAATCCAAAGTAAAAAAAGAAAAGAAGTAGATCAATTTGGTAATCGATTCACGGCAATATTTCTTAAATCCGATCTTGAAGAATATCTTAGAAAAGAAGTTGATTCTTTAAGAATAGATAAAGAATATTTGATAAAGTAGATAATAACCGATATTCCTTTTGACTGGCTTTTTATTGGTGCTCCAGAAGATAATGTGCATTCTCCAGATGAAAAAGTGTACAAATACGACATCATGTGTATGATTGAAATGTATAAATATTTGATGGCTAATTTGGATTCTTAGAATGTTGGATTATTGGATTGTTAGATGAGAAAAATTTCTTATTTTTACTCCCGAAATCAAACACAAAATATGAATTCAAAAAAATACATTTTATTCTTTTTTCTCCTAAATTTATCTTTTTTCTATAATTCTCAAACCATCGTTAAAGGTTTCGTGGAAGATAAAGGCGGAAATCCAATTCGATCTGCAAACGTTGGTATTAAAGATAGTTACGATGGAACAGTAACAGATTCAATCGGCTATTTCTCATTTAAAACAAGTGAAAAAGGCGAATTAATTTTAACCGTTACCTGTACTGCTTACAAATCTGTTGAACAAAAAATAGTTTTAGATAAACCTGAATTTTCAATTAACATTGAATTAAAAGAAATTATTAATGAATTATCTGCCGTTACCATTACCGCAGGTTCATTTGAAGCAAACGACAAAAAACGTTCAGCTATTTTAAAACCTTTAGATATTGTTACCACGGCTGGAGCAAATGCAGATATTTCTGCAGCTCTGCAAACTATGCCAGGAGCTCAACGCGTTGGAGAAAGTGAAGGTTTGTTTATTCGTGGTGGTTCAGCCGAAGAAAGTAAAATCATCATCGATGGAACGGTCGTAAACAATTTCTTTTTTAGTTCAGTTCCAGGAATTGCACAAAGAGGAAGATTTTCTCCTTTTCTTTTTAATAGTACTGCTTTTAGTACTGGAGGTTATTCAGCACAATATGGACAAGCTTTAAGCGCTGTTTTGAACTTAGAATCGGTTGATATTCCAGATGCAAGTGAAATACAAGGTGGTATCTCCCCTATTTTTGGTAGTGTTGGATTTCAAAAAGTGACTAAAAATAAAAAAACGAGTTTTGGTACAAGTTATTCTTATGCAAACTTGGCACTTTATATGAAAGTTGTTCCACAAAAGCAAGAGTTTTTTCAAGCTCCAATATCTCACAATGTTGATTTCAACATCAGACATAAGATGAAAAAAGGAATGCTAAAATTGTACACATATTACAACGCAAGTTCACTTTCAATGAGATCTAATTCACTTGATAGTGTTGACTTGAAGAATATGTTTTCGCTTAAAAATTCAAATTTCTTCATGAACATAAGCTGGAAACAACTTTTACCTAAAAATTGGAAATTATACAGCGTCGCAAGTTACAGTTACAACGACGACAAAATTAAAAATGAACTTCAAAACAGCTTGAACGAACCTGTTCCATATACTGGAGATACATTATTTGACAGAGCTTCATTTAATATTCGTTCTTTTGAACAAATGGCTCAAATGCGTTCAACTTTAGAAAAAAGATTTGGCGGTTTAAATGCACTTCGTTTTGGTGCAGAAGTTTGGTACAACAAAGATCAAACAAACTACAATTTCCCTTTTTTCAACTTCAAAGTTCCAATTGAAGAAACATACACAGCAGCATTTGTTGAATCAGATGTTTTTATCAGCAATAAATTGGCTTTCAGACCAGGTTTACGTTACGAATATTCTGACTTAACTCAAAAAGCAAACATTGCACCAAGAGCAAGTGTTTCTTATCAAATTGCAAAACCAACTCAATTAAGTTTTGATTATGGAATTTTTTATCAAACTCCTGACAGAAAATATTTAACCCAAAAAAGTAATTTCGATTACACACGTGCCGACCATTATATTTTAACGTACCAACATGTAACTGAATTTTATACTTTAAGATCACAAATTTATTACAAGGACTACCAGAAATTACTTAAAACAGATGCCGCAAATCAAAATGCTGTAAGTACTGATGGACATGGTTATTCAAAAGGTTTTGAAGTTTTTTGGAGAGATAGAAAAAGTATCAAAGGTTTGGATTATTGGGTAAGTTACTCTTTCCTTGACACAAAACGTGATTATTTGAATTTCCCAATTTATGCACAACCAACATTTGCTGCGGCACATACAGGAAGTCTTGTTATCAAAAAGTTTTGGATCAAACACATGTTTGGAATCAATTGGAGTTTCAACTGGGCAACTGGAAGACCTTATTACAATCCAAATAGACCAAGTGCCGAATACTTGAGTGACAGAACTCCATTTTTTAGCACAAACAATTTCAGTTTTAACTGGATTAAACGAATTCAAAAAACAACTGCGGTTTTTGTTTTAGGAATTAATAATGTTTTCGGACAAGAACAAATTTTCACTTATTCATATAGTAACCGCATTTTAGACTCAAACGGACAATTTATGAGAGAAGATTTAGGTCCACCAGCAAAAATGAGTTTCTTTGTAGGAGCATTTTTTAGCTTTGGAGTTGATAGATCTCAAAATGCAATAAATAACAATTTATAATCGGAACTTTTAAAATAGCTTTTTCTTCGTTGAACTTTAATTTTAAAAATGCTCATTTACACGAGTAAACTTCTTTTCGTATTCGTAATAGTTCACACAATTAACTCCGTCGATCATAACTTGCCTG
>JAZKEO010000029.1:0-28944 GCA_040386975.1 Bacteroidota bacterium | reverse complement strand
AAGAAGCATTAGATTTAATTAACGTTGTTCCAAACCCATACTATGCATTTTCTGAGTATGAAAGATCAAGAATTGATACACGTGTTAAAATCACAAATTTACCTGATGTTTGTACAATTAAAATTTATAATATTTCAGGTAAGTTGATACGCACTTTCAAGAAGGACAGTCCAGTAACATCGATCGATTGGGATTTAAAAAACATGAAACAAGTGCCAATAGCAAGTGGTGTTTATTTAATACATGTTGAAGTTCCGGGAGCTGGAGAACGAATTTTGAAATTCTTTGGTGGTGTAAGACAAATAGATTTAGAAAATATTTAATTCATAAAAAATAAGAAAATGAAAAAAATATTAACAACAGCTTTTTTAGGAACTTTTATTTTAAGTTCTTATGTACAAGCAGGAAATGAAGATAGAGTTGGGTCTGCTGGTGCATCTCAATTATTAATCAATCCATGGGCTAGAAGTACAGCTTCAGCTGATGCAGGTTTTGCAAATACAGTTGGTCTTGAAGCTCAATATACAAATATTGCAGGTTTGGCTTTAGCTGATAAGACACAAATTAAATTCAATATGTCTAAATGGTTAGGCAAAGCTGATATTAATTTTTATTCAGCTGGTTTTGCTCAACGTATTTCTGAAAGTAGTGTATTTGCTATCAGTATTCAATCCATGAATTTTGGAGAAATTGATGTAACAACAGTTGCTTTACCAGAAGGACAAATTGGTGTTTTTACCCCAAGAGTGAATGTGTTTAATGTTGGTTACGCTAAAAAGTTTTCAAGTTCAATTTCTGGAGGAATTAATTTTAAAGTAATTTCTGAAAGTATTGATAACTTGAAAGCAAATGGTGTTGCTATTGATGCGGGTATTAGATATGTTACAGGTGAAAAAGACCAAATTAAATTTGGTATTGCACTTAAAAATGTTGGTCCAACAATGAAATACAAAGGGGATGGACTGGCTAGACAAATTAACTACGTTTCTTCTGATGCATTCGTAGCTACTATGGAACAACGTTCTCAGCAATTTGAAATGCCATCTTTACTGAACATTGGTGCTTCTTATGATTTCATTTTTTCTGAATCATCTAAATTAGTTGGTATGTTTGGATTTACAGCAAATTCATTTTCAACGGATCAATACAGACTTGGTTTTGATTATAATCTAACTAAAGAAAAAGCTGCTTTTAACATACGTGTTGGTTATGTTTACGAGAAGAATTTGTTTAGTGTTGAAAATAGAACAAGTGCTTTAACTGGTTTAACTGCTGGTTTTTCAGTAGATGTTTTAAGCGGAAAAAACAAAAGTCCATTAGGTATTGAATACGCTATGAGAATGGCTGGACCTTTTGGTTACATTCATACTGCAGGAATTACGATCGCAATAAAATAATAAACTTAATAAAATACGGATATAAAATTTATTTTATATCTTTGTAAATGCAAGAGGGTCAAATATGGCTCTCTTGTTTTTTGTTTAAATGACTACAACTAAATATTATAAAAAGATTCAAGATGTCTCAAATTACATATTATACAGAAGAAGGTTTAAAAAAGCTTAAAAGTGAATTGCATGAAATGAAAACAGTTCAACGTCCTGCCATTTCAGATCAAATTGCTGAGGCGAGAGATAAAGGAGATTTGTCTGAAAATGCTGAATATGATGCTGCAAAAGAAGCTCAAGGTTTGTTAGAGATGAAAATATCTAAGTTGGAAGCCATTGTTTCAAATGCGCGAATCATTGACGAATCAACGATTGATAATTCAAAGGTTTTTATTTTATCTAAAGTGAAAATTAAGAATCTTGCCAATAACATGGAAATGGAATATACCTTGGTTGCAGAAAACGAAGCAGATTTGAAAGCAAAAAAGATTTCCATCGATTCACCAATTGGTAAAGGTTTATTAGGTAAAAAAGTAAACGATTTAGCTGATGTACAAACGCCAAATGGAATTATTCAATTTGAAATTTTAGATATCACAAGGTAATGAGTGAAACAATCTTCTCAAAGATAATCAAAGGAGAAATTCCTTGTCATAAAGTAGCCGAAAATGAACAATTTTTGGCTTTTTTGGATATTCAACCTTTGGTTAAAGGACACGTTTTAGTAATTCCTAAAATTGCAGTAGATTATATCTTTGATATGGATGATGAAACTTTAGCCGAGATGATTGTTTTTTCTAAGCAAATTTCCAAAAAAATCAAAAGTGCTTTTCCGTGTAAAAAAATCGGTGTAACGGTTATCGGTTTAGAAGTGCCTCACGCTCATATTCATTTAGTTCCAATAAATAGTATGAATGACATGAATTTCGCTAATCAGAAGTTAAGTTTGAGCTCAGAAGAATTAAGTTCTTTAGCAGAAAAAATATCGAAAGCGTAAGATTGAATTCTACTAACTCATAACTACTAATTACTAACTAGTTATTCCGATTTCTGTTTCCTAAGACTTTTTACAAAAGCAATGTATCCGCCTTTTCCTTGAATAAAAATGATGATGCGTGTTTGAAAGTACATTAAAACAAACATTGTTACAATACAAATAAGTGTTATTGAAACCGGAAAACGAGTTTGGTAACCGATAATAGGTTTCACAATTTGATAAATGATAATCAAATGTCCTACGTAAAGCCACAAAGTATTTCGGCTCATCTGTTTCATGAAAACCGGTAAATCTTTCACTACAAGACTTAAAAACGCCATTGCAGAGCCAACACTTAACACGATTCCGAAACGATGGTAAATTAAATTTGGACTATCGTGCCAAAAGTAGCTTTTTCCATAATAATAGATTTCAAAAAGATCACCTACTTCAGATAAAACTAAAAATCCGGCTCCAATTAAAGCTAATTTTATTCCAATAATTTTTTCAAAATTTGGTTTTTTAACTTCATAAGAAAGCCAAATACCGAGTAAAGAGCCAGCGAAGATATACGCCAGCCAAGGCGTTAGAGGAAACATAGATTTGGTTTCAAAATCATTCAAATAAGGAGCAACAAAGATTGGCAATTCATTTAAATCAACGTTGTGAACCAAAGGGAATAGCGAAATAATGAATAAAACGAGTATGAACATGAAAGATGACATGATCCAACGAATGTGCCTCGAAATAAAATAAATCAGCATGATGGTTAGTAAACCAATCGCTATGATGTGTAAAACGTCAACGCGCAAGGCTCTTTGTTTCTCCTCTAAGGTCAATAAATTTGAAATGATGATGTAAGGAATACTGATTAAAACTCCATAAAAAACCGAAGACATAAGTCTGCTTTTTAATTCTTCTTGCTGAAAAAATTTTTTATTAAACAAAGCGTCACGGTAACGTGCGTGTTTTAAAGCTCCTTCACGAAATATCTTACGAATAAGTTTTTGTCTTTTAGCATCTTTTTCAGCTGACAAAGTTTTAAATAAGAATAACAACAAAGAAATCCAGAAAATCGTTAAAAGTGTTTCACCAATACCTACATCTAAAAATTGTCTCAAACCATCTTCTGTGAAAATTTTCCCGATAACGTAGATTGGGAAATTCAACATGTATCCCCAAAAAAGAAGTGTGATAATTCTATTAATTCCTGCTTTTACACGTGGATTTGAACCGTCTGCTTTTTCTTGTGAAAGCATCAAATATGTGAAAACTGCTCCAGAAACCATCATAAAAAACGGTGCGGTGTAGCCTCTCAAGCTTGTCCAAAGTTTTATTCCGGCACTTTCTCCATCACGAATTTCTAAATCCAGAAAATCATAAGTAGTATGACCTTGAATCATCATAAATAATGCTAAAACTCGCATTAAGTCAAGAAATAATATTCGTTTGGTTTTTTCCATCGTTTTCAAAAGTACAAAAAATTGTTATAATACTTCTCCAGTTAAAACTAATCTTAATGGTTCTTTGCTTCCTTTGACATAAATGTAAACTGATTTCACAATTTTGCCTGAATATCCTTTTGAATTTAGCGTCACTTTTACAGTTCCTAATTCATTGATTTCGAATTTGTTTTTTGATACTTCTGCTGTATTACAAGAACAAGGAATATCAATTTTTTCAATTTCAATTGGTTTCTTTCCAGTATTTTCAATTTTAAAATTAACTTCATTTATTTTAGAAGGATTAATTTTTCCTAAATCAATCACTTGTTCTTTTGCGATTAAATAATTTACAGAGTCATTTTTTTCAGACTTAAGAAAAGAAACACTTTGAATTTCAATTTTTCGTTCCAAGGCTGCAAAGCGTGAATAGATTGAATTTTTTTTGTCTTGAGGATTGTCGCTAATAAGTTTGTCTGCGGTATATTCTCCAAAAGGAATTTCTTGAAAAGTTAATTTTGTTCCACTTGGATGTGTATTTTCAATAAAAGGTAAGAATTTTCCTTTGTCATATTGTGCTAGATAGTTTTTAAGTGAAGCGATTCGTCTTTTCGTTAAATTCACGTTGTATTGCGTTTTAGCTAAAGGACTTGCAAAACCTTTAACACTAAGCGAAATTGAATTTCCTTTTTCTAGTTCTTGGTACAATAAATCTCTGAATAATTCCAAATCTTTAACTCCTTGTTCTACGTATTCAATAAAAAAACTCTCGATATCTTCTTGAGCATCAATCGCTTTCTGATCTTGTAGACCTTTTGAATATTCTTTTTTATATTGTGGAATCATAGCGATATATTCCTTATATGAATTAATGTAATTTACGTTTGACGTTGTGTCCAAAGATTTTGGATTTGGAATGTCATTATGAAAATACAAGGTGATTGGTAGTTTTTTATTCAATTCTTCAAAAGTGAGTTTGATTTCCTCTTCTTTTTGTTTTTCTAAAGAAACAGTATTTGTATCAATTGTGGGCTTTGGGATCGAAAAAGAAAAAATATCTGAGCAGCAGGTTGGATTTTGTGTATAATTCACGCCCAAACGATTTGTTGAAAAATAATTATCTTCTTCATTTGTGAAAAAATACAAATCATTGGCTTGGCTGTTTATTGGTAGACCTAAATTTTGCACTTTTTGAAATTTATCTTCCATAAATTTGGATGAAAAAATGTCGTATCCACCAAAGCCATAATGCCAGGAAGAAGAAAAATAAAATGTTTGAGTAAGAGAATCAAAAAATGGACTTAATTCATTGTCAGGAGTATTTACTATTTCAAGTGCGATTGGTTTTGAAAATTGTGTTCCATCTTTAATGTAGGAATAAAAAATGTCCAAATTACCTTTTGTGCCAACTCTGTCAGAAGCAAAAAAGAGCACTTCTTTTCCATCAAACTTAGCAATGGAGGGCATGGTTGTGTTGGCGTCACTTTCGTTGATTATTTCTCCCAAAGTATCAATAGAACGCATTTTACCATTGACATAATAAGCAACCATTATTTTGCATTGCATTTTTTCTCCAAGCTCTTTACAAACGCTGTAATAAAAACGTTTTTTGTCGAGTGAAAAAGTTCCGTTTCCAGTATGAAAATCGGCACTAATTAATTCATCTTGAGGGATACTTTTTGTTTCAGAATTTAAATTTATTTTATAAATATCATTTTTGTATTTCTCTGAATAAATTTCATCTTTTAAATTTGTTGAATCGGCTCTTAAGGAAGAAAAAAATAAAACATCCTTGTAAAAAGTGTGCCCAAACTCCGAATTTACGCTGTTTATTTTATCTGGTAATTTTGTAAGTTCAATTTTTGCTGTATCTTTAATTGCTTTTTTAGCCCAAAGACATGATTCCAATTCTTGTTTTGATTTGAGGTACAAATAGCCAGTTTTATCACCAACATATTTCTTTTTTGCCGTCTTAAAGGTTTCAATGGCTTCCGTATATTTACCATTTTGTTTTTGCATCAAACCAAGATAAAATATGCTTCTTAAATGTAAAAGTGTTTCTTCTTTATCATAAACTTTTTGATAGATTTCTTCTGCATGTGCGTAATCGTTGTAAAGTCTTAAGGTTTCAGCATAATTCCAAAGTAAATCAACAGATTGCGTATCGAGCGTCATGGCTTTTTCATAATAGCTTAAAGCAGAAATGTAATCTCCTTTTTCTTTCAATTGATTTGCAAAGACGATTATTTCATCAAATGTCCCGGTATTTTCACGGTTGTAATCGTTTGATTCCTGAGAAATTGCAGAAAACGAAAACAGAAGAAATGAAAAGATGCTTAAATAAATTCTGGACATACTCTGTGTTGAATTTGTTTTGGTTGAAATTTACTGATAATATATTTTAAACTTAATTCAAATCCTCCGCGAGAAGCACTTGCTGGTTTTAAATTTGAAAAATTGATGTCGTAACTAAAGCCTAATTTCCATCGATTAATATCTAGAGCGAGATTTAAAATGTAGGCATCTTTTTTTCTGTAATAAATTCCAGCGGAAATCGCTTTGTAGGCTTTTAAATCGTTTTTTAGACAATATTTAAGATGCGTACCAAAAACTAATTCCCTGTAAGTTCCTTGAATTTGGCAGAGTAGGGAAGGGAATAAATCTAATTTCTGATTGAGATTAAATCTTATTTTTGAGAAAAAAGTTAATCTAATATCGCGTTTAACTGTTTCACCATAAAAGCCTTGGTTTGGCTGATTGAGGTTAAAAGCTGAAAACCCAAGTTGCAAATTTTGTTTTCTATTGATTCTGTATTCGTATAATAAACCAGCACCAAGAGAAAGATTATTTTGCTTACTTGTGACTAATTCTTCTGTTATGGGTAAATTTTCATCGTAATTGATCCCGTTATATTGCTCATCAAAATAAAAATTCGGAAACGTAAATTGTCTGTGATTAAATGCAAGTTGAATTCCGCTAATGAGTTGGTGGGCTGAATCTTTTGTCAAGAATTTCCTCAAAGAAGGCATAATTTGCAGTTCAAAAGTTTTGAATTTCCCGTCACCATCTGAATCGTTTAATAATAAAAAACCCAAGCCAATATTTTGATTTTTTTTGTAATGAGAATCGTATGAAAATGAAAATGTTTGAAAAGGTTTTGTAACACTTCGCCACTGATCTCGGTAATTGGCGATGAATCGGTTGTTTCCTTTAAAATTACCACTATTTGCTGGATTTACATAAAGTGGATTGTCGTTAAATTGTGACCAATGTACATCTTGAGCAAGAAGAATAGTGCCTAAAAAACAGAATAAAAAGAATATAAAATACTTCATTAAATCAAATCTGTGATGAAGTTACAAAAAAAAATCATTTCTCATTCACAGATTCATTTTTTTGCAGAGGAATTAAAATAAGAGAATCTCCAAATTGGTACTTTTTAAGTGTAGATTTTTTAATTTTTGAGAAAACAAGTAAGCTATCGGTGTTTTTTAAAGCTTCAAATTGAAAATCTAATTTTAGAGTTTGATTTGTGTTTTTAATTTTAAAGTCAGTTTGTTGTTCAATATTTTCTTTCTCATTTTTTGAAATTTGAGTTTGAAGAAGCACATTTTTTAATGTTGTTATTTCTGCAACTACTTGTCTCTTTTTTACTTTTTTTAAATTTGAAACTTCAGTAAATTCACCATCAAAGGGAGCTAAGTAGAAATAGTCAAAGATTTGTGATTCAAGTGTTTGAATCTGCTTAATATCTAAAACAATCTTGTTGTTAATTTGAATTTCTTGATAGCCTTTTGCGTATAGACTTGGAACTTCAGGCAACAAATCAGTTTCTTTTATTTGAAGTGAAAAATCTCGCCATTTTTGTTTGAAATTTTCATCTTTAATTTGATTCAAATTTTCTTCAATATTATTTTTTAATTGTTTTTTTATTTCGATGATTTGATTAAATAAAATAGAATTATTCAATTGAAAAAGCACATCGTCTTTTTTGAAAGAATCTCCTTTTTTCCAAGTATATGACTCCAAATTTCCTCCAATTTCAAAAGATACTTGTCTTGATGATATTGGACTTAGAATAAAAATATAAATTCCTTGTTTGGTTTTTTTGTCTAAATCCGATGGTTTTTCAAGTTCTTTAATTGAAACTTTTTGAGTTTTTTGTATCCTTTTTTTTTGTTCAATTTCTTTGTTTGGTTTTATCCAAAACATCACTAAAACAACTGTTAATGTTATCAAAATGAATTGAATTATAATTTTGTACTTTTTTGACATCAACTAATATTGAACTTTTGTTAAAAGTATGGATTTTTTTAAAGATACACATAAGTATTCTTTAAGTTCATATTTCCTTTATGTTAATAACTTCGTTAATAATGATTTTTCATCGTACGAGTTTTGTGCTTTATCGATGAGTATCTTTGTTTTTACAAACGATATTAATAGTTTTAAGATGCTGGGTACATTAATCAAAAAGAGATTATCAGACAATCAGGTGGCAAATATATTTGTCAACGCTTTGTTTGATGTGGTAGACAAAGGATTTAATGAAGTTGCTTCTTTAATCAATGAAGATCCTGCTTTTGTTGTTTCACCAAATATTCAAAATGACCAAGATGGAGAATTTGCACTTATTGTTATAGTAGGGAATTTATCTTTTATTGAAAGTCTTTTTGAGCCAGAACAAGCTCACGCTGTTGAAAAATTGATTTTTGAGAAATTAGCCAAAGTTTATGAAATGTCGGTTGAAGATTTTACGAGTTTAATTCGTGAATATCAAAGTTTTATGTCTCGAAAAAATCATCCTTCAAAAAATATGATTTACGCTATGTCTAAATCTATTTTTCATAAATATGATTTGAATAATTTTCAGGATGAATACTTCAAAAGAATGCAAGCACCAAACCCACTTTTCTTAAAACGAATGGATGAAGTTGTTCAAAGTTTTATTTGGGATTGGGACGCGTTTTTTAAGAAGTATAAAATGTGATTTTGAACTAAAGGACTACTAAAAAATAGGTTTTTTTAGTGAACAAAATTTTAAAAGGTGAGTTTACTCCTGTAAATGAGCATTTTAAAATTGAAGTTGAACGAAGAAAAAGTTGTTTTTAGAAGTCCGTAAATTTAATTCATTTTCAAGTAAACAACCTTTTTCGTTTCAAAAAATTCTTCTTCAAAATATTTCGGAATTGCATTGTAGGTGATTTTCTGTTTCACAGATTTCATTTCTTCCGCTAAATCTCCACCTTTGAGATATAGAATTCCGTTCTTGATGTAGTTTTTATTTTCTTTGTTGAATTTATTTCTTGTCCAAGTCAGAAAAGTAGGCATTGCAGTAACAGCACGACTAACAATGAAATCATATTTTTCTTTGATGTTTTCCGCTCGATCGTGACTAGTTTTGACGTTTTCTAATTTCAAATGGGCAGCAACTTCACTCACCACTTTTATTTTTTTACCAATAGAATCAACTAAGTGAAACTGACATTCAGGAAATAAAATTGCTAAAGGAATTCCAGGGAAACCACCACCAGTACCAACATCCATAATAGAAGTATTTGACTTGAAATCAATCACTTTTGCTATAGCTAGAGAATGTAAAACATGTCTTTCGTAGAAGGAATCCAAATCTTTTCTGGAAATAACATTGATCTGATTATTCCAAAATTCATAAATTTCCTTTAATTCAGTAAATTGTTGAACTTGTTTTTCGCTTAAATTTTTGAAATACTTTCTTATTAATTCTACTGAATCCATGCTTTTTTTTCTGTAAAATTAAGAAAATTATATTAAGTTTTATAAACATAATAACTTTATTCTCACAACGGAGAGCAAGAGAAATAGAGGTTTTTGAATCTAATTCATACAAAATAACAAAGTTATTTTAATTTGTTTATTCTCCTTATCTCTTACTCTCCATGGTTTAAAAATCTACGAGAATTATTATTAAAAGTGTGAGTAATCAACATTGTTAACTACTCTTTTATAGCTTCCTCAAAATAAATTTCACTCACGGAAGATTTATATTTTTCCATGATAATTTTTCGTTTTAACTTCAAGGTTGGAGTTAATTCACCGCCTTCAATCGTAAATTCATGATTTAAAAGAACGAATTTTTTAATTTGTTCCCAATGTCCATAAAGTGAATTTAATTTTTCAATGGTAAGTTCTAAACGTCTGAAAACGACTTCGTTTTTTGCTAATTCTTCGTTTGAAAGATTTTCTAAACCTAACTTTTTACGTTTGCTCCATTCACGAATAAAAGGAAAATTTGGAACAATTAAAGCCGCTGGAAATTTTTCATTTTCTCCAATTACCATGATTTGTTCTATGAAACGTGATTCTTTAAATTGATTTTCCATGGCTTGAGGAATGATAAATTTCCCACCAGAAGTTTTGAAAATTTCTTTTTTTCTATCCGTAATTTTTAAGAATTTCCCGTCAATCATTTCTCCTATATCTCCTGTGTGGAACCAACCATCGGAGGTTAGTTCTTCAGCAGTTTTTTCTGGTAAATTGTAATATCCCATCATCACATTTGGACCTTTCACAAGAATTTCTCCATCTGGAGCAAATTTTACTTTTACATTTGTTAAAAGTGGACCAACTGTTCCAATTTTGATTCCTTTTTTAAGACAATTAACAGAAACAACAGGAGAAGTTTCAGTTAAACCATATCCTTCTAAAATTGGGATTTGTGCTGCTAAAAAAATACGAGCCAAACGCGGTTGAAGTGCTGCACTTCCTGACGCAACGGCTTTTGCTTCTCCACCTAGGGCTTCAACCCATTTGGAGAAGATTAATTTTCGTGCAATTTTTAATTTGAAGCGGTACCACATAGATTTCCCTTCAAAATCAAATTCCTCTGCCAATCGGATTGACCAAAAGAATAATTTTCGTTTGATACCAGTCAAAGCATCACCTTTGGCCATTATTTTTTCAAATATTTTTTCAAGTAAACGAGGAACAGCAGTGAAAATGTGTGGTTTTACTTCTCGGATATTATCGCCAATAGTATCCATTGATTCTGCAAAATAAATGGCACAACCCAAGTACATATATAAATAATGTAACATGCGTTCGTAGATATGACATGCAGGTAAAAAAGTTAAAACACGAGAATGATGATCGGCAGGAATTCGCTCTTCACAACCCAAAACATTGGAAATGATGTTGTTGTGTGAAAGCATAACACCTTTTGGATTTCCGGTTGTTCCAGATGTGTAAATGATGGTTGCTAAATCTTCATTGCGTACATTAGCTTTTAACTCGTCAATTGTTCTAAGCTCAATGTCAGCATTAGAACTAAGTAAACTTGAAAAATGTTCTACATTTTCTGCTTGATCAAAACAAACTATTTTTTCTAGACTAGTAACTTCATTTTGTATTCCTGAAATTTTATTGTACAATTCTACAGTACCACAAAAACATAGTTTTATTTGGGCATCATTAAATATATAGATGTAATCCTTACTTGAAATATTTGGATAAACAGGAACAACAATTGCTCCAATCTGAAGAATTGCTAAATCCATCATATTCCACTCAAAGCGATTGCTAGAAACAATAGCAACTTTATCACCTGGCTTAACACCAAATCCAACTAAAGCTCTTGAATAATCATTGACTGAATCTAGAAAATCTTTGCACGAAATTGGAATCCACTTACCATCAATTTTTGTTGAAAACATGGTAGCATTTGGATAATGTTCCAATTGATGATAGGGAATGTCAAATAGTCTTTTCATAATCTTGAGTTTCAAGTTTTGTCTAAAAATAATAATTATTTTGTAAATAACATAATTATTTCAAAAAAAATATCTCAAAAATTTGGAGTATCAATAGTCTGAAATTGTTGAAATAATTAAAATTCTTATAATCAATTTTCAATCAAAACATGGATTTATTCATTGTAAAGTCACGAATGTTCATTTAGACGATTTTGGATGTAACTCTTGTCGGAAATTAACGTTTATAAAGATGTAAAGAAAGCATAAAATAAATTTGTCCGAGACTTCTCATTTTAGAATTTTAGGACTTGCAGCTCTTTTATTTTATGCTTTTAGTTTGTTAAAAATAGATTTTAGGTCTGTGTTTATCTGGTTTTAAACGACTTAATTTTGTTTTGATTTGAAAGGTTTATTCGGCAGAGTAAACCTTTTTTTGTTTCTTTGAGTGAAAAATGAAAGTTAAAATTGAATAAATAGATTTGTTTTCTTACATTTGAAAAAAATCAAGGCTTAATGTTTAAAAATGTAGTTGATATAGATAAAAAGGAATGGACTTTAGAATTAGAAAAGAGTGCATTCAAATATCATTTACTTATTGCAAAAGTTGCTTTGATTTTAAATCCTTTGTGGGCAATTGGAGATTTATTTAATATTCCAGATCATTTTATTGACTTTTTAGTTTTTCGTGTATGTGTATCGATTTTGATTTTTATCACAATCATTTATAGGAAAAACTTTGTAAACTTTCCACAAATTATTGCTTTAGTGCCTTTTATTGGAATTTCGATTCAAAATGCATATATGTATAGTGTCATGGATAGTGAGGAAATTCAGAAGCATACTTTTGCTTACATTGCTCTTTTTATTGGTGCGGGAATGTTTGTGTTGTGGGAAATAAAATATTCGATTTGGGTAGTAATTATTTCATTTATTTCAAATATTGTTTGTTTTTCAATTTTTGGTCAATTGAAATTAGATGAAGTTCTCACGAATGGCGGTTTACTTACGCTTTCAGTTGCCTTATTTACTATTCTTTTAATCAATACTAGGACAAATTTAAATATTAAGGAAATTAAATCTCGTTTAACTTTAGCACTGACTTATAATCAATTAGAGGAAAAAACAGAAATTATTGAAAGTCAAAACAACGATATTATTTCGAGTATCAATTACGCTCAACGTATTCAGCAAGCTATTTTACCACCTAAAGAAAAAATTGATTCTTTATTTAAAGAATATTTTATTTTATATCAGCCTAAAGACATTGTTAGTGGAGATTTTTATTGGCTTTCAACCGTTAATACAACTCCAAAAGATAAATCAAAAGGTGAATCATTAGTTGTATTGGGTGCTGTTGATTGTACAGGGCACGGTGTTCCTGGTGCTTTGATGAGTATCATTGGAAATACGATTTTAAATCAAAGTTTGGGTGTGAAACATGTTAATTCGCCAGCTCAAGCACTGAATTATTTGAATACTGAAATTGTTAAAAATTTGAGTTCGATCAAAGACGGTATGGATTTGGCCATGTGTGCGATTAATTTTGAGAAAATGGAATTGCATTATGCTGGAGCAAATAATCCACTTTATTTAATTCGTAAAAAAGAATTACACATTACAAAAGCTGACAAACAAGCAATTGGGGGAGATTTTGATGCTGAACATGAAAAAACATTTACAGATCACACCATAAAGTTGGAAAAAGGAGATTGTATTTACATTTTTACAGATGGTTATGCCGATCAGTTTGGTGGTGCAGAAAGTTATTCTGGCGGAAAAAAATTCAAGTACAATCGTTTCAAAGATTTGTTATTATTAATTCATCATCTTCCAATGGAAGAACAAAAAGAACGACTTATCAAAGAGCATAATCAGTGGAAAGGTGATTTGGAACAAGTTGATGATATTTTGGTTATTGGATTTAGAGTTTAGTTCTAATTAAGTTAGTATTTTTGTCTTGATGAAACAACTCAAAGAAATTCTTGGAATTGAGCATTCAATTATTCTTGCTCCCATGTTTTTGATTTCAAATGCGAAAATGACGATAGAAGCATTGAAATCTGGAATTACAGCCGCTATTCCAGCATTAAATTATCGTACAACTGAAGAATTGAGAAATGCAATTCAAGAAATAAAATCTCAAAGTGATAAACCTTTTGGAATCAACTTAATTGTCAACAAATCAAATTTTAGGTTACACGAACAACTTGAAATTTGTTGTCAAGAAAAAATTGCTTTCATTATTACATCTTTAGGTTCTCCAGTAGAAACAATCAAATTAGCTCATGAAAATGGGATTTTAGTTTTTTGCGATGTAACAGATGTAAAATATGCAAAAAAAGTTGAAGCTCAAGGAGCTGATGGATTAATTGCTGTAAGCAAAGAAGCTGGAGGTCATGCAGGAAATTTAAGTTACACAAAATTAATATCCTTATTAAAGAAAGCTTGTACTATTCCAATCATTTCTGCTGGTGGAGTTGGAGATAAACTGACTTTTGAAAAGCGCATGAAACATGGTGTTTCCGGCGTTTCGATTGGTACAATTTTTATTGCTTCGGAGGAAAGCCCCGTTTCACAAGAATACAAACAAGCTTGTATTGAATATTCCGCCAAAGATATTGTTATGACAACAAAATTGTCGGGAACTCCTTGTACGGTAATCAATACGCCTTATGTAAAAGAAATTGGTACGAAACAAACTTGGATTGAACGTTTTTTGAATAAAAACAAGAGGTTAAAAAAATGGTTAAAAGCCTTGACTTTTTTAAAAGGAATGAAAAGTTTACAAAAAGCCGCTTTTAGTCAAACGTATAAAACAGTTTGGTGTGCTGGACCATCGATAGAATATGTTCAGGAAGTGAAATCGATAAAGGAGATTGTAGATTCCTTGGTTTTAAATGAAACAGTGTAAATTTTTTATATTTTCTTTATACGTTTGCAATTAATTTTGTTTAAAAAACAAGATGAAAAAATCTAAAAATTTTAAAGCTATTAAGCAACTACTTTTAAGTGTTTCATTGGTAGTTTGTGTAGCCACTGTTAGCTTTTTTGCATTAAATTCGATTAATTATAAGGTTGTAGCACTTCTTCTTTTGGTTACAGTTTCAATTGCTGCAATGTTCTTAGATATTATTCCTGTTTTGATTTGTGCAATATTGAGTGCATTAATTTGGAATTTCTTTTTTATTCCTCCCGTTTTTACTTTTCACATCGATAATACGGAAGACATTTTAATGTTTTTGATGTATTTTTTGATTGCATTAATCAATGGAGTGCTAACTTATAAAATACGTCAAGTAGAAAAACATGCTCGAGAAAAAGAAGAAAAAGAAAAAGTAATTAAATTGTATAACACCTTGTTAAATTCACTTTCCCACGAACTGAGAACGCCAATTGCAACAATTATGGGTTCTGTTGAGTTATTGAGGAATCAAGATTTTTCGAAGGAAGATTCGTTTAAGATTTCTGAAGAAAATAGAAAAATTTTACTTCAAGAGATTGATTTAGCGAGTTTTCGATTAAATAAACAAGTTCAAAACTTGCTCAATATGAGTCGTTTAGAAAGTGGAATGCTCAAACCGAAATTAGATTGGATAGATGTTGAAGAATTAATTAGGAGTGTGATTTATCAATTTTCAGATATAAAATCACATAAAATTGAGTATTATGAAAGTATAGACGATATTCCATTATACAAAACAGATGGTGGGATTTTGGAACAAGTTTTATATAATTTAATTCAAAATGCTGTTTTATACACGCCAGAGAAATCAGAAATTGTCATACAAATTCATACGGATACAGAAGAATTAGAAATTGAAATCGCTGATAATGGGAAAGGTTTTCCTGAAGAAACAATTCCTCATGTTTTTGATAAATTTTATCGTTTGCCGAATACGAAAACAAGCGGAGTTGGACTTGGTTTATCAATAGTGAAAGGATATGTTGAGGCTTTAAACGGAAAAATTGAATTGGAAAATAAAATTAGCGGTGGAGCGAGATTCACGATTAGTTTATTGACCGAAAAATCATATATAAATAGCTTAAATCATGAATAATCAACTGATTTTAATCATAGATGACGAGCCTCAAATTAGGAAATTACTTTCAATTAATTTGGAAAGTCATGCTTTTAAACACATTGAAGCAGAAAATGGTGAAATTGGTTTAAAAATGGCAATGAGTCACAATCCTGATTTGATTTTGTTAGATATTGGTTTACCAGACATTTCTGGACAAGAAGTTTTGAAAAAATTGAGAACGTGGTTTCAAAAACCAATCTTGATTTTATCCGTTATGGACAGTGAAGAAGAAATTATTAAAGCTTTAGATAATGGAGCAAATGATTATTTAACAAAACCATTTCGAGCAGGTGAGTTGATGGCTCGAATTCGTTCGACTTTGCGAAGAAATTCAAATCTTGAAACGAAAGATGAATTACTGGAATTTGATGATCTCAGCATAAATTTTGATTCTCGTATCATAAAAAGGAATGATGAAATTTTAAAACTTACTGCCACGGAATACAATTTGCTTTCACTTTTTATGAAAAATGAAGGTCGAGTTTTAACACATCAATATATTTTAAAAGAAATTTGGGGTGTTGGACATCAAACAGATACGCAATACTTACGTGTTTTTGTAGGAACATTACGTAAGAAAATTGAAGAAAATCCACTCAAACCAAAGCACATCATCACTGAAAGTGGGATTGGATATCGTTTTTGTTAAATCTTTATTTCTCTTAAAGTCGCAAAGATGTTTTTTTATCCATCATTCAATTTGTCCCTGCGCTAACGTTTGGTCTTCATCAGCCTAGGCTGATTCTTCTTTACATTTTCTTTATACTTTAATCATTTTTCTTTATATTTTCTTTATGGATTAACAGAGACCTTTGCTTTATCAAACTTAAAGTAAATGGAAAGCAAAAAAAACAAGTTAAAAGCCGCTGGATTATTAGTTGCATTAGGAATAATTTACGGAGATATTGGAACAAGTCCCCTATATGTATTAAAAGCTATCATTGGAGACAAACCAATTAGTGAAACACTTGTTTATGGCGGAGTATCGCTGGTTTTTTGGACCTTGGTTTTTCAAACTTCAATTAAATATATTTGGCTGACTCTGAAAGCTGATAATCAAGGAGAAGGAGGAATTTTATCCTTATATGCTTTGGTTAAACGTTATGGGAAAGGTTTGAGTATTTTCGCCATGATTGGAGCTACAACTTTGATTGCAGATGGAATCATAACTCCTCCAATTTCAGTAGCTTCAGCAGTTGAAGGGTTGGAATTGATTGATAGCTTGAAAGGTATTCCAACAGTGCCACTTGTGGTAGTGATTTTATCGCTTTTGTTCTTTTTTCAACGTTTTGGAACACAAAAAATAGGAAGTTTTTTTGGACCAATCATGTTTGTTTGGTTTGCTGTTCTATTTATTGTTGGTTTTAGTCAAATCTTAGGACATCCGAGTATTTTTAAAGCTTTAAATCCCGTTTATGGTTATGATTTATTAGTGAAATACCCAAAAGGATTTTGGATTTTAGGAGCAGTATTTTTAGCTACTACCGGAGCGGAAGCTTTGTATTCTGATTTAGGTCATTGTGGAAGGAAAAACATTCGAGTTACCTGGTTTTATGTAAAAATCTGTCTGGTAATCAATTATTTAGGTCAAGCGGCTTGGTTGATAAATCAAAATGATAGTCATTTAAATGGTAGAAATCCATTTTTTGAATCCATGCCCGAATGGTTTGTTTTACCTGGAATTATCGTCGCTACAGCTGCAGCAATTATTGCTTCTCAAGCCTTAATTAGTGGAAGTTTCACCTTGATAAGCGAGGCGATGAACTTAAATTTTTGGACAAGAGTTGCAGTTCGTCAACCTTCTAATGTCAAAGGTCAGATTTACATTCCAAGTATAAATAATATTCTTTGGTTTGGATGTATTTTAATGATTCTTTATTTCCAAACTTCGACGAATATGGAAGCTGCTTATGGCTTTTCGATCACGATTACGATGATGATGACGACCATTTTGTTAAGTTATTTTTTAATTTTTAAATTGAAATGGAATAAATTTCTTGTCATAACAATCTTATTGATTTTTTCAACAATTGAGATTTCGTTTTTCATCGCGAATGTAGCTAAAATCAAAGAAAGATGGATGTTTTTATTCTTCGAATTATTCATCTTTCTAGTGATGTATGTTTGGCATAACGCACGAAAAATCAACAATAAATTTACAAAATTTGTAGATCTTGGTAGATACGTCAACCAGATTAAAGAATTAAGCGAAGACGATGAAATTCCCAAATTTTCGACGCATTTAATTTATTTGACGAAAGCCAACAATCGACACGAAATTGAGGAAAAAATCATTAAGTCCATTTTCTCAAAAAAACCAAAAAAGGCTGATGTATATTGGTTTTTGCACATCAATCGAACGGAAGAACCTTACACACTTGATTATGAAGTGAGTGAATTATTAGATGATAAAGTCATAAAAGTTAATATCAATATTGGCTTTCGAGTGATTCCAAAAACTGAATTTTATTTCAAAAAAATAGTTCAAGAATTAGTTGAAGCTAAAGAATTAAACCTGCACATTCGACCAGATGGAAGTACGCGATATAACAATGAACCAGATTTTAAATTCGTGATTATCAAGAAATTTTTATCTGTAGAAAATGAATTTACTGTAAAAGAAGATTTGCTGTTAAATGGATATTTCTTTTTGAAAAAATTGGGACAAAAAGACGAAAAAGCATTTGGATTAGACAAAAGCGATGTCGTTCAAGAAGAAATCCCATTAGTTTATCACCCAATTTCTAATTTAAATTTAAAACGCATAGAAAAAATATCATGAAGAAATCACTAATTAATCTTGTATTCCTAATGATAGGAGTTCAAGGATTTACACAAGAAGAAAAAATTCCATTTGAGGGAATTGATATGACTTGGCAAAATGGAAGTGACAGAAGAGATTCATCTGTTTTTAAAGATATGAAATATTTTTCTCCTAGTATTTTGATGGATGTAAATTACACCTATTCATTTTCCAATCCAATTGATAATACAGTTGTTGGTTCAACTGCATTAACAAGAAATAATGAAGTGCAACTTTCTGCATTGCATTTCGGTGGAGATTTTTCCTACTTGGGAGCAAGAGCAAGGTTTATGACGCAATTTGGAACACGATCAATTGTTGTTCCAAGAAATGATTTTAGCCAATACAAAGGTCAATATCAATTAGGAAATGTTTACCGTTATTTGAGTGAAGCCTATGCGGGATATCATTTTAAAAAATGGTACGGAATTAATCTTGATGTGGGAATGTTTATGTCATACATCGGTTTAAATTCTTATTATCAGCAAGAAAATTGGGAATACCAAGCTTCATTTACTTCCGATAATACTCCGTGGTTTTTTAATGGAATTCGTTGTCAAATTCATCCAACAAAACATTTAAAAATTGAACCTTGGATAATTAATGGTTGGCAAAGTTATGGCAAATTCAATCAAATGCCCGGTTTTGGTGGAAATATTACATGGATGCCAAATAGCAATATCAAATTGTTGACAAATGATTATTATGGAACGGATGCAGCAGGAATTCCAAAACGAAAAAGATTTCATTCAGATAACAGTTTACTTGTGAGGTATTTGAATAAAGCTGAATCAAATGGAATTAGTAAAATGGCTTTTTCTTTAACTGCTGATATTGGTTTTGAAAAAGGTGGAGGAGTAAATGGATTTAAAAATGGTGATTCTCTCGAAGGCCCAGCACAATATTTTGCAAGTGTGATGTTTTACAACCGTATTTGGTTTGCAAAAAATAAATTTGCTTGGACAGTTGGCGGAGGATTAATGAAAAATCCGGGAAGATATTTGGTTTTATATCCAACAGGTCAAGCGAGTCCACTTCCAAATGCAAATAATCCAACACAAACGGAAGGAGCTTTTCCTTTTAGTGCAAACATTGGAGATCAGTTTGAAGGTTGGGATTGTTCAACAAATTTCGATTGGATGCCAAATCAAAGTTTAACATTCAGATTGGAATATGTGCATCGTGAATCATCTGTTCCATATTTTGCAGGTAGAGGAGGAGTTACTTCGCAAACAGGATATGCAACAACAGTTTTAGACCCAAGTTGGAGACCAGATTTGGTAAAAAGTGAAAATAGGCTTATTTTAGTTCTTTTGTTTAGATTGTAATGCTTTTCCTCAAAAATCGCTTACTTTTGTAGAAAATAATTTTCTTGAAAAACCAAAACACTTTACTTATTTCAATGATAATTTCCATGGTTTTTTGGGGATTGTCTTGGCCATCTGCAAAAGTTATTTCTACATTTAGCGATCCAATTATTTTAACGGCTTATCGTTATGCGGTTGTATTTTTGACTTTGTTACCGATTTTATTTTTCATCAAAATTCCACTTACAATTAATAAAAAAGGAATTCCTTTTGTGCTGATTTCAGGATTTTTATTGGCTTTTTACAGTTACATGATGTTTGAGGGTTTATCAAAAGGAACTGCAGGTGCTGGAGGAGTTTTGGTTACAACCTTGAATCCAATTATGGCTTATTTTCTTGGGATAGCAATTAAACGTCAGAAGCCAAATGTGAATGAAACAATTGGTTTAATTTTAGGTTTGTTGGCAGGTTGTGTTTTACTGAAAGTTTGGGTAAGTTTTGATGCTCTTTTTAAAAGTGGAAATCTCTATTTTTTAGCATCGGCTTTTATTTGGTCGATTATGAGTCGTTTTACTGCGAAATCAAACAATTATGGTTCGCCTTTTAGTTTCAGTTTGTGGATGTATTTGGTAACGTTACTAGCCTTGATTCCTTTCATCGATTTTACAAGTTTAAAAGCAACCTTTGAAATCAGAGAAGTCAAATTTTGGGGAAATGTACTTTTTGGTGGTGCAATTGTAACGAGTTTAGCAACAACAATTTATTTTTATGCAACATCAAAATTAGGCTCCGAAAAAGCAAGTAGTTTTATCTTTTTAGTACCATTTTCAGCAGCAATTTCTTCTTGGATTTTACTGGATGAAAAATTAGAAATCAACACAATATTAGGCGGACTTTTAGGTATTTCTGCTGTTTATATGATTCAGAAGAGAGTGAAAAGTGAAGAGTAAAAAATTAAAAGTCTTGTTTCAAATTAAATAAAGTCTTTAGTCTATTGTCTTTCGTCTTCAAGTCTATTTTACTCCTTTTCAAAGTTCATCCGAACAATTTTAAAAAGAGAATCTATTTTCTTGAAGTGGAAAGTAATTCGAATATTTCCATTTTTACTTTCGTAAGAAGCGATTGCAAAAGAGCCATCTTGATTTTCTTTTCCTTTAAAGATAAATTTAAATGAATTGACTGGATATTTCACAAAAAAATCTTTCAATACCAAAGCGGCTTGTTGATTGCTGTAAACACTTTCTTTATCAAAAAGTGAAATCATCAATTTGTCATTTCCTAGTTTAGAAACAGAAGTAGCATCTTTGGTTAAAAATGCATATTCAATTTCTGAATACGGAACATCTTTACTCCCAAAAGTCAGCATAACAAAAGAAACAAGGGCAAACATAAATTTCATGGTTTAAAAAATAGCAAAAATAATGCCTAATTTTTAGTCTTTTGATTGAAGACGATTTTTTTTGAAAATTTCAATGCTGGTTCTTCTACGACTTTATAAAATAGCCATGAAAAAAAGAGTACAAGCGGAATCGTTGAAAACATTAAAATAGTTCTTCCAGTCTCATCAAGGATGAAGTTTTGTGAAAAATTAATTATTCCGTCAGTTCCGATAGGTGTGTGAAGCAAATATAAGGAGAATGAAATCTTTCCTAAAAAAAGAAATATATTGTTTGTTTTTTTAATGAAATGGAAAAATGAAATGGCTATTAGAGGACAAAAAGCGTTGAAAATATCAAATTGAATGATATTTAGCACAAAAATAAAAGCTAGAAATAAAATCAAAACTTGGACTTTTATTTTTTCGATATAAAATAAATAATAAAGAAATCCTGAGATAAAAAGGAGTAAATATTCTGAGATTAGGTAATCAATATGAATTAGAAAAGGTAAAGAGCAAGCTAAAAGTAGAATTAACAAAGTTATTTTACTTGAAGATTTTTGTAGAAATGTAAATGTCAATCCGATTAAAATATAAAATTGAAATTCTATTGCAAGAGTCCAAAAAACATCATTTAACCAATGGCCATCAAAAAAATCGACTAAGTAAAAAAGGTGTAAAAAAGTATTTGTGTTTATAAAATTTAAATCTCCATTTACACCATAAGGTGAAAGTTTAGCTAAATAAGAAATTCCAATAATTAATAAAATGGCGCAGAAATAAACGGGTTCAATTCTGATTGTTCTTTTTAAAATGAATTTAGGGAAAAATTTGAATTGATAATCAACATTATACATGGACAAAGGAATAACAAAACCAGAGATTACAAAAAATAATTGAACACCATATTTGCCATAAACTCCAATTTCATCGTGCCAAAAAGGATTATCTAATGTTCCTGTAAAATGGTACAAACAAACCATCAAAGAGGCAATACCTCGAAGCATGGTAACGGATTTGATGTGTGAATTTGTGTTTTGCAATTTATTAATTTCCTTAATATTACTTAACTGAGAAATGTCTTCACAAACTTATAAAATAATGACGTATAATAAAGTAATATTCTTAACAATGGAATTATTTTTGTAGTTTTAGATCAAAATCTAACTAACAATGAAATTTCTTCTTACAATTTGCATCTTAGTATTTTCACATACATTTTTCTCACAAGAAAATATACAATATGATTCTATTCTTGCCAAAAAGCTTGGTGCTGATGAATACGGTATGAAAACCTATTATTTTGTGTATCTTAAAGCTGGTTTGACTCGAAATCAAGATAGTGCAACGGTTGCACAAATACAGCGTGGACATTTGGATAACATCACAAAACTAGCTAATGAAGGAAAATTAATTGTCGCTGGACCGTTTATGGATAAAGGAGATGTGAGAGGGATTTTTATTCTCAATGCAACATCTTTGGAAGAAGCAATGGAATGGACGCAAACTGATCCTGCAGTAAAATCAGGTAGATTAATTATGGAAGTAAGACCTTTTTATTGTTCGGCAGCATTGATGTTGATTCCAGAAACACATAAAAAAATTGCAAAAATTGAGATTTAAGTTATAACTCAATTTTCGCAATCTAAATTAAAACAATTACACTAGACTTCCCAGTTTTTCTTCCAAAATAGCTATTTTTTCTAAAGCGTCGGCTTCTTTTTTACGTTCGTTAGCTAAAACTTGCTCAGGTGCTCCTGCAACAAATTTTTCGTTTTGCAATTTCTTCAAAACAGAGTTTAAGAATCCTTTTGTGTACTCTAATTCTTCCTCTAACTTCAATTTTTCAGCTTCCAAATCAATGTTTTCGCCAAAAGGAATGAAATATTCGTTTCCTTGAGCGATAAACGAATTTGCATTTGCAATTTTATCATTGGTGTATTCCAATTGTGATAAATTTCCCATTTTAACAAGAACAGAATCAAAAGTAGTATTGATTTCCTTGTTTTTCTTCACAAATAAATCCATTTTCACTTTGTTTGCAATATTATTTTTCTTGCGAATGTTACGAATGTGAGTGATGATTTCTTCAGCATTCGTAAAGTCAGCTAAAATAGTATTTTGGGCAACTGAGCTTGTCGAAGTTGGCCATTCAGCAATAATAATATCTTCACCTTCTTTTCTTTCGCGAATCAAATGCCATAATTCTTCAGCTATAAATGGCATAAATGGTTGAATGATTTTTAAGATTTTTTCAAAAAATACTTTTGTTGCTTCTAAGGTAATCGAATCGATTGGTTGTTGGTAGCCAGGTTTAATCATTTCTAAATACCACGAACAGAAATCATCCCAAATCAACTTGTAAGTTGTCATCAAAGCCTCAGAAATCTTAAATTTATCGAATAAATCATTAATTTCCTTCAATTCTTGATTGAATTTAGCTTCAAACCACTCAATTGCAACCTGAGAAGATTTTGGTTGTTCCATATCTTTTACTTCCCAACCAGAAACTAATTTGAATGCATTCCAAATTTTGTTGCTGAAATTTCTTCCTTGCTCACATTGACTTGTATCGAAAGGTAAATCGTTTCCAGCAGGAGAAGAAATTAAAATTCCCATTCTTACTCCGTCAGCACCAAATTTTTCAATTAATTCAATCGGGTCTGGAGAATTCCCAAGAGATTTAGACATTTTTCGACCTAATTTATCTCTTACAATTCCTGTATAATATACATTTTTGAAAGGTTGTTCACCCAAATATTCATATCCAGCAATAATCATTCGTGCCACCCAAAAGAACATGATTTCTGGAGCAGTAACTAAGTCATTTGTAGGATAGTAATAGTTAATTTCTTCGTTATTTGGTTTTGTCAAACCATCAAAAACTGAAATCGGCCACAACCAAGCTGAAAACCACGTATCAAAAACATCGTCGTCTTGTTTTAAGTCAGCAATATTAATTGATTTTCTTGTTTTTTCTTGAACTAAAACCAAGGCTTCTTCTTTTGTTTTGGCAACAACATAATCTTCTGTACCTTCACCAAAATACCAAGCTGGAATTTGATGTCCCCACCACAATTGACGCGAGATACACCAATCTTTCACATTTTCCATCCAATGACGGTACGTGTTTTTGAATTTATCAGGATGAAATTTGATGTTTCCATTCATAACGTTTTCTAAAGCTGGTTTAGCAAGTTCTTTCATATTCACAAACCATTGCAAAGACAAACGCGGTTCGATTACAGCATCTGTTCGTTCCGAATAGCCAATTTTATTGATGTGATCTTCGGTTTTAACTAAATATCCTTTGTCGTATAATTCTTTTTCTATTGCTTTTCTAACCTCAAAACGATCTTGACCTTGGTAATGTAAGCCCAATTCGTTTAAAGTTCCGTTTGCGTTGAAAATATCTAAAGTCTCTAAATTATGTTTTTTTCCTAATTCATAATCGTTTGTATCGTGAGCTGGAGTAACTTTCAAACATCCCGTTCCAAATTCCATGTCCACGTATTCATCCAAAATAATTGGAATTACACGATTCGAAAGCGGAACAATAGCTTGTTTTCCATGTAAAGACTTAAAACGCTCATCATTTGGATTGATACAAATTGCGGTATCTCCCAAAATTGTTTCCGGACGTGTTGTTGCAATTGTTAACCATTGATCTTCTGTTTCAGCAATTTTGTAACGCAGATAAAACAACTTTGAATTTACTTCTTTGTGTAAAACTTCTTCGTCAGAAAGTGCAGTTAAAGCTTCAGGATCCCAATTTACCATTCTTACGCCACGGTAAACTTTTCCTTTTTTGTATAAATCGATGAAAACATCTAAAACGGATTCTGAATAACTTGGGTCCATAGTAAAACTTGTACGTTCCCAATCACACGAGCAACCTAATTTTTTAAGTTGTTCCAAGATGATTCCTCCGTGTTTGTCTTTCCATTCAAAAGCGTGTTTTAAAAACTCTTCGCGTGTTAAATCTGATTTTTTAATTCCTTCAGCACGTAATTTCTGAACAACTTTTGCTTCTGTAGCAATAGAAGCGTGGTCAGTTCCAGGAACCCAACACGCATTTTTTCCAAGCATACGTGCACGACGAACCAAAACATCTTGAATCGTATTGTTCAACATGTGTCCCATGTGCAAAACTCCCGTAACATTTGGCGGTGGAATCACGACGGTATAAGCCTCACGATGATCAGGTTTGGAATAAAAGTATCTTTTATCTAACCAGTGTTTATACCATTTTGCTTCGGTTTGCTTTGCTTCGTATGTTTTTGGAGTTTCCATGCTTGTTTTTACTAAATAAATTGTTTCACAAAAGTAAAGAAAATTTAGGGAATGCTTTTGTTTCTGAGTTAAAGAATTATTGTGTTATTATAGGTATGGACTCAATTTGAAATTTTTCAATGTTTGTTTTAAATAGATTTGCTTTTAAAAGGCATAAATTCTCCTTATAAAAAAAGTCTAAGCCAATAGTATTATAAGTTGTTTCATCATTTGTCTCGATTTTTTTATAGACTTTTGTTTTCGTTTTAAAATTAAAGGAATATGAAATTGGATTTCCTGTACCTAATGCTAAAACGCCTAATTCTTTTCTTGAATATCCATATTCATCAGAAAAAGCTATTGGAATAAAATAAAACACTATTTCATCTTTGTTAAGTAAATAAAGATAATTTGGTAACATGAAAGAAGTATATGACAAAGAGGATCGTCTTTCTTTTGTTTTAAAAAAATCAATAGATTTATATCCATTTTGATTAAAACTTGCAAATGTTAAATCACCTTCAAACTCTGTTGAAGCTTCAGTTTCTGAATGTTTTGGAACAGAAATAAAATTTAATTTACCATCAAAAAGAAAAAAGTCTGTAAGAAATTCTTTACTATATTTTATTGGACATTTAGCTTTTGAAATAAGTTTTTGGTCAAAATTTGACCAATTTTCGTCTTTTAAATAATCAGTTGCTTTGATTACTGAATTTGTGTTGAAATCTATTTTTGAACCAAAACTATTTTTTGAAATAAAATATCCAGCTTGAGCTCCTTCAATTGGAATTGCTAAAGAACCAATAAAATATTCATTTTCATTAATTTTTAAAAATTTATAGGACTTTGGAATGAAGTCTTTGTTTGATTTATAATCATAATTGCTTGTTACTGAATTTAATTCATCAAATTTGATAAAAAGAGTTGTAAATTTATCAAGTTTATTGAAATTAGATTCTTCAATTGAATAGAAAGCTGCATTAATTATTAAATCTTTGTTGATAATGAAATCAGATAAAATGACATTATTTTCAGTAGTAATAGAAACGTTTGATTTTTGAATTTCACTTTTTAATAAATCTATTCCTACAGTTTCAACAATAGTTGAATTATTCTTGTTAATAGCTTTTTTTGAAATGATTGCAACTTGATTCTCGAAATTTTTCAAATCAATTTCTTCAATGGTTGTCATTAAATCAAAACTTAATAAATTATTATTTATTATTTCTAAATTAGAATTTAGTTCGATGATTTTTAAATTGGCTATATTTTCTTCTTTTTTATAAATAAGAGTGTATATTTTATCTGCATAAATAAAACTTTCAACTACGCCATAATCAGTAGGGAAATTTTTTAAATTGCTCAGTTCTTTATAGAAAAGAAATCCTTTTTCAGTAAAAACACTTAAACCTTTTCGTTTTTTATAAACATAAACTTTTTCGCCTTTCATTTTACTGGCGTACTTCATTTCTTCAGTCGGTTTTTCTGTTTCATAATAAAAACGCTCATCAATATTTCCTATTTTTTGAGTTAAAAACCGAACTCCCATTTCGTCAGATTCGATTTCGTCTTGAGAAAAAGTGAAAAATGTAATAAAAATTGAAGTTATAAAAAGTATTTTATTCATAAAATGTGATTTAACACAAAAGTAAAGAAAATTTAAGGAATGCTTTTTAAATTCGTGCGATTATTCTGGTAAAATCATTTCAATTTTAAAATAAGAGCTAAAAATTGATTTTTTTCCTTTATTTTGTATGAAAAATTGCTAAATGACAGAAATTACAAAATATACAAATTCAAGATTTTCATATTTGATTTATTTCCTTAGTTGTTTGATTTGTGTCTTTTGGTTGAATAAAATGTACAATTTGAATGAATTGCCAGTTGATACAGGTGATGGTTTGATGCATTACTATATTTCACAAGCTTCATGGACAAATCCATCTTTATTTTTGGATCATTGGGGAAAACCCTTATTTATTTTACTTTCATCCCCTTTTGCTCAGCTTGGTTTTTCAGGAATGTTTGTATTTAATCTTTTAATTTTTATTGGAATTTGTCTTGTTTCACTTAAAATTTTCATGAAATTTGAAGTTAATTTAATTTTGGCAGCTCTTTTTCCAATCACACTTTTACTTGCTGAAGATTTTTCCAAAACAATTATGGCAGGTTTGACAGAACCACTTTTTAATTTATTTGTTTTACTTGCTTTTTGGATGTTAATTGAGAAAAAGTGGCTTTATTTTGCTTTAATAATTTCATTGACTCCTTATTTGAGAAGTGAAGGTCAATTGTTATTTTTGTTAGCGATTGTCTTTTTAGTGCTCTATAAGCAATTTAAATATTTACCTTTTTTGTTAATCTTCCCTATTATTTATGGTATTTGGGGAATATTTGTTTACAATGATTTTTGGTGGTATATCACAAAAAGTGCTTATAGTTATTCAAATAACATTTACGGACATGGAAAATGGAATGATTATTTTGTAAATTACCAAGAGTATTTAGGAGACGTAGGTTTGTATTTTTTTATTTTAGCTTCATTAGTAGCGATTTATTTGTTGATTCGTAAAAACTGGATTAAGCTAAAATTTTCATATTTATTTTTTTCTTTCGGAATTTTTCTTGGAATAGTGCTTTTTCATTCTTATTTATGGGCGAATGGTAAATACGGTTCACTTGGATTAACGCGAATAGCGACGCAAGGAATGCCTTTATTTGTTTTAATGTCTATCTATTATTCAGATTTGATTTTTAAGAAATTTCCTTTTAGAATGACATCAAGCATCTTATTAATACTTACTATTATTTGTTTCTATTCAAGGTTTAATTCAGATAAATTCCCAATTTATGCTGAACCCTTTAATAAAGATGTAATTTCTGCTGGAAATTATTTGAATAAGTACAAAAATAAAATTGGATGTATTCATTATCATCATCCATTAATTCCATATCAAATGAATTATAATCCATTTATCAATACTGATAAAATTGACTTTTATTATGGGAGTAATATTGAAAAAGATTTTGATGCTAAGATAAAAAAGGGGGATGTAATTGTTTGGGATTCAAAGTTTGGAGCTGTTGAAGCTGGAATGCCATTTGATAAGATTTTACATTTAAAGCAATTATCAAAAGTCAATGTTTTTGAAAATTTTAATGAGAAGAATAAAACTGTTGGTGCTTATATTTTTAAATACGATGGTGGAGTCAATAATTTCGTTAAGAATAAAACTATTTTTAAATTAAAGCCAATTTCTCATAAATTGGATGAAAAAATTGAATTTAGAGATGTTTACGAGCATAAAAAGACACCCAAAAAGCTCACTCTTGAGCTTGAGTTAGATGTGATTGGCGAAGCTGAAGTATTTTTAGTTTGCACGGATGATAAAGCTAAACATTATCAAGCAAAAAAAACAGAGCTAGGAAAAAATACGCTCTATTTCACTTTTTTCTCTCTCTAATGGATCGAGTTCAGGTTTTACTGTATATGAAATAGATGAAGAGGATGCATATGCTGCCATGATGTATGAAGAATGACGCAATCAAGAGAGTTAGTTAAAAAA
>JAZKEO010000028.1:0-38279 GCA_040386975.1 Bacteroidota bacterium | reverse complement strand
AAATTGTTGGCCGTGCTTGTGATGTTTGCCATTGAAAAATTGGGTAGCCATTATTAGGACAACCTAGGTCCATTTTCCAAATGCTCCCGAAATTATAGCCTGAAAAAGTTCCTTGAGTTTGTAACTCAGAGCTTGTTTTACCTGAGACACCTGTTATTGCTGCCCCATTTGAACTTGTCAAACTGGTATTCCAATAACAAGAGGTGAATGTAGCACCAAAGTTATCAACACAAAATCCTCTTCGCAAATTATTTCCTGTCAGAGTATTACTGGCATAGCAATTTGTAAAGGTTCCGTTAGAAATACTACCTCCAAAGCCTGCAATATCGCAAGAATAATCATTGGCAATTATATCAACTGTTGTATAACAATTTGTGAAATTACCTGAATTATTAGCACCAAAGAATCCACCGTTATAAAAAGCATTCGCATTTTCGTCTATAGTGACAGTTCCATCAGAAAAACATTGTGAAATATTACCAAATCGGGGATTACCAATGAAACCTCCCGCTCTATTAAAGGCATAAATTGTTGCATTTGCACTTGAATTAGAAACATTGGTTCCATTTGTCTGTCCGATTAATCCGCCACAATAATTGTTATTTCCTTTTATATTTCCTGTAACATGGCAATTTGTCACATCTCCATTGTTGGCTTGTTGACCAATTAAACCACCAACATGATCATTTCCTTCAATGTCAATATTAATGAGTTTAATGTTATTGATATTTAAACCTGAATTACCATAGCCGAAAAATCCAATATTATTTGCTGACGGACGGTTAATAAACAGATTTTCAATGGTGTAATTTTGTCCATTGTATCTTCCTGAAAACCCAGTAGTTGTATTACCAATTGGAATAAAGCCATTTCCTGCATTATAAAATCCACCACCATTCTCAAAATCAGCATTGGTGAATGAAATGCTTGCTGTTTGGATAAAGTGTGATGACCAATCAGCTGATGTTTCACTCAATCTTTTTAAATCTGCTTTATTAGAAATTTGATATGGATCACCAATTGTACCTATACCACCAGAATAACATGTTTGGATTGTTGCAATAACTTCTGATCTGGTAGGATTAACACAAGTTCCATTTTCGGCTTGTGCATAAAAGGAAGTTGTACCTGTTAAATTAACTATTGTTAAATTATTTCCAGATAAGTCATAATTTGCATCATCTGTAATCAAATTTCCGCCAGAAGAAGCGTCGTACCATTTAATATTTCCTGCACTTGAAGTCGCACTAATCGTAATTGAACCAGACCCACATCTTGAAGCAGGACTTAAACTTGAAACTGTTGGTAATGCAGTATGAGTTGCTACAACTTCTACCCTAGACACTGAATTACAACCACTTAAATCGGCTTCTGCATAATAGGATGTCGTTGCAGTTAAGTTTACTTTTGTTAAATTATTTCCAGATAAGTCAAAATTAGCATCATCAACAATTAAACTACCACCAGATGCTGCGTCATACCATTTAATTGTTGCACTAGAACTAGGAGTTGCCTCTAAGGTCACACTTCCATCACCACAAGTATTATCAGCAACAGGAGAAGAAACAGTAGGATAATTCGTTATAGTTTGCCATGCAAATACTGGAAAACCATTATTTGTACATTGACCCATTTTCCAAATTGTTGAAAAATCCCAAGTAGCACTTGTGAGTGTGCTTTGAGTTTTCATTTGTGAAGAAGTTAATCCGGTTCCTCCAGCACTTGAACTTTGTCCAGATGTCTCGGTATTCCAAAAACAATTTGAAATATTAATGGTCCCACCAGCATTATTACCAATAAATCCTCCAACTAATGAACTACCTGAAACAACTCCACTTGAATAACAATTTGTAATATCTCCCGTTGCACCTGAAATATCTCCGACAAATCCACCTGTTCTACTACCTCCTGTAACATTTACGGTAGCATAACAGTTTGAAACACTTGCTGTACCTCCAATTGATGCTGCAAAACCACCATTAAAATTATTACTATTTAAACTACCTGTAACAGAACAATTTGATACTGTTCCATCAATGATTCCGGCAAAAGCACCATTAAAATGTCCTCCGCCACCTGCAACTTGAACATTCGTTAAAGCTAAATCAGTAACTGTTCCATCGATTCTTTCAAACATTCCACAATTTGCATTAAAAGGGTCTGTTTCATTATGATAAATTCCATCAATGAAATGATTGTCTCCATCGTAAGTGCCTGTCAATAAAATTGACCTAAATCCCTTTCCTGCATTGTAAAAATCTCCTCCTGACTGAAAATCTGCTGAAACAAACGAAACATCTGCTGTTTGTTTAAAATACCTGCTAGCAAAACATTGATTTTCAGATAATTCTTTTAAATCTTGTTTGTTTTCAATAAGGTAAGGATCTCCTGAAGTACCAGTTCCCTTGAAAAAAGTTTGAAAATAACGTAATTTTGGATATGATCCGGAAGCACAATCATCCATGTACCAATGGTCATCGGTTCCATTTGTTGTTTCACCTAAAAAATCCCATGATGTAAAATTACTTCGTGTTTGCATTTGAGCGGTTGTTAAACCAGCGCCTCCGTCACTCGTTGCAGTACCTGAAACATCTGTATCCCAATAACAATTTGTAATAGTTGATCCATACCCATCTAAATTATCATAACAAAATCCCGCCTTATCTCCAGCAGTGGTCAGCGTACTACCTGAATAACATCTTACAAAAAGACTTAGATTGAAAGTATTTGAAACGAAAGCTGCAGCAGAAGTACTCCCAACCACATTACTTATTGTGTAGCAATCACGAATCGTGGATTGATTGTATGCATTACTAGTAAATCCAGATGCACTTGCACCCGTGCTTGTTACATCTCCATGAGATGAACAAAACTCAACAATAGTTGATGTACCAAATACCCGATATGTAAAACCTGCAGCAATTAGACTTGCAACCACATTTGCATTAGATTTGCAAAAAGAAACAGTTGCATTTAAATCAATTGTTCCAGAAAATCCTGCGCCATCGGAAATCGATGAAACTGAACCATTTGAGGTACATTCAACAACAATACCTCTTTCAAGAGCTCCACAAAACCCACCTACAGTAGAGGTGCCTGATACTACACAATTAGAACTTGATTTTTTTAAAGTTATTTTATCTGTAGAATGACTAGTAAACTCTCCTATCAAACCACCTGTTTTTGATTTTCCCGTGACACTTCCAGAAACATGACAATTTTGAATTAACCCTGGGCCGTAAAAAAAATCAACACCACCTATTAGTGCCCCCGTATTATCTCCACCTGTAATATTGACGTTGGACAAATTAACATTAATAATTTCTCTATTAACCATAGAAACACTGCCAAATAATCCAATATAAAGATTTCCTGGACGATTAATATATAAATTCGAAATAGCAAAATTATTTCCATTATAGGAACCTGTAAAACGATTAGAAAAGTAGTCACCAATTGGAATAAATCCCATCGCCTCATCTGGTGTTGCTCCTCCATCGTTATCATGATCGCCAACATTCCATGTATTGGTTACTGTTGCATCAATATTTGCTGTTTGAATGAAAAATTTATCCCAATCTGTGGAATTATCACTCAAATATTCCAAATCAGCTAATGTTGCAATTTGATATGGATCACCAACGGTTCCTGTACCACCAGAATAGTTTTGTCCAAAAAGAGTATTCGCAGTTAAAAATAGAAACGCGAATTTAATCAAAGTAGTAAAATTTTTCATAATCAATATATTTAGATTACAAATAAAAAAATAAAAAACTAAAAACAATTGCCCAAAACGACATTTCTATTTCCCGAAACGACAAAATTTAAACTTAGACCTTTCTATGCAATAAATTCAGAGGGTAAAACTCCATGAAATTTTTTAAATGCTTGTGAAAATTTTCCAGGATTTGCATAACCAAGCGTAATTGCAATTTCTTTGATTGAAATGTCATCTCTTTTCAATATTTCTTTCGCATAGAGCATTTGTTTCATGGAATAAAACTGAAAAATAGTAGTTCCGTGTATTTTTTTAAAATCCGCCTTCAATTTTGTTTCAGAAACTCCTACGTTTTTGGCAAGTAGTTCTATGGTAGGGAATTTTTCAAAGATTGATTTCTCCAAAATGTGTTGCGCTTTAAAAACTAAGCCTTTATCTTTTTCAGATACGTCTTGAGCTATTTCATTGAAGTCTTTCTTAACTATGGTGTTAACGAATGAATCCATTAATTCATACGTCATGCTTTTCAATTCAAAGACATCCTTATTAATATTCTTATCTTTTGCAATAATTTTATCGATTATCTTTTCATACAACAAGTGCTTTTTTTTCTAATAAATTAGGTAAGTATAAATATTCATTATAAAGACTGTTTTAAACAAAATACCTTATTGAATTTTCATTTGCAATTAATTATGCTTGCATAGTTAATTTTTTTGTTTTAAATTTACTTCAAAACCAATTAAAAACATAAAACTATGAAACGGTTACTCATAACATTTAGTTTATTGCTTACATTTTTTTCAATAAACTTTGACGCAAAAGCTGCTAGAATTACAGCGATTACAAATAGTGGGGCATGGAACTCACCAGCAACATGGGACAGAGGAATTGTACCTTCTTGTGGAGATACAATCGATATCCCAGGAGGTTTGAATGTCGTTATAACAGAAACTGTGAATTTAGACGATGCAGCAGATCCATTATGTCCAAGTGTTCAACTAAACATTTCTGGTACTTTAAGATTCGGTAATGGTAAAAAGTTAAACTTAGCGGCGGGTGCTTGTATCAATGTTTTACTAGGAGGTCAAATCAGTCCAAGTAAAACTGGTGGAGGAGCTTCAGAGAGAATCATGGTTGGTGGTGTTGAAGAGTGGAGAGCTGGCGATGGTACATTAACAGGTGTTGCTCAATTAGGTTGTGCTGTTATTTTGCCTAATGTCATGGTTAGTTTTAATGCTAGTTCAGATGAAAATGTACTAAGCTTTTCTTGGAGTATTTCAGAAGAAACTAATATCAATTCGTACCTAATTGAAAAATCTAGTGATGGATTGAATTGGGAACAAATCAATGAAACGAGTGCTAGAAATGAAAATTTGATAGATGCATCTTATTCTGCTGATACTCGTTTGGAAACAATTGAAGCACTGACTTACTACAAATTATTTGCTGTAAATTTAAATGGTCAAAAAAGTCAAATCGGGTTTACAAGTTTGAACAATTTAGAAGATTTAAAAACAAAAGAATTACTTATTGCTCCAAATCCAGCAAATGGAAATTCTATCATCAACATTTTATCTTCTGAAAAATTAAACAAAAATGTAAGTTTGACAGTTTTAAATCAATTAGGACAAACAATTAAAACACTAGAACTTGATAATGAATTCAACGACAAATTATTTTCATTAGAAAATTTAGAATTAAATTCAGGGACTTACACCGTTTTCCTAAATGATGGAACTACAGCTTTAAAATCAAAATTAATTATTTTATAAGATAGATGAGACAAGCAAAAAACAACATTCAGCTTTAAAAGCCCATCTGATTTTTAAGATGGGCTTTTTTTATTTTCATACTTTTGTGAAATACAAAACTGTTTTAGTTAATTTTGCATAACAAAGATAAAAGCACAGAATTTATGAGTGAAAGTATTGTAGAATCGAATTTTAATTTCTTAGGTCAAACAGGTGTTTATAAAGGGAAAGTAAGAGATGTTTATTTTTTAGAGAACGACCTTGTTGTCATGCTTGCTTCAGACAGAATCTCTGCTTTTGATCATATTTTACCAAAAGGAATACCATTTAAAGGTCAAGTATTAAATCAAGTTGCTACTTTGTTTTTAGATGCAACAAAAGATATCGTACCAAATTGGTTGATGGCAACACCAGACCCAAGTGTGGCAATAGGTTTGCAATGTGAACCAATTCGAATTGAAATGGTTATTCGTGGATATTTAGCAGGCCATAGCGCAAGAGAATATAAAGCTGGAAAACGTATGTTATGCGGAGTAGTTTTGCCAGAAGGTTTGAGAGAAAACGATAAATTTCCTCAGCCAATAATTACTCCAGCAGCAAAAGCAGAAGAAGGTCACGACGAAGACATTTCAAGAGAAGAAATTATTGCTCAAAATCTTGTTCCAGAAGAAATTTACGTGCAACTTGAAAATTATACAAGAGCTTTGTTTCAACGTGGGACGGAAATGGCAGCAAAACAAGGTCTGATTTTAGTTGATACAAAGTATGAATTTGGACTTCACAATGGAAAAGTTTATTTGATTGATGAAATTCATACGCCTGATTCTTCACGCTATTTTTATGCTGAAGGATACGAAGAAAGACAAGCCAAAGGAGAAAATCAAAAACAGTTGTCTAAAGAGTTTGTACGTCAATGGTTGATTGAAAACAATTTCCAAGGTTTAGACGGACAAAAAATGCCAGATATGCCTGATGCTTTTGTTGAAACAATTACAGAAAGATACATCGAATTATATGAAAAAATTTCAGGATTAAAATTCATTAAAGCGGATAATTCAGACATCAAAAATCGCATTGAGAAAAATGTAAATGCTTATTTGGAGAAATTGAAAGTTGAAAATTAGAATACATTTTCTACTTATCCCAAAAAGCTTTAGTAACTTTGAAGAATTCTTAAAAAAATTAAAACCATATTTTGAAAAAGCAGGAAGTGATGTTTTGTTTGAAATATTATAAAAGTTAATTATGTCAAAAGAAGTATATATCGTTGATGGAGTCCGCTCAGCAATTGGAAGTTTTGGAGGAAGTTTAGCTCCCATAAGAACAGATGATTTAGCAGCATGCGTTTTAAAATCCTTGATTGAAAAATTCCCAAGTTTGGACTTGTCTCAAATTGAAGATGTGATTCTTGGTTGTGCAAATCAAGCAGGTGAAGATAATCGAAATATTGCTCGTATGTCTTCTCTTTTAGCTGGAATTCCAATTGAAGCTGGTGGAGAAACGGTGAATCGTTTGTGTGCTTCTGGAATGGCGGCAACAATTAACGCTTCAAGAGCTATTAAAGATGGTGCTGGAGACATTTATGTTTCAGGAGGTGTTGAAAATATGACACGTGGACCTTGGGTAATCTCAAAAACAAGTTCCGCTTTTGGTCGCGACGCACAAATGTTTGATTCTTCTTTCGGTTGGAGGTTTATAAATCCTTTGATGGAAGAAAAATTTGGTGTTGATGGAATGGGAAACACCGCTGAAAATTTAGTCGATTTATACGGGATTTCTCGTGAAGACCAAGATCGTTTTTCTGTTTGGTCGCAAGAAAAAGCTACAATCGCTCAAAAAAATGGAATTTTAGCTCAAGAAATTTGCCCAATTTTGATTCCTCAAAAGAGAAAAGAAGCAATCATTTTTGATAAGGATGAATTTATTCGTTCTTCTACAACATTAGAAACCTTGGCTCAATTACGTCCAGCTTTCAAAAAAGATGGAAGTGTAACAGCAGGAAATGCTTCAGGTTTGAATGACGGAGCAGCAGCTTTGTTATTGGCTTCAGAACAAGGATTAAAAAGTAATAATTTAACTCCAAAAGTTAGAATTGTTGGAGCAGCAGTTGCTGGAGTTGAACCAAGAATTATGGGAATTGGTCCTGTTCTGGCTTCTCAAAAAGTGCTAAAAAGATGTGGCTTGACGTTAGACCAAATGGATGTCTTGGAATTAAATGAAGCTTTTGCTGCACAAGTTTTGGCTTGTACTAGAAAGCTAGGTTTAGCAGATAACGATCCACGAATTAACATCAACGGAGGTGCAATTGCTTTGGGACATCCACTTGGAATGTCTGGCTCAAGAATTATGCTTGCTGCAGCAAATGAACTTGTTCGCAGCAATAAAAAATATGCTTTGGTTACCATGTGTATTGGTGTGGGACAAGGATATGCAACAATTTTAGAAAAGGTCTAATTTCTTGGATTACGAACCAACGTTTCGTAGAAAATTTCGTTTAAATAAGTAATGCAAAAACTTTTATTTTTCTTTCTTTTATCATTTTTATTTTTTTCTTGTAGAAAAGAAGCTACTTCGTGGTATTCTGGTTGGACAGTTCCTATGTTTAACGATACTTTGGATTTAGAAAATTTGACGAATGATTCAACTTTAGCGATACAAAATGGCTTTTATGTGTTGGATTTAAAACGAAAAATCGCATCCATAAAACCTTCTGAGTTTGTAAAAATTCCAGATACAATTATTGAACAAAAATTTGCAATAAGCATTTCTGCCTTAAATATTTCACCTGGAACTAGTTTTGTCAACAATAACAAAGATCATATTTTTGATTTAGATGATGTTGAGATTAAAAAAGCAAGGGTTAAAAAAGGAAAAATTTATTTGGAAGTTTTTAATGAAGTTGCAACAAAAACATTTTTTGAGATCGAATTGCCGAGCGTAACTTTAGATAATCTTAAAATCAAGGAGAAATTAGAACTTCCAGCGGGTACGCAACAAAATCCAAGTTCAAATATACTAGAAATTGATTTGTCAGGTTATTTTATTGATATGACAGGAAGTAACGGAAATTCTTTCAATTCTTTGCCTTCAAAATTAAAAGTAACTACCGACCCAAATGGAAGTTCAGTTACTTTGACTTCCTCCGATTCAACGAAATTTAAAATTAGAATGGAAGGAATTGAGTTGGATTACGCACGAGGATATTTTGGAAATTATAAACTTTCGGATTCTTACTCAATTGAATCAAAATTTTTGAAAGAAAACTTATCAGGAACGATTGATTTGCCAAATGTTCACCTTGATTTAAGTTTTGAAAATGGAATCAAAACCTCTGCAAAAGCAAATCTGAAGAAATTGAATAATATCAATTCTCTGAATGCTACAAATGTTTTGTTGACGAATGATCTTATCGGCAATCCTTTTACGGTTCAAACTGCAACTGGTTCGTGGGAGAATTTAGTTCCGTCGAATAAAACCTTTGTTTTTGATGAAACAAATTCCAATTTGGAGAATTTCATGGAGAATTTAGGCGAAAAAACTGAAATTGATTTTGATTTGGAACTAAATCCATGGGGGAATATTTCAAACGGTTGGGATGAATTTTTTCCAAATAGTGCTTTAGATGTGAATTTGAGTATGCAAATGCCTTTGCAGATTGGCTTGAATAATTTAATCTTAAAAGAAGTTTTTACAGTAAGTTTTGAGCAAGATTTTGAAAAAACGCATATTGAATCGGGAGAACTTCACTTAAAAATTGAAAATGCTTTTCCTTTTGATGGAGTTTTAAGTTTATCTTTTCACGATAAATTAGGCGAAAAACTTTTTTCAATCGATGATATTCAAAAAATCCAATCATCGGTTTATGGGAATTTAAATACATTCGGAATTCTATCTTCAAAATCGAATTTAGATATTCCTTTTCCACTTGAATATATTGAAAAATTAACCCAAGTTGCTAATATTCAAGCAAGCATAAAATTGAATTCCCCAAACGAAATTACAAATGTAAACGAGCAAGTTTTAATTCCTGAAAAAGCATTTTTGAAACTAAAATTGCAAACGTCTTTCAAACTCAATAATAAAATCGGAGAATGAAAAAGCATTGCACATTTTCAATTTTACATTTTCAATTCTTGACAATAGTCTCGATTATTGTTCTTAGTTTTAATTCAAATGCTCAAATTTCACTGCCAAATTCATTTGATTCAATTCAGTATAAATTCACTTTTAATTTAAAAGCTTCACACGATTTTCAAAGTTCGGCAATAAGTAACGAATTTTCTTCTAAATTGATTAAAGGTGGTTTTATAGATGAAAATCTAATCAATTCGACTTTTGATAAGCACAAGAAAATAAATCGCTTAGGAAGAGAATTTACCAATGAATTAAAAATCACAAATTCGTGTTCAAAAATCAAAAAATGGGATATTTTGTATGAAGCGGGATATTTTTCAATTTTTTCAGCAAATTATTCAAAAGATTTATTTGGCTTAATTTTTAAAGGGAATCAAGATTATATTGGAGATACTGCCGATTTTTCTGGTTCATCTTTTCAATATGTAGGATTTCAAACTTTGGGTTTTGGTCTGAGCCATAAAAAATCGAAATCGTCTTTTTCCTTGAATTTAGTGAATGTCGATAATTATTTCTCAAGCTTTTATCCCAAAGCAAGCATTATTTTCGCTGCTGATTCTTCGCAAATGGATGTTGATTTAAAAGGAAATTTAGATAGAACTTACACCAAAAAATTCGATAAAGGATTTGGATTAGCTTTAAATTTTAATGTGAACATAGAAGTTCCATGGAAAGATGATTCCAAAGCATTTTTCCAGTTTCAAGTTCAAAATTTAGGCTTCGCAAAAGTTGATCAAATCATTGAAAATAAGATTGATACTAATATTGTTTACTCAGGATTTAATTTCGATAATTTGATGAGTTTAAATACAAATTACTTAGAAAATAATCTGTGGCAGGACACCTTAAACATTTCGCAAGATACCATTTCCAAATTTGTTATGTTGCCAACAATGATTCAATTTGGTAAGGTTTTGAATGCAAATTCTAGCAGTAAAATTCAAAGTTTTTTTGGCGTTAAAATGTATCCTACTCTGCGTTATGTACCCAAAATTTATTTTGGAATAGATTATCTAATCGCAAAAAGTATTCATCTAGGACTAACATCAGCTTACGGAGGGTTTGGAAATTTTCGTGTTGGTTTTTACGCAAATTATGCTGCTTCAAAATTTGATTTTGGACTTGGAACAGAAGATGTTTATGGTTGTTTCTCTAAACAAGCTATGGGACAAATGTTTAATGTTAGAATGAAATTTAATTTTTAGAGATATGAAGATTCACTATTTTATTCTAATTTTCTGCTTAACTTTTTTGAGTTTTTCTTCTCAAAGTCAGATTTCATTTTTTAAAACCTATTCTGACAATGGTTATGATAAAGGTGAAGGAATTGTTCAATTACAAGATTCAAGTTATTTAGTCACAGGTTCTTCAAGTAGTTTCACAGAATCTTCGCAAGCATTTATTATGAAGGTTGATAGCTTGGGAAATCGACTTTGGTCGAATCATTATGGAGGAACTGAAACAGAAAAAGGGAGACGAATTTTTCATGTCCCAGGGGATGGGATTTATGTTGTTGGACAAACAAATTCATACCCAAATAAATTCTTTGATGCCTATTTCTTCAAAACGGATTTAAGCGGAGGTTTACTTTTTGAAAAAAATTATGGAGGAAATGAATTTGAAGATATTCACGATGCAGTGATGTTAAAAGACACGTCCTTTATTCTTGTTGGCGAAACACAATCAACAACAAATGAAATTGAGAATCTATTTATCTTGCGGATTAATAAATTTGGAGACACTCTGTGGACAAAAAACTTCGGTTCTGAAGGAAAAGATGTTGCTCGTTCGATTAAAATGTTAAACGATACCACTTGTATCATTGCAGGAGAATATTATGTCTCTGATTCTTTGACTCAAAAAGCATTGGTATTGAGAATGCATATCAACGGAACACAGGAATGGCTAAAAACATATGGTGATTTAGGAAAATATGTGCTGAATGATTTGATTTTAGATAATGGGGAAATTAAAACTGTTGGCTATAATCAAGAAAATTTAGCTATTGAAGGTAATAACAAACAATGTATGATGAAAATGGATAGTGATGGGAATTTAATTTACATCTATTCAGAAGAGCACATTGGTGATTTTTCATTTGAACATATTGTTAAATTTAGTTCTGCATTGGATGATTATTATTACGTTTCAAAAGTTTTAAATAGTCCGGACATCCCAACTTACAATGATGGATATGATGCAGTTATTTATAAGTTTGATAATTCGATGGTTTATAACTTTATTTTTATGAAGCCTGCATTTACTGGTACTGGGAACGATATGCCAAATGAAATAATTCCTTGTTCAGATGGCGGAGCAATATTAGTAGGCTATAATGAACTAAATGGCACAAATGTTTTTTTAGCCAAAATTGCTGCAAATAACTATTTCCCTTTTAATGACATGTTGCCAGATATATCTAATTTAGTTTCTGTAAAAGAAGAAGAAAAATCAAAGTTTAAAATTTTTCCAAATCCTGTTGAAAAAGAAATTATTTTAGTCAATTATCCATTCAAAAGCACTCGAATTTCCATTCAAAACCAACTTGGAGTAGAAATTTTAGCTTTGGGAAACTTTCAAGAAAAGATAAACATTGAATCTTTAAATTCAGGAATGTATTTTTTGGTTTTAGAAAATGAAAAATCAAAAGAAATTATTAAATTCATTAAGAATTAATACAATCTTCAATTCAATATAACGCATTACTTTTCCTCTTCCGAATTCATTTTTTGAATGTAGAAAAAAGCTTTATCAATCGTTTCATAATTGCCATTTGGAATTGGTTTTAAAGCTGGTGAAGCAACAACATAACCATAAGCGTCAATTAAAACATAACTTGGATAAGAATTAATTTTAAAGCGAGATAAAATTTCATTTGAAGATGTGATTTCAAATTTCTGCCACGGAATGTTCGCTAAAAAGGCAAGTTGCTTTTTACTTAAATTTTCTGTTTTCTTGTAAACCGAAATAATCTCAATATCATCTTTATATTTCTGATACATTGGTTTTAAAAGCTCGACCTCTTTCTCACATTCTTGAATATTTAAATCGATAAATTGAATGTAAAGATGTTTTTTTAAGAAATCGTCATTGCCTTTTGATTCATTTTTGACATTCGTTAAAGCGAAATTTGGAGCTTTGGTTCCAGGAAGTACTTCAGTCAATTTATAAATCATATTTTCAGCAATCAAGCCGTTTTCCTTGAATAAGCTGTGTTTTGAAATACTATCTAAAATAGATAAAATGTTCGTTTGAGGAAAATCTCCTTTGAAATACGAATCACTCAAAGATTTTATCATGACCAATTCCAAAATTTTCGCATTCCTAAGTGTAATTTCCTCACTCATAGCATTTGCAACAAGCGTTGGACTACTTTTTAAAACACCTAAATAAATACGATTATTTGTTTCCATTGGAAGTCTGGTGAAAATGTTTTTGTAAAAACTCTCCAAATATTCCATGTAAACGTTATTTTGATACATGACTGGATATTTTTTTAAATAAAAGTCAAATTTTTCAAAGCGATTGCGCGAACCTGAAAATTGAATTTCGTCTAATTCAGCGATAGAAAAGCGAATATAGGTCTGGAAGAAAAAACTTGTATCGTTTGAATAAGCTTTTTCAACATTCAATTTAAAAGTATCTAATTGTTGAACAAATTCAAGTCCGTTGACATTTTTTTTATGGAAATTTAAACCTAAAAAATTGTTTATCCATTTATCAAAACTCAAAATCTTGTAGTTTATGTCTGATTCAGGTAAATTACGAAAACTTATTTCAACCTCATTTCCCAACGGACGATCTTCATCAAAACGGTTTTTTGTTGGAAGGTAAATGTCGTAAGTTGCATTCGGATCGATGTAAATAAAACCTTTGTTATTTTTAGATTTGATAATAACTTTTTGCGTGATAGAATTAAAAAAAACAGCTCGAAAAGTTGAATCTTCTTTTACAACAACACTTGCAATTAATCTTTCTTTCATCGAGAAATAATCCTCAATGGCATAAATTTCTACCTTTTCACCGATGTATTTTGGCGCAAAACCAATAATTGTGGTCATGCTTTCACTAAAACTAAACGATGTTTTGGCTAAGATTAAGAAGAATGTAAAAATTAAAAAAATATTTTTCATGTTTAAGAAACGAGAATGTGTGAGTTAGTTACAAAATCAGCAATAATCCCGCCATTTTTTGAAATCTCACGAATAATGGATGAATTTAAGTGATTAAATTGTGGATCTGTAATCAGAAATACAGTTTCAATTTCAGTATTTAAGTGATGGTTTAATTGAGCAATCGAACGTTCGTATTCAAAATCTTTCACATCGCGCAAGCCTCTTAAAATAAATGTTGCATGAATATCTTTACAAAATTCAGTTGTTAGTTTTTGATAAGATTGAACGGATATTTTAGGCTCATTTTTGTACAAACTTTCAATATGCATTTTACGCGAATCTAAACTGTAATAACTCGCTTTATTTGAATTGACACCAATTCCAATAATGATTTCATCAAACAATTTTAAAGCTTTTTTGATAACATCTTCATGCCCTTTTGTGAAAGGATCAAATGAACCGGGGAATAAGGCGATTTTTTTCATATTCTAATTTATTAAACACTAAAACTAAGAAATATTTCATTAACTTTTACCACTGAGAAACTGAGAAAAAGTTTTTTATTCTCAGTTTCTCAGTGGTGAATTTTTTATTACAAAATGTTGTTTTCATTCAATTTCACTAAAAAAACTAAAATGTACATTTCCAAAACTACGCATTTCTGTGAAACTTTTATTGCCCCTTAAATCTGTTTGTCTTCCGTGTTCAATAATACAAATTCCGTTTTCTTTGAGCATTTTTTTCTCAACGATGATATCCAACATTTCTTGATGAAAATTCATTGCATAAGGTGGATCAGCAAAAATTAAGTCCCATTTTTTTTCAGATTTTCTTAAAAAATCACGTACATCTGCTTTGTAAACTTGCATGACATCTTTTAAATTATGCTCGTTTATTAGGTTTTGAATAAATTTCACACAATTGTAATTGGTATCAACCGATGTGATTTTTCCAGCTTCTCGGGAAGCAAATTCAAGAGAAATATTTCCAGTTCCTGAACATAAATCCAAAATTTCTAAATCTTGTAAGCTGTATCTATTTTCCAAAATGTTAAAAATCCCTTCCTTGGCAAAATCTGTCGTTGGACGAGAAGGGAAATTTTTGGGTGTTGAGAATCTTCTTGATTTTAAAATACCTCTGATTATACGCAAAATTCTTGAAATTTAAGTGTTTGTGAGTTGTTAAATGTGACTTGATTCGAAGCGAAATAATTTTGACTAAATACCTCAATTTTTTTCAATTTTTCGCTTAAATCATCTTCGTTAATGCTTGAAAAAGTATGAATGCTGAAATTTAGCTTTCCTTTCGTGTGCAATAGATTTTTTTGTTGTAAAGCAAAGGATAAATAGTAAATCACATCATTTACATGGTTGATTTCGTATGAATTACATAAAATAACCTCGTTTTTTTCTACCAGAGTTAAAATTAATAAATCAGGAAAAACAGAGACTTCAATTTTTAAATTACTTGCATTATTTTTTAGCATTCCTCGAATCTGGTGACTATATTCATGTTGAATAATCACACGAGGAAAACGAATGATAAAAAACGATTTTATCCAAAGTGGAATTTCATAAATTGTTACCAGTGAAGATTCCATCAAACGATTGTAATCCAATTCTGCTTTTGAAACAGTTTTATTGAAACATGCAGAAAATAAACTTTCAATTTCATTTGGTGCAAAAATATTGGATGGAACTAAAAGTGCATTTGGAGTAATCCATGAAACTGAGATTTCATCATATTCTTGATTAATATTCTCGTTGCAAAAAAGTTTTAATTGTTCCTTGTATTGAAAATCCTTTTTCCCTTCAAAAAGCAAAGAATTGATGCTATTAATTTCACCATTTTTCAATTCTGAAAGCGAACAAAAATTTTCTGAAATTTGAATAATTAAATGATTCTTTGACATTTTAAACTAAAACAATTAGACATCAAAGTTAAGTATTATTTTGGAAGAACATTTTTTAGAAATCTTGATTAATCGATTTTGCCAGAATATAAATCATGAATTGGAAAAATAAGGTCGTAATCATTCCAATTTAAATTTCCATTTACTATTTTGAAATTGAGAAAATAATTTAAATTTAGATATTTTTTTATTGATGGATGAAATGATTTCGATAAAAAAGGTTTGAAATCAATTATACGTTTAGAACCATCAATAAATACTAAATCTAAAGTGAAATCTTTTAAATGATTTACAGTTTTAATCTTCAAAATTTGATTATCAATATCACTATAATTAACACTTATTTTCATTTTTATTTTAATTTTTTTGTAATTTTTTCAAATTCAACATTTTTATGGTAAACAAAATAATTAACCCATTTCTCGATAATTTTTTCAGAATAACTCTCTAAAAACACTTCAAAATTTTTCAAATCTTTGCCAATTAAGGGCTCAAATCCTTTTACTGGTAAAATTCTGATTTCTGAAATTACACCATCAATAATGAAAAACTCTGCTTTACTTTCAAATTCTCCTTTTCTCACATGAACATGAATCGGTTCGTGTTCATTAGAATAAAAGAAAATTAACATTCCAAGATATTCAAAAATTTTAGGCATAAATTCGTTTAACACAAAGTTAAGGATAATTTTGAATGTTATCAAATGAATTATAGTGAAACTTAGTAACTTTTTGTCTTTGTGGCATAAACTCAAAACATTCTAAAAATAATATTAACTTTGAAAATACATCATGGAAGACTTTCAAAAGCAATTTTATTCAGAGTTTATAAATCAGTTTGAGTTTCAAGTAACAGAAAGTCAGGATGCTGTCGTGAAACTGTTTTCCAAATTTGTATTGATTTCAGAAGAGAAAAAACTCTTTATTTTGTCGGGTTATGCTGGAACTGGAAAAACAACTTTGGTCGGGAATTTTGTTCAAACATTAAAATATTTTAATCGGTATTGTACACTTTTGGCTCCAACGGGACGTGCTGCGAAAGTTTTTTCTGGTTTTGCCAAACAAAAAGCCTTTACGATTCACAAAAAAATTTACAGAAAAGTAAAACTCGAAAATGGAAGCATTCAACTTGCTTTGGCTCCCAATTTGAGTAAAAACACGATTTTTATAGTAGATGAAGCTTCTATGATTGCTGATTTTTCAGCTACAAAAAATGGAAATATTTCAGAACGAAATTTGTTAGAAGATTTGCTTGAATTTGTTTACTCAGGGCTTGGCTGTAGCCTTGTTTTTGTTGGTGATGAAGGTCAGCTTCCACCAGTTGGTTCAGATTTTTCTCCTGCTTTGCAGAAAGAGTATTTAAAGAATCATTTTCCAAGTTTGACAATTGATTCATTTAAATTGACAGAAGTTTTAAGACAGACCGAAAATTCAGATATTTTAAAAAATGCGACAAAAATTAGAGCATATAAAGAGGGGCAAAACATCAAATTTTCTCAAAATAAAAAAAGCGATGTTTCCTATATCAACGGAATTGAATTTCAGGAATTTTTAGAAGATTCGTATTCTCAAAATGGGATGGATGAAACCATTGTAATCACCAAATCTAACAAACGTGCAAATGCCTATAATCATGAAATTCGAAGGAGAATTTTATATCAAGAAGAAGAAATTTCTTCTAACGACATGATTATGGTTGTCAAAAACAATTATTTCTGGATTCCAGAAACTTCTGAAGCTGGATTTATTGCAAATGGAGAAATTTTAAGAGTAAAAAAAGTCTCAAATAAAGAAGAAATCCATGGTTTTTCGTTTATTAAATTACAAGTAGAAATGATTGATTATCCTGAAATGGGAACAATTCCTGTTTTAGCAATTTTGGATACCTTAACATCAGAAACGCCTTCCTTGAATCGGGAAGAAATGAAAAAGTTGTTTTTTTCTGTCGAAGAAGACTACTTGGATGAAAAAAATAAGAAAAAACGCTATGAGAAAATCTTGGCAGACCCTTATTTTAATGCACTTCAAATTAAATTCGCTTATGCCGTCACCTGCCATAAAGCACAAGGTGGACAATGGAATAATGTTTTTTTAGATCATGGATATTTAACTGAAGATATGCTCGATGATTCATTTTATCGATGGCTTTATACTGGGTTTACAAGAGCAAAAGAAAAATTGTACCTTGTGAATTTTGATGAACGGTTTATTAAAAACTAATGAATTTTTAATATTTAAATCTAGCTGTATCGATTTAGTTGATTTTTAGTTATTTATGTCGATATTTATTTCGAAAAATTAGGTTATTTCATCTTTTGTCTATACATTTATAAAATTAATAGACAAATTTTAAGTCTTGATGAAAAAAATCACTAATATAATTTTGTTTTTTTGCTTCGGATTTACTTGTTTTTCGCAAGAAGATACTACGAAAATAAAAAAAAATCTCGAAGATTTATCTTTAGAGGAATTACTTGACATTGAAGTTTACTCAGCATCAAAAAAAGTGGAAGCAATTAAAGAAGCTCCAGCAATTTTATCCTTGGTTACTTCTCAAGACATTTTGAAGTCAGGTTCCTTAACCTTGATTGATGTTTTGAAATATGTTCCATGTTTGGAAGTAAGTATGGGCAGTGATGGGAATTATCGTGTTGCCATTAGAGGATCGAGAAAAGATGGAACTGTATTAGTTTTAATTAACGGGCAACAAATTAATGATTTTTACAGTGGTAGAGCAATTTTTGATTTACCAGCTGATATGATTGACCGAGTTGAAGTTGTTAGAGGTCCAGGCTCAGCATTATTTGGTACAAACGCAATGGCTGGTGTTATCAATATTTTTACAGTTGAAAAAACATCAATTTCGGCTTCTGTTGGACCTTTTGGAAATATCAATGCAAATACAAATCTTTTTGTAGAAAAAGAAAACTCTGATTTTGCTTTATCAGTAGGATATTTACAGAATAATACGAACAATCAAACAATTGAGCATGAAAAAGCAGATATTTTGCCTTGGAGTTTATTGAGTGGAGATAAGAAGTTTAAGACTAACCGTTGGAACAAAGATGCGTATTTGAGTTCAACTTTTAAATCCAAAGGATTTGAGTTTCAGGTTTTTGATATTTATAGGCAAAATAGTGCTTATGTTGGCCCAGTTTATATTGCTACTACTGACTCAAAATACATCACAAATCAATTGATGTCATCCATCCTGTACAATTACAAAATAGGTAATAATGTTGTCATTACACCAAAATTTTATTATCAATTAAATTATAAAAATGCTTTGCAACAAGAAGCTCCTGATGATTATGTTTCGGTCAGCGGTGATACCTTTGCGAATGGGAAATTAACAAGAGAAGATTATCTTGGTACAACATACGGAGGAGAGGTTTCAATTTACATCAAAATCAACGAAAAAGTAGATTTCATGACAGGTAGTGTTTATGAAAATCTGAATATGAATCAATATAAATTAGATCGAAATTATAAAATACAAGGTGATATTTATAAAGGAGATTTTGCTAATTATGATAATATTTCTTACGATCAACTAGGAAAAAAGCGTGCTGTTTTTGCCTATTATTCACAGATGAATTATAAGAGTACTAAATGGAATTTAACAGCGGGCTTGCGTTATGACGATTATAGTGATTTTGGTCAAGCCTTGAATCCCCGTGTAGGAATAACTTATAAAATGACTTCTAAATTTAGATTAAAGGCCTTAGTAGGAAAAGCCTTTAGAGCACCTACTTTTCAAGAATTATATGACAATACAACATTAGGAAACGAGTATGGTGTAAAAGGGAATACAGATTTGTCAAATCAAAGTATTGTAACTTATGAATTAGGTAGCGAGTTTAATACCAAGACATTTTTGATAAAATACAATCTTTTTTACATTAACAATAATAATCTTATTCGAATTTATGACCCACATGGTGGAGGTAGTATTGGAATTTATGAAAATATTGGTAATTCTGAATTGTTTGGTCAAGAGGCAGAATTAATTATTAAATTCTCACCTATGATTCAGTTTTATGCAAATTTTTCACACTATATAAATAAATTCGAGTGGAATCAAGAGAATGTTTCTGAAGCAGATTATAAATTTTTTGAAAAACAACCTTATTATAACAAAGAATTGAGAAATATGCCAACAATTCGCTTGAATACGGGATTAAATTTATCTTATGAAAAATTTTCACTTTTTATGGGTTCAAGTTTTGGGAATAGTTCTCAAAATAACAAACGTTTTTTCTTAGAGAAAGATCATTATGTTGAAATTCCATATTACCTAATAGGTAATTTTAATTTAGCTTATCAAGCGACGAAGAAGTTATATATTTCATTAACGGCTAATAATATTGGTACAAAATACAGCGACCCAGATGAATCAACAAACATTGATGCATTTGGAAGTTTAGGTCTAATCCAACCAGGAGCGATGTATTTACTGAATTTTAAATATAATTTTTGAAATCATGAAAAGAATAATTTTTATATCATTTATTTTCTTGAGTATCTTATCCTGTAGAAAATCAGATGGAAAACCTTCAAGCACAGAAATTGGTTCTTCAGTGGTTGATTTAGACGCTAATACAAATCTTATTAGAAAAAAAGAAGCTTTAATTGGTAATTTTGTTTGCGATGCTCTGAAAATTTATTTTGAAGAAAAAGGTGAAGTAATTGATTTTGTACTAGTTAATGGAGGCAATATTCGTTTTAATACGCAAGAAAGACCTAATGGAATTTACCCGAAAGGAATTTTGACTTCTGAAATGATGGATGAAATGCTTCCTTTTGAGAATGCAAGTTATTTAGTTCAAGTTACTGGAAATCAATTGAAAGAAATTTTGGAGCGATCTCTTGCACAATATCCATTAGCTAAAGGACCTTTCATGCAATGTTCGAAAGAATTGTCTTTTAAAATAGATACATTAAATGCTCCTCAAATACTCAATATTGATGAAACTTCCATTCAAAGTCATGGAAGTAGGATTGATTCGATTTTTGTGAATGGAATTTCGGTTTTACCCAATGCAGTTTATAATGTTTTGTTGCCAGACTATATTGCGGAGGGAAATGATGGTTATGTAACTTTAAGGAATATTAGTCCAAGTCTGAAAAAATATTTGAGTGATTATCAAGCAAGTGCACTGAAAGATTATGTTTTAGTAAATTCACCAATTGAACCTAAAATTGAGGGAAGAATAGTTTTTAAATAATGTTAAGAAAGAGTTACATATTTATTGCATGTTCTTTATTCTTGTTGAGTTTTAGTAAGATTGATTTTATTGGAATTCAAGAAAATGATGAATATGAAGTGAAAGCTGCCTTCATCTATAATTTTACAAAATTTATTGAATGGGAGGATGAAAGCTTGAGCAATTCTTCCACATTTAAAATTGTTATTTACAAAGACTCTCCAATTGAAGAACATCTAAATAAACTTTTAAGTTCCAAAAAAGTAAAAAACAAAAAAATTGAGGTTATACAAATAAGTAACTTGTCAGATATTCCAAAAGCTCATATTGTATTTTTGCCTGATAAAACAGTCTCAAAGGATTTTAAAATATGTACTCAAAACTCAAATTCATCCTTAATTATAAGTGAAAAGCAAGGGAGATTAAATTTGGGTGCCTCAATTAATTTTCTAAATGTTTCAAATCATATAAAATTTGAAATTAATATGAATTCGTTAAAAAAAAATAAATTAAAAGCTAGCTCACAACTGCTAAAATTAGCTGAAAATGTTGAATAAATAAAAAATTAAAACTCTATTGAAATTATTTTCAAACATATCAATTCATAAAAAGTTAATTTTCATACAATTACTTACAAGTTTTATTGTGATTATAACTTCGTCTGTCATTTTTTTGGCGATAGATTTTTCGTTTATGAAACAAAATAAGATTAATTCGGTGAAATCCATTGCAAAAGTAATTGCAACAAATTCTATTTCTCCAATTTTATTTGAAGACGAAGATGCTGCCTATGAAAACTTACTCAATTTAAAGTCAGATTTAGATATTACAAACGCTTGCATAATGAATACTGACAATGAAGTTTTTGCAAGTTATACACAATTAAAAGCTACAAAAGTCGATTTTAAAAAGATAATGCTACATAAAGGGAAACGCGATACTGAATCAAAAAACATATACTTTTGTTATCCTATTAAAGAGCAAAATGAATATTTAGGAATGGTCTGCGTCAAAGCAAGTTTAGAAAATTTGTATGCTCAGTTGTTTCAAAAAATTAGATTAACCTTTTTAATTATCTTAATCGGAATTATAATTTCCTTTATTTTTGCTTCCATTTTTCAAAAGTATATATCATTACCTATTTTGAAATTGGTTACTTTGATGGAAAAAGTGAGTGAGACAAAAAATTTCGCTTACCGCTCTGAAGTCAATTCACGAGATGAAATTGGGAAATTAGCATTGGAGTTTAACGAGCTATTGGCACAAATTCAAAAACACGATGATACTTTGCTTGAAGCAAATATTTTACTAGAATCAAAGGTCAAGGAAAGAACAAAGGAGCTCGAAATTAAAAATGAAAAACTTGTAATTGCTAAGTCTCAGGCTGAAAAATCGAAACAAGTTAAGGAGCAGTTTCTAGCTAGTATGAGTCATGAAATTAGAACTCCTTTAAATGCAATTATCGGTTTTCAAGAACTTTTAAAATCAACGAAGTTAAATTTAGAACAAAGAGAATATGTTAATTCAATAGATTTTGCAGGAAGAAATTTATTGGTAATTATAAATGACATATTAGATATTTCAAAAATAGAATCTGGAAAATTTATTTTTGAAGAGATTGAAATCAATATTCTAGAAACGTTAAAATCAGTAATTGAATTAGTTGAATTTAGAGCAATCGAAAAGCAAATAAAAGTTAACTACCAAATTGAAAATTCTTTTCCAGAAGAAGTTTTGGGAGACGGTACAAGATTAATTCAGATTCTTTTAAACCTGATAGGAAATGCAATTAAATTTACTGAAAAAGGAGAAATCAATATTTTCGTCAAAACACTAAATGAAGACGAAAATATTTTGATGGCGGAATTTAAAGTCCAAGATTCAGGAATTGGAATTTCTCCTGAGAATATAAAAACAATTTTTGAACGATTTACACAAGCTTCCTCTGAGACGAATAGAAAATATGGAGGAACTGGCTTAGGGCTTACAATTGTCCAACAATTAGTTGAATTGCAAGGCGGGAAAATTTCTGTTGAAAGCAAATTAAATGTTGGATCAATTTTTACTTTTACAATTCCATTTCATAAATTTACAGGTAGCAGAAAACCAAGCCATATCTCTATTAATCAAGATAAAGAATTACTTGAAAATCTTGAAATTTTGTTGGTCGAAGACATGCATTTAAATCAAAGTTTGGTTAAAAAAATCATGCAAAAATGGGATTATAAACTTGTGATAGTAAATAATGGAGTTGAAGCTTTAGAAATTTTAAAAACCCAAACTTTTGATTTAATTTTAATGGACATTCAAATGCCAATTATGGATGGCTATGTTACAACCCAAGAAATTAGGAATAGTACCAACGAATTAATAAACAAGATACCTATAATTGCTTTAACAGCTCATGCTTCAAGTTCAGAAGCTGAAAAATGTATTAATTTGGGTATGAATGCTTATTTGGCAAAACCATTCAAAGCTGATGTTCTTAAAAAATTAATACACCAATTCGTGCAAGAAAGAAAGATTAAAGATAATATGAAACATTATGATTTGTCGTATTTAATAGAACATGCCGATGGCGATCAAGATTTCTTAAAAGATATGATTCATACTTTTTTGGTTGAAACGCCCTTATTGATTCAAGAGTTGAAAGATTCAATTGATGAAAAAGATTTTGAAAAAATTAAAATCAATTCGCACAGTGCTAAAGGTTTGTTTTTAACACTTGGAATACATCAAGCAGGGTATTTAATAAAAGAAATTGAAAAATTGGCTGAAAAAGGAGAGGATTTGGAATTAATTATTCAAAAATATTCGGAAATTGAGAAAATCTATTTGGAATCAAAAACCTATCTTGAAGAAGAATTAACTCAAATCTAAGTTCATTCACTTTATTTTCGATTTTTTCAGCAACTTATTCAGAAAATAATCGTTATATTAGTAGAATGAAAATCATCATCTATATCTTGTTTTTAGTTCCAAGTGTTTTATTTGGTCAATTGACGACAAATGTAGGTATGTCACCACCAGCTTTAATTCAAAATGTATTACTGGGAACAGGAGTTGTTATCTCTAATGTTTCTTACACAGGAAACCCCACAGCGATTGCTGAATTTACTGCTGGAGCCACATCGGTTTCTGGCATGACGCACGGTATTGTCTTGACCACAGGAACGGTTTTGAATAATGGAGATGGTCCTCAAGGACCTAACAATAAAGATAATTCTGGTTTTGATAATGGGGCAAATGGTTCAACATTATTAGATAATGTCGCAGGATCAGGTACTTTTAATGCAACAATTTTAGAGTTTGATTTTGTGGCTGCTGGTGATTTAGTTAGCTTTAATTATGTATTTGGTTCTGAGGAATATCCAGAGTTTGTTAATGCAGGATTTAACGATGTTTTTGGACTTTTCATTTCCGGACCAGGAATTACGGGAAATCAAAATATTGCAAAATTACCAAACGGAACCCCAGTAACAATTGATAATGTTAATGCGGGAGCAAATAGTTCCTTTTTTGTAAATAATGGTGATGGTTCACAATCTCCATTCAACTCATCAAGTACTTTTATTCAGTACGATGGATATACAAGAAAATTGACAGCTTCAGCACCGGTTCAATGTGGAGGAACATATCATTTAACTATAGCCATTGCAGATGTTGGAGATGCCATTTATGATTCAGGGATTTTTTTAGAGGCAGAAAGTTTAACTTCTGTTGCTCCAACGAATATTGATTTTCAAATTTCACAAAACTTTTTTGGAGATCCTAGTATCATTGCAGAAGGTTGTACTTCTGCTGATTTTACTTTTAGTAGAACAAATACGACAGATGCTATGAGTGTTCCAATTGTTTTATCTGGAACAGCACAAAATGGTTTAGATTATACCAATACAATTCCTGGCAATTTAAATTTGGCTGTGGGTCAAAGTTCTGCATCATTTACTTTTGATGCGATTGTGGATGGAATTGTTGAAGGTTTAGAATCAATAATTATTACCTTTCAAGTGCCAGATTTGTGTGGTGGAGTTATCGACCAATCTTTTACTTTACAAATTCAAGAAGTCGAACCGATTTCTGTTGTTCTTGAAAATGATACAATTTTTTGTGATGGAGCTCAAACTATAACTTTAACACCAATTATTACTGGAGGGTTGGAGCCCATTACTTATCAATGGAGTACTTCTCAAATAACTCCCACAATAACAGTTTCTCCCACTATAACCACAACTTTTTCAGTTACAGCAACAGATTTTTGTTTGAATTCGAATGATACTGATGATGCTGAAATTTTTATTCCACCACTTATTCCAATTACAATTCAGCCGATTCCAGATATAACAGAAGAGTGTCCTTTTGTATTACACAACATTATCCCAAATGTAAGTGGGGGAGCTGGAAGTCAGTATAATTTTTTATGGAAACAAAATTTTCAACCAATTGGTGTCAATTCTTCCATCAATATTACTCCAAGGTCAACTGCAATTTATCAATTAATTGTAAGTGATAATTGCGGTGCTATAGATTCTATTGATTTTACTTATTTTGTTACGACTCAAGTTTTGGTTCCAGAGATTAATACTCCAGCCATTATTTGTCCTGGAGAAACTGTTTTATTGTCAGCATCAGCAACTTTAGGACTGGGTCAATATTCTTATGCTTGGGTTCACAGTGGAGAAACTACTTCTGATGTTTTTGTAAGTCCAAATGTAAGCACAACTTTTACGGTAAATATTTCTGATGAATGTCAGACATATTCAGTTCCAATTCAAACAACGGTTCCAGTTCATGAGCCTTTTGCAAATTTCAGCTTTAGCTCTGGAGATTTACAAGTTGGTACTCCAATCCAGTTTCAAGATTTATCAACAAATCCAGTAAGTTTTATTTGGGATTTTGGAAATGGCTTTACATCAATTAATCAAAATCCAACAACTGTATATTCAGATATTGGAACCTATGATATTTCGTTAATTATAATTGATAATTTTGGTTGTATTGATACTGTAGTGAAAGAAATTAATATAGGATATACTTTATATATTCCGAATACCTTTACTCCGGATGGAAATCGTTTTAATGGGAAATTTAAAGCGAAAAGTCTAAATATTCACATTATTTCCATGGAAATTTTTAACCGTTGGGGAGAACTTGTTTTTGAATCACAAAATGATACAGATTTTGAATGGGATGGTACATACAAAAATAAGCTTTGTCCAGATGGAGTTTATACCTATAAAATTCGATATCGTACGTTTTCCTCAAGAGAAGAGTTCGATAAAACTGGACATGTGAATTTACTACGTTAATTTTTAAAGATTAACTTCCTGCCCAATTTTCTCTATCTAAACTGCGATACTGAATTGCTTCGGCCAAATGTTGTGCTTCAATGCTTTCAGAATTTTCTAAATCTGCAATGGTTCGTGCAACTTTCAGAATTCGATCATAAGCTCTAGCTGACAAGCCGAGATTATCCATCGCTCTTTTTAGAATAATACTTCCTGTCTCATTGATTTTACAAAACTCGTTTAAATTTTTTGTTGTCATTTGGGCATTACAATGAACGCCAGTTTCATCAATGAATCTTTTTTCTTGAATCAAACGCGTTGCAATGACCCTTTCACGGATTTCAAAACTTCCTTCCTGAATGCTTTCATCTGTTAATTCATTGTAAGAAATTGGCACAACTTCAACATGTAAATCAATTCTATCCAATAGAGGTCCCGAAATTTTGTTCAAATATTTTTGGACAATTCCCGAACCACACGAACACGATTTTTCTGGATGATTGTAATACCCACATGGACAAGGATTCATGGCTGCAATCAACATAATACTCGCAGGATAATCAACTGTGAATTTTGCACGAGAAATTGTTACTGTTCTATCTTCCAAAGGCTGGCGCATAACTTCAAGTACCTGTCTTTTATATTCAGGTAATTCATCTAAAAATAAAACACCATTGTGAGCGAGTGAAATTTCTCCAGGTTGAGGATAACTCCCTCCACCAACAAGTGCCACATCTGAAACAAGTCTCTAAAATGAGGTAATTATTTCAAAAGTTTTTGAGAATAATCAAAACCTTCTGGAGGGTATGCAAATTCATGACCATGCTTGAATATTTTTTCCTTTTTATAAATTGTAAGCTTATATGGTGTAACGTCATTTTTCATAAACACAGTTATTCTACATTCACCAGGAGCAGTTATGTTGTCTATCAGTACTTTTTCAATTACAACATGTAACACTTCACTGACTATGTTTTCCGAGTCGTCTAATGTATCAATTAAGCTTAGTGAAAATGCTATTTTTTTTTGTTTCTCTTCCTTTTGTTCTATAGCATATAAACTAAGACTCGTTTTGTTGAATTTTGCTTCGAGGGTTTTTATTTTTTTTTCAATTTTTGAAATTTGACTTTTAGCAGCTACAAATCCATATCCAATTTCTTCTATCTGCAATTTAATAATTGAATTAATTTTCTTTTTTTCTTCATTAATACTTTTTTTAAGCGAACTTAAATTTTCATTAAGTGAAGAAGTGTCTTCAGGTTTAATTTTAAATAAAACATTCTTGACGTAATCTTTTGAAAGGTTCGTATATTTAACATATCTCCAAATTACAGTGTTCAAATCAATAATACCAATGCCCTTGTTCCCACATGTTACAAAACCTTTTATCCTGGACGAACATTGGTAGTAATTCTCTGTTCCATCTGACCTCTTTTTACCCATGTAATTTCTTCCACATCGCTCACATTTAAGTAAGCCTTTGAGTATGTAAAAATGTTTGGTATTTCTGGAATTTTCGTTGTAGTTTAGTTTCAACTGTTGTTGAGCCTTTTCCCAAATCTCCTTGGTAATTATATGAGGACACTTCAATTCTTTGAGGTCTGTAAAGTTTCTCATACCAAAATAATCAGTTCTCTTAAGAATACTTAACACTGTGTTTCCAGCCCATAAACCTGGCTTTATCCTATATTCCTTTCCTTCCTTATTCTTTTTACCTTGCAATTTTTGGGTTCTGGTTGGAACTTTCATTTCATTCAATTTATCTGCAATTACTCCAGTTCCGTAACCTTGCAAACACCATTTAAATATCATTTCAACAATTTCAGCTTCTTCAGGTTGTTTTGCAATATAACCATCAGCATCTCTTTCATATCCATAAGCTATTAATACACCACCACCAGCTTTGTTCTTTTTTGCATTGCTTCGGAGCTGGCTCTTTATTCTGAGTGTAGAGGTTTCAGTTTCTTGTTGTGCGCTATAAGCCAAGAAAATAAACATTAATGCAGTAAGGGGGTTCTTGTTTCCTTTTTCATCGAGTGTCTCTATAACTGTGGGTTTATATATCAAAGTTGAAACACCTATGGTATTTAATTCTTCTATTAATTGAAGAGCTGCCAAGAATGACCTATCCAGTCTTGAAATTTCCCACATCAATAACTTATCTATATTTTCTTCTTTAATAAACTTAATTGCTTTCTGAAGCTCTGGTCTTTGAGCTTGTTTTGTTTTAGTACTACTAATTTTTTCCATGAAAACTTTGACTACAATATAGCCTCTTTGTTTGGCTAACTCCTGTAAATCTTCAATTTGACGACCATAATCCATTTGGATTTGGCTTACTCGAACATAAATAACAACTCTTTTTTTCATAATATTAAATTTTGGTTCGATACTGGGCCCTAAGCCCAGCGAGTCATTCAAAAAAAGGCATGTTGGTAACAGTGCTGTAGTAATTCTCTTTTATTTCTAAATGTGAAATTGTGGAGTAATAATTAGGAGTTGGCACTGTTAATTTTTCTTTAACATTATTCTCAATAGTGTATTTTTTGTTTCTTGAAGAATCTGCAGAATTTTCTACAAAGTGAAATTTGAATGTTACATTTTTGTTTTTCATAAAAATTGAATTAATTGGTTTGATTCTGGGCTTTGCCCAGAAAGTCAACATTCTTCATCTATGTTCAAGCCATAAAACTCGTCTCCAACAACATAATGGCTATCTGAGTCTTTCCATTCAGACCCAAAGCGCTCAAATTCCTCGAAAGTAATTTCCTCAAAAAATAGAAGGTCATTGCTTATATTCTCGTTTTCTGAGTAAACAACATAGTGTCTTTTTGAATTCCCAAAATCAACCTCAATAAGGTCCAATGACTTCAATAATAAATCAAACTCAAGGTGTCCAATAGCCTTCCCATTTACATCCTCAACCCAAAAACATTCATTGTAATCGGCATCTTGACCTATTGCAAAGGCCTCTTTTGTTAGTTTTTCTCTACACATAACATATTTTTTAAAATTTGATGCACAGCATACCGACATCAATATCAAAAAAAGGCAGCATTAATTTTAAATTATTATCTCTTTTCATCTAAAGGAATTTGTGTTAACAACTTTTTTTAAACTTATATTTTCTTTCTTTAATTGAGCAAGCGTGTTTGAACAAGAATTCTCTAATACTCTAAAACAAATTAAATTTCATAAATCACAATAATCGGCTGTTTTCATGAACGTTTGATGTAAAATTTTAACATATTTTAACATTTTAAGCGCCCAAATTGTGACTAACAAAATAACATTCAAAAATCGCATTTATCATTTAGAACTAACTCCAAAATCACTAAAAAGAACAAAGCTTGTTTACCTTAACAATTGTCGTCTTACTCATCTCTAAAATCTTTGCAACTTCCGTTCCTTTATACCCTTTTTTTAAAAGTTCAAACGCCTTGACATTTTTTGGTTTTTTTAAAAAGTCAGCAACTGTTTCTTTTGTGTTCTGCTTACGCCCTTGGTAAACATTTCGTGCTTTAGCAATTGCAATTCCTTGTGCCTGAGCTTCACGTATTTGTGTCCTTTGCATTTCGGCTATTATTCCTAAAATACCAATTACCATTTTTGCTATTGGGTTCTCTTTTTTTTCGTCATCAAGAGTCTTAAGTCCTTGAGAAATAAAATTCACTTGAATACCTTTTTCGGTCATATACTTCAATGTTTGAAGAATATCGAGTAAATTTCTTCCAGCTCTATCTATTGACCAAATATCAACAACTGAAACTGCATCATCCTCAATTAACTTTTTTAATTCTATTCCCCCTGGTCTTTTAAAAAAATCAACAGAACCAGAAATTTTATCTTCAATTATCCAGTTGTAATCAATTTCATTTACTTTCTGTCTATCTGTTTTTTGGTCGAACGAAGAAACTCGTGTGTAAAGTACTTTAAGTTGTACATTTTTAGGGTTGGTAGCCTTTGACCCTAATTTTGGTACATTCTGCAATTTATTCATGTCATTTTGTTTTAGAAGGGTTACTTTTTTTTATTCCAATTTGAAGCATACCCTAATTTTGTACTCTAACAATTTTAGTTTCAAAAATCCCAAGCAAATTGACATTTCTTTGATTTTTTTCAATTTGTTACTCATCTCCAGGGCGGAATTAAAAAAGGAAACTATTTATCTATAAACGATAAATAATATGAAACTACCAACAACAAAAACAACTGGAATAAATGTTCTTTCTTTATTCTGCGGGATTTCTGGAAGTAGATTGGCACTTGAGTCTGTTGGGATTCCTGTTGCTAACTTTTATAGTTCTGAGGTGGATAAATCAGCTCTTGCTGTCCAAAACTATCACTTCTCTGCAGATACGACCTTTCACCAAATTGGTGATGTTAAAAATGTCCGAGCCTTGGAGTTACCAGAAATTGATTTTTGCATTTTTGGAAGTCCTTGCACCAACCTTTCAAATGTTGGAGATAGAACAGGTTTCAACGGAGAGAATGAATCGAGTCTGTTTGCAGAGGCTGTTCGCATCCTCTCTGAGTTAAAGAAGATTGCTGATAGGAAAAATAAGCCATTCTATTTCTTAATGGAAAATGTACAAATGAAAAAAGAATTTGAATATCATATTACCTCGGAGCTTGAGAAAGTGTTTCCAGGAGAGGTTAACATGATTAAGCTAAACTCAAGTTTACTCTGTTGCGCAAATCGAAGAAGAACGTATTGGAGCAATTATAAGAATGTAGAGCCAGAGCCAGTCAATGCTTCCTTTCAAGATGCCTTAGTAAATGGATATGTTGATAGAGGTCGTGAGAAGGCTAATGTTTTATTGGGCAACAATTGTACCCTAACAGGTGGAATTAGAAGATTTTACTCTATGAACATTGGAAATATTGTGTTTAAGGACAAGGAATTTGCAGACCTTGAACCAGAAACCAAGCTTAGACTATATCCCGACATTCTTTTGAAATCTGGCTACAAGGGAAAAGCTGGTAGTTCACCTGATGAATATTCCTATGAGAATGGCTGTTATCGCACTATCTCGATTCTTGAAAGTGAGCGTTGTCAAGGAATTAAAGAGGGTTTCCTGAGTAACCTTCCAACCAGAGTAATCTCAAAAACAAATTGCATTCGAGCTATTGGGCTTGGGTTTTCAATTCCAATTATTACTCATCTTGTTACTCCATTAAATGAATTACTATTATCTAAATAATTATTAAAATGAGCGAACTAATTAAAAAAAATGGAATAACCATTGGAGAGATTTCAGCCAAGAAAAATTACGCTGCAAATAAAACTGCAATTGTTTTTAAGGTGTTTCATCAAGGCAAAGGAAGTGAGGAGGACCATTTCGTTTTTTACGAAGACAATAAAAAAAATGATTGGTTTATTTGCCTTCCAGAGAGTCTTGTTAGCCTAAATCATTCTACAAATAAAAGGTTAGTTATTGAGGTATATTCTAAATTTAGAGCTGATTCTCCTTTAAACATTCAAGATTTTACTGATTTATTGATTGACAAATATTTTGATTTTTTTGTTCACTCAAATCACAAAGCTACATCAGCTTGGAAATTTAAACTCACTAACTTTGTTAAGCGACTATTCACTTATAAGAATACTGAAAAAAAATTTGCACACAAAAATTAATTTCATTATCTTCGCTTTAAGTGGTTTTCCCTTATCAGCATTTCAGCTGAACAATCAAAAAAAAACAGTGTAGAAATAACGGATTTAGTAAATTCTAAATTTATAATTGCTTCTTGAGTTCGGTTGCACTGTACCCATCTTAATTAGCTTTTGAAAAAACAGTGCCATGAAAAAAGACAAAATTAAAAGAGACAGCCACGAAAAAAATCAATTTGTGAGACTTACGAAAACAACATTATTTGATAAGCGGCTAACAGATTCTGGATGTAGGTTGTTAATAGCAATGCTTAATAATGCCGAGGATTGGAAAGTGAACGTAACTTATTATGCAGGTATACTTAGATGGTCAAGCGGAAAAACTACAAACGCAAAGAAAAACTTAATGGACTGTGGCTATTTAAAAGAGGATGTTGAAATGACTTCTAAAGGAAAAATTTATCATTACACAATTTTTGAAAGCTCCATTAATAAAGAGATTAGCCAACATCCTGTTTCTAAAGATTGGCAATCAACTGTTGGAAACCAAACGTTGGAAATCAATGATTGGAAAGTAGATGCTAATAATAGTAATATAGATAATATTGATACACATAAAAATAACCCAGAAAAAAATAAAGAAATAATAATAAGTGAAAGTGTTAGTGTTAACAATCAACTTCAAGTGGTAGAAAAAAATGTTGAAACAAAAGAAAGCAACACTAACGCTGACACTCCTCTTCAATTGAAAGATGATTTCTTTTTTTCTTGGGGAGAAAGACCCAGTGAAGAAAAGATAATTGACTATGCGGAGAAGAAGGGGTATTCACGAAAAGTTGGATGTGAGATATTTCTTGAACTACACAATAAGGACTTCAAGACCAAATCGGGTTCTCCAATCAAAGGAATTCAAAAGTACATTGACTTAATGCTATCCGATAGGAGTAAACACTCACACCCCACTTCAATTGAATCATTTCTTGAAGCTGTTCAACCAGTAAATAATTGGTTCATTAATCATTCCTTAGAGCAAAACAAGAACCTATGCTTAGAAAGACAAACATCATTGCTCAATGCAAAGGATGCAGCCAAAGAATATTGGAATTCAATTTCAAAGGACAAAGATGAGTACATACTTTATTTAAAAGGTTTTATTGAATCAGTTGGTTGGAAGCCAATGTCCAGCTTCAAGGCTTATGTTTTTAAACACCGCGAGCGACAAATACAATCCACGGGAAAAACATACGTCTAATCAATTAATGGCTTACAAGCATAAGTAGCATATCTTTGCGAGAAAACAATAAGGAATGAGTTGTATTTTTGCAAATGGTTACCTTATAAGCTTTACTTCCTTCTTCCACAAGGTGAGAAAAGTCTTCCTTCATTTCATCTGTTAGAAGATTTACTTTAAATTCATTTGCTGAAATTTTCTTAAAAGAATTTCTACAAACATGCCATTCAGCAATGGTGTTGGCATTAATAATGAAAAAGTCAATTGGTCTATTTCTTAAGCAGTAATGTGTTGCTGGAATCAACTTCAATGTTTCCATATTTGTAAGAATGTAATTACAGACATTTCTTGTAATTAACGTATTCCTGAGCATTTGGTATTTGTAAAAATAAAAGTATGAATCCTTGAGCGTAAAAATTAATTTTGCTGTTCGGTCCAGCCAATCGAAAGCTATCTCAAGGCTGGGTATATAAGCGTATTTCAACATTTTTAGGTGTCCGTCAATGTATATTTTCAAGTAAACACTTGGTATGGTTGCTTGAAGCTCATTTCCCTTAAAAATGTCTGTCTTTAAAAGCAAGGTAAAGGAATCCAACCCAATAAATCTGTATGTCTTAATTGCATTCATCAGTTTGCGAAATATGAAAAGTTCAAGCCCATGCTCGTATGTTCATACCGAGAATCAGTGCACTTTAGACAAGTATTTGAGTTAAACTGAGTCACGTCCAGAAAGTCTTTTTCAGCTTGTTGAAGAGCATCAGCAAAGTATATAAGCAAAAAATGAATATCAGAAATTTTCTCCTTTGGAGTTACTCTTTTCTCATTGGCAATAGCATTTAGTCTTCTAACGTACTCGTAGTAAACTTCAAGTGTTCTTTGAAGCTTTAAGAACCAAGGGTATTTTGAATTTTCCATATATCTCTAACAAACTGATTTTCAATATTAACATTGTGACTTTTATTTCTTGTAGGCATCAATGTATTCAATGCGCTTGTCAAGCACTTCCACAAGCTCATCAATGTACACTTCACTTGTTAAATCAACAATTTTACCTTCAGGAGTCGTATAATAAATTTTAAATGTATCGTTATAATTTAGCACTATGTAAACTAAGCCTTTATGGTGGTGTCCATTCACTTGAAATCTTAGCCATTGGTCTTCACATGCAGACCATTCGTGTGCTCCCCAGCTCATTAATGTTACTGTGGCATTACATAATAGAGCCTGAGCAAGTTCTTTTGGCTCAAATGAGCGTTGACCTATCTTTTCTTCTTTTATTACATCTCCAATTTCCATTTTGCTATTTTTGTTTGGTTCGCAACTCTAACAAACTGATTTTCAAAAATCACAAAAGGCTTTTAAAAAAAAATTAAAAAAAAGTTGGAGTCTATCCTCTGCGACAAAAGACTCATCGAACCCGTCTCGGTCACCCACCGACACCTCTCTAACAAAATGGATTTCAAAAATCACAGACTCTACAAAAAAGGAGCGAGAAACCTTGATTCCTCGCTCAATTGTTGTAACCAAACAAACAATATTTAATAGTTTTGAATTTGCCGAATTAAGAACCTTTCGCTGAATCTTCCTCCATTATGAGCGTTGCAACACTTAACGCAAGCACCTTTTTTCTTCGTTGCCTTATGACGTGGACTTTGAGTTCCACAAGAGTCACATATCAGCGTATATTTTGTTGTCTCTGTAACGCTTATTTGCTCACTCTTAAAGCATCTTTCAGCAGTGCAAAGCACTTGTCTTGCAATTAGTTTCCAAACTCTACCGTGGTCACTTGTTCCTCGTATTTCAAAATCATTTGCGTGAGCAATCTCATGTCTTAAAGTATCTTCAAATTCAAGTCCCTTGCTTAGGTTTTGTTCAAGCAACCAGCGAGAAATGTAAATCGTTTTTTCGTTCTTAGAACAAAGACCCGCAGCTCTCTTTCTTGAGTTGAACTCAAATTTCCAACTTAAGCTTTTCAAGTTAATTTCTCTTGGAGCTTGTTGTCTAAAAATGTCAATCTTCCATGTTGTTGCAAGAAGCTCGTTTGCCAATTGCTCAATCTCCTTTAGGCTTGTTCCTTGTTCCTTAAGGAAATACATTTCTTTTGTTAAATCTTTCATCTCGTTTTGTTTGGTTCATTACTCTAACAAAAACAATTTCAAAAATCACAAATTTGAATCCTTATCATTGGTCAATCCCTTAAAGGTATTTTGGGGAGTCTGGTTTCCATATTGAGCATTAAAGCCTGTCAAAGCCTTATCATAGGCATCAATGCCTTTATTTGCCCTAATTTGGTCAAGAACATCAGTCTTTTTCATTGTCTCAAATGCTTGCTGTGGTGTCTGAACACCAATTTGTCCATTTCTATATTCAATGGCATTATCCAGGGCAGAAGTATTGTTTTTTATAAATTTAGAAGAAGTCAATTTCGCATTAGTCCAGCAACAAATAAATCCCCAAAACATTGGTAAGGCAAAGCATACCATGAAAGCATAATATACGAAGTCACTTATCCCCCTCAGGTCTCGCTCCAATAAGTGAATCGGTCTGCCATCTTTAAACCAATGGATAATGAGAAAATTACTCATCATTGAGAGCAATGGAACTCTACTTGATATTTGGAAAATCCAAAAATTAAGGGCTTTAAGAATGAACCGAAAAATATTCAAAATTACTTTCATTACTTTTTACAGCTCTAACAAAATTTTCAGTCAAAAATCACAAACTGTGGGCAATTTCCTCGAAAAATTCTTTTTTTTGTTGGTTGATTATTTATCTTTTAACTCGTGGAGCCTTAGTGTTTAATGTCCAAAACTGCAAAAAAGGGCTTGTTTTTAAGGTTTTTTGATATTAAGTAGTTGATAATCAATTGATAGGCTTAAAATCATCTTTTTTTGGTAGAAAAATTTTTCAGAATGTGAGAATTGGGGGTTGTAAAGTTTTTTTCTGGAATGAATATTATTGCCTAAATCATTGATGAAAATATTGGTTTAGAATATTTCTACTTTTTTTGGTGAAAAATTTCTTTGAGGCCTTGGAGCTTAGGGTAAGCACCTTTATTTTATGGGCTTAAAAAGCGCTCAGAATAGGACTTCTAAATTAACCATTAAATTAAGAAAAGCATAGGTAAAATAGGGTCATATAAATACAATCCCTTATTAAAAAAGGCTCCTGAATTTCAGGAGCCTCTTAACTAATTCAACTATGCTATACTTCAAAATTGATGAAATAGAACAAAAAACACTCCCTGAGCTACAAACATTTTCACAAGCAAATTTTTTGAAAAGAATGAGCAGATAAATTCTATTTTTTAACACATCTCACTGGACAGCTAAATGTTGTGTATAATCTAATAATGGCTCCGATTGACATGTTGTTCAAATCTATATCTGCAACTTTTACTAAATCACCACTTATTACCCAAAAATTTACAGATTTAGATTCATTAACTCTACCAAAATCTGTCACTAATCTACAAGGTAGAGCATCAAATCCTGAATAACTTATCTCACGATTATAATAGCCGTTTCCATTAGAAACTGGAACAGAATTTTTCTCCCACAGAGGCATTGTAGTAGATACTTTTTCATCTTTCGTAAAAAGGTTTATCATATTGTTCCAATCTGATTCAGTTGAAATTCTCCAGCCTTCAGGAGCTAATCCTCTTGGGTCAAGAATCGCATGAATATTATAGATTTTACCATATTTTTTTTCCTCGTATCGAGAGTCATTATTTTGGTTCTTCTCAATAACATACATATATGCTGGTACTTTATTTCTAATTGCCTCAGACCAAACCGTTTCCCAACCTCTTTCTTCATCTAATCCAATTCTCAAAATTGTATCACCATTTCTGAAAGTTGATACATCAAGATTTTCAGCCATCCACTCACTTGAGCCAATCTTAACCGTTCTATATGTTTTATTGCTTTTTGGCTCTACAAAAGAGCCATAGGTTGGCTCTACGACTTTTGATTCCTCAGTTTGCTTTTCTGTTGTTTTTGTTTGTTCTCCAGCACACGATAGAATTGAAAATCCTGCTGTTAATAGAATTACGGATAACGATATTTTTTTCATATATTTTAGTTTTTAATTGTTTCAGTTAATAATATTTATCGAATACAAATAAGCTTTCAATTCAACAGCCTCATAAGTGATTTTTATCTTTTTACCTAATAAACTCTTTGCAACATCTTCATGGAAATCATAAGTTTCAATTAAGACAAAACTGCCATAGTCGAAAGTGCTGCCAACTTTAATTAAAAGAGCTTCACCAATCGTTATTTCGGGATATTTATCCTTTTCAATAGCAGGTAATTCAAACCAAAATCTTTGCTCTTTTCCGTTAATATCAACGTAGTCAATAAAGGGTGATTGGGTTCCATTGGATTCTAAAATTTCAAAAGATTTTACAGTAAATGTTAACTCTTTTGATTGTGAAAAAGCACCAACTGAAAGTGCTGTGAATAGAGTGAAAATCAGTTTTTTCATAGTTAACCATGTTTAAATTTTGGATAAATTTAGGAATATATTCCGAAAAACGGATAATATTCCGCAATGTTATTTTTACTCCTTCTGAACTTAGCCAAATGGATAGTGAGTTAACATCAAAAATTTGTCAGTATATACATAAGAATTTTAGGTCAAACTACAAGTCAAACCGTGAGTTTGCTGATGCTTCTGGAATTGATGAAAAGGTGGTCCGTCTAATCCAACAAGAAAAATACAACTTGAGCCTAAATAAATTCAAGCAAATCTGTGATGCTCAAAGTGTAAAGATGAGTGATGTTTTAAAAGAAATAAACGAATAATTCACTTAACTTTTCGCTCCAACTTTTCAAGGAAATTCTGCAGGTAGTACAAGTCGCTCACAACATTCTCAAAATTGTCTGGCATTGCATCTTGCGAGATATTAAGCAAGTAGTCTTTAAACACACAGTCCAAGCTCTTGAGTAATCTTATTGCTGGTGAAATTTCCAGAAGTATTTGAATATCGTTGTGAAGTTCGTCACTAAGTTGGTCGCTCATTTCCTTGAATTTTATTTGACAAGGTTAAGAGGAAAAAATGGTAAACTCAATAAAATTAAGAGAAAGAAATCAACGGGTTTTCAACGGAATATATCACCAAGTAAACCAATTCAATTGAACTTGGTGTATAATCCTATAACTATCCAAAATTAGAAGGTGCTTTTAAATTTTTGAATATTCATGGTTGAAAAAGTCTTCAATATTTTGATTATTATCTGTAAATACTTTATTAAAATTATTAAACCATATAAATGTTTTATTTTTAATACTTTCAGCATTTTC
>JAZKEO010000027.1:0-1577 GCA_040386975.1 Bacteroidota bacterium | reverse complement strand
TTAACCTGGGCTTCGAATATTATGCGTTTTGGTTGGTTCGGCATTGATTTTAATCATTCCTATCAGGCTCGTTTTTACGGCATCCCGATGGATTTTGTTGGCTATCAAAAAGAACGTTTTAAAGATTTTTTGAGCCAACGTTTTCGTTTTCCGGTTTTCGATTTGTCCGATGAAGTTTTGGAAAAATTTCTGCAGAAATTCAAAACCAAAAAATTCGATTACCTCAACGGTTATACCAGCTCTATAGTTTTGTTTGCCAAATATTTAGAACAAAAAAACATTATTCTAAAAGAAATCTGTCCAACTTTAAAAGCTTGTTTTGTTACTTCGGAAATGCTTTTTGAATCGGATAAAAAACTTTTGGAAAAACAATTCGGTATTCCGATCATCAATGAATACGGCGCTTCAGAATTGGATTTAATTGCTTTTGAAAACCCAAAAGGCGAATGGCAAGTTAATGCCGAAACATTATTTGTTGAAATTTTAGATGAAAATAATAAAGTGCTCCCTTACGGGGAAGAAGGCCGAATTGTAATTACTTCTTTATTCAATAAAGCAAATCCTTTTATAAGATATGAAATTGGCGACATTGGAATTCTAGATGAAAAAAGCACGCCACAAAAACCAATTTTAAAGAAATTAATTGGAAGAACAAACGACGTTGCGATTTTGCCAAGCGGAAAGAAATCGCCTGGATTGACGTTTTATTATGTAACCAAAAGCATAATTGAAGATGATGGAAATGTCAAAGAATTTATAATTAAACAAACCAAATTAGATACTTTTGAAATTGAATATGTTTCTGAAAAAAAACTAGATTCAAATCAAATTCAAAAAATACAAGAAGCGATTTCCTTATATCTTGAACCCAATTTAAACTTCACTTTTACCCGAAAAAAGGTTTTGGAAAGAACCAATCGAGGAAAATTAAAGCAATTCAAATCTTACCTACAATATAAATAAAATCTTACATTTGTTTTTACTAATTAAAACTTATGGACGATCAATCTTTACTTTCAGAAGAAACTATTTCAAACAAAATATATTTATCCGTAATCAAAAAGTGATGTTAGATCGTGATTTGGCAATACTCTACGAAGTAGAAAATAGAGTTCTAAATCAAGCCGTTAAAAGAAATTTATCGCGATTTCCTGAAGATTTTATGTTTCAACTAACTGAAAATGAATATAATTCTTTAAGATCACAAATTGTGATCTTAAAGAAAGGACGAGGAGAACATCAAAAATATTTGCCATTTGCATTTACGGAACATGGCATTCTAATGCTTTCAAGTGTATTGAAAAGTGACAAAGCAATTCAAACAAACATTCAAATTATGCGAATCTTTACAAAAGTGAGACAAATGCTTTTGGATACAACTGAAATTAAAGTTGATATTCTTCAGATTCAAAAGAAGTTAGAAAATCACGATAAAAATATTGAATTGGTTTTTTCTTATTTGGATGAATTGACAGAGAAAAAAGAAAACGAAAGCGAGAGAGTCAAAATTGGATATAAGAAATAATTGACTATGGAGGTCGCAAATTGCGACCTCCAATTTTAAGTATGATTTCTAA
>JAZKEO010000026.1:0-4863 GCA_040386975.1 Bacteroidota bacterium | reverse complement strand
GAGCAGGCAAAGAAGAAACAAAATTCAATTATATAAAATTAACTGCTGGTAAAAGGCGTTTGGCGAGATTGGGGTTTTAGGATTATGGAAAGTTGGTTTTATACTTGGAAAATTTGTGTTTAACCGAAAAACCTCGCATCTTTAATCCCAAACCTCGTGTAGCGCCAGAACGTTATATGCCATTTTAAAAACAAAATATGAGTATTGAAACAAGATTATCGACAGAAATTTCAAAAGAAACACTTGAAAAACTCCTGACCTATTTTAAAAATTCTAAATCTCAAAATGACTTTATTAAAAAGTTACCTGAATCAAAGTCGTTGACCAAGCAACAGATTGAAAACAGGCTCATTGACTGCTTTGAAAAAGAAAAAATGGTATTTGTTTTAGGCGCAGGTGTTTCAATGGGGTTTGGTCTTCCAAATTGGGACACACTTCTTCAAAAATTAATGATAACGACAATTGAAAAAGAACAAAATGTTTCAACAGTTCTTTCAAAACTTTTTACAAATATATTTTCTCCAAGCCCATTAATTGCTGGACGTTATCTTCAAAAATTCTATGAAGAAAACAAATTGTCATTCGAAGATGCTGTTAGAAAAGTTCTTTACGAAAATTTGGAAATTGAAAGACAATCTGATTTAATGGATGAAATTGTTAATTATTGTGTGTCTCCAGGAAAAAGTCCTAATCTAGACAGTATAATAAGTTATAATTTTGATGACATACTTGAACAAAGATTATCTAAAGTTGGTGTTCAAGTTCCACACAAACCAATTTTTGGAATTGGAATGAATCCAGATGGTCAATTACCAATATATCATGTTCATGGTTTTCTTCAGCAAAAAGGAAAACTCACAGAACAGAATCAAATAACATTTGGAGAATCAATTTATCATAAACAATACATAGACATTTATAGTTGGAATAATATTGTTCAAATAAATAAATTTAGAGATTCAAATTGTGTTTTTATTGGCTCGTCTTTAACAGACCCAAACATAAGACGCCTTTTGGATATTGCTAAAAAGCAAAAAGGAGAAAAGGAAGAAAATCATTTTATTTTCAAAATGAGGCATAAAGAAGATACTGTGAAAATAAGATTACAGAACCTTCTGAAGGAGAATCATGAATTATTAAATGAAAAAGCATTAGCGGAATTAGAAATCAACGATACAGTAAAATTTTTAATTAATATTATTGAGAGATATGAAGAATCTGATTCATCATCATTTGGAGTAAGAACAATTTGGATTGATGAATGGAGCGAAATTCCAGAAATATTAAAAACTGTTAGACTTAGAAAAAATAAAAACGGCATATAACAGCCACTACAACGGATTTGGGCATTGGGCTTAATGGAAAAATGGTCTTGTATTTGGGATGATTTGCTTCGCCTGTTCGCTATCGCTCGAGTGGCAAATCCGAAAATAAGGCTTAATTTAATCCCAAACCCGCTGTAGTGCCAGAACGTTATGTGTCATATTAGAAAACCACCTAAATGAGAGAATTAATTCCGACAATAAACGAAATTGTTAAGTATGGACTTGAACCAAACTTGGCTACTTCTGATAAAGAAAAAAAGTTGGAAAAAAATCTTGTGAAAATTTATCAACTCTATTTTGACATAAAATATAAGTATGATGAAACTTATTTTCCAGAGTTCGATAAAACTGAGTATTCTGACATTAGACAAAACGTTACAAGCAATTTTAAAGATTTTGGTTTATATAAAACAATACTTGATATTGAAGATATTGACAACTTAAAGGATGACGCAATCGGTGACGCAATTGACGACTTAACAGACATAATAATTGACCTTTCAGAAATAAAATGGCGAATTGAAAATAATAGTCTAGCTGATGGACTTTGGTTTTTTGAACTGATTTTTTACGCCCATACACAACAACACATTCTTGACCTTTTAAACTATATGAAACAGAAAAATGGATAACACAAAAGTTTACTTTAAAAAAGTTATTTATTGGGTTGCGGTTATTATAGCTGACATTTTTATTTATATGATTTTGGGTGTTTTGCAAATGGATTATGACGACAATTACGACAGTTCAAAAGGAGAATATTGGAGTTTAGTGAGTATGAATAACCAACAATTAATTTTTTACTTTGCATTACAACTTTGGAACATTCTAAACATAATTGGACTTATATTTATCGGACGAAAAATTTATAAACGAACAAAATACGGCACATAACACACGCTACAAGCAATTTAGGTATTAGGCTTAATTTGAAATTGGTTTTGTATTTGGAATGATTTGCTTCGCCTGTTCGCTATCGCATTCTATGATGAAAAACAAGTAAAAATTGTTAAAACTACGATGCAAATTTATACGTGTTTATATATGAAGTTTCTCTGTTAATGACAGCAAAAACCCTGCTTATAAGTTTGCATCTAATATTGTTTAAAACAAGCATAGAATTTTTTCCTTCAGCCTTTTTCTTATTGTAATATTCTTTTAATTGAGGATCATACTTCAATGTGGTCATAGCGCACATTTGCAGCAAGGATTTTATTTTTTTATCAGCCATATGATTTACTTTAGTCCTGCCTTTTATACTAGAGCCGGAGCTGCATTCAAATGGGGCAACTCCAGAATAATAGGCAAATTGTCTCCAATTTTTAAAAGCCGTAAATCCTTTTGTGGCAATGATTAAATATATGCTGGTTTGTTCCCCTATTCCAGGAATGGTTCTGATGAGTTGAGTCTGTTTGTTCAACTGAGCATTTGCTTTGATGATTTCTTTCATCTTGGTTTCTATTTTGCGGATAGCATTTCTAATGGTTTTGGTTAAACTTTGATTGATTGATGATACTTCCTTGAAAACTTCTTTACTTGCAAAACCCTTATTTTCCTTAGTTGTTTCTAAAAGCAATAATGATTTAAGCATTTTTTCTCTTTCGGTATACAGAATTTTTAGTTTTTGAATGTCTATAGCTGTCAAAGTAAAAAGTTTGAGTTTGTCAATATTTCTATAGCTGTAATAGGCAATATCTTTAGCGTCTGATTTATCGGTTTTTCCTCTTGAAATCCCCTTTGATCTTTTTATTTCAACGGCTGGGACAATCCATAAATCTAACTTTAAATCCATTGAAGCAGACGAAAGATGATTGGTATAAACCCCTGTGTTTTCACAACAAAAAAGAGTTTGATTTATGTCAATCTTCTTGCTTAGATTTTTGACAAACAGACTAATGCTTTTTATGTTGTTTTCAACAACAAAATGTTCCGATTTCAAAGAAGAAACATCAAGAATAGTGATATCTAATTTTAGTTTTGAAATATCAATACCCACATAAAATAAATAGTTTTTCATAACTTTGGATTTAGGATAAACAAAAATGTTGAACTTCTTTAGAGCCTTTATTAGACCTTGATGTCTATCATTCTATTTGAAGCAATTCAACGGGTTCAAGGAGAAGGCAGAGGACTAATGCGATAGTTAAGTCTTAAGCTTAGCTCGGGTGAAAGTTCACCTCTGCTTTCCTTTGAATAAATTTAATGTTTTTTACTCTAACACAAAGTAAAGGCTCGAGTGGCAAATCCGAAGAATGAGCTTAATTTAGTCCCAAACCCGCTGTAGTACCAAGACGTTATATGCAAGTTCCACAGACAACCGGAGAATGAAAGATAAAATCGAAAAACATAAAATTGACGGAAAAGTTTATACTTGGAAATATTTTGAAAATTCAAGAAATTATCCAGGTTGGAATTTTACCGTTGATAAAACTGCAAGTGGAAGCTTAGTAGAATTGCTCAATTTAATGAAACAGTGTGAATGGTCTAGCAGAAAGGAAATCCAAATTTCTAAGCCAACGGAAAACCAAATTAAAATCCCGAATAATCAAAACGGAAGTGCTAAATGGAAAACTGTATCTAAATTAATTTTGACTTCTAAAAAAACAACAGAAAAAGAGTTTTGGAAAGTAATTGAAAAAGAAAACGAAATTGAAATTCAGTTTGGAGAAAATAAACTGATTGACTTTGAGAAAGCAATAAGCGGAATACCAAAAGGGATTGGAGATTTTGCCATCACGAGTGATTCGGAAGACAACATTCTGTATTTTTGGTGGAATATTGAAAGCTAAGAACCTGCATATAACAGCCACTACAACGGATTTGGGTAATTGGCTTAATGGAAAGATGGTTTTGTATTTGGGATGATTTGCTTCGCCTGTTCGCTATCGCTCGAGTGGCAAATCCGAGAATAGGGCTTAATTTAGTACCAAACCCGCTGTAGTACCAGAACGTTAAGCAACATTTTAAACACGTAATTGCAAATGGAAGAAATAGCAGAACAAAGATTAATAATCGATATTGACCTTGCGCCAAATGTAGACGATGTTTACACAGGAAAATGCCTTGTAGCAAACTCTGAAATAGTTATGCTTCTAAATTTTGATGAAGAAAACGGAAAGTTTGACGGATATACTATCGTGAAAAACAGTGACGTTGAAAAATATAGAACTTGGGAGGAAAAAGATTATGCAGAATTGAAAAATGACAATTCAGAAAATTTGATAGCTAACATTAATTTGAATGACTTTACAAATTTAGAGAATTCATTGAAAAGCTTAGTTTCAGAAATAGTTTCAATTTTTACCTATGATGATGAAGATTCATTTCTTGTTGGTAAAATATTATGGACTACAAATGATTTAGTTGAATTACATTTAATTGACGAAGATTCGAATTGGAGTGAAAACGAAATTATAAAACTAAGTGATATTAGTTATCTTGGTTTTGGCACAGAATACGAAAGAGAAATAAAGAAAAACGTGGTATAACAGCTACTCCTATGTAAAGCATCATAAAGTTATTCACAACTTTTGAGAGG
>JAZKEO010000025.1:0-44051 GCA_040386975.1 Bacteroidota bacterium | reverse complement strand
TTGTTGATTTAGAGTCTTTCGCTCCAGGAAAACAATTGACATTGGAAATGATTCATGCTGATGGTTCGAAAGAATCAATCTTATTGAATCATACATACAACGATTCTCAAATTGAATGGTTTAAAGCTGGTTCAGCATTAAACTTAATTAAATTGATGGAAAATTAAAAAATAATTTATGTTTTTAAAAGCAGTCTAATTTTTTAGGCTGCTTTTTTATTTTTAAGTCGAATGAAGAAAATTTGTTTAATTGGGATTCTTTTTTTGTTGTCAACAAATATTTTCTCACAAGCAGTTGAAAAAGGAAATTTTGTAATCGAACCTTATGTTGGATTTCCAAATGTTTCAAAAATTGTTTTAAAAAATATTAAAAGGATTCATGATTCTGAATTAAAATCAACTGGACCTTTTGGAATAAAAGTAGATTATTTTTTTAAAGATAAAATATCATTTGGAATCAATTGTATTTATAATTCCTACAACATTAAGGGGCAAATAGACTCTTTAAATACGAATAATGTAGTTGATAGTACTTATTTTATTACTGTTGACATGCAACGTTTTAGGTTTCAAGCGAATGCTAAATATCATTTTTTTGTTGGAGAAAAATTAGATACGTATGTTGGTTTTGGTTTCGGGATGAATTCAAGAAAATACACCTTTGATTCTTCTTTTCCGAATTTAAATGAAAAAAGTATTTTTGCAACAGTTTTACCTGTTTCTGCAAGATTTGATTTAGGATTTCGTTATTTTCTGTCAAAAAATGTAGGTTTTAACTTTGAAATGGGAATTGGAGGTCCAATCATGATTGCTGGTTTAACAGTGAAGATTTAAAACCATTTTTAGAATAGTTTTATACCCTTTTTAAGGTATTGAGAAATCTCTTGAAGTGAATTATCTTTGCAGGATTCTTTTTTGAATTTTCAGCTAATTAATGAGTTTCAACTCCAACATACAAAATATCTTTTTTAAATCGGTAAACATTGCTCCATTAATTGTTTTTAGAATCATTTTTGGCTCTTTGATGTTGTTTGGAACTTTGCGTTTTATTTCCAAAGGTTGGGTAGCAGAATTATACATCAATCCAAAATTTCATTTTACTTATTTAGGCTTTGATTGGGTAAAACCTTTGTCAGGAAATTGGATGTATCTTCCCTTTATTTTGCTTGCTTTTGCTTGTCTTGGGATCATTTTAGGAGCATTTTACCGCCTTTCAACCGTTTTGTTTTTTTTACTTTTCACTTACATTGAACTTTTAGATAAAACATATTACCTAAATCATTATTATTTTGTGAGTTTAATCGCTTTTTTGCTGATTTGTCTTCCTGCAAATGCGAATTTTTCGATTGATTCTCAACGAAAACCTAAAATTGCAAGAAATTTAGTCCCAGCTTGGACAATTTGGATTTTAAAGTTCCAATTGGCTTGCGTCTATTTTTTTGCAGGTTTAGCAAAACTAAATTCTGATTGGATTGTTGACGCTCAGCCCTTGAAAATTTGGCTGCAAACACATAGAGATTTACCTTATGTCGGTCGGATTTTCGCTTCCACACTAACAGCTTTTGTTTTCTCATGGTTTGGCTGTATTTACGATTTAACAATTCCATTTTTTTTGAGTTCATATAAAACAAGAAAATATGCTTACATTTTCGTTATTGTTTTCCATATTTTGACTTGGCTTTTGTTCCCAATTGGCGTTTTTCCTTGGGTCATGATTTTCTCAACTTTAATTTTCTTTTCGGCTGAATTTCATGAGAAAATTTTATTGTTTCTATCAAAAATTTTAAAAATAAAATCTGTTACAGCAAATATTGTTCAGAAATCCAAAAGTAAATTCATTATTATTGCGATTTCACTTTATATTTTTCTCCAAATTACAATTCCATTTAGGTATCTTCTTTACGAGGGAAATATTTTTTGGACAGAAGAAGGAATGCGTTTTTCCTGGCGAGTGATGTTGATGCACAAAGAAGGTTTGGCGACATTTTATGTGGAAGACAAAAAAACAAAAGGTGAAATTGAAGTCGATAATTCAAAATACTTGACTTGTTCACAAATCGATCAAATGTCAACACAACCTGATTTTATCTTGCAATATGCTGACTTTTTGAAAAGTAAATTTTCAGATACTTTATTGGTTTTTAGTAAAGATAAATTCCATTTAAAAAATCCAGCCATACGTGTTGAATCGTTTGTAAGTCTAAATGGTAGGCCGCACAAGCTTTTTGTATCAAAAAGACACGATTTATCGAGAATTTCATATAATTTTGCAAATAGAAAATGGGTAGAAAAATTCTAATAGCGTTCTTTTTTGTGAATTTATGTTTTAATTTTCTTATGACACAAGAAATTAGTGGGAAAGTTGTAAATGAAAAGAATGAGGCTATTTATGGCGTGAAAATTTTATGCGGAAATTCGAAATTATTTTCTGATTTTGAAGGGAAATTCACCTTTAAATCCTGTGAAAAAGATTCAATTGTGTTTTTCCATAATGAATATCTAAAAAAAGCTGTTTCCACAAAAGAATTTACGAAAAATTTGAAAGTTGTCTTAAAAACAAATGTTACCGAACTTGAAGAGACAAAAATTGTAAGAAATCGCTTAAATAATTTTGATATTGGTTATTTGCCTCCTGTTCGTGGAGTTCAGATTGCAACGGGAACAAGTACAATTATTCAAACTGAAGGACAAGGAGGAGCAAAATCATCTGGAAATCCACGTGAATTGTTTGCAAAAGTTCCAGGTTTAAACATTTGGGAAAGTGATGGAGCTGGAATTCAAATGGGAGTAGGAGGTAGAGGTTTATCGCCGAATCGTGCTGCAAATTTCAACATGAGACAAAACGGTTACGACATCAGTGCTGATGCTTTGGGTTATCCTGAAAGTTACTACACTCCACCTTTGGAAGCACTTTCAGCTATTGAAATCATTCGTGGTTCTGCATCTTTGCAGTATGGAACACAATTTGGCGGTTTGATGAATTTTGTGATTAAAGATCCAGTCAAAGATTCTCCTTTTGAATTTACGTCTCGAAATACTGTTGGAAGTTTTGGTTATTTAGGGTTTTTTAACCGTGTGAGTGGTTCTCACAATCGCATGGAATATCAAGTGTACCATCAATTAAAATTAGGAGATGGTTATCGTGACAACAGTAAATTCAATCAAAATCAACTTTTTGCTCAAGTTGGAGTTTATTTAACAGAAAAACAACACCTGAGATTTGAATACACCGGAATGACTTACGATGCTCAGCAAGCTGGTGGATTAACAGATAAAATGTTTGAAGCAAATCCTCTTCAAAGTGTACGTGAGCGAAATTGGTTTAAAGTGAATTGGAATATTTTAGCCATGCACTACGATTATCAAATTTCTGCTAAATCAACATTTAATGTTCGCGCTTTTGGCATGCATTCCGACAGATATTCTCTAGGTTTTTTAGGTAAAATCAACCAAACAGATATTGGTGGAAATAGAGAATTAATTTCGGGAAATTTTAGAAATTTAGGTGGAGAAGCACGTTTTTTGACTCGTTATTCATTCTTTAAAAAGCACAAAATTGATTCATGGAAATCAAGATACAAAAATGAGAATCTAATTAAAGGCGCTTTTTTGGTGGGTTTACGCTATTATCAAGGACAAACACAATCCGACCAAGGAAGAGCTTCAGCGGATAGTGATGCGAATTATACATTTTTAAATCCAAGAGATTTAGAAACCTCTTCTTTTTCTTTTCCTTCACAAAATTTAGCTTTTTTTGTTGAAAATATTTGGTTTTTGGGCGATAAATTCACTTTAAATGCAGGCTTTAGATTGGAGAATATAAAAAGTTCATCATCAGGATTTTATAAGCAATATTCTGCTCATCCCTTAACTCACGATACTTTAGGGATTTACAAGATTGAAGATGAAAATTCCTTGACTCGAATTGTGCCTTTATATGGTCTTGGAAGTTCGTTTAAAACAAGCAAACACACAAGTCTGTACACAAATTTTTGTTTGAATTACCGTGCAATTAATTTCACCGATATTCGAATCAACAACCCAAATATCATTGTTGATACCTTGATAAAAGATGAATATGGTTCAACTACTGAATTAGGTTTTAGAGGGCTTATAAAATCTTATTTGTATGCAGATGTAGCTTTGTTTCACTTGTTTTATGGTGATAAAATTGGTTTAGCTCCAGAACAGAATGGAACTAAAAAAGTGAGAACAAATATCGGTGATGCTCGAAATATGGGAGTTGAGACATTTCTTGAGTTTGATTTCATAAAAGCATTCAAGGATTCGGCTAAAATTAGCTCTACAATTTTTGTCAATTTCTCCTACATTCAAGCGAAATATATTCGTTCAAAAGAAACAAATTACATTGGTAAAGATGTTGAATACGTGAGTCCAATCATGTTGAAATCGGGTTTGAAATTAAAAACAACTAAATTTCAAGCTCAAATACAATTTTCATACAACAGTGGACAATACAGCGATGCTTCAAATTCTTATGAAGCAAGTGGTGATGCTGTAATTGGATTTATTCCAAGTTATTATGTGATGGATTTTTCTTTGCGTTACAATTTTAAAAAGTTAATCCAGCTAGAAACGGGAATTAACAATGTTTTAAACGCTAGTTATTACACCCGTAGGGCTACAGCCTATCCTGGGCCTGGTATTTTACCTTCAGATGGTAGAAATTTTTATTTTACTTTGCAATTTAAGTTTAAGAAGTAATTGGTATTAAAAATTGATTACTTTTGAACTAAAAAGATGAATAAAATATTCCTAATTCTAATTCTTTCCTTAAGTTTTAGTACTACTTTCTCTCAAGATTCTAATTCTATTAAAAAACTATTTGTTTGTGCTCCTTGTGGAGGTTCGTGTGACGATTTAACGTTCGAAAAAGCTGGAAAATGCCCACATTGTGGAATGGCTTTAGTTGAAAAACCTTCTTTAAAGAAAGAAGCTGAAAAAGAAATTTCAGTTTGTTTTTATTTACAAGACAATGTTGAAATTTTAGATTTTGCAGGACCTTTAGAAGTTTTTGTTGTTGCTGGTTTTAATGTTTTTATCGTTTCTAAAACCAAGGAACAAATTACAACGCAAGGAACTTTGAAGTTTGTTCCAGATTTTGATATAACAAATGCTCCTGAATCTGATGTGATGGTTTTCTTTGGTGGAGCACATTCAAAACCAACAAATGATACTGCAGTAATTTCTTGGATTCAAGCTCGAAAAGCGAAAACAGATTATTTTATTTCAGTTTGCACAGGTGCTTTTATTTTAGGAAAAGCAGGAATATTGGATGGTTTGACAGCGACAACTTACCATACTCAAATTGAAGCACTTCAAACTGCTTTACCAAAGACTAAAGTTTTACCTAATGTTCGTTTTGTGGACAATGGAAATGTGATTACTACAGCTGGAATTTCAGCAGGAATAGACGGGGCTTTACATTTTGTTTCAAAAATGAAAGGAAAAGATTTTGCTCAAAAAGTTGCACAAGATATCGAATACGATTCTTGGATTCCAGAAAATGGCTTAATAATCAAAGAAAAATAGTCGTTTTTAATTTTACAAATTAATTTGTATTTTTATCCATTAAAATTAAAAACTCTAACATGACCAAAATTACTTTCAAACAAAAATTCAGGTATAAATTTGATAACTTAATGAGTAAAGGTCCAATAGCAATGATGGCTTTATTGGGAATTATTTCTTTAATCGTTGTCATTATTGCTGCGACTATTTTAGCTCTTACACACATTGCTCCTGAAGGTGGAGAATCATTGAGTTTTGTTGAAGGTGCTTGGCAGAGTTTGATGAGAACAATGGATGCTGGTACTGTTGGAGGTGATGAAGGTTGGCCGTATAGAGGAATTGGAATCGTTGTAACCCTTGGAGGGATTTTTATTTTCTCAGCTTTAATTGGGGTTTTATCAAATGGAATCAACAATAAATTGGAAGATTTAAGCAAAGGAAAAAGTTTTGTTATTGAAACGGATCACACCTTAATTTTAGGTTGGTCTTCTAAGATATTTACGATTATTTCTGAGTTGGTTATCGCAAACGAAAATCAGAAAAAGCCACGTATTGTGATTTTAGCTGATATGGACAAAGTGGAAATGGAAGATGAAATTCGCAATAAAATAGAGGATTTAAAAAACACGAAAATTATTTGTAGAAAAGGAATTCCAAATGATATGACAGATTTGGGAATTGTAAATCCACAAGAATCAAGATCAATTATCATTTTAGCTCCAGAAGAGGGGAATACTGATCCTTTGATAATTAAAACGATTCTTGCAATTACAAATAATCCTGAAAGACGAAAAGCAGCGTATCACATTATTGCAGAAATTAAAGATGAAAAGAATTTAGAGGTTGCAAAAATGGTTGGAAAAGACGAAGTTGAACTCGTTTTAACAGATGATGTTATCGGTAGAATCATGGTTCAAACATCTCGTCAAAGTGGCTTAAGTATTGTCTACACTGAATTAATGGATTTTGATGGGGCAGAAATTTATTTCAAAGAAGAACAAGCTTTAGTTGGAAAACCTTATTCTGACGTAATTTTTGCTTACAAAGATTCTGCTGTGATGGGACTTCAATATGCCGATGAAAGTGTGAAAATCAATCCTCCAATGGATTATATCCTAAAAAAAGGAGATAAAGTAATCGCAATTACAGAAGACGATGACACCTTAGTTTTGTCAAGTGAAAAAAGTAGTAAACCATCGAATGAAAATGCGATTGTTAACTTTGATTCAGGATTGGTTGAAGCGGAACGCATTATTATGCTGGGCTGGAACAAAAGAGCTTTGGTTATCATTCGTGAAATGGATAATTATGTGGGACCAAATTCTTACATGAAAGTTGTTTCAACTTACGATGACGATAGGGAGGAAATCACTGAAATTGCTAAAACACTTAAAAATATCAAGTTAGAATTTCAACATGACGACACGACTTCAAGACAGGTGATTGATAAATTAGATTTGACAACATACAACAGCGTTCAATTATTGTGTTACAAAGCAGAAATGGATATGCAAGATGCTGATGCTCAAACATTAATTACACTTCTTCATATTCGTCGCATTATGGAAGAAACAGGAAAAGATATGAAAATTGTGAGCGAGATGTTGGATATTAAAAACCGAGATTTGGCGGAAGTTACCAAAGCTGATGATTTTGTCGTTAGTGATAAATTAATAAGTTTGTTAATGTCACAAGTTTCTGAAAACAAACATTTAATGCGTGTTTTTGAAGATTTATTTGATGCCGATGGAAGTGAAATTTACCTTAAACCTGTAAGTGATTATATTCTTCCGGGAGAAAAGGTTGATTTCTACACAATATTAGAAAGTGCAAAAAGAAAAGGTCAAACTGCAATTGGATATAGAATAGCTAATTTAAGTTTTGACAATTCACAAGCTTATGGTGTCGTTGTAAACCCTTTGAAATCTGAACTTATTGAATTTGCGAAAGAAGATAAATTAATTGTCTTGTCGGAAGATTAATCAAGTTTTATTAGTTGAACTTTTAACTCTCGTAAAATACGATTGTTGTTTTAGAATTATTTTCCCTTTCGTAAGCGATATCTCCTTTTAATTGTTCAGTCAACATTTTGATTAATTCCAAACCAAAAGAACTGTTTTGAATTTTCTCAAAGTCAAAACCTGATCCGTTGTCAGTATAAATTAATTTGAATTGCTTGTTTTCCTCGGATTTTTCGATTTGAATACTGATTTCTGGTGATTCAACATTGTGAAAAGCATATTTAAAGGAATTTGTAGCTAATTCATTGATTATTAAACCAAGCGGAATGATTGTATCAATATTTATTTCTAATTCTGATGGAATATGTATGGATGAGTTAACCTTTTTTGTGTGGCTATTCATCGCTTCAGAAATGTTTTCCATTAAATTAAAGGTGTATTCTTTTAAATTTATTGATTTAAAATTCTCATTTCCATACAATTTACTGTGTACCAATCCCATAGACTCAACTCTTGTTTTCGACATTTGAAGAATATGAATAATTTTAGGATCTGTTTGTTCGGAACTTTGTAAATTCAATAAACTAGATATGATTTGTAGGTTGTTTTTAACGCGGTGATGAATTTCTTTTACTAGGTTTTGAATTTGCAAAATATTTTTTTCTTGCTGCATAGATTTTTGAGAAATCTCTTCATTTGCTTTTTTTAATTTAATTACAAAATCTTGATTCTTTTTAAGTTGTATAAGACTGATAATGATGAAAATAACGAAAAGAATGAACCAAGCGAAAATCAGAATAGGGAAGAAGATTTCTTGCTTTTCTAAGTTTTTGTAACGTGTTTCAATTTGTAAATTCAAACCACAAAAGTCAATATTGGAAATGAGTTTTTTGTAGTTCTTGTTATCAAAATCCAACACTTTATCTCTATCTTTCTTTTTGTTTCGAGATTTGGTTCCGTCATAAACTTTAAAACGATTGAATTCATTTCCATTAATTGAAAATTTATGGTAAAATTCATAAGTTTTATTTTTCTCAAGAATGGATTGAAGAAGATAATTTGTACTTAAAACGGGTGCGATATATCCGATTACACTATCGTTTTTTGTTTTTGCAGAAAAATTAAACGGAAAAGCGGGATAACCTTCAATTAAATTAATCGGAGCAAATAAAGTAATTTTATCGCTAAACTTCATCAAACTATCTAACTTGTCTATTTCGCTTTTTGGACGCATTTTCCTTACATTTAAACCTTCAAGTCCAAAAGGATCGATTTCGAAAGGTGTAACAGAATAAAGAAAAGTTTGATCTTTTGAAACCAAAGAAACAGCCAAACTATCTTTAAAATTAATTTCCTGTAAAAGTTCGTGCAAGTATTCTTGCATTTCAAATTTATTTGGAAACTTATCCAAATTGTGCGAATATGATTTTATTGCTGAAACAAGTGATTTATAAACATTGATATTTGCTAATAATTTTGTTTCAGCGTCATTGTGAGCTTGTAAAAGTTTAGTTTGATAAGTTTCTTCCTTACTTTTTACCTGATCATTATTCAATTTTATTAGAAGAAATAATCCAGAAATAAGAGCAACAAGAATGGAAATATGAGGTAAGAACTTTCTCACTTTTAAGGAACTAACAATTTAATTCTTCAAAATTAAGCAATATTTTCAAGATTCATTTTAGGAAATTATAAACAAGCTTGATATTTAACAACTTTTAATTAGAAAATGTAAGAAGAATGTATTACTTTTGCCTCCCGTAGTTACAAATTAATTTTCATGTCAAATTCAACAAAATACATTTTTGTAACAGGCGGTGTTACTTCATCTCTTGGTAAAGGTATTATTTCAGCTTCTTTAGCAAAATTATTGCAAGCAAGAGGTTACACAGCAACCATTCAAAAATTAGATCCATACATCAATATTGACCCAGGAACTTTGAATCCTTACGAACATGGAGAATGTTTTGTAACAGATGACGGAGCCGAAACTGATTTAGATTTAGGTCATTACGAGCGTTTCTTAAATGTTCCAACTTCTCAAGCTAATAACGTTACAACAGGTAGAATTTACCAAGCTGTTATCGAAAAAGAGCGTAAAGGTGAGTTTTTAGGAAAAACTGTTCAAGTAATTCCTCATATCACAGATGAAATCAAGGATAGAATCCAGATTTTAGGTAAAAAAGGTGAATTTGACATCGTGATTACTGAAATCGGAGGAACTGTTGGAGATATTGAATCTCTTCCTTACGTGGAAGCGGTTCGTCAGATGCTTTGGGAATTTGAAAGTGATTGTTTGGTAATTCATTTGACTTTAATTCCATATCTAGCTGCTGCTGGAGAATTAAAAACAAAACCAACACAACATTCTGTAAAACAATTACTTGAATTAGGTGTTCAGCCAGATATTTTATGTTGTAGAACAGAACATGCTTTGGATTTGACGCTTCGTAAAAAAATTGCAAAATTCTGTAACGTGAGTATTAACGCAGTTATTGAGTCGCGTGATGCCGAAACAATTTACGATGTTCCACTTTTAATGCAAGAAGAAGAATTAGATAAAGTTGTTTTGGAGAAATTAAATTTACCTTCAAAAACAGTTCCTAATTTAGACAATTGGAAATCATTTTTACATACACTAAAAAATCCAACGAAAGAAATTACTGTTGGTTTGGTTGGAAAATATGTTGAATTGAAAGATTCATATAAATCTATTTCTGAATCATTTATTCACGCAGGTGTTGCAAACAAATGTCGTGTGAACGTTAAATGGATTCATTCAGAAAAATTAACGAAAGCAAACATTGAATCTGAATTAAAAGATTTAGATGGAATTTTAGTTGCTCCAGGTTTTGGTTCAAGAGGAATTTCAGGAAAAATTGATGCTGTAAAATTCGCCAGAGAAAATAACATTCCATTTTTAGGAATTTGTTTGGGAATGCAGTGTGCAGTAATTGAATTTGCTCGAAATGTATTGAAATTAGCTGATGCAAATACTTCTGAAATTGATATTGATTGCAAAGATCCTGTAATCAGCATGATGGAGGAACAAAAAAATATAGCTAATTTTGGTGGTACAATGCGTTTGGGAGCTTACAAATGTAAGTTGAAACCAAATTCAAAAACGGCAATTGCATATAATTCAGAGTTGATTTCAGAAAGACACAGACATCGTTATGAATTCAATAGCGAATATTTAAAGCAATTTGAAGACGCAGGAATGTTGGCTTGTGGAACAAATCCAGATACAGGTTTGGTTGAAGTGGTAGAAATTCCAAATCACCCATGGTTTGTTGGAGTACAATTTCACCCAGAATATAAAAGTACGGTAGAAAATCCACATCCTTTATTTGTTGGATTTATTGGTGCAGCAATTGAATTTAAGAAAATACAGAAGAAAAGCGAAGCTTTGATTTCCTAAGCGTTAGCGTGGACAGAATATAATTTAAAGAAAAAAGCATAATTAAATATAAAAAATGGATAAAAATACCATCATTGGTTTAGGAATAATAGGTACGATTTTAGTTACCTTTACTTTATTGAATAAGCCTTCTGCGGAAGAATTAAAAAAGCAAAACGCACTTAAAGAAAAAGAGAAAAAAGAAATTGCTTTAGAAGATAAAAAGGAAGAAGAAGCTGAAAAGAACACTGATTCAAAAACGAAAGTTGTGGATAAAGCGGATTCAAAAGAACCTGTTTTAAATGCAAAAAACTCAGATTTAAAAGAGCATTTAGATGTTGAACCTGTCAAAGAAGAAATAATCACCTTAGAATCAGATAAATTAAAAGTTGAGATTTCTACAAAAGGTGGAATTGTTTCTGCTGCATATTTGAAAGAATTTGAATCGTACAGAAATTTTGTTTCAAAAAGTAAAAAGAATGAACCTTTGAAATTATTTGGTGCTGAAGATTCTAAAAATAGTTTGAAAATTGTTACAAAAGCTGGTACAATTGAAACTGCTGATAAAGATTTCAAAATCATCAGAAAAACAAAAAACAGCATTAAATTGAGATGGTCTCCTGAAAAAGGAAAATCAATCACTTATTTTTACAAGTTGACAAACGGAAAGTTTGATATGGATTACGATATCAAACAAAAAGGTTTTTATGCTCAGGAAGTTACTTTTGATTGGACAGCTGACATGTACAAAACTGAAAGGTTGTTGAGCGAACAAAAAAGAGTTTCTACAATTTGTTTTAAATACAAAAACGAAGAGTTTGATTGGTTGAGCGAAATGGCTGACGATGAAGAAAAAATGGAACAAAATGTAGAATGGGTGGCTTTCAAACAAAGTTATTTCACTTCTATCATCAAACCTGATGTTGCATTTTCAAAAAACAAAGCGAAATTAAAAATCACGAACTTCAAAGAAGGAAACGAGAAATTTAATTCACACATTAAAAAATACAAAGCGACTTTAGGTTTAGATTTAGCTGGAAACGATGCTACAGCAAAAATGTCATGGTATTTTGGACCAAACGATTATGAAATTTTGAAATCCTATGATTCTAATTACGAGGATATTATCAATTACGGTTGGGGATTGTTTAGATGGATTAACATTTACGCAATTCAACCAATGTTTAACGTAATTGCTTCAACAGGTTTAGGTTTTGGATTGGTAATTTTATTATTGACACTTTTAATCAAATTGTTTTTAACTCCAATTCAATGGAAAATGTACGTTTCTTCAGCAAAAATGAAGATTTTGAAACCAGAAATTGATGAGTTAACAAAAAAATATCCAAAGAAAGAAGATGCAATGAAAAAGCAAATGGATATGATGGCTTTATACAAGCAAAGTGGGGCTTCTCCTTTGGCTGGTTGTATTCCGATGTTGATTCAAATGCCAATTTTATTAGCGGTTTTCCGTTTTTTCCCAGCTTCTTTTGAGTTGAGACAAAAACCTTTCGTTTGGGCTGAAGATTTATCATCTTACGATTCAGTTTTTGATTTTGGATATTATGTTCCATTATACGGAGATCATATTTCCTTATTCACTTTGTTGATGGCTATTACAACTTTGGTTTATACCTATTTGAATAGTGGTCAAATGCAACAACAGCAACAACCTGGAATGCCAAACATGAAAGTGTTGATGTATATTTTCCCATTCATGATGATTTTCTTCTTCAATAATTATTCATCAGGTTTGAGTTATTATTACTTTATTTCAACTTTGATTTCAATTTTAATCATGTTGGCAATCAAGTATTTCTTTGTTGATGAAGAGAAATTAAGAGCAAAAATGTCTGCCAAAAAAGCGAAAGTTACAAACGGTGAACCGAAAGCTAAATCTAAGTTTCAGGAGCGTTTAGAAAACATGCAAAAAGCTCAACAGGAAAAATTAAAAGGTAAAAAATAAAGTGAAATAGAATTTAATGTCAAATCATAAAGTAAAAATTGAAGAATATTACGCTGAATGTAATAGGGATTATGAAATTGTATGGCAATTGAAAGAATCTTTGGCTCTGCATTTAGGATATTGGGATGAAAATACTTTAACAAACAGACAGGCACTTTGGAATATGAATTTTCAAATTGCAAGGCATGCACAAATTACAAAAGATGATTTTGTTTTAGATGCTGGTTGTGGTGTAGGAGGAACTTCACTGTTTTTAGCAAATAATATTGGTTGTAAAGTACGTGGAATTTCAATTTCATCATCACAAATTGAAAAAGCTAAATCAAACAAGCAAAAATTAGATAAAAATGATCTGACAGATTTTTCCTGCCAAAGTTTTTATAATACTAATTTTGAAGACAACACTTTTGATGTGGTTTTTGCCATTGAAAGTGCATTATATTCTGAAACAAAAGATGTTTTTTTAAAGGAAGCTTTTAGGGTATTAAAACCTGGAGGAAGATTAATTGTTGCAGATTGGTACTTTAGAACTCCTCAAAATGAGTCTGAGAAGGAAAACACAAGAAGGTTTGCAAAAACTTGGGCTGTTGATCATTTCATTTATGAAAAAGAATACCTAGAAGATTTGAAAGAAATTGGTTTTAAAAATATTCTTTTGGACGATGTTTCAAAAAACGTTTTTCCTTCCGTCAAAATTTTATATCGTTCCTATTTTCCAGGAATTTTTATTAGCCGAATTTCTAATTTTTTCGGTAAAAGAAAGGCATCACAGGTTGAAAATAGTAAATCTGGTAAATACCAATATTTAACTTACAAACAAGGTGCTTGGAAATACAAATATTTACTGGCTTTTAAACCTTCAAATAATGAAAAGCAATTTTCTGATTTTAACGAATACATGAAAGACGATTTGTCAATAAAACCGTTCATTGATACTGAAAAATTCAAAGATCGATTTCCAGTAGTTGGTAAAAATGGATTTTCAGTAAGAAATATGTTTAAAAGGATTATGCACTTTTATTTGGAAAGAAATATCGTAAAAAATTAAAAAAAAGATATGAAAATATACAACAACATACTAGAAACAATTGGAAATACTCCTTTAGTTCGATTAAACGTTTTGACGAAAAATGTCAAAGCAACAGTTTTAGCAAAAATTGAAACAACTAATCCAGGAAATTCTGTGAAAGATAGAATGGCTGTGAAAATGATTGATGATGCTGAAAAATCGGGACTTTTAAAACCAGGTGGAACAATTATTGAAGGTACTTCTGGAAATACAGGTATGGGATTGGCTTTGGTTGCTGTTATTCGTGGTTACAAATTGATTTGTGTTTTAAACGATAAGCAATCCAAAGAAAAAATGGATATTTTGCGTGCTGTTGGAGCTGAAGTTGTTGTTTGTCCAACTGCTGTTGAGCCTACAGATCCACGTTCTTATTATTCAGTTTCAAAAAGACTTGCAAAAGAAATTCCTAATTCTTGGTATGTGAACCAATATGATAATTTATCAAATCGTATTGCTCATTACGAACAAACTGGTCCAGAAATTTGGGATCAAACTGATGGGAAAATTACACATTTTGTTGTTGGAGTGGGTACAGGTGGAACAATTTCTGGAGTTGGAAAATATTTGAAAGAAAAAAATCCAAACATCAAAATTTGGGGAATTGATACTTATGGTTCAGTTTTCAAAAAATACAAAGAAACAGGAATTTTTGATGAAAATGAGATTTATCCATACATCACAGAAGGAATTGGAGAAGATATTTTACCTGCAAATGTGGATTTTGATGTAATTGACCGTTTCGAAAAAGTAACGGATAAAGATGCAGCTGTTTATACACGTAAATTAGCTCGTGAAGAAGCAATTTTTGTTGGAAACTCTGCTGGTTCAGCAATTAAAGGATTGTTGCAATTGCAAAATGAATTAACTGAAAATGATGTAGTTGTGGTTTTGTTTCACGATCATGGGTCACGTTATGTTGGGAAAATTTTCAACGACGATTGGATGCGTGAAAGAGGTTTCTTGGAAGAAGAAAACAAAACTGCAAGCGATTTAGTTGCTCATCATTCAGATGAACCTTTGGTTGCTGTGTATGCTGAAGAATTAATTTCACACGCTATTGCGAAAATGCGTAAATATTCGATTTCTCAAATTCCAGTTATGAAAGACGGGCATTTTGTTGGTTCTTTGGATGATTCAACAACTTATCAATATTTAATTGAGGATCAATCGCGTTTGAATGCTCCGATTTCTAGTATTATGCAAAAACCATTTCCAATAGTTACTGCAAATACGAGTATTGAAGATATTTCAAAATTGATAAACAAAGAAACTCCAGCAGTTTTAGTTGAAATGTCTGAAAATAAATTTCACATTATTACAAAACAAGATATTATTTCTGCAATAGCTTGATTTAGAGTATAAAATTAAATAATTACAAGGTGGATGCAAAATGTGTCCACCTTTTTTTATATTTTCACTTCACTTTATAGCCAAGACTTTCTCGTTCTTTTTTAGGTGAATTTAGTAATTTCTTTAAAGCTGAAAAAATCACTTGTATTTCCTCATCGTGTTTTAAATTAGTTTTATGATTTGAAGTGAGTTCATTTTCAATTTTCTCAAGTTTTAAGAATATATCTTGATGAACTGATATTGTTTCTCTAAATCTATTGAAAATTCGGATGATTTGAATGTTTACTTCAATAGCTGTTTCACTATTTAAAACACTTGAAAGCATTGCCACACCTTGTTCCGAAAAAGCCATTGGCGAATATCTCGTTCCTCCCCAACTTGAGGTGCCAAATTGGCACCTCAAGTTTTCTAACTCTTCTTTCGATATTTCAAACATAAAGTCTTCGGGAAATCTTGCTAAATTTCGCTTTACTTGACGTTTTAAGTTTTTTGTTTCAACTCCATATAATATCTGCTAAATCAGAATCTAACATTATCTTTTTGCCTCTTAGAAAATGAATTTTATTCATAACGAGGTCATCAGTAATTATTACAGATTTATTCATCTTGATTTTATTAGGTTTGTGTAAAAGGTTTAAGAAATTTTCATTTCCTATACTAAAGTTACTAATAAAATCGAAAAAAGCAAATGATTAAGGTGAATTTTCAAGTAGATTTCTTACTTGTAATTTTTCAAAGTATAAGAAATACCTAAGCCTAAAACAGATTTGAATTGTGTTCGTGGACCTATTTTACCTTTTGAATCGCGAACATCAATATCGTCGTCATAAATTAAATTCCATTGTAGGTTTGCTGAGAACCAATTGTTAATTTTAAAAGCAAAAACCAATTCTGCGTTAACATCAATGTTTTGTGGATTATGGAGGTAATTTGAGAATAATTCAAGACGAGACTTCATTTCGATGTTTTTCATTAATTCTTTATTAAAACGTAATTTTAAATAAGAACCGAATTCATTTCTAACAGTTTGTCCGAGTTTAATTACATTTCCTAAATTGTCAAATTCAGCTTTTTCAACACCGAAAGAACCAGCATTTGCTAAAGTTTGGTCTTTTACAAAAGTGATTTTTGCTGCAACTGGTGAAACAAATAAATTAAAGCTTTCTTTTGGTGCATATTCAATTCCTAAGGCAAAACTCAAATATCCTGGAGCCATGAATTTAGAAACAGGAATTGAATCGTTTGGGAAATTAAATCCATCAAGAGATTGCGTTCTAAAACCACCAACCAAAGTGTAAAACCAAGTTTTTTTGAACTCATAACCAAAGGAAGTCGCAAAATCTATTCTGTCGTCAGTTTTTTGTAAACCTTCTTTTTTTCCAATACTATCGATAAATTTTAGGCCACCGAGAGCTAATTTCAAATCGTTACTCCATTTTAAATCTTTTTTTTGGAATTTTAAACTTGCATCACAAAACCCTAAAGCAGAAATATTGTTTCGGCCTCCAGCTGACCAATTTACAAAAGAACTTTGTGTACCATTTATTCCAAAAATAGACTTAAATTGCCAATAAGTTGTGTCTTTTTTATCCTGTGAAAAACAGTTCATAGAAAAAAGAGAAATGAATGCGAGGTACAAAATTGTTTTCATGTTTTTAAAATAAAATTTGAGTGCACAAAAATATGAATTTTAAGTAATTTTTTCTTTAAATTATTAGTAAATTTGTCAAAAAAATAAAACATAATATGAACAAAGAAGTTTACATAATTTCAGCGGTAAGAACGCCAATTGGTTCGTTTTTAGGTGGATTAAGTAGTATTCCAGCTACGCAACTTGGTGCTGTTGCAATCAAAGGAGCATTGGAAAGATCAGGATTAAAAGCTGAACAAATTGATGAAGTTTTTATGGGTAATGTTTTACAAGCTGGAGTTGGTCAAGCACCTGCTCGTCAAGCGGCTTTAGGAGCAGGTTTGAGTAAAGAAGTTCCTTGTACAACAGTAAACAAAGTGTGTGCTTCTGGAATGAAAGCAATTATGTTGGCTACTCAAACAATATTAGCTGGTGACAATGAAATCGTTGTTGCTGGAGGAATGGAAAATATGAGTCAAGTTCCACATTACCTTGATGGTAGAAACGGTGTGAAATTTGGAAATATTTCTATGCTTGATGGAATTACAAAAGATGGTTTATTAGACGTTTACAGTAAAGTTCCTATGGGAACTTGTGCTGAAATTTGTGCTAAAGAATACAATATTTCAAGAGAAGAACAAGATGCTTTTGCAATTACTTCTTATACACGTTCAGCTGAAGCTTGGAAAGCGGGTAAATTTAACGACGAAATCGTTCCAGTTTCTGTTCCACAAAGAAAAGGTGACCCAATTTTAATGAGTGAAGATGAAGAATACAAAAATGTATTTTTAGATAAAATTGCTTCTTTACGTCCAGCTTTTGATAAAGAAGGAACAATCACTGCTGCAAATGCTTCAACATTAAACGATGGAGCTTCTGCTTTAATTTTAGCTTCAAAAGAAGCAGTTGAAAAATATGGTTTGAAACCATTAGCTAAAATTGTTGGATATGGTGATGCTGCTCAAGATCCTGAGTGGTTTACAACTTCTCCTTCAAAAGCTATTCCAGTTGCTTTGAAAAGAGCAAATTTAGAAATTAAAGATGTTGATTTCTGGGAATTAAACCAAGCTTTTTCAGTTGTTGGAATTGCTAACACAAAAATATTAGGTCTAAATCCTGAAAAAGTTGATGTGAATGGCGGAGCTGTTGCTTTAGGTCATCCACTTGGAAATTCTGGTTCACGTATCATTGTAACTTTAATCAACGTATTAAAGCAAAATGGAGGTAAAATCGGTGGTGCTGGTATTTGTAATGGTGGCGGTGGTGCTTCGGCAATGATTATTGAGAATATTGCTTAAGAATTTTAACAAGAATCTTAAATTAATAGTAGATAGGGACAGAGAAATTTGTCCCTTTTTAGTTTTTATAAAAACGAACAACTTTATTTTCGTGCTTCATTTGTAAATTAAGAAAATAGAAACCATTTGCTAAATTTTGAATGCTGATTTTATTTTCAGAGTTTTCTTTAGTCTGGAATTGTTTTCCGCTTAAATCATAAATTTTATAATCAAAATCAGCACCATTTAAAATAACAATTTCATCTTCAGTAATTGAAATATATTTTACTAAAGAATTTTCATTAAGGGAATTAACATATTGATTGATAACTCCTACAGCATCTAAATCAAAACCTCCAGAGGCAAATTCAGAAGGCCAAGGTTCGTTAATGATAGTTCCTTGAGAATCAAAAGTACCGAAATTCGCATCAATACTTCCAACTACATCAATAAGCTTAACATGTCTAATATTATTTAAATCTGTGTTTTGTCCAACAAGACCAACTAATTCTTCCAAATCAAATGGAGTTCCATAACCTTGACGATATTTTCCAGCTAAATTATTGACATAACGACAATCAGAAAGCCCAAGTCCATTAATTTGACTTGCTGTTTGAGTTTCTGATGTTACTGGAAAACGGACAAAATTAATTCCATCAGAACTCACTTCCACAAAGGCAAATTCTAAGTAATCATCAGAAAAACTATTTTCAAAAACTGCAAAATCGTTTCCATCGCCATTTTGAATCGGATTTTCAAATGTTAAGATTGCAACTCCGCTATCGCCAAATGAGACAATATCAAAAGAGTTTCCTTCAGCTTCATTTAAAGCATTTTCTGCTAATCCATAACTGGCCAAACCTAAACTTTTATTTGAAATATTTAAATAACCGCGTTGAAAGTCAATTCCATTTGCCCAAGCGACAAAAATTGAACTGTCTTTGTATAAAGCTGTTGTTCCAATAATTCCAGCTGGTGGAGCAAACGATTGAGCGAAATTTAAGAAGGGAATTAGTGTTAAAAAGTAAATAAGTTTCATAATTATTTTGTTTTAATTTTTTTGATGTTTTAGGTTGAAATCTCAAATTTTTCTAAAAAAACAACAAAGAATTTGGATTCAAACCCACCGAAAATGAACGAATAAAACTTCCATCAACAGCGTATTCCAAAACTTTTCCACTCGTTGTGTAATCTTTTGAGTCCGTGAGATAAATTCTGTTTGTTGAGCTTTCGTAATGGATTCCATAAAGTGTTTGAATAGTTGATAAATCAATTAAATTTGCGTTTGAAAATGAATTTGTCAGCACATCAAAAACACCCACTTTTACAACTTGATTTTCATCGTAAGCAAGCAATAAATTGGTATTCATTTTCTCTAAAATGATTGGTTTAAATGAATATGTTTCTTCAATTTGTAAAGTTGAAAGATTTATTCGTTTTAATGTTGTTGGAATTGAGCCAAAATTCCCTCTAACTGTGACAAATAAATTATTTCCGACAATTTCTAGACCTCCAGGATTTTTTCCAACTACAATTTTTGATTCTTCAAGTAAAGTTTGTGGATTAATTATTGAAAGAGTTGAGTCATAAACCGGATTGTTAAGTCCGCCAGAATTTGAAACAAAAATTCTACTATTCGAAGAGATAAGTTGATCTGGATTGAGTCCAACTTGAATTCTTTTTTCGATTTCAAGTGAAGCTGTGTCAATAACATCAACAAAACCATCAAAACAACTTACGAAAGCTTTTGAACCAAAAAAACTAATGTTCCTAGGTTGTTTTCCTTCTGTTCCGTTCAAAAAAATTATTTGTTTGATTGATTTTCCAGTTTTTGCGTCCAAAATTTCAACTGTGCTGGAAACGTTTACAACAATATAAATTTTATTTCCATAACGTTTCATGTCGTTTCCGGTGTCACCCAATTTACGCCCAACTTTCTGTTCAAAAAAATCGTTAGTAATACTTAAATCAGCTAAATTAATCCAAGATAAATTTGAGTTATTTAATTGAAATAAGCCTTCATTCAAAACTAAAATTCCATTTTTTAGGTCGTCAGCAACAATGATTTCAGGATCTTTTTCTTTTTTACAAGAAAAAAGTACAAGAAGAAGTGAAAAATAAACGATTTTTTTCATAAGATAATTTGTTTAATTAAAAGCGTAACTGACTGATAATAGATAATTTCTTCCTGGCATCGCGTAACTACGAATGTAGGAATAAGATTGATTCAATATGTTTTTTGCCGAAAAAGAATAGCGAAAACTCGATTTTTTGATTTTCGGAGTAAAATAAGTCGTTAAATCGAAGAAATAGAAAGCCTTAACTTCGTTACTTTTTATATTTTCATTCAAAGCATAACGTAAAGAATTGAAATATGCATTTAAATTTAGACCTACATTTTTATATTGAATCGAAAAATTTGCACTCAAAATATGTTTTGGTAAATAAGCCAATTGATCTCCAAAAGTTTCCGAATTTTTATCTGAAATGTCGGTAATATCTTGAAATGTGTAGTTGATGCTGTTTTGGAAAGTCCAAGTTTTATTAAAGCTTTTTTCGTGAGAAAATTGAAAATCAAAACCTAAAATTCGAGCAGTACCAACATTTTGAATTGACCAAATAAATAAGTTTTTTGTAGGAATCGCCACAATTTTATTCTCCACCAAATTTGCATAAGCATCAAAAGTAAATTTTATGACATTATTTTTAACGTTAAAATTGTAAAAAGTGCCTAAATTCAGTTGATTTGCAATTTCTGGTTTCAGGTTTACATTTCCAATTTGATTGTAATATAATTCGTTAAAACTTGGCATTCTCAAACTTCTTCTCGCTGAAAATTTAAGTTCTCCCAAGAAATAAATTGGTACCTGGGAATAAATGGATAGGGAAGGACTAAAGTTAAATTTTTGATAGGTGTTAGTTTGGTTAATTTGTTGATTGTAAATGTGTTGAAAGCCAAAGTTTAAGTCATAATTCCAGTTGTTTTTTAGGAAATGAAAATCTAAAATTGCTTTTGAATGGAAGCGTTGAATTCCAGTTGAAAAATTCGTACTATTTTGTAAAAAAGCATAATTTTCTTCAACACCACTTGAAATTTGTAAACCATTTGAGAAATTCTTTCTGAGAATTGTCCCAAGTGAAATTGAGGTATTAAAGTATTCCGATTTCAAAAAACCTTGCGTGTTTAAATAACCAGAATCAAGGTAAGTCAGTTCGTCGTATTTTTGAGATAAATAAATTCTTCCTCTCGTTTTTCTATGTAGAAAATTGTAATCTGAATTTAAACTGAAATTTTTGTTTGTCAAATATTGATTTGAAGTAGGATTATATAAAATTACTGCTCCAGGTAAACCTTTATCCGAGAAGCTACTTAAAAAATTAAATTTGATTTTGTTTTTTGGATTGATGAAATACCCAAAATTAATTCCTGAATAAAATTCTTGTAATTGATTGTTTGTCCTTTCTAAAGAAAGTATTTCCTTATAATTTTCAACTGAAAACGGAAAGTTTCCTTTTGCTTGTCTGTATTTACCAAAAACGGAAAAATAAACTTTTCTATGATTCCATTTTGCAGATAAATAGGAATCAATTTGCTCAAAGGAGCCAATTTTCAGATTACATTTCAATTGAAAAGTATCGAGTGAAAATTGATTTTCAAAACTTGTTAAGCGTAAATTGTTTGCGTTGAAGTAGAATGAGACAAGGTCTAAAATTTCTGTTGAATTGTTGAAAGAGAAATTCATTTCCTTTAGGTTATCAACTTGAATTGTGCTTAAGTCAATTTGAGCCGTTTGAGAATTTTGGAGTAAAAATCCGTCTAAAATTATTCCTGAATGTGAACCGTTAATTCCTCGTGCTGAAATCGTTTTCATTCCACCCAAACCACCATAATTTTTCAATGAGATTCCTGGAATGTTTTGCATCAATTCCCCTAAATCAAAAGCTTGACGTTTGAGGATTTCTTCTCGATTTAATTTGAAATTCAACTTCGGAACAGGCAATAATAACAAATTTGTTACTTCAATTTCTTCCAATTCTTGCTCCTTAATCTGCGAAAAAATCAGATTTGAACTTAATAAAAATGATATGAGAACTTTATTTGTCAAAATAAAAAAGTACGATTACCAAAATAGCAATCGTACTTTAAATTTAGGTTTAGAAATATATTTTTGTTGAAATAATTCCGTTTTGAGTTTCTAAAGTTAAAATGTAAACACCTTGATTAAGATTAGAAATAGTAGAAGAATTTGAATGTTGAGCTCTGTAAACTGTTTTACCGTTCAAATCGTTAATTGTCAAAGTTCCATTTAATCCGTTAACAACTAATTCGCTATTTACATTTTTAAATGCTTTAAATTGAGCTAATTTAGTTTGATTATTGATATTTGCAGTAGGATTCTCAACAGCGATTGGTTCGCTAATTGTCTCAATAGTGTTGTATGGAGGGTTTGAATCAAAAGCTGTGAAAGAACAAGCAAACCAAGAATTGTTTGAAAGAACTTCGCTAATTCCAGCATTCATTGTCAAATCTGAAAATTGTGTTCCAGAATAAGTCGCCCAATATTTGCTATCTGTTCCACCAAGCCCAACTAAGCTTTCAAAACCAAGAGAATCTAAAAAGCCATTAGGGGTTGTAACACCGAATTCTGCAACATTAGCAGCTAAACTATCTAACATCGCTTTCGCCGAAATTGTAGTTGAAGCATCAAATAAAAAACCGAAAGCCAATGAATTATTTGTTGTAGATTCGTTAAAATCAACTAAAAAAACTGCTGAATCTGGACCTTCTCCAATCCAATATTCTACGTCGTTTTTTGTGAATTGTGCCGAAGCTGTTGTGATGAACAATCCTAAAATTGCTACTAAAAAGTAATTTTTTCTCATAATTTTTTAAATTAAATAAAAATAAAAGTCGAAAAAATCAGATAAATGAAATAACGCATAAGCCGTGCACAGCCAATGAACTAAATCGGACTTTAATCTGAAGTCTTCATTAATAAAATAACGTTTTTAGCAGGTATTCTGACTTGTTCCAACTCTTTTCGTCTTCCCATTTCATAATGAAACAGTGACTTTTAAAAAGATTTAACAGAACTTACAGCTGCAGATACAGTTCCTGATTTTAACAGGATTCCCTTTTAACTATCCAAAATGGATTACTAAAAACCGCTGCAAAGATATGGATTTTTTATTAATAGTTTCATTTTGTTATTCTATTTACTTTTAAATAATTTGTGATTTAAATAACATTTTGTTAAGTTTATTGATAAAAATTGTTTATGTTTGAAACTCAATCAATCAATAAATTAAAATTATGAAAAAAATCACTACATTACTTGGTTCATTTACCATTTTATTAACTTCGGGTTTGGTCAATGCCCAGACTTTTACTAATGGAGCAGGAGTAACAGATGTTGATGGAAATGTTTATACTTCCGTTATTTATGAAAACAACCAGGAATGGCTTGTTCAAAATTTGAAAACAACGAAGTATTCAAATGGTGAGTCTATAACAAATTTTACAAGTCCAAGTAATTGGACAACCGCAACTACTGGAGGCTGGGGTTTTCCAGATAATAATTCTATTAATAACGACCCTTATGGAAAGTTATATAATGGAATAGCTGTTCAAGATAGTCGTAATTTATGTCCAACAGATTGGCATGTACCTTCACAGACGGAATGGTCAAGTTTAATTATCGAACTTGGCGGAATAGATTTAGCTGGAGGAAAAATGAAAGTAAGTGGTATTGATTTTTGGCTAGCTCCGAATACTGGAGCAACAAATTCTGTTGGTTTTTCAGCATATCCAGCTGGAGGATTTGATGATTTGGGTAATCATGAGCAACTAACAACTGATGCTTTTTGGTGGTCATCGACGGAATATCAGGCAGGTTTCTCTTGGTTTTTTGGCCTTGGTAATAGTCATACTGGTATTGGTTCTAATGCAAACGGAAATAAAGCTGGGTTTTCAGTTCGTTGCATGAAAAATACTTCAGGAGCAGGAATGAATGAAGATTCAGGATTAAATCAAATTCAAGTTTATCCGAATCCAACAGATGATCAAATTCAAGTTAGCTTTAAAAATAATGCCCTTGGTTCAAATTTTGTAATCATGGATCAAATTGGTAAAGAAGTAATTAAAGGAGGGATATATAGTGAATCAATGACAATTAATTTAGAAAAATTAACTCAAGGAGTATACTTTTTTGGTGTTGAAAATCAAAATCTAGTTAAAATTATTAAAAAATAAGTTTACTATTTTCCTAAAAAACTAAAAGTCCAAACTTTATTAAAGTTTGGACTTTTTTTGATCCTATTTTTATACTACTAACTTCGAACTTATAACTACAAACTATTTTTAGTTCGCAATTTCCTCACTCTCATTTATAGCTTTTCTGAAAACAATCTTTCCGTCAAAAACATCCATTACCACAACTTGCGAAGTATCAATGGTTTTTGATAATAAAGCTTTTGAAAGTTCGTTCAATACTTGTTTCTGAATCACACGTTTCACTGGTCTTGCACCAAAATGTGGATCGTAACCTGTTTTACAAATCCAATCAAAGGATTCGTTTGTAATGTGAAGTTTGATGTCTTTTTCGAGCAACAATTTTTTCAAAAGATTTAATTGAATGGTAACGATTCCTTTTAAATTTCTTTTAGAAAGTGGTTTAAACATCACAATTTCATCAATTCTATTCAAGAATTCTGGACGTATCGTTTGTTTCAATAATTCCATTACTTTGAATTTCGCTTTTTCGTGAACAGAATCAAGCACATTTTCATTTGTTTCATCTTCCTTGATTTCATCATAAGTTTCTTGAATCAGATGAGAACCTAAATTCGATGTCATGATGACAATCGTATTTTTGAAATTCACCAAACGACCTTTGTTATCGGTTAATCGTCCATCGTCTAAAACTTGCAATAAAACGTTAAACACATCAGGGTGAGCTTTTTCGATTTCGTCCAATAAAACAATAGAGTAGGGCTTTCTACGAACAGCTTCCGTTAATTGTCCGCCTTCATCGTAACCGACGTATCCTGGAGGTGCTCCAACCAAACGACTTACTGTGTGTTTTTCCTGGAATTCACTCATATCGATTCGCGTCATTGCGTTTTCATCGTTGAATAAATATTCGGCCAAAGCTTTTGCTAATTCCGTTTTTCCAACTCCAGTTGTTCCTAAGAAAATAAACGAACCAATTGGTTTTTTCATGTCTTGTAAGCCAGCACGACTTCTGCGTACTGCATCTGAAAGCACGGAAATTGCTTCTTCTTGTCCAACGACACGTTTTTCCAATTCGTCTTCCAAACGCAATAATTTCGAAACTTCAGATTCAATCATCTTGGAAACTGGAATTCCTGTCCATTTTGAAACAACTTCTGCAATTTCCTCAACGTCAACTTCTTCCTTAATCATTTTGGAATTCGCTTGCATTTCATTGAGTTTCACTTTTGCAAGTTCCAATTTGTTTTCAGCTTCTTGCGTTTTTCCGTAACGGATTTCTGCTACTTTCGCATAATCACCCAATCTCTCTGCTGAATCAGCTTCCAGTTTTAAGTTTTCAATTTCTTCTTTGATTTTTTGAACTGAATCAATAACATCTTTTTCCGCTTGCCATTTTGCTGTAAAAGCATCACGTTGTTGAGAAAGATTAGCTAATTCTTTTCCAATTATTTCTAGTTTTTTTGTGTCTTTTTCACGTGTAATTGCAGCTTTTTCAATTTCTAATTGCATGATTTTACGCTCCAATTCGTCCAATTCTTCTGGTTTGGAATTAATTTCCATACGCAATTTAGAAGCAGCTTCATCAATTAAGTCAATTGCTTTATCTGGTAAATGTCTTTCAGTAATATAACGTTGAGATAATTCCACGGCAGCAATAATCGCCGCATCTTTTATGATTACTTTATGGTGATTTTCGTATTTATCTTTGATTCCACGTAAAATCGAAATGGCATCTTCCGTTGTTGGTTCATCAACCAAAACTGTTTGAAAACGACGCACCAAAGCTTTGTCTTTTTCAAAATATTTTTGATATTCATTTAATGTTGTTGCTCCAACAGCTCTTAATTCTCCACGAGCCAAAGCAGGTTTTAAAATGTTTGCTGCGTCCATCGCTCCATCTCCACCACCAGCACCAACTAAGGTATGAATCTCATCAATGAATAAAATAATTTCTCCATCAGCTTGAATTACTTCTTTTACAACTGCTTTTAAACGTTCTTCAAATTCTCCTTTGTATTTGGCTCCAGCAATTAAAGCTCCCATATCCAACGAATAAACAATTTTTGATTTCAAGTTTTCTGGAACGTCGCCATTCACAATCCGATGAGCTAAACCTTCAGCGATGGCTGTTTTTCCAACTCCTGGTTCACCAATTAAAATCGGATTGTTTTTTGTTCTACGTGTTAAAATTTGTAAAACTCTTCTGATTTCATCGTCACGACCAATTACAGGATCTAATTTCCCTGATGAAGCTAATTCATTGAGATTTTTAGCGTATTTTTCAAGTGATTGATAAGTCCCTTCTTGACTGTTAGAAGTAACATTTTGTCCATTTCTTAAATCCATAATGGCTTGTTTTAGATTTTTTTGAGTGATTTTATTGTCTTTTAAAATTTGTCCTATTGAATCATTTGCTTCAAGTAAACTGTAAAGTAAGATTTCAATGGACGCAAATTCATCTTTGAAATGAGAAATTTCTACTAAAGAATTATTTAAAGTTTTGTTTGCATTTGAACTTAAATGTAATTGACCACCAGTTACTTTTGGCAAAGAACTAATGATTTTATCAACAACTTGTTCGATGTTTTTTTGATTTACATCTAATTTTGAAAACAAATAGGGAACAACATCTTGGTCAACAAGAAAAATTCCTTTTAAAAGATGAACATTTTCAATACTTCCATGACTATTTGTTTCTGCAATAGTTTGAGCTTGTTGAATTGCTTCTTGGGCTTTTAGTGTAAATTTATTAAAATCCATTTTGTAAGGTTTTTAGTTGTTTTAAAATGGTCAATTTACATTCCAAAGCGGTTTTTAAGACAAAATGTCGTGATTTTGATGATTTTTAGATTTTAAAACTGAAATAATGTCAGTTTGAGCATTGTAATTTTAAACAAAATTAAAGTTGAAAATATTTGTTCACACAATAAATTGTTAACAAGTGTAACTTTTGTTGATAAGTAGCGTAATACTATTAATAAAATTAAAAGTATGAAAGCTAAACACTTGATAGTTGGACTTTTATTAGCGAATTTAACATTTGCTGAAGAAACAAAAAAATACACGCAACAAGAATACGTTTCTCTTTGGAAAGATGAAGCGGTTGGAATGATGAGTGAATACAAGATTCCTGCAAGTATTACCTTGGCACAAGGGATTTTAGAGAGTGCGAATGGAAATTCTACTTTAGCTCAACAAGCTAATAATCATTTTGGTATCAAATGTTCAAATTGGACAGGTGAGACGTATTATAAAAATGATGATAAAGCAAATGATTGTTTTAGAAAATATGAAAATGCAAGCCAATCTTATTTGGATCACAGTTTGTTTTTAACATCAAAAACAAGATACTCAGCTTTATTTGATTATGATATTACAGATTATAAATCTTGGGCTCAAGGTTTAAAAGATGCTGGTTATGCAACAAATCCAAAATATCCTCAATTATTAATTGACATCATTGAAAAATTAAATTTAAGTGAGTTGGATTTGAACAACATCAGTCCAAAAAAGTTAAATACAATAAAGAAAGAACAAGTTGAAAAAGAACTTGTGAAATCAATTATGGCGAATGCTCACACTGTTGAGACACATAAAAATAACATCAAATACATCGTCGCTAAAAAAGGAGATACATATTATAGAATTTCAAAAGAATTTGGTATCGGTATGTGGCAATTGTACAAATACAATGAATTTGGAGAGAAAAAAGATTGTTTGGTTGCTGGTGATATTATTTATTTAGCTCCAAAAAAACGTAAATCTAAAACAAATGCAACGTTTGAAGTTAAAGAAGAAATAACTTTAAGAATGATTGCACAAAAAGAAGGAATAAAAGTTCAACGATTAATGAAATTCAACGAGCTATCTCAAGCGGATGAAAATCTAAAAAAAGGAACAAAAATTATGCTTAAATAATTGAAATTTAAATAATTGTAAAATTGTGTAGTTTGTTTACACTTTGAAGTCTCTCTAAATTTAGAGGGACTTTTTTTATTTAGCTTTTCAAGAATTAGGATTGATTTTAAACTTTAGGATTACAACAATGAATTTTTATTTTTATCTTTAAAACATAAATTTTTAATCAGAATCCGATGAAACCATCTACAGAATTGTTTAAACTCGTAAAATCGCTTACAAAATCAGAAAAACGATTTTTCAAAATGAGTTCAGCTTTGCAATCTGGTGATAAGAATTACTTGAAAATTTTTGATGTAATCGAAAAACAAGAGGAGTACGATGAAGAGGCGATTAAAAAAGAGTTTAAAAAAGAAACATTTATCAAGCATTTACCATCGGAAAAAAATCATCTTTACCGCTTAATATTAAAGAGTTTACGTTCTTTTTATAGCGAACAATCTGTTAGCAGTATTTTAAAGCAGGAAATAAAAAATGTTGAAATTTTATACAATAAAGCTTTATACAAAGAATGTGAAAAATTTGTAGCGCGTGCAAAAACCTTAGCTGCTGATTATGAAAAATTCTATTATTGGTATGAATTGATTTCGTGGCAAAAAAAATTATTGGAGGAAGCTTACGAAGAAGGAGAATTCTCAACAAACTTAGATGAATTAGTAACAGAAGAAGAATTGGTTATCGCTAAATTGAGAAATCTTGCTGAATATCAAGTCATTTATTCAAAAGTAAACTTAATATTCAGAAGTGGAGGCTTTACTCGAAATGAAAAAGAACGGAAAATTGTTGAAGATATTGCTGATTACCACTTAATCAAAGGAAAAAATACAGCCTTATCTAAAAAAGCTGCTTCCATTTGTTACTACATAAAGGGTCTTTGTGCAGCGACAAACCGAAATTATGCAGATAGTTTTCAATTTTTTAATCGTACACGCGAAATTTTAGATAGCAATCCCAAAATTAAAGAAGATTCTCCACAACGTTATGTGATGACGATGTTTCATCTATTGCGTTGTTACATTGATAGTTCCGATTTTGAGAGTGCAAAAAACATGCTTGTTGAATTGCGTAGTTTAAATGAAATTAAAAGCTTTAATTCAACTGATATTTCAATCAAAATCTTTGCAAATACCTACAATCAAGAGTTAAATTTGCTACACAAAATGGGCGAATTTGCTAAATCGGTAGATTTAATTCAGGAAATAGATAAAAAAGTTGCAATCATTAAGGACAAGTTGAGTAAAGAACAAGAATTACTGTTTTTATACAACAAAGCTTACAGTTATTTTGGAATTGGAGAATACAAAAAATCGCTTTCCTATTTGATTGAAGTTTTAAATGATAACGAACAAAATTTGCGTCAAGATATTTACAGTTTTGCCCGTTTACTGAATTTAATTGTTCATTTTGAACTAGAAAATTACGATTATTTGGAGTATGTAATCAAATCTACAAACCGTTATTTGTCTAAATATGAGAAGGATTACAAGATTGAGGATGTTTTGATAAAAAACATAAAAAAGCTAGCCAAAGCAACAAATTCAATTTCTCAATTGGAGATTTTTGAAGCCATGAACGATGAAATTAATGTCTTAATCAAAGACCATCATGAACAAGTTTTACTTGAGTATTTTGATATTACTGCTTGGATAAAATCAAAATTAAATAAAACGAAATTTTCGGTGGAAGTAACGAAGTGATTAGCTTTTGAGTCTAGCCACAAAGTCCCAAAGACAGTAAGTTACACAAAATTTCTTAGTGTTTTCTTTGTGCTTTTCTGTCTTTGTGGCTAAAAACACATTAAATTTCATTAAATTTGTCATTCTAAATTCATTTTAATGAAAGCTCTAAAAATCTTATTTCTTACAAGTATAATTCTGAATATGAATAAATTGAATGCTCAAAACCCTTTGAAAGCACCCAAAAAAGATACTGTTTTAACAAATTTAAATCATCAACGTGTAGACCCATATTTTTGGATGAATAAACGTGATTCGAAAGATGTTTTATCATACATTGAAGCTGAAAATAAGCAGACGGAAGAGTATTTTTCAAGCTTATCGACTCTTCAGAATACACTTTTGGATGAGTTTAAAAATCGAATTGACCCAAACGATTTAAATGCTCCATTTTATTTGAACGGAAGACAATTCCAGTCGAGAAATGTTGAAAACAAAGATTATCAAGAAATTTATGTGATTGAAGGAAGCAAAGAAAAACTGTTTTTTGATGAAAATGAACGTGCAAAAGGAAAATCGTATTACAGTTTGGGAGATTGGTCACCTTCTGAAAACAATCAAATTTTAGCTTTCAGTGAAGATTTTATTGGGAGAAGAAAATATACGATTAATTTCCGCGATGAAAAAACGAAAAAAATCTTAAAAGACAACATAAAAGAAACTGATGGTTCAATCGTTTGGGCGAATGACAATAAAACAGTTTTTTACGTCAAAAAAGATCCTCAAACTTTAAGAGAATTTCAAGTTTTTAGTCATGTTTTAGGTACGGATTCTAAAAAAGACATCTTGGTTTTTGAAGAAAAAGACGAACGTTACTCGGTTTCAATTTCCAAGACTTTATCTCGTAATTACATCATCATCAATAGTGAAAGTTCTTCAACCAACGAACAAATTTTAATCAATTCAAATCATCCAGCAGAAAAGTACACGATTTTTTTGAAGCGTAAATCAGGACATTTGTATCATGTACAAGATAATCAACTAGGTTTTTATGTTTTAAGCAATGAAAATGCTGAGAACAATAAGATTGTTTTCTACAAAGATTTTCCAGAGAAAAATGCACAAGTTCAAACAATCCTTGAACATTCTAGTTCAGATTTATTAGAAGAAATTTTGGTGATGAAAAATTACTTGATTGTTGAAAAAAGAATTAATGGTTTACCTGAAATTGAAATTCACAATCTTGAAAATAAATCAATAAAGAAAATTGAGATAAAAGAGGAAACATACAGTTTGAATTTAGCTTTTAACGATAATTTTTCAGCAGATTTTCTTTTTTATTCTTACAATTCAATGACAACACCTCAAACGGTTTATAAATATGAATTGAGTTCAAATAAAAGCACAGAATTTTTTCAGAAAAAATTGATTGATAAGAATTTTAAAAGTGAAAATTACGAATCAAAACGTGTTTGGGCAACAGCTAATGATGGAACAAAAATTCCAATTTCGATTGTTTACAAAAAAGGAACAGATTTAAGTAAAGCACCACTTTTATTGTACGGTTATGGTTCTTATGGAGTTACGATTCCTGCTGGATTTAGTGCGACACGTTTGAGTTTGTTGGATAGAGGTTTTGTTTTTGCTTTAGCACAAATAAGAGGAGGGAAGGATTTAGGTGAAAATTGGTACCAAAATGGTAAGTTTTTGAAAAAGAAAAATAGCTTTACGGATTTCATCAATGCTGCAGAATATTTAGGTATGAAAGGCTATTGTGACAAAACAAAAATCTACGCCCAAGGTGGAAGTGCTGGAGGTTTGTTGATGGGAGCAGTCACAAATATGGCTCCTTATATGTGGAAAGGTGTTATTGCACAAGTTCCATTTGTGGATGTTGTTACAACGATGTTAGACGAAACAATTCCGCTTACAGTAGGTGAATACGAAGAATGGGGAAATCCAAACGAAGAAGATTATTATTATTACATGTTGAATTATTCGCCTTACGATAATGTCAAAAAAATGGATTATCCAGCAATGTTAATTACAACAGGTTATCATGATTCACAAGTTCAATATTGGGAACCTCTAAAATGGGTTGCAAAATTGAGAGATTTGCGTACAAATGACAATCCTTTGTTGTTTGATTGTAATATGGATGCTGGTCACGGTGGTGGTTCGGGAGTGACAAGTTCACGAAAAGAAGTAGCAAAAGTGTTTAGTTTTATTTTAGGACTTGAGGGAATCGTAAAATAGTTATGAATTATGAGTTATGAGTTTTGAGTGTTTTTCGAAACACACAAGTTTACAATTTAATTCGTGAAAAAAGCGTCTTTGCGTCTTTGCGAGAAAAACAACAAAATCCAATTAATGAACAGTAAAATAATTCTTCTTTTCTTATTTGTACCTCTTACTTTTTTTTCTCAGAAGAACGATAAAATTGATTCAACATCTTTTGTAAGTTACCGTGATAAGAAAATTTTGTACACAGACGTAGGTTTTAATACCGCTCCATTTTCGATTACTTTCAAGGATTCATTAGGAAATCGTGAACATATTGTTTTTAGAAATAATTTGAGAACTATTTTAGGATTAGGCTTTTCTTATAAATGGTTTTCTCTGCGTTTGGCTGTCAATTTACCGGGACATATTAAGCCTGTAAGCAAATATGGAGAAACAAAATACCTTGATTTAGGATTTGAATTTAAAACGAAGAGACATTTTTACGAAATCGATTTACATAATTATAAAGGGTATGCTTTAAAAAATGCTTTTAATTGGAACGATTCGTTGAATGAATTTATAAATCCTCACTTTATAGCAAAAGAAATGAACGCTTTAAGTTTGTCGGTAAATACTTGGCGATTTTTTAATAAAAGCATCAATATGAGTGCTTTAAAAGGCAAAACAGCTGCTTATTTAAAAGAAGAAAAATCCTTTTACCTAAAAACAACGTTTAATCTTCATGGAATCAGTAACAATGGTTCTATAATTCCTGATGAAAAATTTAATCCTAAAAATTCAAAAACTGGAGCGACCACTATTTCTGCTTTTGATTTTGGAATCTTGCCCGGTTATGTGTACGTAAACTCTTATAAAAAGTGGCAATATTCTGGAATGCTTGGACTTGGACCAGTAATCCAAACAAAATTTTATTACATCAATGGAGTACAAAGAGGATTTCTAGGTTTAGCTCCACGCGTAGATTTTCGTTTTTTACTCTCATATAACGTTCCAAAATATTTTGTGAGTTTAATAACTGAATTTGACAATAAATCAATCCTTTTTAAAAATTTGAGGTACCAACAAACATTTTATATGATCAAACTTGTTGGTGGGATCAGGTTTTGAGTTTTTATCTTTAACACTATTTTAACAAGAGGATTTGAAAATCCGATGTAATTTTGTTTTTGATGTTAAGAAAATTTGCAAAATATCTAATTGTTTTAAGTCTACTATTTTTTAGTGGATTTTCAAACTCATTTGCAAATTCTGAAAAAATAGTAAAATTAAGTTTTGAGAAAGCTAAATCTCATTCTTTTGAACTTAAATCTATAGAGAATACTTCAAATCAAACTTATTTTCAAAATAATTCTTCGGGTTCAACATCTCAAAAATCGTTTAAACTTTTTTTTGACGATCAAGATGAAGAAGAAACTGACGAAGAATCCTCTAAAAAAAATAAAGTTGAGAACTATTTTTCAGCTTTTTATAATTTAGTTGAGCGAAATTCTATTATTTCTTTTAGAAGTTCACTCGCCTACGACAGGGAATTAACCGATAAAACTTTTACTAAACAATACCTTCTTTTTCAAGTTTTTAGAATATAAGATTTTTTAATTGTGGTTAATAACCACTCAATAAAAGAAAAAATCTACATATTTTAAAAAATTACCATGAACAAAATTCAACTGGTCTTCAGCATTGGTATCTTTCTATTTTTAGTAAGTTGTCAATCCGAAGTAAAAGAAAAAGAAGTACAAGTCAAGTTACTTGTTACAAATCCAATAAAATTAGACACAATTATAATCAAAGATTATGTTTGTCAAATTCATGCAATTCAGCATATCGATATTCGAGCTTTGGAAAAAGGTTATCTTGAAAAAATCTATGTTAAAGAAGGGCAATTAGTTAGGAAGGGACAAATAATGTTTCAAATTATGCCAATGGTTTACACCGCTGATGTTCAAAAATCAAAAGCAGAGGCCGATTTTGCCAGAATTGAATATGAAAACACAAAATCTTTAGCAGATAACAATGTTGTTTCGAAAAATGAACTTGCTTTAGCAAAAGCAAAATACGATAAAGCAAAAGCTGAACTTATGTTAGCAAAAGTGCATCTTGGTTTTACAGAAATTCGAGCTCCTTTTGATGGAATTATGGATCGTTTTCAAGTTCGTGTGGGAAGTTTAATCGATGAAGGAGATTTATTGACAACACTTTCAGACAACAGTAAAATGTGGGTTTATTTTAATGTTCCAGAAGTTGAATACTTAAATTTCATGACACATTCTAAAAAAGATAATATCAAGAATGTGAATCTTTTAATGGCAAATAATGAAATTTATGAATTTCCTGGAATTGTTGAAACTATTGAAGCTGACTTTAATAATGAAACAGGAAATATCGCTTTTCGAGCTGATTTTTCAAATAAAAATGGCTTACTTCGACATGGAGAAACAGGCAGTATTAGGATGAAAGTTCCATATAAAAACGCCTTGATTATTCCTCAGAAAGCGACTTTTGAAATTTTAGAAAAAAAATATGTTTATGTTGTTTCAAAAGATAATGTAGTTCATACTAGAGAAATTCAGTTAGCTGCTGAAATGCCTGATCTTTTTATTATCAAAGGAGGATTGAGAGAAAACGAACGCATTCTTTTAGAAGGAATTAGAAAAGTGAATGATGGAGATAAAATTTCTTTCAATTACGAAAAACCTAAAAAAGTGATTTCTGAACTGAAAGTTTATTCCGAGTAATTCGAACACTTAAAATCATAAAACATGTTTAATAAATTTATTCACAGACCAGTTTTGGCTATTGTGCTTTCATTGGCTATAATTTTTATGGGTGTTTTGGCTATTTCAAGCCTTTCAACATCTCAATTTCCTGAAATTGCACCACCAACAGTGATTGTTAGAGCTTCATATCCTGGAGCAAGTGCAAAAGTATTGACAGAATCCGTTTTAATTCCTTTGGAGCAAGCAGTAAATGGTGTTCCCGGAATGAAATATATGACTTCCGATGCAACAAGTGCTGGAGAAGCAAACATTCAAATTGTTTTTAATCTGGGTACAGATCCAGACCAAGCTTTGGTACAAGTTAACACAAGAATTGCTCAAGTTTTAAATAGATTACCAACTTTAGTTCAGCGTGAAGGTGTTGTTGTGAATCGAATTATGCCAAGTATGTTGATGTACGTCAATCTTTACAGTAAAGATCCAAATGCGAACATGAAATTCATTTTCAATGTTGCTGGAGTAAATATGATTCCAGAATTACAACGAATTAACGGAATTGGTCAAGCAAGTATCCTCGGAAGTCGGCAATATGCGATGCGAATTTGGTTAAAGCCTGATAGAATGCGTGCATATAATGTTTCGGCTGATGAAGTCATGGAAGCTTTGAATTCACAGAGTATTATTGGTTCGCCAGGAAGAATCGGTAGGAGTGATGGGAAACAAGCAGAAGCTCTTGAATATGTTCTTACTTACAAAGGAAGATACAATGAAGAGAACGAATATAAAAATGTAATCATTCGTTCAAATCCAAATGGAGAAATTTTGCGATTAAAAGATGTCGCAAATGTTGAATTGGGTAGTGAATATTACGATATTTATTCCAATAAAGACAAATATCCTTCTGCGGCAATTGTTCTGAAGCAAACGTATGGAAGTAATGCGAGCGATGTCATTGACAAAGTGAAAAGTAAATTAGAGGAATTGAAAAAAACTTCTTTTCCACCCGGAATGGATTATGAAATAAGTTACGACGTTTCAAATTTTTTAGATGCTTCCGTTGAAAAAGTTTTACATACTTTAATTGAAGCATTTATTCTTGTTGCAATCGTTGTTTTTCTTTTTCTTGGAGATTTACGATCCACTTTAATTCCAACAATTGCGGTTCCTGTTTCTCTGATTGGTGCTTTTATGTTTATGCAACTTTTTGGACTGACAATAAACCTCATAACTTTATTCGCACTTGTTTTAGCAATTGGAATTGTCGTCGATGATGCAATTGTCGTCGTTGAAGCTGTTCATGCAAAAATGGCGGAAGAAAATATTTCCTCTTATAAAGCTGTTCAGAAAGTTTTAAAAGAAATTAGCGGTGCTGTTATTGCGATAACTTTATTAATGACAGCAGTTTTTGTTCCAGTTGCATTTATGACTGGTCCAGTCGGGATTTTTTACAGACAATTTGCAATTACGATGGCTACTTCGATTGTGCTTTCTGGAGTTGTTGCTCTGACTTTAACTCCAGTACTGTGTGCAATGCTTTTGAAAAATACGCATGGAAAGCCAAGAAAAAGAACTTTAGTTAATCGGTTTTTAGATAGTTTTAATCGTGGTTTTGAAAAATTGACTGGAAAATATGTTGGACTATTGAAATTAATTGTAAATCGAAAAATAGTAACTTTTGGAATTTTACTTGCTTTTGGTTTTGGGATTTTCGGTCTAAATAAAATTCTTCCTTCTGGATTTATTCCAAGTGAAGATCAAGGAATGATTTATGCGATTATTCAAACTCCTCCCGGTTCAACATTAGAGCGAACAAACGATGTTTCTCGGAAGCTGCAAGAAATTGCATCAAAAGTAGATGGAATAAAATCAGTTTCTGCTTTGTCTGGTTATGAAGTTTTGACTGAAGGACGAGGATCAAATGCAGGAACATGTTTGATAAATCTGAAACCTTGGGAAGAGAGAAAATACAATGTTCAGGAAATCATTTATGAATTAGAAGAAAAGGCAAAAGCGATTCCGGGAGCAACAATCGAATTTTTTGATCCACCAGCAGTTCCAGGTTATGGTGCAGCAGGAGGTTTTTCTTTACAATTGTTGGACAAAACAAATACGGGCGATTACTTGGAGTTAGAAAAAGTGAACGAAGAATTCATGTCAGAACTTAGAAAACGAAAAGAAATAACTGGATTGTTTACTTTTTATAGTGCTAATTATCCTCAATATGAGCTTCAAATAAACAATGATTTAGCCATGCAAAAAGGTGTTTCTATTGGAAATGCGATGAATACTTTGTCGATTTTGATAGGAAGTACTTATGAACTTGGTTTTATTAAATATCAGCGTTTTTTCAAAGTATTTGTTCAAGCATCGCCTGAATATAGAGCATTGCCGGAAGACATCATGAAACTTTATGTCAAAAATGATAAAGGTGAAATGGTTCCATATTCCTCTTTTATGAAAATTGTTAAAACACAAGGTCCAAATGAAATAAATCGCTACAATATGTATTCTACTGCTTCGATTCGTGGAGCCGCTGCAAAAGGTTACAGTAGTGGAGAAGCTATAAAAGCTGCTCAGGAAGTTGCACTCAAAACTTTACCAAAAGGCTATGATATTGATTGGGCTGGATTATCAAAAGATGAAGTTATGAGAGGAAATGAAGCTTTGTACATTTTTATTATTGTTTTGATTTTTGTGTATTTTGTACTTGCAGCTCAGTATGAAAGTTTCGTAATTCCACTTGCTGTAATTTTCTCTTTGCCTGCAGGAATTTTTGGTTCATTTTTACTTCTAAAAGTGATGGGACTTGAAAATAACATTTACGCTCAAGTTGGATTGGTCATGTTAGTTGGACTTTTAGGTAAAAATGCAGTTTTAATCGTTGAATTTGCTATACAAAAACAAAGGGAAGGGTTTTCAATTTTGGACGCAGCAATTGAAGGTGCAAAAGTACGTTTTAGACCAATTTTAATGACATCTTTTGCTTTTATTGCTGGATTAATTCCGCTGATTCTTGCAACGGGACCTGGAGCAATTGGAAACAAAACAATTGGTGCCTGTGCTTTAGGTGGAATGTTGTTTGGAACAATTTTCGGAGTAATCATCGTCCCAGGATTGTATTTAATTTTCGCCAAAATGGTGGAAGGAAGAAAATTAATCAAAGGAGAAGAGGAAAGTTCTTTAACTGATGATTTTGCTCATGCAATGGATAATTTTTCAATAACAGATGAAAATGAAGAAGATGAAAGTAATAAATAAAAATGTAAGAAAAGCAATACTGATAATTGTATTAGGATGCTCTTTTTCTGCTTGTAAATCGATAACAATTGCAGAAAAGAAAGTCAATATAAAAGCTCCACAAAAATTTCAAAATTCAGATGATTCACTTAATTCTGCTAATCTAAATTGGAAATTATTTTTTCATGATGTGGATTTAATTTCTTTAATTGATTCGGCTTTGGTAAATAATCAAGAATTAAATAGTGTGAGTCAAGAATTGCAGATCGCAAGAAATGAAGTTCAAGCTAGAAAAGGGGAATATTTACCTTTTGTAGGTTTTGGCACAAATGCTGATGTGGAAAAAGTTGGTAGATATACAAGCAAAGGTTCGAGTGAAGCAACGACTGAAATCAAACCAGGAAAAGCAACACCTGAACCTTTGCCAAATTTTAACTTAGGTTTTCATGCGAGTTGGGAAATAGATATTTGGCATAAATTGCGAAATGCAAAAAAATCGGCTTATTCAAAATATCTCGGAAGTGTAGAAGCGAGAAAATTCTTGGTAACGAATCTTGTTGCTGAAATTTCAAATTCATATTATGAACTTCTTGCACTTGACAATCAATTGAGAATTGTTGAGCAAAATGTTGAAATTCAAAATAACGCTTTAAAGATTGTAAAACTTGAAAAAGAGGCAACTCGAGTGACTGAATTAGCAGTAAAAAAGTTTGAAGCAGAAGTTTTTTACACAAAAAGTTTACAATTTGAAATTAAGCAAAAAATTATTGAAACAGAAAATCGAATTAATTTTTTACTTGGAAGATTTCCTCAAAAAGTAAATCGAAATTCTGAAAATTTTTCAAATTATGTACCTGATACAGTTTTTTTAGGTTTGCCATCACACTTATTAGAAAACAGAGCTGATATTAAACAAGCTGAAATATTTCTTCAAGCTTCAAGTTTGGACATAAAAGTTGCTAAAGCACAGTTTTTACCTTCAGTAAAATTAAATGCTGGACTTGGTTTACAAGCTTTTAATCCAGTTTTTCTTTTAAAAGCTCCAGAATCTTTGCTTTATTCTTTAGCTGGAGATTTAGTTTCTCCATTGATAAATAGAAATGCGATTAAAACTGCTTATTTTAATGCAAATTCAAAGCAAATTCAGGCTGTTTATTCTTATGAAAAAACTATTTTAAATGCTTTTATTGAAGTTACTAATCAGATGTTTAACATACAAAACCTAAATGAAAGCTATAAACTTAAAGAACAACAAGTTCAAGCCCTGAATCAATCCATTGAAATTTCGACAAATTTGTTTAAATCAGCAAAAGCGGATTACATGGAGGTGCTTTTAACGCAACGTGATGCTCTTGAGTCAAAATTCGATTTGATTGAAACGAAAATGTTGCAAATGCACGCTGAAGTTAATTTATATCGCGCTTTAGGTGGTGGTTGGAAATAAGGAACTAGACGGCTATTATGAATTTTGAATAGCCGTTTAATTTATTTTTATTCATTCTAAATATTCCACAATCCATTTAGATTCAGAGTGTTTCTTTAAATTTTCTTTTGGTATGATTACTTCAACAGCGTCGTAATTGTAGCTATTATTCTCATAAAACAAATGAATTCCTTTTTCTGAAATTGAGAAATTTTTGTTGAAATTCGCGACCAAATTATCAATCGAACTACAATCCAACTTTAAATCATCGCGTTTCTGAATAGCTTGAATTAATTCTGTTTCAAAAAGTGTTCCTTTTCCAAAAATGGAATCCAAACTTACTTTTATCAATTGTCCATTTTTCCAAATTAAATTATCAAATTCAACTTCGAAAGTATGACCTTGTGACAACCTTGAATATTCTATAATCATTTCTTCTGGATAAGTAATCATTACAAAAATAAACTTCTGACCAACATTTTGAACATTAAAAACACGGCTGTTCTCAGGGGAACAATTATTTCCGTTTAAATGTTGCATTATTGATTTTTTGCCAAAATCACAGGGTTTAAATTGATTATAGAAAAGCTTGAAATATTCATAAATAGAGCTTTTAAAAAGTTTAAAATCATCGGATTGTAGCGAAGGATTCAAAAATCCATATTGTTTTTCATTTAAATTAATTTTGTAAGCATTTGCATTGCCATTTTTAGTTCCAAGAAAAGCTAAATCTATTAACTTTTCTTGGAAATTTGGCTTTTTAGAATCAAGAGTTTCTCCAAAATTATTAACTAAAATGTCAATGTTTTCATTTTTAAATAAAATCCAAGATTCTTTTTGAACAAGTTCTAAATTTTGTGGTAATCGAGCTTTCCAAGAGCTGTAAAATCCTTTGAAAATGCTTTCAAAATCAGTATAAATTGTATCGATAATTAGTTTGTTTTTTAAATCGATCAAGCCATATTTATGTGTTTTTGTAAAAACAACAAATTGATCTTTTTTGAATTGCAAAATTGCTTGATAATTTGGTTTAATTAACCACTTGAATTTTGTGTCCAAAACACCAAAAAATCCTTCATTTTGAACTATACTTGTGTCTGTATTATAAGAAATTTTGTCGAATTTAGTGTTTGATAATGTATTCCCCAAGGTATCGAAAGGTATCCATTTGTATTTTGGTGCCATGTAATATTCTTTCTTTTCACCAAGTTGAATAGTATAAGTTCCACTTTGACTTGAATAATATATTTTTTCTTCGCCGACTTGAATTTTACCCCAAATCAAATTGTTTTGTGCATAAGCTTGCTGTATTTCAGAGAAATTAGTGTCTAAAATTATTTTCTCAGTATTTAAATTCAATAAACCTCTATTGTTTAATTTTGAGTAAATTAAGGCGTATTTACCTGTCTGATAATTTAAGAAACAGTTGGTGTAATGATTCCATAATTTTCCATCCAAAGTGAAAAGTAAACTTTTTTGACCTTCTCCAACAAATAAAAATTTCCCAATAACATGAGCTGAAAGATAGGTTTTTAATTTTTTGTTATGATCAATTTCAAAAGGGAAATAGTCGTTTTGAAATTGGTATAAATAAATATTTTTGGTGGTATTTAATAAACTTAAAGCTTGAGGAGAAATGCTATCTTTTTCAAAATCTAAATAATAGATTTTATCCGCTTTAGAAATCAAATAATTAGGCTTTTTAGCATAATCAGCCCTGAAAAAATTATCGTATTCACATTTTAATTGAACTTTCCCATCTTCAGAAAGTAAGCCTAATTTAGTATTTTGTCGGACTAAAAAAAATACTTTTTTCTTTTTGCTGTAATCATTTTCCCAATTTAAACGTGGTTTGGCTGTAATATTATCATAAATAGCTTCAACAGTAATTTCCCCCGATTTCGACATAAAACCATATTTTTTATTTTCTTTAAAAATAAAAGCAGTTTTGTTGTTATGATTTTCATAGTAAGAAATACCTATAGAATCAATTGTTGCTGGGTGAATGATTGTTCCATTTCCTTTCGTCAAACCAATTTTTCCACCTGCCTGTCCGGTAGGCAGGTTTTCATAAAATTGGTAAACGACATCATTATCAAGACAAGGTAATTCATTATTGTAAGTAAGACCCAAAGGAATCAAATAGCTTTTCTCTTCTAAAATAATTTGATTAGTGAAACTGATTTTCCCGATTTTATTCTCTTTTGAAAAAGAAATATCGTCGTTACAGATTCTCATACGATCGTATTTTCTTGGAATAATGATTTCTCCAATTTCATTTACTAATCCTACATTTCCTTGCATATCATTCTCTTGACGATAATAATCCCCAATAAAAGAATGATTTCTCCCCGAAAAAGGTGCTATGAAACCATCGATTTCCTTGATTTGAATCACACCAGCATTTGAAAAACATGTTGTTGAATAAAAATTTCCTTTTTTCTTGTAACACATAAAACGTCCACCATCAACTAAATAGTAAGAGAATTCAATAGGACAAATCATTTCTCCTTTCAAGGAATAAACACCAACTTTTTCATTTTCCCGAACTTGAAAATAGTTATTTTGAATTGTTATATCGTCAAATTTATTGGGAATAATAGTTCCATTTAATGCGAAAATTCCTTTTCCTTCTTCCGTTAATGTTTTGTAATATCCACCCGTTAATTCTTCAATTAAAATGTATGTAGGTTTTAGAATCCATTCCTTTTTCTCGTTTTTAATTCCATATGTGCAAGCGATATTGTCTTTAACAATTCTGAGTTGCGAGAGAGAATAAGCAGAATAAAACAAAAGAAAAATGAGTAAGGAAGATGAAATCTTTTTCATGTATGGAAGATAGGAATTAATATCCTGAATCAATACAACAAAAAAAGAGATTCGTTCAAAAGTTAGAGATCAATTATTCAAATAAAATACAAAACTATTCAAGAACCAATAAGAATAATTCACAAAGTTATTTTTCTCAATAAAGTATTCTTTTTCACTAAAAAAACTTCGTGCTTCCATACGATAAAGCATTTTATCAGAAATTTGTAAATTATATCCTATGGCAAAACCTAAAGTTGAAAATCCTGAATAACTTGGATTTATAGAGTTCATTTGAATTCCTTGTGCGTCAGAAAAATATTCTATGCGAGTAGAAAGAGATGATTTTTTTGAAAAACGAAATCTTGCTAAGATATTTGCTTGGAACCACACATTGTTTTCTGTTTTTGTAGAATCAATTTCTTGTAAACCGAGGTAAGCACAACTTGAAAAAGACCATTTTCCGTTTAAATTATGCGTCCAATATACATCTGTAAAATATCGGTTTTTATAATTTGGAGTGTAAATTGAACGTTCATTACCAATATATGTGTCCCAATTAAATAAGTTTTTGGAATCAGGTTTATATTCTAACTGCGAACCAAAAGATTTGGATTTATTCCAATCAAAAATTTGTTGCCAACCGTTTATCAAATAAAAATAAGAAGTTAATTTTGACGTTAAAGGTAAACTTAGTTTTATTCCACACAAATAATAAGGAACGTATTCCGCTGATAATGAACGAGAATACATGATGTGATCTTTGCTGATTGCTGTTTCATTGGTAAATGGAGAACCCAAAATACCCATATCAAGCCAAATTTCTTTTTTAGGATGAATTTTAACTCCTACACTTGATTCTACAATATTTTTGAACGTATTTTTCTCATTTGCATAATTTGAATTCATATACGAACCAAAACCTGGTGCAAAACGTGCTCTAATTTTATCTGAATTGTATTTAAAATCAATGAAAGCGAGATTTATTGAAAACTCATTATCGCGATTCATTGAAACAAAATAGGGAATCTCGTGTGACGAATTTTGAGTCGAATTGAAGCCATAATACGCATCTAAATACGCACCAATTTGAATTTTTTCGATTAGTGAATCCTTTTTTGAAGGAATAGAATCTTGAGAGAACAAATTTGTTAATACAAAAAGGCAGAATATAAGAAGTAAACTGTGTTTTTTCAAAATAGCGTATTTTAAAACAAATTTACGAATTAATACTAAATACAAATTCAAAAGCTTGAAAAATAAGCTTTTCTTCGTTAATCTAATCTATTTTAAGTAATTTTACGAAATATGAAATTTGAAGAGTTAAAATTAAATGAACAAATATTAGAAGCTATTTTTCACATGGGCTTCACTGATGCTACACCAATTCAAGAATTAGCGATACCCAAAATACTTCAGAATCAAGATATTATTGCTTGTGCCCAGACTGGTACAGGGAAAACTGCCGCTTTTATTTTACCTATTTTAAATAAATTAACGGGAAAAGAAGACAATTCAATCGATACCTTGATTATTGTTCCAACGCGCGAATTGGCGGTGCAAATCGACCAAGAAATTCAAGGTTTATCCTATTTTGTTTCTGTTGGTT
>JAZKEO010000024.1:34972-139209 GCA_040386975.1 Bacteroidota bacterium | reverse complement strand
CTTATCATTCAGTTGATAAGGGTTTTTTTTGTACACTTTTTTTGATGGAGGAAATAGGATGAAGGAAAGTCTGTATATCCTTGAAGCAAATTCAAAATTTAAAACCTCGGAATGTATATTTGAATTTTTCTATAAGAATAATTTCTTGCTTATTTTGAAATGTGTTCTTTGCTACACCAAATTTTGATTTGTGTTTTGACCTTAATTTTCTTTAAAAATTACTTTTCTTGATACCTGATTTTTTATAGGTCTTTGTAATCTTCTTTATGTAATACATAAAAATTAATTTATAATCTGTAAAAAAAAATCAAAAGTTAGCTCTATATTTCGATTATTATATTTGTTTAACTTATATTCTCTTTTCTAAATCTTACTTTTCTTTGATTTCCAAGGATAAATTTGAAATTTTCTACTTATTTGGAAATAAAATCCAGATGCCTTACTAACAAGGATATTTCTAAACGCCATTATCTCCCCATTATCATCTATAGTAGTTGTTTCTGAACCAAAGCCCATAGCTTTTAAGCCTTGTCTGAAATGTGTCTCCACTGTAAAGAAATAGGTGTTTTTTTGTTTTAGCTTTAATGAGAAATCTGTTTTTACTCCAATACCTAACATGCTGTAGATACCTTTATAAATATATGCTTCGTGTTCAGTACTTATCCATTTAGCATTGTTATAATAATAAACAGAATTATTTTCGGGAAAATTTTCATATCTCCACTCTGCTTTGTTATCAACGGTTCTAGCAAGAGAGTAATCCATCAACAACCAAAATTTCTGCAGAGAAGATTCTTTGCTTAATCTTCTCCCATAAGCAAGAGATAAACGACTAAACACAAATCCGTTTTGAAAATAACTGATCCCATTTCCGTAGGTCTTATAGGCTGGCTCTGGCAATCCAAAAGTATTTGAAGTAACTAAAGCAGTTGTTTTACTCATGGTTCCCATTTCATCTTGTGACCATTCTGCTGTAAGTACATGTTTATCCCCTTTTAGATTAGCAGTGACCCTTAACCCTATATTTATTGATGGTCTATGACTTATACGTTTTGCATAAAAACTGTAATATGGATTTTGAGGATTGATTGACTGGTTTTCTGAATAAATTCCAAACATTTGATCAGTAGGATATCCACATATTAATAATTTATAGTTAATTAATGGTGATATTGAAATAGTTGTTTGGGCAAAAATGTTTTGCCCGAATAAAATTGTTAAATAAAGTAAAATTCTCATTTCAATGATTTGAATGTGACCTACACCACTTGAGGAATGAAACTTTTTTAAAAATATTTTCATCAGTATTTTTTTTAAGGTTTATAGCTACTTTTTATGTTCTAATGGCTTTTCCATTTCTTGCAAAAATGTTCTTTATTAGGAACATCATAGCTGAATGGTTCAAAAATACACTTTTTCTAAAATAAAGCAAGCTAAATTATGTTTTTAAAAGCTTGATATTTAGGAAATAAAATCAAATGTTTTCGTTTTGAAAATTAGTTTATCTTTGTATCATGTAGTTTTAATGAAATCCTTGAAGATATAATCATATCAGAAACCATTAAATTTGTAATAGGCTCTTGAGAAGATGAAAATTGCTTATTTAGTTTTACTTTTTATTTCTTTCAATTCAGTTGATGGTTTTAGTCAGTGTACTACATTCATTTCTAGTTTCCCCTATTCAGAAGGCTTCGAATCTACATCATCATGGACAGCAGGCGGTGTAAGTTCTGATTGGGCTTGGGGAACTCCAAATCATCCCTTAATTTCAAGTGCTGGTGGAGGAAATAAATCTTGGTGTATTGGTGGATTAAATGGCTCGTCTTATAATGATGAAGAATTATCTTACCTTATGAGTCCCTGTTTTGATTTTACTAATTTAGATTATCCTTGGGTTTCATTCAAAATTTTTTGGGAAACTGAACAACGCTGGGACGGATTAGTTTTTCAATATGCATTAAATAATACTGATAATTGGATAAATGTCGGTTCTTTCAACGATCCTGTCAATTGTTTGAATGAAAATTGGTATAATCACAATAATGTATTTTGGTTAACTGATGCTAGTCCTAAACATGGTTGGACAGGTCGAATTGACCCTACCTCAGGCTCTTGTCAAGGAGGAAATGGAAGTGAAGAATGGTTGACAGCAAAACATTGTATGAGCCAATTAGCTGGACTTTCAAATGTACGTTTTCGTTTTTTATTTGGTTCAGGAAACTCATGTAACGATTTCGATGGAATTGCTATTGATGATATTTTAATTGAAAATACAACACCAACGAATGCAAATTTCTCTTATACTTGTTTGAACTCAAATGATGTGAGTTTTACAAATCTTTCGACTAACTGTTCAACAACGTATTTATGGGATTTTGGAGATCCAGCTTCTGGAAATTCGAATAATGCAACTTCAAACACTCCGATTCATACTTTTTCAAGTCCAGGAACTTATACGGTTACTTTAACGAGTAATGGGCCATGTAATCAACCAGGAGTTTTTACACAGACTATAAAGATTTTGCCAAATACAATTACTTCAACGAATGTGAATTGTTTTGGAGAAAATAATGGTTCGGCCAGTGTTGTTGGATCTACAGGTTCAAGTTATTCATGGAATACGAATCCTGTTCAAACAAGTCAAGTTGCTACAAATTTATCAGCTGGAAATTATGTCGTTACGATTAGTGAAAGTAACGCATGTTCAAATTCGGGAAGTGTTACGATTACAGAGCCGGATGATTTAGTCTTAAGTTTAACAAGCTCGGCGTCTTGTATTGATATTTGTAATGGTTCGCTTGGTGCAATTTTAGTCGGTGGAACAAGTCCATATACTTATACTTGGAGTAATTTAGGAAGCGGACAAAACTTCAATGGTTCGGTGTGCGTTGGGGATTATAGTTTACATGTAAGCGATTCACACGGATGTGAAGTGACAGATTTTATTTCGATAGCTTCAAATCCAAATCCAGTAATTTTGTGCGATTCAGCTTTGATTTGTATAGGTTCGACAGCAACATTAACAGCAAATGGAGCGGATTTTTATTCATGGAGTCCACCAGGGAATTTAAATACTTTTTCCGGTTCAATTGTTGAGGCAAGTCCATTAATCACAACAACATATACGATAGAAGGAACATCAATTTATGGCTGTAAAAGTGAGAAAGAAGTGACCGTTTTTGTAAATGATATTTTTGCACCGAAATCTGAATTTTCATTTTTACCGCTTGAAAATACGATATTTGACACAGAAGTGTTTTTTCAGAATTTGAGTTCAGGTTCAACGAGTTATTATTGGAATTTTAACAATTTAGATTCAAGTTTTGTGTTGAATCCAACATTTAAATTCCCTGAAAATGTATCAGCCTCATATCAAGTTTGTTTGGCTGTAAATAATGATTACGATTGTCCAGATACATCCTGTCAAATTGTTAAAATAAAAGGTGTTCCAAGTGTGTATATTCCAAATTCATTTTCACCAGATAATAATGGAATCAACGATTTATTCTTTCCAGTAATTTCTGATATTACAACAGAAAAATACCAATTTACGATTTATAATCGTTGGGGAGAAAAAGTGTTTTTTACATCAAGTTTTCAGGATAAATGGGACGGAACTTATCAAGACGAGAAGTGTGAATCGGGAATTTATATGTGGAAAATGAACTATCTAAATCCTGACGAAAAAGAAATTAAAGAATTAGAGGGGTATATAAATTTAGAGCGTTAAGTCTTGGATTAAAATAGTTTATAACTCTCCACGGCTTCTCTAACGCTACCATATTTTAAAAGCAATTCTTTTGCTTTCTCATATGAAATATCTAATTTTTCCTGAACCATTTTTGTACCTCTATCAACTAATTTGACATTACTCAATTGCATGTCAACCATACGATTTCCTTGCACACGACCTAATTTGATCATCAAGGACGTAGAAATCATGTTTAAAATCAATTTTTGAGCTGTACCAGATTTCATGCGTGTACTTCCAGTTACAAATTCAGGTCCAACAATCGGGCAAAGTGCATGCTTGGCTTTTAAACTTAAAGCACTGTCGGGATTACATGAAATTCCACAAGTCAATGTTCCAATTTCGTTTGCTTTTTCGATTCCGCCTAAAACATAAGGAGTTGAACCAGAAGCGGCAATTCCAACTAAAACATCTTTTTTGTCAATGAAATATTCGGATAAATCTTTCCAAGCTTGCTCTGTATCGTCTTCAGCAAATTCAACTGCTTTGCGAATCGCTTTGTCACCACCAGCGATAATTCCAACCACCAAATCGTGAGGAACACCGAAAGTTGGGGGACATTCACTTGCATCAACTACTCCAAGTCGTCCGCTTGTGCCAGCTCCGATGTAAAAAAGTCGCCCTCCATTTTTTAAACGCTCAAAAGCTTCATCAATAAACTTTTCGATTTCTGGGATTATTTTATTAACGGCAAGGTGTACTTTTGCATCTTCGGTATTGATGTTGGTCAATAATTCCAAAGTAGACATTTTATCTAAATCCTGATACGAACTTTCTGACTCGGTTATTTTTTGCATTGCAATAGTCAAATTAAATAAGCAAATGATTCTTGAGTTGTAAAATCCACTTCAACGCGATTTTTGATGGTTGTTGAAAGCGTCAAGCCAACATAATCACATTTTATAGGAAAACGTCTGTGTGTTCTGTCAACTAAAGCAACTGTTTTGATGTTTTTAGTTGGATTTTCCAATATTTTAGTTAAGGCGTATTGCATTGTTTTACCAGAATTAACCACATCGTCAACTAAAATAAGGTATTCATTTTTGAATGAAGATATATCAAACGAAGCTTTAATTTCTGAACTTAAAGGATTTTCTTTGTCAAGTGAAATTTCAAAAATACTTGTTTCAATTTCAGAATTTGTTTTAATGATTTCCTGAATTTCTTTAGCTATTAGAAATCCGTTGCCACAAATTCCTGCTATGAATATTTTTTTTTCATCGAAAGTATTTTCAATTATTTCATGCGCAATGCGAGAAATTTTTTGTTGAATTTGTGTGTGATTGAGAACAATTTGCATTGGAGTGAACTAGTTATTTTAAAATAATTCTTGTAATTCTTTTTTCAAGTAATCAATTGTGATTTCTGTCGGTAATTGACCAATTTCAGCACAAATTTCAAATATTTTGGAACTTAAATCCAAACCCATTGAAGTTGCTTGCATTTGTTTTCCTGCCAAATTGATGATTTTAGTAGTTTCATCTTTTGAATTTTTGACCATTTCCCAAGCTTGAGGAGAAATGAACAATTGCTGCGCCACATTGTGATCATATTCTTCACGAATTGCTTTCAATAAATCTGCTTGTAAAGCTTTTGCAGGTAAACCAGGGTTATGAAGACGCATAACCAATGAATTTGGAGAAATACGTTCCATTAGCAAAACAGAACGTTGATATGCTTCCAAACGACTTGGTAAAAAGAATTTTTGTCTTTCTTTTTTTAATTCAGCCTGTAATTTATTTGCAATAGAATCCGATTGAGAATTTCTAATTTCTCTCTCACTTTGTTTTTTTAAGAAAAGTAATACAGTTAAAAAAACTGCTCCTGCTGGAACGATGATTAATGCTAATTGTAAAAGGATATCCATTTTTTTAGTTATGAGTTATGAATGTTGAGTTATGAGTTGTAAATCAATACAAAAATACAATTTATTTATAAATCGTCACTTACAAATTAGATTAAACTCATAATTCATAATTCATAACTCAACACTCATAACTATTCCTCGCACGTTTCTTTAATTGCTTCCAAAATGATTTTTCCTGCTTTTCTGATTTCTTCTTCTGTAATGGTTAGAGGCGGTGAAAGTCTAAAGCTGTACGGATGAGATAAAAACCAAAAGCTAATTAAACCTTTTTCGAGACATTTTTTGACTACTTTTTCAACGCGTTCAAAGCTTTCCATGTCAAAAGCAAACATCATTCCGATACGTCTAATTTCTTTGATTTCTGAATTTTGTGAAATAATATCTTCCAATAATTTCCCCAATCGTTCAACTTCATGAAAGTCGATTTCAGTTTCCATGACTTTCAAACAAGCTAAAGCCGCAGCACAATTTACTGGATGTCCACCAAAAGTAGTGATGTGACCAAGCATGGGATTGTAAGTGAATTCATGTAAGTTTTTTTGTGAGGAAACCAAAGCTCCAATCGACATTCCTCCGCCAAGTGCTTTCCCAAGTGTCAAAACATCAGGAACGACATCAAAATGTTCAAAAGCAAATAATTTTCCTGCACGTCCAATTCCGCATTGGATTTCATCGAAAATAAGTAAAGTTCCAGTTTCGGTACATCGATTTCTTAAAGCTTTTAGGAAATTTTGATCAGGAATGCGAACTCCGGCATCACCTTGAATGGTTTCAATGATTACCCCAGCTGTTTTATCTGAGATTTTATCTAAATCTTCAATTTTGTTGAAAGTCAGAAAAGTAACATCTGGTAGAAGTGGTCGAAAAGCTTGTTTTTTGATTTCATTTCCCGAAACACTCATCGAGCCATGCGTACTTCCGTGATAAGAACCACGAAATGAGATTAATTCTGTTCGACCAGTGACACGTTTTACTAATTTTAAGGCCGCTTCATTGGCTTCAGTACCTGAATTTACTGTGTAAACTGAATTTAGACTATTAGGTAAAAGTGAAACTAGTTTTTTTGAAAAATTTAATTGAGCATCTTGAATAAATTCGCCATAAACCATTACGTGTAAATGTTTATCTACTTGGTTTTTTATTGCTTCAATTACCTTTGGATGTTTGTGTCCAATATTATTTACAGCAACACCAGCAATCATATCCATATACGCTTTTCCCGTTTTATCGTAAATGTATAAGCCCGAAGCACTTTCGACTTCAATTAAATATGGCGATTGATTTGTCTGACCTTGATGTGAAAGAAAATCGTTTGTTGTATTATTCATTTTTATTCAAAAAAAAAGTGCTCAAAAATGAACACTTAATTGATTATCTGGTTTTATTATATTTTTTTTCTTGCGATTGCTTTTTCAGCTGCTTCAACAATATTTAAGGTGTCAATTCCATACTTTGTCATCAATTCCATTGGTGGTCCACTTTCTCCAAATTTATCGTTAACAGCAACGTATTCTTGCGGTGCTAAAAAATTTTGAATCAAAACTTGTGATACAGAATCACCTAAACCACCGTTTCTCATGTGTTCCTCAGCTGTAACAACGCAACCTGTCTTTTTAACAGATTTTAAAATTGCATCAACATCCAAAGGTTTGATTGTGTGCATGTTGATCACTTCAGCATTAATTCCTTTTTCCATTAAAATTTTAGCAGCTTCAATCGATTTCCAAACCAAATGCCCGCAAGCAATGATTGTAACGTCTGTTCCTTCAAAAATTGTATCTGCTTTTCCAATAACAAATTTTGCATCGTCTTTCACGAAAATTGGCATAACAGGACGACCAAAACGTAAATAAACTGGACCTTTGTGTTCAGCAATTGCGATTGTTGCTTGTTTTGTTTGGTTAAAATCACATGGAACGATTACGGTCATGTTTGGCAACATTTTCATCATTCCAATATCTTCTAAAATTTGATGTGTTGCTCCATCTTCACCTAAAGTAAGTCCAGCATGAGAAGCACAAATTTTAACATTCTTTTTTGAGTAGGCAACCGATTGACGAATTTGGTCGTAAACTCTTCCTGTTGAAAAATTGGCAAATGTTCCCGTATAAGGAATTTTTCCACCAATAGTCATTCCCGCAGCAATTCCAATCATATTTGCTTCAGCAATTCCGATTTGAAAAAAACGTTCAGGGAAATCTTTTTTGAAAGCATCCATTTTTAAAGAACCAATTAAATCGGCACACAAACCAACAACGTTTGAGTTTGTTTTTGCCACTTCGTGTAAACCTTCACCAAATCCAGATCGGGTATCTTTGTTTCCTAAAATTTCAATTTCTTTCATTTTTATAAATTTATTGTTGTTGTTTTGTTTGAGTATATTTTAAAATCTTTTTCAAAGGTGTAAGCTGTAGATTTAAGATTTTTCTGCCTATAAACAATTCGATATGTTCCAGGCTGCATATTCACATTTCCAAAAGTTGTTGCTTGGTCTAAATTATGAATCCAATCCCATTTTCCTTCTTTGTTTTGCATGAAAAGTTGGCCAACAACTACATTTGGAGCTTTATAAGAGAATATTCCTGGAGCCAAAATGTCAACATGAGTTGTGCTGTTTTGTTCGACACTAATTGTTTGATAAATACGAGGTAAAGTAAGAATTTCAACATCGTATTTTCCAACGATATATTTGTCTTGAACGTTTAATTCCTGGACATTAATGGTTTGATTTGTTCCTTGAAGCATTACACGCATTAAAATGGCGTTTTCACGGGTTCCGTTTGTTGTTCTCAACTTCATGTAACCTTGAGGTCCATCAACTTCAATCGTGTTGTGTTTGTTTTTAACTAAAGTGATGTTTTTCTTTTCGATTTTTGGAAGTGTGTTAACAACTAAATCATATTTAATTGTTGGGTCAATCACTAAAGTATCTGGATTTCCGTAACGATTTATTGTATGTGTAAAGGTGTATTTTAATTTATTCGTTCCAGCTTCATACAAAAACATGGTAACATCAGTTTCTTTTGGGTTTTTTGAACTGTCGTTGATGTTAATTTGCACTGTGGTATTGATAATCGATTTGTTAACAATAGTTCTCAAAGCATTTTTAAAAGCATCTTTTGTTTCAGCTTCGGAGTAAGCTCCAATGCATTTGAATTTCTCTAAATAAGACAAGTCAAGACCTAATCCAATCACAAAAGGTGTTACATTGATATTTTTGTCTTTCAACTTTTTCGCAATAACACAAGGATCGTTGTCACACGCTTCAATTCCATCGGTAATTAAAATAATGATGTTATTGGAATTCATATCTGGAAAATCTCCAGCGCTAGCTTCAAGTGAACGAGCAATTGGAGTTGTTCCTTTAGCAAGAATCGTTTTTATTTTGTTTCGAACCGCTGTGTAATTGTTTTTCCCAAATGGAATTTCCAATTTGGTGTCGTTACAATCTTGATAAGTAGCTGTAATTGGCGATTGATGTCCATAAACGCGTAAAGCAATTTCTAGATTTGCCGTTCCTTCAAGACTGTCAACACATTTTGCTAGAATCTCTTTAGCAGCTTCGATTCGAGATTGACCATTTCCCCAATCCGCATTCATACTGTTTGAAGCATCTAAAACAAATAAAATGCGTGTCAACTTTTCTTGTGCTTGTAAGTTGTTACATGCTACAAAAATTAAAAAAGTTAATATGAATTTTATTTTAGTCAATGTTTATTCGATTTAGATATTATTCAAGTTCTTTGTCCTAAGTCTTTAAGTCTAGAGTCTAATTAATAGTCGCCCAAAGTTTCTTCCAATTGACCCAAAGCGTTTGCTAATTGTTCAGGATTTGGAGCACTTCCATGCCATTTATGCGTTCCCATCATGTAGTCAACTCCTTGTCCCATCTCTGTTTTCATGATGATTACGATTGGTTTTTTATTTCCTGTCATTGATTTCGCTTTTGCCAAGGTTGTTTTAATTTCCTCTATGTTATGACCGTCCATTTCTAAGACTTCCCAACCAAAAGCTATCCATTTTTGTGCCAAGTTTCCTAAAGGAAGAACATCATCAACATCACCATCAATTTGACGTCCGTTAAAATCGATTGTAGCAATTAAATTATCAATATTTTTTGCTGCAGCATACATTGCTGCTTCCCAAATTTGACCTTCTTGTAACTCACCATCACCATGTAAAGTATAGACGATAGCTTTATCATTATTCAGTTTTTTTGCTTCAGCAGTACCAATAGCAACTGATAAACCTTGACCTAATGAACCTGAGGCAACACGAACTCCTGGTAAATTTTTGTCAGTACTTGGATGACCTTGCAAACGAGAACTTATTTTTCTAAAAGTTGCTAATTCGCTTACTGGAAAATATCCACTACGAGCTAAAACACTGTAAAATAAAGGAGAAATATGTCCGTTTGATAAAAAGAAAACATCTTCGTTTAATCCATCCATTGAAAATGGGTTTGCATTGTGTTTCATTTGTTCAAAATACAAAACAGTTAAAAAATCTGTGCAACCTAATGAACCTCCAGGATGACCTGAGTTCACTTCTGCGACCATTCTTAAAATATCTCTTCTTACTTGTGATGCTATCCTAGCTAAATCGTTATTTTCCATGAAATTTTAATAAAAGCTCAAAATTAACATTATTTAATGGGAAAATTCAAAAATAATTATGAATATTTGTTCACAATTACGCGGTTTTTTATTAATTTTAAACTGATTAAGTTGTCGATTTAAATTAAAATCATAATATTATTAGAAATGAAAAAAATTGGAATAAATGGCTTTGGTCGTATCGGTCGAAGCTTTACACGATATAGTCTGTTACAAAATGACTTTGAAATTGCCTTAGTAAATGATTTAGGAGATTTAAAAACACTGGCTCATTTATTGAAGTATGATAGTATTCACGGTGTTTTGAATGAGAAATTTGAAATCTCGGATAACTCCTTAATTTTTGAAAACGGAAAAAAAATAGTATTCATTTCCGAAAAAGATCCAGCAAATATTCCTTGGGGGAATTATGGTGTTGAAACAGTTATTGAATGTACGGGTATATTTTTAACACAAGAAAAAGCTGAATTACACCTTAAAGGTGGAGCAAAAAAAGTGATTTTAAGTGCTCCAGCAAATGATGATACAAAAACAATTGTTTTAGGGGTAAATAACGAAAGTTTAAACTCTAGTGATATCGTTATTTCAAACGCATCTTGTACAACCAATTGTGCAGCACCTTTAGTTAAGGTAATGATGGAAATTGCAGAGATTGAAAGTGCTTTTGTAAATACAGTTCATAGTTTTACTTCTGATCAGCGTTTACACGATTCTCCTCACAAAGATTTGAGAAGAGCAAGAGCGGCAACTTTATCAATTATTCCAACTTCAACTGGAGCTGCTAAAGCTTTATGGAAAATTTTTCCTGAATTGAATGGGAAAATGGGAGGAAGCAGTATGCGTGTGCCTGTTCCAGACGGAAGTATAACTGAATTTACTTTTGTTGTTAAAGAAAATTTAACAGTAGAACAAATTAATGCAGCTTTCAAAAAGGCTTCAGAAACTTCTTTGAAAGGAATTTTAAGATATACGGATGAGCCTTTGGTTTCTGCTGATATTATTGGAGATAGACACAGTGCTATTTTTGATAGTGATTTAACAATGGTTGTTGGTAAAATGGTTAAACTTTCTGCTTGGTACGATAACGAGGCTGGATATTCTAGTCGTTTGGTTGATTTAGCTAAAATAATGTAGTCTCTAAGTGAAAATAGATAAAACGAAAAAAGGAGAAACACATTTGTTTCTCCTTTTTTATTTGAAATTTAATTCAAATTGATTAAAACTCTTTTTTTGTTTACTGATTCTGAAATCAGTGCTTTGCTATAATTTAAAAGCTTGTATAAGGTTTCATCCTTAGGTTTTAAATTATTAGACTTTTTCTCAATTTTTGAAGGTAATATTTTAAACATAGGCAACATAAAAGTTATTTGATATAAAGTTATAACGATTTGAATTTAACTTTATTGTAATATTTTATATTTTATTTTTGCTTCATTTCTTGAACAAGCGTTAAAATGCCACCACTCCGTCGGAATGTTTGTAAAATTCTGACTTTTCATCACTTTTCGGAGTAATTTCCTGTTTTCTATTTGTTGATTTGTCAATTCACCTTTTTGCAAAAAATAGTTTTCCATGCGAGGGTAAGCAATTTCTCGAATATCGTCGTAGCCAGCTCCCATGTCCAAGGCTTTTCCATTGTTTTGAGCTATAGTTAGATCAACTGCTGCACCATAATTATGAATGCTGCCCGAGGCAGGATTTGACACAAACTTCACACGATCTTTCACTGGAATTGTATCCAAGGCTTTCCACATGGCTTTTTGAACTGAAAGCGGACGAACACCATCGTAAACCAAAAGCGTTAAATCTGGTCGCAATTCCTTTAAATATTCTTGAACTTTAGCTAATCTTTCGGCTACATCTTTTTGTAAAAAAACTTTGTCAATATCAAAATAGAGACGTTGTTTCATGAAATTATCTTCAGAAGCATATTTTAAATCAATTAAAATACTTGAATTTAAGGTTTGAATGTCAACAAGTTGCTTAAAATCAGTTTGTTTTGCTTTTGTAATTGTATCTTTTTGATTTTTTTTGTTCTGTTTTATTTCTTTGTTTTCTTGAATGAATGAACTTTCTTCGTTAAACTCTTCTTTTTCGACAGAAGTTGAACTTAAGTTCTCATTTTTAGAATTGATTTCATGATTTGTTGAGCAGGAAAAAATAACAAAAAGAAAAGAAAACGTGATTAGCTTTGAAAAATAAGTCCTTATATTCATGAAATTGATTTATAATTTAATCTAATTTTTAACTTTGCAAAAATAACAAAGAAAATTAGCGATGCCAAAGATTTCACAAAAAGCGGTTGATATGCCAGCTTCACCAATCAGAAAGTTAGTTCCTTACTCGGAAACAGCAAAAAAACAAGGTAAAATTGTTTACCATTTGAACATTGGTCAGCCAGACATTGAAACGCCAAAGGTTGCTTTAGATGCAGTTAAAAATATGGATCGAAAAGTGATTGAATACAGCCATTCTGCTGGTTTTGAATCTTATCGTGTGAATTTAGCAAAATTTTATCAGCGAACTGGTTTGCCTGTAAACACAGAAGACATTATGATTACAACGGGTGGTTCTGAAGCCTTGATTTTTGGCTTCATGGTTACCTGTAATCCGGGAGATGAAATCATTATTCCTGAGCCGTTTTATGCAAATTACAATGGTTTTGCCGTTACTGCTGGGTTAAATGTTGTTCCAGTTGCTTCGTCAATTGAAACAGGGTTTGCTTTACCTCCAGTTGAAGAATTTGAAAAGAAAATCACTTCAAAAACCAAAGCAATTGTTATTTGTAGTCCAGGAAATCCAACAGGATACTTGTATTCAAAAGAAGAATTAGAGAAATTAAGAGATATTGTCAAAAAATACGATTTATTTTTATTTGCTGACGAAGTGTATCGCGAGTTTTGCTACGATGGTGCAGTTCCGTTTTCTGTTTTAAATTTAGAAGGAATTGAACAAAATGTCATCATGATTGATTCAGTTTCTAAGCGTTATTCGATGTGTGGAGCGAGAATTGGGGCAATTGTCACTAAAAACAAAGAGGTGATGGCTGCAGCTTTAAAATTCGGACAAGCACGTTTATCGCCACCAACAATCGATCAAATTGCTTCCGAAGCAGCTTTAAATACACCACAATCTTATTTTGATGATGTTGTTGCTGAATATGTTCAACGCAGAAATATTATGGTTGATGGCTTAAATGAAATTCCAGGAGTTTTTTGCCCAAAACCAAGTGGTGCATTTTATTGTGTAGCAAAATTCCCTGTTGATGATGCTGAAAAATTCTGTCAATGGTTGTTGGAAGAGTTTGAATTTGAAGGACAGACTGTGATGATGGCTCCAGCAAATGGATTTTATTCAACACCAGGTTCTGGAAAAGATGAAGCTCGAATTGCTTACGTTTTAAATCAAGATTCACTTAAAAAAGCAGTTGTTTGTTTGAAAGAAGCTTTAAAGGTTTATCCAGGACGAACAAACTAAAATCATTTATAAAATTTGATTTTTTCGTCACTTTTAGTTTAAATATTAGAAATTATGTCAGGTTCAAGTTACGGAAAATTATTCAAATTAACCACTTTTGGTGAATCTCACGGAGTAGCTATCGGTGGAATAATTGACGGTTTTCCATCTAATTTTGAACTTGATTTTGATTTTGTACAAAACGAATTAAACCGAAGAAAACCGGGACAATCAAAAATCGTTACACAACGAAAAGAAGCGGACGAAGTAAAATTTTTATCTGGGATTTTTGAAGGAAAAACAACGGGAGCACCAATTGCTTTTGTGATTGAAAATACAAATGCTAAATCAAACGATTATGAGCATTTAAAAGACGTTTATCGTCCATCTCACGCAGATTTTACTTATCAGAAAAAATACGGAATACGAGATCATCGTGGTGGTGGAAGATCAAGCGCGAGAGAAACTGCTTCACGTGTTGTTGCTGGAGCTTTCGCTAAATTATTCCTAAAATCAAAAGGAATTGAGATCACGGCTTATGTGGATCAAGTTGGAAAAATCAGGATTCCTGAAACAGCAAAAATAGATTTTACAGAAATTGAAAAAAATCCTGTTCGTTGTGCTGATGCTCAAACGGCTGTTTTGATGGAAAACTTCATTGCTGAAACAAAAAAGAAAGGCGATACCGTTGGTGGAAGTGTTTCTTGTGTCATTACTGGAGTTTCAGTAGGTTTGGGAGAACCAGTTTTCGATAAACTACACGCCGAACTAGGAAAAGCAATGCTGTCAATCAATGCTGCCAAAGGTTTTGAAATCGGTTCTGGTTTTGCAGGAATTGAACAATTTGGTTCGGAACACAACGATTTATTTAATCAAGACGAAACAACAAAAACCAATCAAAGTGGGGGGATACAAGGTGGTATTTCCAATGGAATGCCAATTTATTTCAGAACAGCATTTAAACCTGTTGCTACCTTGATTCAAAAACAAGAAAGTATCAATTCGGATAAAGAACAAATAGTTTTAGAAGGAAAAGGTCGTCATGATCCGTGTGTGGTACCAAGAGCCGTTCCAATTGTTGAAGCCATGACTGCTATTGTTTTGTTAGATTTTTGGTTGAGAAATAATGCTTATAGCAATTATTTATAAATTTTCTAGAAGCTCTGATTCTTTTAAGGTTTTATTTTTAGGCTTTAATTTATCAATAAATATAACTCTTAATTTTTCTCCATCGGCGGTAATAATCATTTCAGAAATGCCATTTATAATTAAAGGTGGCATTTTTTTAGAATTATAAAATTTTTTATCTAGTAATTCAAAACTATCATCCTTGTATTGTAAAAATACAGTAACAATTGTGCCATTTTCTACACGAACTTTCCCTTTTACACAATTGGAACCATTTTCATCAAAAAAAGAAATAATAACATTTCGATGCATTTCGTCACTAATTTGATATGCACCTCTTTTGTTGAAGGCGTCCTCAAGTCTTTTAAAACAATCTTCTTGAGAAAAAAAACTTAGATAATTAATAAAACAAAAGCTAAATAGTAAATACTTTTTCATTTATCTTGTTTTATGAAATTCTACTTGAATTAAAAATCAATGATCACAATCTCTGCCTTTGACTTCGCCTGCTTTATACATCGCATCTAAATCTTGAATTTCTTTCAACAATTCAGCTGATGGCGGGATATTCTGCAATTTAGTCAAGTCTGGCTGACCAGCATCAACCCAAGCGGTGTACCAAAAAGAACCAACAGCTAAAATTGCTTGTCGCATTCTACGTTCAACCATTCCGCCCATCATTTTGTGGTATTCTTGCGAGAAATCCAAAGAATAGGTTTGAATAGTTGTGTTTCCTCTTTGTTCGTAAGAATACTTTTTGTCTTCAGGGAATTTTTTTGTCAATTCTTTTTCAAAACGCAAAACGCTATCCAAAGCGGCGAACGATTCTTGAACAGCATTCCAAGTGAAATCCAAGGGTTTTTTAAGGTAAACACTTTTCCCAATGAAATAATCGTAGTCTTCAGCGTTTATTTCAACCAAACGACTTTCCCACAATCCGTGAATTCCACGTTGACCTGTTAATTGTCCGTTGTAGTTTTCAGTTGTGTGAAGAGGAACGTGTGAATCTCCAATGTAATGTCCAATATCAGCTGAATATTTTAAAATTAAATCGATGTTTTTGTTCTCAAAGGCTTTTTGTAGCTTGGATTTCATGAATTGGATATTCCACGGAACAATTCCGTAAGCATGAAGCGTGTCTTCGGTAAATTTTTCTACAGCTTTTGACCATGTTCTTGGCACGACATCAAAAGGATTACTTCCCTCGTGAGCATAATGATCAACATCGATGTAATGACATTCTGCTTCGCCTTTTACGGCATATCTGCGTTTATCTGGATCAACCGCATGTTCGGTTATGTATTCGATGTGTTCTTTGTAAAACCCAAACATTTCTGGAGGGAGCGTAAAAATTGCCATACGATTGATGCGTTTGTGTCCGAAAAAACCCCAAGCGTTTGACGAAATTGAAACTTCTTTTGCTGTTCTCATAGACAAAAGTGAGAAAGTCAAAAGCAATGCTCCAAACAGCGATAATTTAAATTTTAACAAGTTTCCCATCTTTTAGTATTGGTATTACAGTCGTTTGATTCGGTGTTAAGCAATATTTTATGTCTTCATTCAAATTGAAATTTTTCATTCTTTTTCTGTGAGAACTTGATTTCAAGTAACCAAAATAATTGTCTTTGGCTGAAAGATACAAATATTTTGCCGCAATTGAAGAATCTTCTTCCGCAATAAAATTTCCTGTGTTAATTAAATAATCTGAAATTGCTCCAGCACAAATCGTATCTTCTAAATTAAATTTATCTTGCCAACCCGAACACAAACATAAAATGTTTCTATCTTGTGTTGCAAGCCATTTACATATGGCATCTAAATTTAAAAACGAAGCTACAACCACCATTTCAGCGTCTTTTGCTACGTCCAATGATTTTGTTCCATTGGTGGTTGTCAACACAACTTCTTTTCCTTTAAATTCTTCTTTCATATAACTGAAAGGTGAATTTCCGAAATCAAAACCTTCCACAATTTGACCTTTACGTTCAGCTCCAACCAAATACCCTTTTTTCTGATATTCAATTGCTTCTTCAACCGTTGGCACTGGAATAATTGATTTTATTCCGTTGTCAAATGCAGCACAAATTGCTGATGTTGCACGTAATACGTCAATCACGACAACAATTTCATATTCTCCTTTAAAATATGCGTATTCACCAGGTGTGAAACACACTTCAACATGTTTTCTTAAATCCATTAAGCGAAGTTAACTAAAAAAATCTATTTCTGATACTTGAGGAAAATCTTCCTATCGACGATAAAAGTTGCAAAAGGCAATAAAGAAGCTAAATAACTCCAGAATTTGTCACTCAAAGACCATTTTTTTTCTTGACTTTCAACGAATACAAATAAAATGTAAGCGATAAATAATCCACCGTGAATCATTCCAACAATTTTGTTCGGCATTTTTATGTCGTGCCAATATTTCAAAGGCATAGTTAAAGCAAAGAGTAAATAAGAGATTCCTTCCGCAATTGCTGAAATTCGGAGTAAACCAAAAGTTGTTTTAAAATTCATAAGTATATAATTTGTTTTTTAAATGTCATATGGAATACGCCAGTTTGAAAATAGAGTCATTTTTATTTGAAATTTTCAAACATGGCTATTTCATGATTTTTTATTTTCAAAATTAGTAATAATTCTGAAATCAACTTTCTTTTCCTATCTTTGCAAAAATTTTTTTCAATGGCTTTAAAATGTGGAATTGTAGGTTTACCGAATGTAGGGAAATCAACTTTATTTAATTGTTTATCGAATGCGAAGGCGCAATCTGCGAATTTTCCGTTCTGTACAATCGAACCAAATGTTGGGACAATTTCAGTTCCAGATTTGCGTTTAGAAACATTGGAAGCTATTGTTAGTCCAGAAAGAGTTGTTCCTACGACAATGGAAATTGTTGATATTGCCGGTTTGGTAAAAGGAGCATCAAAAGGAGAAGGTTTAGGAAATCAATTTTTAGGAAATATCCGCGAATGTGATGCTATTATTCACGTAATTCGTTGTTTTGACGATGGAAATATCATTCACGTTGACGGTTCGGTAAATCCGATTCGCGATAAAGAGGTAATTGACATTGAGTTGCAATTAAAAGATTTAGATACAGTTGAAAAAAGAATCACTTCTTTGGCCAAGATGTTGAAATCAAACGACAAAGAAATCTTAAGAGAAAATGATTTGTGTATCAGATTGAAAGCACATTTAGAGCAAGGAAAATCTGCTCGTTCATTGGAAGTTGATGAAAAAGAAGCTGAATTATTGCCGAAATTACAATTAATCACCTCAAAACCAGTATTGTATTTGTGTAATGTAGATGAATCTTCTGTTAAAAACGGAAATCAATACGTGGAGCAAGTTCGTGAAAACGTAAAAGACGAAAATGCTGAAGTTTTGGTGATAGGAGCAAAAATTGAAGCTGATATAACAGAATTGGAAACGTATGACGAACGTCAAATGTTTTTAGAAGAATTAGGTTTGGAAGAACCAGGTGTAAATCGTTTGATTCGCTCTGCATATTCTTTGTTGAGATTGCAAACGTATTTTACGTGTGGAGTGAAAGAAGTTCGTGCTTGGACGATCACTAAAGGAATGTCTGCACCGCAAGCTGCATCTGTGATTCACACTGATTTTGAAAAAGGATTTATTCGTGCAGAAGTGATGAAATACGAAGATTTTACCACTTTAAAAACCGAAGCCGCAGTAAAAGAAGCTGGAAAATTTAAAGTTGAAGGAAAAGAATACATCGTTCAAGATGGTGATATTATGCACTTTAGATTTAACGTGTAGGTAAATCCATTTGTACTTTATAAATTCGACTCAATCCATTTGAATAAGAATTTAGATACTGCAAGAGCGAATTATAATCTTTAGTTTTTTTGTTCACGAGTTCACTTCTCTTACTCGTGAAATACAAAGTTTTCTGGTTTACATCATAGAAAGGACAATAATCCATTTGTGGAGAATTTATTTCTTTACCCATATTTTTTGCTGAAGTCCAAGTTTTATCTGTTTTTTGATAAGTGATGTATAAATCTCCACTTCCGTAAGTGTCTTTTCTATTGTATCCAGTGTAAATCAAAAAGGATTCGTCAGGAGCGATAAAAGCATTAAATTCATACCCTCCAGAATTAATGGAATCATTCATTGCGGTAGCTTTCTCGTAAGTCAATTTATTCCATTTACAAAAATAAATATCGTCTTTGTTGTCTGAAAATGCTGAGTTTCGAGTAAAATACAAATTGTTGTTTTTAGCTAGTGATGGATAAAATTCATCTTCTGCTGTGTTTACCGTTTTACCTAAATTCATTGCCTTTGACCATTCAGTAGTTGTATTTTTACGTTCCACATACCAAATATCAAAGTCTTTTTCTTTTTTCACGGAATCTTCTAGTGGACGATTTGAAACAAAATACAAACGCAAACCATCGTAAGATAAAAATGGTTCTAAATCAAAATAATCACCTGTAAATGAAACGATTTCAGGTTCACTCCAAACCCCATCAATTTTCTTTAAACGTCCAATTACTGAAATTTCTTCCATTGGACTTTGAATTGTTAAATATGCTTCATTTCCTGTAGCGTTCAAAGTGAAATCTCTCACTTTTGGTATATTCACTAAATGTTCAAATGCTGGTTTAACGTCTAAATCTTGTGCAACTAATTCACAGAATGAAAGTAATCCAATTACAATTAAAATAATTTTTTTCATGAGTTGAAAATACCAAAATGATTCAAAACCTGAGTGATGAAAATGATGAAAGGAAAAAGTTTTATGTGTAAATCAAATGTGCTTGATAAAGCTGTAATTAGTTTATTCGCATAAATAAGCGTACTTTTGTATAATGACATTTGAACAATTAAACTTAGTAGAGCCAATTTTGAAGGCTCTAAACGAAGAAGGTTACACTTCTCCAACACCAATCCAAGCACAAACAATTCCATATTTATTAGATAAAAAAGACGTTTTAGGTTGTGCACAAACAGGTACAGGAAAAACGGCGGCTTTTGCCATTCCAATTTTACAACTTTTACATCAAAATAAAACTTCCTACTCGGGAAAAAGAATCATAAAATCATTGATTGTCACTCCAACAAGAGAATTAGCAATCCAAATTGGCGAAAGCTTTGATTCTTACGGAAAATACACAGGAATAATTAATACCGTAATTTTTGGTGGCGTTCCACAGAATCCACAAACAAATAGATTAAATAACGGCGTTGACGTTTTGATCGCAACTCCAGGACGTTTATTGGATTTAATCGCACAAGGTTTTATCAATTTGAGTCATGTAGAATTTTTTGTTCTAGATGAAGCTGATAGAATGTTGGATATGGGATTTATCCACGATGTGAAAAAATTAATTAAACTTTTACCCGCAAAAAGACAATCGCTTTTCTTTTCGGCAACGATGCCTCCCGTAATTTTAACATTGGCTGGAACAATTTTACATGATCCAGTAAAAGTGGAAGTTGCACCAGTTTCTTCAACTGCAGATACGATTCAACAAGCTATTTATTTTGTTGGGAAAAATGATAAACCAAAATTGCTTCTACATTTATTGGAAAACCCAGAAATTGAAACAGTTTTAGTTTTTACAAAAACAAAACACGGTGCTGATAAAGTGGTAAAAGTTTTGAATAGCAAAGGTGTAAAAGCGGAAGCAATCCATGGAAATAAATCTCAAAATGCAAGACAACGTGCTTTGAGTAATTTCAAAAACAAAGAAATTCGTGTTTTAGTTGCAACTGATATTGCTGCCCGTGGGATTGATATCGACGAATTACAATATGTGATTAATTTTGATATTCCAAATATTCCTGAAACCTATGTTCACCGTATTGGTCGTACAGGAAGGGCTGGAAATGCTGGTAAATCGTATTCTTTTTGCGATTTAGATGAAAAACCGTTCTTGAAAGATATTCAAAAATTAATTGATAAAATACTTCCAGTTATTGAGGAACATCCATTTGCAATTGATTCTTCGATGCCAGTTCAAAAAGCTAATACACCAAAAAAGGCTCAAGAACATAAAGCGAGTTCTCAAAATAGAACTTCAGCTAAATCGAAAAATAGCAATCGTAAATGGTCGAATAATAAACCGAAACCGAACGTTAGATAGTTAGATTATTAGACTTTTGGAAAGTTAGACTTTGTTTTTCACTGTGAATCAAACTACTAACTCATAACTTCTAATTCCTAACTTTTTCCAGCTATTAACATTTCCGTATTCAAAAAATCATTTTAGTATTGTTTTTTGAGTTTTTACTTGTCATATATTTGTCACATGATAAATGTACAGTCAGTAAAAGCTTTAATTCATTTGATTGATGATCCAAATGATCAAGTTTTTGAACACGTACGTAATCAGCTAAAATCTTACGGTAAGGATGCGATTCCATATTTGGAAAACTCGTGGGAAAGTGAAGATTTCGGCATTTTGTTTCAGCATAGGATAGAAAACATTATTCATGAAATTCAATTTGAGGAGAGTAAAGAAAATTTACGTTCTTGGAAAAATTCGGTCGACAAAGATTTACTGAAAGCAGCGATTATCATTGCTAAATATCAGTATCCAGGCTTAATTGAAGAGGTGGTTTGTCAAGAAATTGAAAAAATCAGAAAAGATATTTGGCTCGAAATAAACAGCAATCAAACAGCTTTTGAGAAAATAAATATTTTCAATAAAGTATTTTATGAGATTCATCATTTTAAAGGAAATACAAAATCATTTCATTCGCCTTTAAATTCATTCATAAATACGGTTTTAGAAACAAAAAAGGGGAATCCGTTGACTATGAGTTTGATTTACAGTATCATCGCTCAGAAGTTAGAGATTCCTGTTTTTGGAGTCAATTTACCGAATCATTTTGTTTTGTGTTACATGGATGAAAATAAAACGCAACTGATGATGGACGATAAAAGTAAGTATGGCGTACTTTTTTACATCAATACGTATTCCAAAGGAAAGATTTTTTATGAAAATGACATTGTTCAATTTCTTGCTCAATTAAAAATCCCAGCTGAAAGAAGTCACTTTGAACCTTGTTCCAACACAATTATCATTCAACGTATGTTGAGTAATTTAATTGCTTCTTTTCAACAAGTTGGAAATGTGGAAAAAGTAGAAGAATTGATTAGTTTGAGAAGTGTTTTTGAGGATCGGGAAGAAAACTGATTGCAGATTAGCAGATTACAAATTGCAGATTGATTTTGATTCACAAACTTAAATCAATTTCAATTCCTTTTTTACCCTTTCAACATCAAGATTTTTTAATAATTCGATTAAATTATCAAAATTTTCGTGAAAACCATAGTGTGTTTCAAGCATTTCAGCAATGGCTTTTTCCTTTGTCCAGTTTTCAAAAATAATGCGATAAGATGCCACAATTGTTCCCGTTCTATCTGAGCCATGAACACAATGAATTAAAACAGGTTTTTCACTCTTAAGAAACAATTTCAACGCTTCAATAACTTCATCTTCTGTCATCGTCCAAGCGTTGATGGTTTTCTTGTAGAAGATTAAATTTGACTTTCGTTTGATGAATCTATCCGACTTAATATTTCGCAAACTTAAAACAGATTTTACGCCTAATTTTTGAATTTCTAAAATCCCAGTTTTACTTGGTTGTTCAGAACGAAACATAGAATCATTAATGCAATGTAAATTCTCAAAATAAAGTCCTTTTCCGTTGGGAATAGATTCTAATTTTTGGGAATATAGAATACTATTTATTGTGAAAAATAAAATAGAAGTGTAAATAAATTTCATAATAATCTTATTTCGATTTCTTCTCAATAGGAAAATATTTTTTTTTGATTTTTACTTTAAGTACTTTTTTCCGTTTACTATATCTTTTCTTTGGTTTCTTGTAATCAATTGAGATAATTTTGTCTCCCTTTTTCAAACCAAAACTATAGGGGAAATCCAATATTTTAGTAAGATATTTCCCTTTAATGTCTTTGTCTATTGGTATGAAAAAATCCAACGCTTCAATGTAAAATCCAACACTATCAATTCCTTCTTTTTTTGGAATTTTAATTAATAGTTTAGAATTTAAGTAATTGATTGGTTTGTAGTCTTTTACTTGGATTTGTAAATTGAAATATGATAAAAGATTATTTTTTGAAATTTTTGGCACTTTAAGTAATTGATCACACTTTTTATTTAGAAATAATAATTTTTCATTTAAATATCCTAAACTTATAATCGTATGTTCTCTACCACCACAATAATATTCCACTGAATCGATAAATTTGATTACCGAATCTCTATATATTGGCTCGTTATCTGAATATGTTTTTATATAAGTGAAAAGTTGCGCTGAGCGAGAGTTTAAGATGGAATCATTTGAAATAATATCTCTATAATAACATATATCTCTAGATTGGCATAAACATATTTTATAAGGGTAAAAGCAATCATGTTTGACTACATATTCATTTCTACTTGTGTCAAAACTTATAAGGAATTGTTTATAGTAATTGGTATCTAAGACAATTGAATCTTTAGAAAGTTGAATTTTATTACCACAACCAGTTATTTTAAGTGGAAGTGGGACTTTTACTCCTGATGAATTATTAAATTGTTCAGGTTTGAAACGGAATTCTACCGTATAACATTCGATATCTTGTTCACAATTAGATTCTATCAAAACACTTATTCCTTCGTCATTTTTGTTAAAAACTTCTTCTTCAGTTTTTAAACTCGGTTCAGTAGTGCAGTAGCCACATTTATTAAAATAATTGATTGGTAATTTAACTCGATTTCCGTTTGGATTTCCGACAGTTACTGTTCCATCAGAATTTAGAGGATAAGTAAAAATGTTTACACGACGATTTTCTTTGTTTTTATCGGAAATTGGACTTTTTTCACCAAAATTTTGTGTCAGAATACGAATGTTTTTCAACTGTTTGGAGTAAACATAATTTCGTACAAATCCGATTCGCTCAGCTGCAAGTTCAAGGTTCTCTGATTCTGAGCCAGATTCATCCGTATGCCCATGAATTTCCATCAAATAAGTTGTGTCGGGATGAAAACGTTCAAGAATTGAATCTATATGTTGTAAAAAAAACTTCTCGCTTCGATGTTTATTTAAATTGAAATATACAGTGCTTTTTTTACACCCTTGAGTATAAGCTTGAAAGGAAAATAAAATCAAAAAGAACATTAATAATCCTAAAGATTGGATTATATTTTCTTTTTTGAAGTTAATCCAGACTTTTGTTTTATGTCTTTTGTCTTTCAATCTAATGATTAATCATTCAACTTCAATACCGCCATAAATGCTTCTTGCGGAACTTCGACTTTACCAATTTGACGCATACGCTTTTTACCTTCTTTTTGTTTTTCAAGTAATTTACGTTTACGAGAAATATCACCTCCATAACATTTTGCGGTAACATCTTTTCTCAAAGCTTTGATTGTTTCACGGGCAATGATTTTTGCTCCGATTGCAGCTTGAATTGGAATTTCAAATTGCTGGCGAGGAATCAATTCTTTTAATTTTTCACAGATACGTTTTCCTAAGCTGTATGCGTTACTTCTGTGAACCAAAGCTGAAAGGGCATCAATTTGTTCGCTATTTAACAACAAATCCATTTTAATTAAATCCGAAGATTTGTAACCAATTGGATGATAATCAAAAGAAGCGTAACCACGAGAAACAGACTTCAAACGGTCATAAAAATCAAAAACGATTTCCGCCAAAGGCATTTCAAAAGTGATTTCAACACGATCCTGTGTTAGATAAACTTGATTTTTTAGTTCACCACGTTTATCAATACACAAACTCATTACTTGACCTGTATATTCTGATTTTGTAATGATTTGAGCCTTGATGTATGGTTCTTCAATGTGGTCAATTCCTGCTGGATCAGGTAATTCAGATGGATTGTTAACAATAATTGCTTTTTCTGGTTCACGACGGTTGTAGCAATAATACGAAACGTTTGGTACTGTCGTAATAACTGTCATGTTAAACTCACGCTCCAATCTTTCTTGAATGATTTCCATGTGAAGCATACCTAAGAATCCACAACGGAAACCGAAACCTAAAGCAGCTGAAGATTCTGGTTCAAAAACCAAAGAAGAATCGTTTAATTGTAATTTCTCCATGGAATAACGCAATTCTTCGTATTCATCTGTTTCAACTGGATAAATTCCAGCAAAAACCATTGGTTTTACATCTTCAAACCCGTGAATTGCTTCCAAACAAGGATTATTAGCTAAAGTAATCGTATCACCAACTTTTACTTCTTTAGCTGTTTTAATTCCAGAAATGATGTAACCAACGTCACCCGCTTTTACTTCATTTTTTGGACATAAATCCATTTTCAAGATTCCAATTTCGTCCGCATTATACGTTTTTCCAGTATTAAAAAATTGAACTTTGTCTCCTTTTTTTATGACACCATTTCTAATTCTGAAATAAGCGATAATTCCTCGGAAAGAGTTGAAAACTGAATCAAAAATCATCGCTTGAAGCGGTGCTGATTCATCTCCTTTTGGAGCTGGAACTCTTTTAATGACAGCATCTAGAATGGCGTCAACTCCCAAACCTGTTTTACCAGAAGCTTGAATGATGTCATCCACTCCACAGCCCAATAATTCAATAATTTGATCTGAAACTTCTTCTGGCATCGCACCTGGAAGATCCATTTTATTTAAAATTGGAATAATTTCCAAATCGTGTTCTAAAGCCAAATATAAGTTTGAGATTGTCTGAGCTTCAATCCCTTGTGATGCATCAACAATCAACAAGGCACCTTCACAAGCAGCAATTGAACGAGAAACTTCGTATGAGAAATCAACGTGTCCTGGAGTGTCAATTAAATTCAAAACATAGTCAACACCATCTTTTTTGTAATTCATTTGAATCGCATGACTTTTAATCGTAATTCCACGTTCGCGCTCCAAATCCATATTATCTAAAGCTTGAGCTTGCATGTCGCGATCAGAAATCGTTCCAGTTGTTTGTAATAAACGGTCAGCTAAAGTACTTTTTCCGTGGTCAATGTGTGCAATAATGCAAAAATTACGAATATTCTTCATGAAAGTATTAAATGTGTGTCTTTGAATTTTAAAATTCAACACACAAAATTACGCTAAAAAGTTAGGATATGGAAATTTTAAGTAGCTTAGATTCATTTTTAGGACATTTTCACGAAAAAAAAAGGCAGAATAATTAAATTCTACCTTTTATTTTTTTTGAATTAAGATTATTCTTTTCTTAGATCACATCTCCATTCGGTTCCGTAACTGCCATCAGCTCTGATTGCATGCACTAGAACGTAGTTTTGGTCTCTGTAATAATCTACAGCAAAACTACTTCCAACACCATCTTTTACATTAAAAGTGAAGCCTCCAACTTCTGTATCTTCAAAATCAAAATAGTCAGTTACCTCAAATATATTCCATTGCCATTCTCCTGTAGTTTCGTCTTGTGAACTAAACTGAACATCTAAAATTTTTGTGTTTGCCGAATTACTTTTGAACATAATTGAGAAAACTTCTCCATCATAAACTACGTATTCTTGAGCTTTAGTTGTAAATGCAAAACTTACAAGTAGTGTAAGAATTAAAAATATTTTTTTCATGTCATATAAATTGTTTTGAGTTAATTTAGTTACAATAATATGAATTAAATTTTAATTTAAAAAGGGTTTTGGTCATTTTTTTAGCTTCCAATTTAGGATTGAAATAGGACTCAACTAAAAGTTTCTTCAACCGAAATTTTAATTTTTTGAGCCAATTCATCAGTCGGCAAGTCATTGTCGTCCGAACCAAATGGATCTTCAATTTCCTCTGCCAAAACTTCCATACTTACCAAAACGTAAAAAACAAAAGTTGCAATTAGAGCAGAAAAATAACCAAAAATTGTAACAAAAGCTAATGGCATGGTTACAACATAAATAAAAATGAATTTTTTCAGAAATAAACTATAAGAAAAGGGGATAGGGGTGTTTTTAATACGCTCACAAGCTCCACACGAATCCATTAAATTGTTGATGTTTTTGTCTAAGACAATGAAATCTTCTCCAGAAATTAAATTCAACCTTTTAAGTTGGACAACTTTTTTGTACATCAGATCAACAATTGCCAGAGGAATGTGGATCTTGTTTTCTAGATGACTCCTTTCCGAACCAATCAAGCTAAGTTCATCGAACAAAACCCCTTTACGAAGATGTTCCTTCATCGCAAAAACAAAATTAGGAATCATACGCTTGAAAAAATCTTTGTCAGAATTTTCATCTTGTTCAGAAAGCAAAGCGTCTATTTTTATAGCTAAATTTCTTGAATCATTCACAACTTCTCCCCATTTTTTTCGACCTTCCCACCAACGATCGTAGGCAGTATTTGTTCTGAAAACTAATAAAAGTGAGATTACAAAACCAACTAAGGAGTAAACAGAAATTAACTTTTCAAGAAAAATTGCTTCTGGAAAAAAATGAAGTTCAATAAATGCTATTACTAAGGTAAATAACCCCATGTACAGGAGTTCTTTCCACAACATTCTTAATGTGTCACTTCGATTTAATGCAAAAATTAAAGTAATCCAACTTTTCGGATTATAGTTAACCATATTTTTTTATTGATTTATCTTATTTACCTTCCGTTTCTTTGTCTTTCACTTTTTTCTCTTTTCCTTTTATGAACACGCACATTCCACCACATAAATGTACATTTCTAGTATTTAAAGGATTAACAAATGATAACAAGTTGTCAGTCATTATGTAAAATTGTATCGGCCCACCTCTCATACTTAGCCCTAATCCAACGTTAGAAAATGCGCCGTTGTAAATAGAATAATTAAGTGTCGCAACTAACCAGTTTTTTACTGTCGCATTCATAGATAACGATAAGCCAGGTCTGTATTTTCCACCAATGAATTCATTGAAAATTAAGGCACCTGCATTGAAGTTTTTCGTTAAATTGTAATTTGCACCTAAATAAATTTTTGTTCTAAGAGATGTTGCATATTTATCTGTATTTTCTTCATAATTTAATATTTTTTGAAGAGTGTCAGATAAACGATCAAGAGGTTTTTGAGTAGTATCATTTAAAAACTCATTCAAATCAATCCCGTCAAAAGTGAAGTTTATATCATTTGTTTTATAATTTTTTACATTTGCCTTCCACGAAATAGAGCCTAAATCAATGATACTAGCATTCACAGATAATTTTTCATTGATGTGATACGTTCCTCCTAAATCAATTCCAACTCCCTTATTTGCGAAGTTATAAAGTGATGATTTTGCACTTTGTTCAATAGCTTTTTGCTCAGCAGCTGTTGTTGTAGAATCGCCTAATAATGCCAAAACATTAGAAGATTGAATTCCTGCTGAGCCATCAATTGTAATAGCATAACTTGTTGGATCTGTATAGATTCCTAAGTTGTTAACATCCGTTTTAATATTTGCTAATCCAGAAATCAATTTTAATCTAGCTCCAACGGTTAATTTGTCATTTATTTCCTTTGTATAACCAAAGGCATGCTCAACATAACTATTCAAACTTATTGAAATACCATCTAAAGAAGCTCTTTCTCCTATATAACTTTTCCCATTTCCTTCAAATGCAAATTGAATTAAATCTTTTGGATATGCAAAATTGGTTTGCATTTTGAAAGTTGAACTAAAACTAAAATATCCATCACTTAATTTTATTCCAAAACCTACTATTTCTTCATTTAATTCAGTAGAAAAGAAGTTTAAAGGCTTTAAATTCGAAATGACATTAGCGGTATTAATTTGTAAGGAATCATCAGCACGCTTTGTGAAAAGATCATTAAATGAAAATGCACTGTTTGTGGCTCCAAAACTAAGCATTGAAATCCCAGGAACACTTACAAAAATTTTCCCTTTTGGCATAAATGATGGGTTGACATAAAGTGCTTGCTGAGTGCTTTTCATGTTGTATAATGAAAAGTTCTTTTGGGCAAAAGTGATTTGATTACTCAAAAAAACGATTGCAAATAAATATATTAATTTTATTGATTTCATATTGAATAGATTGTAGAATAAAATGATTTAGAAACTTGTACTTCCTTGAACTTGCATGGCTAATTTCAGATCAAACTTATAGAAGTCGAAAAATTTCACATAAGTACCATTTTGTGCATCAGTTGTCGCAGCTTCACCATAAACAATTAATTTTTTAACTTTATTAAGTTGATTTATCTGTGATTCGTTTAAGTTAATATCTGTTATTTTTTGGATAGATGAAATAACGGTTCCATCTGTACTCACAGGAGCTGGACTAGCAATTGTTTCGGGTGTTCCAAAAACTGAAAATATAACATTATCATTTTGATCCAATGCATGAACTTGAGCACCTAATTGAACAGGAAAACCATTATCTATGACTAAACGAAAAGTAATTGATTCAATAAGATCTGTATTCTGATTAAATTCAAAATCAAATGTGTCGGCAATTGAAAATCCATATGCTAAACCTTCCAATGGCATATTTACTTCAGCTCTTAAAGTAAAACGACTATCATCTTCTATGAAATTATCTATTCCAGTATTACCATTTGGATTTGCTACAGCATCAATTTCGTAGTAAAAATATTTGGGTGTTGGGGATATGACTTCAGATAAATTAGTTGTATTAGTTGAATTTAATTCGAAATTTGTTTCAACTGATGGCTGTCCAATAGCAGTTGGATGCAAAACATTTATTGTTGTTGTGCTTGATGTAAGAATAGTTTCTTGCCCAGTTGTAACGTTAATTGATTTTAAATCGTTGAGATGAATGTCAACAGGAAAACCAAAAGTATTATCTATAAAAAAGTCTATTTTAGGATTGCTCAATTCAAAAGTTCCAGCTGAAGCATTTTGAAAAACTTTTAACAAAACTGAATCAGCTACTTGTGCCACATTTTGCTGGCCAAAATAACCTGTAACATTATTAAACAATAATTCTGTCGTACTTAAGCCCATTGAGAAATTTTCATTTCCTTGAATTTCATTACCGTTTCCTATAACAGTTGTAGCAATATTGACTTCCATTTGATTAAAAGAAGTTCCGTCCAAAGTAAAATCACCATTTAAATTTGTTAAATCTATGTTTATTTCTGCAGTTTGTGGAGAAACACCTGTATAAGTAAATAATATACTTCTAGTTATAGGTGTACCTAAAGAATCTAACTTTGGGAACGTAAAAGTCGCACTCATATCGTGTTTCAAAGTTGTTGATAAAGTGACGTTTAAAATCCCAGATTTAAATGAGACTGTTTTTAGTTCTACTCCTCCAACAGGCTCTATTTGAAAGGTTTCAGTTCTGTTTGAACTCATTGTTCCATTAAAGGAGCCTATAGATGGTAAAGCTAAATCTATCGTGTTTAAGATGAAATTTTGATCAATCTCCCCTAAATCAACTATTTCTTCAGCAGTGTAAGAACCAATTTCACTGCTATATATTAGCCCAATTTCCCCAGTATTTGGATTAACAATTATTAAGTCCGTACTATCGTATTTTGCTAATACATCATAAACACCAAATTTAGCATGAGCCAAAGGTACAGCCAAATTTGGATTCCAAGCTGTTGATGCTATTTTATTTACGTCTTCAAATTTTTTACATGAGGTAAAGATTAAAACAAGTAGTATTAAACTAAATGTCAGCTTTGAAAAATTTTTCATAGTGAAAGTAAATTAGTTTTTAATCAAAAATAATATTTTAAATGTAAAAATAGCACATATTTTGTTAATATCATATTGTAATAACAAAATATGCAACAAATTTTGTTTAATTTCGTTATCTGATTATGAAAATTATTTTTTTTCTTTTAGCTTTTTGTACGATTTCTTTGACTTTTTCTCAAAGACAAAATGGCAAATCAAAATCTGAAATTGGTTTTTTAGCTGGTGGTTCGTATTACATCGGAGATTTGAACATAAAGAATCATTTTGAGAATACAGATGTTTCCTTTGGAGGAATTTTCAGATACAATGTACATTCACGAATGTCATTGAGAACAACCTTTACTTATGGTAATTTAAAAGCAACAGATGCTGATTCTAAATTAGATGTTGAAAGAAATCGAAATTTATCCTTTCAAACCGACTTTTATGAGTTCGCAACTGGAGTGGAGTTTAATTATTTGCCTTATCAAACTGGTCATTCCAAATATCGAATTTCACCCTATATCTACGCTCAAATAGGTGTTTTTAGAATGAATCCAAAAGCAAATTATAATGGTGATTTAATTGAATTACAACCATTAGGAACTGAAGGACAAGGGACAGATTTAAGTGATCATGAACTTTATTCAAAAACACAAATTTGCCTTCCTTTAGGCTTGGGCGTAAAATTTTCACTTTCAAAAAATATTTCTTTCAGCTTGGAATATGGACTTAGAAAAACATTTACTGACTATATTGACGATGTAGGAAGTAGCCGTTATGCTGATAGAGATCAACTGAGTCAAGAAAACGGGCCAATAGTTGGGGATTTATCCAATAGAAGTTTGGATGGCTCAAGTTTTGGTCGAAGAGGAAATCCCTCAACGAAAGATTGGTATTTTGTTTTCGGAGGAATTTTGTCCATGCGTTTAGGTCCACCAGACCGTTGTTTCCAGCATTGAATTTGTAAGATCTAAAATCATTCTTTAATGAATCGCTTTTTAGCGTTAAAAGATTCATTTTTCATTTCAATGATATACATTCCTGAAGCAAATTTATCCAAATTTATTTCGGTGTTTTTTTGTGCGTTTTTTGCTTGATAAAGTTTATTTCCATTTAAATCAAAAATTGCAATTTCAACGTTTAGTTTATCCTCAAAATCAAGATAAATGTTTTCATTTGTTGGATTTGGAAACAGCTTAAAATCAAACAAATCAATTTCTTTAATTGCTAAACTTCCAGAACAAGAAATTTTATTTATTGAACGATCACCGAAAACGTCTCCAGAATGAAAATAGGCAATATCATTATTTGATAAAGAATAAAATCCATCAACGTTTTTGTAGTTAGTAAAACTTTCAATTAAATTACTTTCAGCATTTAAGTGTACCAATTTGTCAGAATTATAGCCAATCCATAAATCGTTGTAGCAGTTGATGTTCGAATTGTTACTTGTATTAAATAGATTAAGGTATTCAGGTAAATCTGGAGAAGGATTATTAATCATTTTCCGTGTTCCAGATAAAGTGCCATCAGTAACCCAAAGTGCTTCAATTTGAAAATCATAATTCACAGAATTTGTATCTCCAGCCATGAAATAAACATAATTTCCTGCTTGATAAGTAGAATTCACGAAGGTCGGATAAGAGTTTGCATCTGTTCCATGATTAAGTGGACTAAGGACTCCATTTTCTAGTTTTAACAACATTTGAACTCCGTTCTTGTGTCCGTCAAACAAAATAGTTTCGCCTAATTTACCCGAAAATTTAGTGATTGAATATTGAAAAGGATGTAAAGTGCCATCATAAATTAATTCAAAGGGTGTGTTTTCTCTCATTTCCCAGACTTTACAACTACTAAAGTAGGGATCTTCTATTAAAATGATTGAATTCGAAGATTTACTTATGTTATCATTACTGAATAAAGTTGTTATTTGATTGCCCGCTAAATTAAGACTCTTAGTTGAACTTTCTCCATTACCACTTTCACTAAAAATGATTTTATTATCAAATAAATAAAAATTACTTATTCCATAAAAGTCAGTTGCTAAAGGGAAATTGTATAATACTTGAAATTCATCAACTGAATTCAAATTTGTTTTGTATATGTTTTTTGTATCGTGATAATAAACATAATCACCAATAATAATTCTGTCGTTTTTTAATTCTGCATTACTTTCATATAAAGTATCAATTTCTACCCCATTGTACAAATAATAAAAAGTGCCATTTGGACTTGAATTACCGAAGATACCTTTTCCTTTGTTGAAAATAATAACAGACTGAAAACTCGCTGATACATTAGGTACTGTCGTAAGAACAGTATGGGCACCAAATTGATCAATGGAGTTTAAAGTGGAATTATTGGTCTCAAAATAATAATAATTTAGAGAATCTCCTGTGACAGCTCTTAGGTGAAGATTATTTTCCGAATAAACTAATTCAGGATTTTGAGAAAAGCATATAAATGAAAGTGTTGTGAAAAGTAAGGCTACTATTTTTTGCATAATTTTGTTTTAAAGAATCAAAAGTAAGAAAATTTTCACAAGTAAAAAGACACCAACTATAAACTAGAATATTAAAAGAATAAAGCTACTATTTTGATTAAATTCAAACTTAGATGTTTTATTCCACGTCTAAAAACTATCTTTAAGGCTTGATTTATCGAAAATTTAAGCATAAAGCATTAAAAATGATTGAAAGAGAAATAGTTAAAAAAATAAAAGAAAAAATTGCGAGTAATAAAATTCTTGTTTTAATTGGTACTTCAGAAAATATTCAGGAGAATTTATTTGACCAGCAAGTAGAGAATTATAAACTGTTTGATATTTCAAATAAAAAAACAAAAAAAACATTTCAATATATTGATAGAGATAATTTGAATACTTTTTTTGAAGGCAAAAAAAATGTCATTCTAAAAGAAGCACAACTTTTAGATAATCTTCAACAGATAATTGAAATCGTTTTATTTGAAAATCTTGAAGTTAACTTGATTTGTTTGTGTTCATTTGAACCAGTTTTTGACGATATTTTACTCGAAGTTTTAACTGCTCAGGAATTAATTATTAAAACGACAAGTCCTACATTCAAAGATATTGCAAAACATTTTGGTTTGATTCAAATCGAAAAAAACTTGGAACAACGTTTGATTTTCGGGAACAATCAAGAAGTGTTTGAGTCAACTGAAAATGCAATTCTTTTTTTAGAGAATTGTGTGTCAAACATTTTGAAATCGACTTTAAATCCGAAAGAACGCATCAATAAAACCGAACAACTTAGAAAATTACTTCAAAATATTGCTTTATCAATCGGAAAACACGTTTCTTACAATGAATTAGGAACAAAAGTAGGTTTAGATAACGAAACGGTTGAGCGTTATATTTTACTTTTAGAAAAAGCTCAGGTTTTAATTAAAATCCCAACTTATTCGACTGATCAAAAATACGAGTTAAAAAAAACACATTGTATTTATTTTTATGACAATGGAGTCCGAAATGCACTTATAAAAAATTACAATGAATTAGAATTTAGAAGCGATGCGGATATTTTATGGAAAAATTGGTTTATAGCGGAAAAATATAAGAAATCTATTTCTGAGATTGCTAATTTCTATTTTTGGGTAACACATACCAAACAACAAGTCGATTTGATTGAAATCAAGCCAAAAGACAACAAAATGTTTGCCTACCAAATGAAATGGGATAAAAAAGACAAAAAGAAATTCCCGAAAAGTTTTAGCACTTTGTATCCAAATGTGAAACTAATTGAAATTAATCGTTCTACTTACTGGAGTTTTTTAGCAAAAGACTGAAAAAATGATTCAAAAAATATTTTTTTTCATTTTTTTTAAAAATTGTTTTTGGGTTTAAATAAAATGATTATATTTGCACTCGCAATTCAGAAATGAAAGTAGCAAAATTCCTCCTTAGCTCAGCTGGTTAGAGCATCTGACTGTTAATCAGAGGGTCCTTGGTTCGAGTCCAAGAGGAGGAGCGAAAAGCCATCAGATTACTGGTGGCTTTTTTGTGTTTAGAACAAGTCATTATGTCAAATCTTACTGTTTATATCTTACATTCTTTAAAACTTAATCGTTACTATATTGGATACACAAATTTGTTATTACAAACTAAGTACTTCATTTTCGCCTCTTTAGATTGTTTATTAATAAGTGAGCTTTTCCGCTATAAATTCCTTACTTTTGCAGAAAAAAATTAATATGATTCAACGTATTCAAACGGTATATTTACTTATTACAATTATTTGTTTGTCAATTGTGACTTTTGGGGTTTCAATTTTTCGATTTGAAACAGAAAATGGTTCAACAATTTTATCTTCTTTTGGTTTACAAGAGTTTGATAAAGCGAATAAAAGCATTGAAATTAGCTCATATCCATATTTTATTGCTCCAAGTATTCTTATTTTATTATGTGTTTTGACAATTGTATCGTACAAAAACCTTAAAAATCAAATCAAATTGATTCGTGTCATTTTTATGCTTTATTTTATACTTACAGTAGCTTTAATTTATTTTGCTTTTATGACTGATTTAGCAAAAGTTTCAGCTCCAAAATTAGATTTAGGTTTTTATCTTTTTAGTGCTGGATTACCATTTGTTTTTCTAGCGAATTTAGGTATTAAAAAAGATAAAAATCTCTTGGATTCTTTAAATCGTTTAAGATAATTCATCACTCATAACTCAACACTCATAACTAAATTTAATGAATTATCTTTCGGTAGAAAATCTTACAAAATCTTTTGGTGACCGTCTTCTTTTTTCAGACTTAACTTTTGGAATCGACCTTGGTCAAAAAGTAGCCATCGTTGCAAAAAATGGTGCTGGAAAAACAACATTATTGCGTTGCTTGATGGATTTGGAGCAAATTGACTCTGGAAGAATCGTTTATAGAAATGATATTCGTATTGTTTTCATGGAACAAGCGGAAAATTTAGATGAAAATCAAACCGTTTTAGAAGCAGTTTTTTCGCATGATTTACCTGAAATTCAAGCTGTAAAGAAGTACAACATTGCCATGAAAAATGGGAATGAAGAAGAGATAAACGATTGTTTCCAAGAAATGACGGATTTATTTGCTTGGGATATTGAAGTGAAAGTGAGTCAAATTTTGTCTGTTTTAAAATTAGACAATACGGATTTAAAGATTTCTAATCTTTCTGGGGGACAAAAAAAACGTGTTGCTTTAGCGAAAGTATTGATTGCAGAAGCAGATTTTTTGATCTTAGATGAGCCTACAAATCACTTGGATTTGGATATGATTGAATGGTTAGAAGAATTTCTTTCCAAATCAAAATCAACAATTCTGATGGTTACGCATGACCGTTACTTTTTGGAAGTTGTATGTGACACGATTTTAGAACTCGAAGACAAAACTATTTACAAATACAAAGGAAATTTTTCTTATTATTTGGAGAAAAAAGCTGAAAGACAAGAACAATTAGCTTCAACAATTGATAAAGCTCGAAATACTTTTAAAAAAGAATTAGACTGGATTCGTAAGCAGCCCAAAGCACGTGGAACGAAACAAAAAGCACGTGTAGATTCTTTTGAAGATGTGAAAAAGGTTGCAAGTCAACGAATTGACGAAGATGAAATTGATATTCCAGTAAAAATGGAACGTTTAGGTTCGAAAATTGTTGAATTACATAAAATTTCAAAAGCTTGGGGGGATTTAAAAATCTTAGATCAATTTACCTATAATTTTCAGCGAAAAGAACGTTTGGGAATTGTTGGAAATAATGGTACAGGAAAATCGACTTTCTTAAACATGATTCAAGACAGAGAGCCTGTTGACGCTGGGAAAGTTGTTATTGGTGAAACAGTTGTTTTTGGATATTACAGTCAACAATTGATTGAAGTGGATGAAAAAAAGCGTGTAATTGATGTTATTCGTGACATTGCAGAATACATTCCTTTGGAAAAAGGGAAAGAAATGAATGCAGCTCAGTTTTTGGAGAAATTTCTTTTTCCACGTGATATGCATTACAATTATGTATATAAATTGAGTGGGGGAGAGAAACGTCGTTTGAAATTGATGACTGTTTTGATGGCAAATCCGAATTTCTTGATTTTAGATGAGCCAACAAATGATTTAGACATTTTTGTGATGAGCGTTTTGGAGGATTATCTGCGTTCTTTCGGAGGATGTTTGATTGTTGTTTCCCACGACCGTTATTTCATGGATAAAATGGTGGATCACGTTTTTGTTTTTGAAGGTCAAGCAAGAATTACCGACATTGTTGGAAATTATACGGAATACCGTAAGCAAATAGCAAAATACGACAAAACACCAAAAGATACTAAAAAAGAAGAACCAGCAAAAATAAAATCTTCTGTGATTGGAGGAAACGAAGTGAAATCAGAAGTAAAAAAAGAAACAAAAAAGTTATCTTTCAAAGAAAAACAGGAATTTGAACAAATTGAAAAAGATTTAGAGAAATTGGAACTTGAAAAAGAAAAATTTACTTCGATTTTATCAGATTCTTCATCCTCAAACGATCAAATCATGGAAGCTGGAACGAAATTATCTGAAATTGTTTTGTTAATTGAACAAAAAACAGAAAGATGGTTAGAGTTAGCAGAGTTTGTTTGAAATATTCTTCACTCTTCACTCTTCACTTTTAATTCTGAAAAAAGTATTACTTTTGCAATAGATTAAATTAAACAATGATATTACCAATTGTAGCATACGGAGATACTGTTTTAAAAAAAGTTGCAGTAGAAATTGATAAAACTTTTCCTGATTTGGATGTGTTGATTGAAAACATGTTTGAAACGATGTACAAAGCACAAGGAGTTGGTTTAGCCGCACCTCAAATCGGACAATCGATTCGTTTATTTATTGTTGATGGAAGTCCATTTGCTGATAAAGATGAGGATGACGAAGATGACCCAAAAGCAGTTGGAATGGACGGATTTAAGAAAATTTTCATCAATCCAATCATTGAAAAAGAAGAAGGCGAAGAGTGGGGATTTAAAGAAGGTTGTTTGAGTATCCCGAAAATCCGTGAAGAAGTTTTTAGAAAAGAAATTATTCATATTTCGTATTACGATGAAAATTTCAAGCTTCACAAAGAGATTTTTGACGGTTACAAAGCACGAATTATCCAACATGAATACGATCACATTGAAGGAATTTTATTTACAGATCACCTTTCGATGTTGAAACGAAAATTATTAACAAAAAAACTTTCTGTAATTTCAAAAGGAGAATTAGTTGTAGATTATAAAATGAAATTTCCGTCTATCCAAAAACGCAGGTAATAAATCAGTTTATGAAAAAAAGTTTATTTTTAGTTTCAATTGGCTGTGTTTTAGCTTTCTTTTTGATTCAATGTTCTTCAAAATCTGACACTTCAAGTCCTGAAGCTTTGAAAGAAAGAATCACTGAATTAGATGATTCATTAAAGTTCTTGTACAAAGAAATAATGAACGACCAGACAAAAGAAATTCCAACAAAAACAATTGACAGAACGATAAAAGCTTATTTAGATTTTCAATCAAAATTTCCGAAAGATAAATACTCAGCAACTTGTTTGGATAAAGTACAACAATTGTATTTACAGAAAAAAGATTACCGCAAATCAATGACTTACACCAATTTGTTGTTGGAAAAATATCCAAAATACGAAAAAAGAGCAAGTTTACTTTTAAACGCAGGCTCAACTTCCGATATGTTGAACGATAAATTTAACGTCGAAAGATATTATACCATGCTTTTGAAAGAAAATCCAAATTTGGAAAAGGAAACAAAAGAAATGGTTGAATTCAGATTGGAACACATCGATTTAACTTTTGAGCAGTTAATTGAATTGCAAATGGAAAAAATTTCTAAGAAATAAACTTGTTATGATGCTGACAGCATCACATATTTTAGAGACGGATTTTAATCCGTTGATATAGATGAATCGATTAGCTAGTTTTGGCGAGTGTTTTTGTTTAAAAACCATGACAAAACTAAATTCAAGAAATAAATCTGATTTTTTTCAAATTAATCTCATGTCGCCTTTTATTTAGTAAGGAGCAAGTTAATCATTCGACCCGCCTTGGAATGATGAGCGTTAAGAAAATATGAATTTTGACGCTAAAAAGAAAACAGTGTTTGAACGCAGTGAGTTTGTTTTCTTTTAAGTTAAAATGAAATATTTTTAGCGAAACATTCCCAGCGGAGATTTTTTTGTTACTTTTTTTATGGTTGAAAAAAAGTAAAATTAAAACCTATCGTTAACAATCTGTTAAAAATGTAAAACCTTTAAAAAGAATTTATATCTTTGAATCATAGAAAATGTAAAACAATTTAAAAAAACAATAAAATGAAAACAGTATTTTTATCTTTAGTAATGTTAGTGGGTTCAGCATTCATCTCTAACAAAGTAAACGCACAAGTTGAAAGCGGAGCAAAAGTTGAATTTGAAAAAGAAGTTCACGATTACGGGAATATCAAATACGGTGCTAACGGTACTTGTACATTTGAATTCAAAAATACAGGAAATGCACCTTTAATTATCTCTAAAGCTACAGGATCTTGTGGTTGTACAGTTCCATCTTGGCCAAAAGAGCCAATTGCACCAGGAGCAAAAGGAGAAATCACAGTAAAATACGATACAAAAAGACCAGGTCCAATTACAAAAAGTGTAACGATTACTTCAAACGCTGTTAACGAGCCAAGTAAAGTTATTCGTATCAAAGGAACAGTTGGTCCAGCACCAGAAGGTTCTACACCAGTTAATAACGCTGGTCCAGGTTCAGGAAACTAATATTTGAATGAAGATTTTCTTCATCATAATACTTTTAAATTCCGCTTTTTGCTTCAGTCAAAAAGCGGAATTTTCGTTTAAAAAAGTTTCTCATAAATTCCCGAAAACAAAAGCAGGTAAAGAGCTTGTTCATTACTATGTCTTTAAAAATAAGGGAAATGCTCCTTTGACAATCAATTCGTATGAAGTTGCTTGTCCATGCACAAAAATTGATTTTCCAACTTATCCAATTCTTCCAGGAAAAACAGATTCGATTAAATTAACGTTTGATTCAAAGGGGAAATTTGGTCAACAAGATAGAAGTATTATTCTTTCTTCTAATGTAAAAAGAAAAGAAACAATCTTAAATTTTAGGGTTTACGTTATCAAAGATTAGACTTCAGGATATTAAGATATTAGGATTTCAAGATAAATCTGTCTTAAAATCCTAATATCCTAAGGTCTTAATATCTATTATATTACTCCCAACTCTTTACCAACTTTAATAAACGCAGCAATCGCTTTGTCTAAATCAGCAATCGAATGTGCGGCAGAAATCTGTGTTCTAATTCTTGCTTTTCCTTTAGCAACAACTGGATAAAAGAAACCAATTGCGTAAACGCCTTCTTTTAATAATAAATCAGCAAATTTTTGTGAAAGTGCTGCATCGTAAAGCATAATTGGGACAATTGGAGAATCTCCTTCTTTGATGTCAAAACCAGCAGCAATAATTTTTTCTTTAAAGTAAAGTGTATTTGATTCTAATTTATCTCTCAAATCGGTGTTTGAACTTAAAATATCAAATACTTTAATTGAAGCACCTACAATTGCTGGAGCTAAAGAATTTGAAAATAAATACGGTCTTGAACGTTGTCTTAATAATTCAATAATTTCTTTTTTTCCGGTTGTATAACCTCCCATAGCACCACCAAGAGCTTTTCCTAAAGTTCCTGTAATAATATCTATGCGATCCATAACATTGCAATATTCTGGAACACCACGACCAGTTTTACCGATAAATCCAGCTGAATGACATTCATCTGTCATCACCAAAGCATCATATTTATCAGCTAAATCGCAAATTTGATCCATTTTTGCAATATCACCATCCATAGAAAAAACACCGTCTGTAACGATGATTCTAAAACGTTGCTTTTGTGCTTGAATTAATTGTTCTTCCAAATCAGCCATGTCGCTGTGTTTGTAACGGTAACGTTGCGCTTTACACAAACGTACTCCATCAATAATAGAAGCATGATTTAATTCGTCCGAAATTATCGCATCTTCTTCTCCAAAAAGTGGTTCAAAAACTCCACCATTCGCATCAAAAGCTGCAGCATATAAAATAGTATCTTCTGTTCCGTAAAAATCAGCAATTTTTTTCTCTAATGTTTTGTGAATATCTTGAGTTCCACAAATAAAACGTACGGACGACATTCCAAATCCATGTGTGTCCAAAGCATTTTTTGCTGCTTGAATTACTTCTGGATGCGATGACAAGCCTAAATAATTGTTAGCACACATGATTACAACATTTTCTCCAGAATTTACTGTAACATTTGCTCCTTGAGGTGAAGTAATAATACGTTCACGTTTGAAAATTCCTCCTTCTTGAATTGCGTTTAATTCTTCTGATAAATGTGTTTTAATCTTTCCGTACATCGTGTTTGTTTTTTAACAATTATGCTCAAAGTTAATAAAAAATAAAAATGTTGAAATAAATATTTTTTTTCATGCAACTTTTGTTTTAGATTTGACGTCTATAATATTGACTTCATTTTTTAAATCCAATGACTCTTCATGTTTTTAAATCGATTTAGTCGGTTAATTAATTAAATAAATTTCAAAACAAAATGTTAAGAATAACCTTAATTTTTTTAGCTTTAATTTCTTTTAAGCTAACTACTTACTCTCAAGAAATCGATAAACGATTACTTCCGAAATTCTCAGAAAAGGAGCTTTTCGAAATGCAGAAAAATGACCCTAAAGAATATACTTTTTTGGTAAATGCACTAGATAAAGCTGTTTTTATAGGGGAAATCCCTGATAAAAAAGACATAAAATTTGATGGAGTTCTAAAAATAAACCCTAATGAAGTTCATACTTTCATTAGTCTTGGGAAAGAAATTACGGATTCTTACCAATATTATAAAATTAAAGGGACAACAAAAATGCTAGGAATTTTGCCAAGATTTGCCCTAGATAATCATAAATTTACTACAAGAAATAAATAATTATGAAATTTTTAATCTTATCAATATTTGTTTTAACAACTATTTTTTTTAAAACGTATAGTCAAACAGTTAATATAACTGATGCGGATTTAAATCCCTTACCTTGTGCAAGTTTTGGGGATGAATTAATTTCCAACTTTGTAGATGATGGAGCTGCGGGAAACTATGGACCAAATAGAAGAGATACAATTACTGTTTGTCCGGATTTACCAAATGGGCCAAAAATAAATTTAAGATTTGGAGTTATTGCCCCTTTTGAATTTAATATTGATCCAACGGATACTTTATACATTTTTAATGGACCAAATGTAGATTCAGCATTATTATTGGTTACTAATTCTGCAATTCATCCTGCAGGTTTTGAAGTGAATTCGAACTTTATTAATAATCCTACTGGTTGTATAACAATGGTTTTTCATTCAGATGCCACAAATGAAGGTACAGGCTGGGAAGGAAATATTACTTGTGTTAGTCCTCCTCAACCTATAATTCCTCACATAGAAGCTTATATTAATGGACAAGGAGTAAATGTTTTAAATCCTTTAGATACTGGATATGTTGATATTTGTTTGGGTGATTCAATTTTATTTATTGCGAAACCTGATTTTCCAAATGCCTTAGAAAATACAGGTACTGGATACTCTCAAAATTTGGACAATATCACTTTTGAATGGGAAACAAGTAATGGTTGGCAAGGTCCTGCTAATGATAGTATTTATTTCAAGCCATTAATTAGAAGTGGCTTTTATTTAGATTTAAAGATGAGAGATATTCGTTTAGAATTGACTCAAACTTTTTGTAAGATAAGGGTAAGCCAACTCCCCTTGTTTTTTACTGCTGGTCCGGTTCAAAATCCGATTTGTGCTCACACTCAGGGAATTTTACTTGGTGGTGCTTCAGCAACTGATACGGTTGGTTTAGAATTTCCTCCTGGTGCTTTTGTTCTTGGTGGAACAGTTTCTGGGTTGAAATATTTACCAGATGGTGATGGGCAAGTATATACGACTACTATTACAATGGAAGACTTTCCTGCTGGATCTGTTTTCAACTCAATTTCAGATTTACAATCTATTTGCTTAGATATGGAACATAGTTATATTGAAGATATTGAAGTGTGGTTGAAATGTCCAAATGGACAAGAAGTAGGTTTAATTAATGCGTATTCTGGAATAGGCGATGGTCATTTACCTGGAGGTTTTGGCGGCGGAGGCACCTATTTAGGTGATCCTGATGATAATCAAGATAGTATTCCTGGTTTAGGCTGGAATTATTGTTTTTCAAGTGTGAATGCGACATTTGGAACAATGGGAGATGAATTTAATGCAGGAAATACATTGACATCAACAATTAATCCAATAGGTCCTTCGATGAATCCCAATGGTGTTTATCTTCCTGAAACTTCTTTTACTGGATTCATAGGATGTCCCTTAAATGGCGATTGGACAATTTCAGTTCAAGACAATCAGCCGACTGATGATGGATTTATTTTTGAATGGGCATTGACATTTAATAGCATTTTGTTTCCCGATGTTGAAACCTACGCGAATCATTTAGTTGATTTCAATTGGCATAATGATCCAACGATAATTGCAACACAAGGGGATACAGCAATTGTAGTTTTCCCTGATTTACCAGGTAGCTATAATTATACATTTGAAGTTACAGATGATTATGGTTGTTTGTATGATACCATTGTGAATTTAGTTGTAAAAGATACAGTGAAAATTGTTGTCTTAGATGTGGCACAATGTGATACGATTGTTAATCAAGTTAATAATGTAGGAATTGGTGGCGCTTGGTCAAATTTAAACCTTCAAGATGCAGTTATTTTTGCAGATATAAACGATGTCAATACAACTATTACATTCCCTGAAAGTGGAGTCTTTGATTTGGTTTACACCGATTTATTGTGTGATTTTGATGATACGATACACGTTACAATTCACCCAACCCCCGAATTTAATTTGAATTCAACCTATCTAGATTGCCCCAATGGTGTTGAAATAACTTCTCTGGGAAGTAACTTACAGGATGTTAATATGAATTTGACAGTCTGGGATCCTTCAAAACCACAATTTAGTGGGCAAAATAATGTGCAATTACCATTTGGGACATACAATGCGACTATTATATCGCCATTTGGATGTGAGCGTGATACAATATTTACTATTGAACAACAAGTTAAAATTAATATTGCAACTTATTCTCACATTTGTGATTTGGGCTTGAATATGAATCTTAATCCAATAATTAATCCAGCTCCAACTGGTGTAGATATTAACGGTAATTGGGCAAAAATTTCAGGACCTGGAACAGTTACTTTTACAGATGCAACAGATTTTCAAACAACTTTTACAGTTTCAGAATATGGATCTTATCTTTTGAGGTACTCTGAGGGGGTTTGTGGGGATTATGATAGTATTGTAGTTAATTTTTTTGATGATCCTACAATTACTGTTTTTGATGCTCAAGCTTGTAAAGGGCAACCTTTTGAAATTGTAGCTCAGGCAAATGTACCTGCACCATCAATTACATGGAGTACAGGTGAGACTGGAAGTTCTATTTTTGCTACAGAAAAAGATTACTATTATGCAACAGCAACAAATTTATGTGGAAGTGTTAAAGATTCTGCACTCATAGATTTGCGTTTGTGTGAGATGGTATTCCCAAATATTTTCACACCAAACTCTGATGATGCAATAAACAATTCCTTTCATTTAGTAGTTCCAACAGATGCCTATGCTGAATTTACTTGTCAAATATTTAACCGTTGGGGGAATTTGGTGTATGAATATTTCAGTACTACTGGTGCTTGGGATGGAAAAACTGGAAATGGAGAATTGGTTTCTCCAGGAACATATATGTACAAAGTAACGGCAAAAACCTTTGTTGGAGATCATCAAGAAACACATGGTTACATTCAAGTTATTGAGTAAAATTCATGTTTGTACAATCCAATAAAGTTTCTGACTTAAAACAATACTTTTATAAAAAATTGGAACATCAATTTAGTCAAAATGAGATTAAATTGATGTTTCAGTTTTCTTTGCAAAAAAGACTTAATCTTTCAGCTTCTGATTTATTTTTAGGCCGGGATGTTCTTTTATCCGAATCTGATTTGTTGTTTGTCAGAGATATTGCAAACAGGCTTTTAGCAAACGAACCTTTTCAGTATATTGTTGGAGAAACGCTCTTTTGTGATTTAACAATAAAGTGTGATAAAAGAGCCTTGATTCCAAGACCAGAAACAGAAGAACTTGTTTTCTGGGTACAAGAAAGCTTTAGGGATAAAAAACAAGAATACTCTTTTATCGATTTTTGTACTGGTTCAGGTTGTATTGCCTTGAGTTTGAAAAATTCTTTTCCAAATACCCATATTTTAGCAACAGATTATTCGTACGAAGCTTTAGTTTTAGCTAAAGAAAACTCCGAACTTAATAAATTAGACATTTCTTTTTTGGAACACGATTTATTAACTGATACTTTTGAATTAATGTCAGCTAATTCAATTGATTGCATCGTTTCAAATCCACCTTATATTCCAGAGAAAGACAAAAGTGAGATGCACGAAAATGTGTTGAAGTTTGAACCACACTTGGCTTTATTCGTTTCAAACGAAAATCCCTTAATTTTTTATCAGAAAATTGCTGAGATCGCAAAAAAGGAGCTTAAAAAGGATGGTTTTTTGTTTTTTGAGATTCACGAAAACTTAGCCAAAGAAGTTAAAGCGATGCTCTTAAATCTTGATTTCAGTGATGTCGAAATCAAAAAAGATTTGCAGGGAAAAGACAGAATGATTCGTGCAAAGAAAAAAATGAATTAAACTTAGTTCATTTTTACATAAAGTTTCAATCAAAATAGAAACTTTATCTTATTTTTGAATGCTGAATAAATTTGAAAAAAATAAGGAATGGAAAAATCGCAAGCGAAACAAGAAATTGAACGTTTAAGTGAAGAATTAAATTTTCACAATCACTCCTATTATGTTGAAAATGAGTCAAAAATTTCAGATTACGATTTTGATCAATTATTGTTGAAATTACAAAAACTGGAAGAAGAATTTCCTGAGTTTGCAAATGAAAATAGTCCTACGAAACGTGTTGGTGGAGATATAACCAAAAAATTTGAAACCATTGTTCATCGTTTCCCTATGCTTTCTTTGAGTAATTCGTATTCCAAAGAAGAAATCTTGGAGTGGGAGAATCGCATTAAAAAAACAATCGAAACTCCTCTTGAATACGTGTGTGAGTTAAAATATGATGGAGTTGCTATTGGAATTTCATATAAAAATGGTAAAATAGATAAGGCTGTTACTCGTGGAGATGGAACGCAAGGAGAAGATGTTACAACAAATGTAAAAACCATTAAATCAATTCCGCTTCAATTAAAAGGTGATTTTCCAGCTGATTTTGAAATTAGAGGAGAAATATTTTTTCCTTTGGAATCATTTAAAAAAGCGAACGATGAAAGAAGGTTAAATGGGGAACAAGAATTCGCAAATCCACGAAATTCAGCTTCTGGGACCTTAAAATCTCAAGATTCAAAAGTGGTAGCTTCTCGTGGATTGGATTGTTTTTTGTATGGAATTTATGGTGAGGATGTCGATTTTACTGGACATTATGAAACAGTTTTAAAAGCAAAAGATTGGGGCTTTAAAACACCTATTCCAAAAGATAATTACATTAAAAAGACAGATTCTGTTGAAGGAATTATGGATTTCATTTCTTATTGGGATGAAAATCGTTCAAATTTACCTTTTGAAATTGATGGCGTAGTTTTGAAAGTGAATTCATATGAAATTCAGCAAGAATTAGGTTTTACAGCCAAATCTCCACGTTGGGCAATCGCCTATAAATTCAAGACCGAACGTGTAGAAACGATTTTAGAATCTGTTGTTTATCAAGTTGGTAGAACGGGTTCTATTACTCCAGTTGCCAATTTAAAAGCAGTTTCCTTGGGAGGAACAACAGTAAAACGTGCCTCTTTACACAATGCTGATCAAATAGAAAAATTAAATCTACATCTTTTAGATACTGTTTATGTTGAAAAAGGAGGTGAAATTATTCCTAAAATTGTTGGAATAAATGAAGATTTAAGAAAATCTGATGCTCAAAAAGTTAATTATATTTCGACTTGTCCAGAATGTCAAACAGAATTAGTTCGAAAAGAAGGTGAAGCAAATCATTTTTGTCCCAATGAAAAATCCTGTCCTCCACAAGTAAAAGGAAGAATAGAACATTTTATTGGACGAAAAGCTTTAAATATTGATGGAATTGGAGCTGAAACGATTGATTTATTAGTTTCAAAAGAATTGATTAAAGATCCAGCGGATTTATATGATTTGACTTTCGATCAAATTGTAAATTTAGATAGAATGGCAGATAAATCGGCGAATAATATTTTACTAGGTTTACAAGAATCAAAGAAAATTCCTTTTGAGAGAGTGCTTTTTGGACTAGGAATTCGTTTTGTTGGTGAAACGGTTGCTAAACAATTAGCAAAAGCCTTTAAATCGATTGAAAATTTGGCCTTGGCAACTTACGAAGATTTAATCGTTGTAGATGAAATTGGAGAAAAAATAGCTATTTCTGTTCAGAATTATTTTTTAGATGAAGAAAATCGTAAAATCGTTGAGCGACTTCAAAAAACAGGTTTAACTTTTGAAATTGAAGAAAAAGAATTGACCTCAACCAGTTTAGAAGGAAAGAATTTTGTGGTTTCAGGAGTTTTTTCGAAATTTTCTCGCGACGAAATCAAAAAAATGATTGAAGAAAATGGAGGTAAAAATGTGAGTTCAATTTCTGCCAAAACAGATTTTGTTTTGGCAGGTGAAAATATGGGGCCAGCAAAATTAGAAAAAGCAACACAATTGAATATTTCAATTATTTCTGAAACTGATTTTTTAGAAATGTTAGGAATTTAAATTGAAAATTTGTAATTTCAAACTTCAAAAATATAATTCAATGAAAAAAATAATTCTTGTACTTTTTTTAAGTTGTAATCTTTCTATTTTTTCTCAAAAAACAGTTACAATTGAGAATGTTGAATTTTTTAAATCAATTAAGGTTGGAGGAGAAAACTTAATTGTCAATGGTGGAGGACTTCGTGAAAAATATTGGATTGATTTATATGTTGCTGCTTTGTATTTGAAAAACAAATCTTCTGAAGCATCTAAAATCATTCAGAAAGACGAAGAAATGGCTATTTACATTAAATTGGTTTCTGATAAAGTAACACGTGAAAAATTTCTCGAAACAGTAAAAGAAGGATTTGCTAACTCAACGGCTGGAAAGGCAACAAAAGAAGAAATTAAAAAGTTTACAGGATTTTTCACGGATGAATTTAAAAATGGAGATAAAATTTATTTAGAATATATTCCAAATAAAGGAGTTCAAGTAAAGAAAAACGGTAAAAATATAGGAGAAATCGAAAGTTTAGAATTTAAAAAAGCACTTTTTTCAATTTGGCTAGGAAGCAAAACACCAAACGTGGATTTAAAAAATGGCATGTTGGGAAAAGATAACTAATCTATTTTTGATCACCACCTCCAAATTTTAAAGCTGCACCAAAAATTAATTTGTAAGGCTCTCTGAATTGTGTTTGACTCGTATTGTTCATGTAAGTCATTCCCTCATAACTTGCATTCAAAATTAAAGGTCCAAAATCCAAGGCCAAACCCGCCCTGTAACCTAAGCCATTTTTGCCATAATTCCAAGTGTTCTGACCTTCAAAATCACGTGTTACATCGACTAAATAGTTGTAAACTGGGCCAGCTTCTAAAGATACCGGACCAACTAAGTTTAATCCGAAAAGGACAGGAATTCCAACTTTGTTTGCCGTATAAGAAACAGTTTCCCCTTGATAAGTAACGTGACCACTCTGATAATTGTAAATAGCCATCGGTTTAATATATAAGGAACTTGCTTTGTATTTCAAAAAGACTCCAGCTTCATACCCCATAATATTGTTACCATTAATAACATCTGTAAAGCCTCTATCAACATGCTTTATTTCAACAGCACTAGTTGTTACTCCACTAAAAACACCACCATTTAACTGCGAATGTAAAGAGTTAGAGAATAAAAGTATTCCAATTGCGAGTGAAATTTTATTGATTGTTTTCATGATTCCTATTTTTTAGATAAATAATAAATTCTATTAAGGTAAAGATGAAAATCATGCCAAGGAAAATTTAAAATATAAACAACTGTTTATTAAGTCTTTACGCTTTGTGTTGTTTCGTCTTGTTTTCAAAATGAATTTTATTCTTTCAAAATGAAAAACACCCGAAGTATGAACAAATGAATTAACTCATAAAATTGTCGAAAAATTAAAATTTAATTCACATTATATTCTAAACTTTTTCTTATTTTTGTTTAAAAAAATAAACTATGAAAAACTTCTCAGGAACGGGAACTGCTTTGGTTACACCTTTTAAGAATGACGATTCGATTGATTTTGACGCACTAAGAAAATTAGTTCAATTTCAAATTGATGGTGGAGTTAACTTTTTGGTTGTTCAAGGAACAACTGGTGAATCCCCAACTTTGTCACAAAAAGAAAAAGAGCAAGTTTTAGAAACTGTTTTTGAGGTTAATAATAGCAAATTACCTATTGTTTATGGTGTTGGTGGAAACGATACAAAAAAAGTTGCTGAAATGTTAAAATCGGTTCCAAAAGGAGTTGATGGGATTTTATCAGTTTCACCATATTATAACAAGCCAATTCAAGAAGGAATTTACCAACATTATAAATATTTGTCGGAATCTACTGAGCTACCAATCATTTTATATAATGTACCAGGTAGAACTGGTTCAAACGTAACGGCTGAAACAACTTTACGATTGGCAGAGATAAAAAACATTGTTGCGATGAAAGAAGCTTCTGGTAATTTTGATCAAATGATGGAAGTTATTCGTTGTAAACCTGCTGATTTTAATTTACTTTCTGGTGATGACGCCGTAACTCTACCTTTAATTGCTGCTGGAGCTGCTGGAGTAATTTCGGTTGTTTCAAATGCATTGCCAGAGAAATTTTGTAAAATGGTTAAAGCTGCTTTGGAAAACGACTTTTCAACAGCAAGAGCTCTACATTACGAATTATTGTTAATAACTCGTTATTTCTTTGAAGAAGGGAATCCCGGAGGTGTAAAAGTCGGATTATCAGCAAGAAACATTATGTCTGATAAAATGAGATTACCACTTTTTTCAGTTTCAAAAGGATTGGAAAAAAGAATTATTGATGAAATTATGAACATAATTAACTAGGTTTAATATTATTTATTATTTTCGTGCAAAATTATTTAGTTGTTAAAATAAATTTCTAATGAATAAAAAGATATATATATTATTAGCTTCTTTACCATTATGGATGTCTTGTGCAAATGACACCAATGAAAAAAAAGAAGTTGTTGTTGAAGATAAAACTGAAAATTCAGGAATTATTTTTAATATCCCTTCACCAGCTGAACAATTTGAAATTATTTCTTCCCTAGATGGTCAGAAAGATATTGAATTAGTAAATGATGCATCAAGAAAGTATGAAGGGTCAGCTTCAAAAGCGTTAAACTTTGGTGTTTTTACAGCAGACGTTGCGTATTTAACATCCTATAAAGAAACTTCAAAATACTTAAATTATTTTTCAACTTTAGAGAAATTAAGTAAAGATTTAGGTGTAACTGAAGTTTTTACAAAAGAATTAGGTGATTTGGCTAAAAATTGGACAGGAAATGCTGACTCATTATTTAAATTGTCTGATCAAACGTATTCTAAATCTTTTCAAAAGTTAGTTGATATTGAAAAAGGGAATGAATTATCTTTGATGTTAGCAGGTGGTTGGATTGAATCTATGTATTTAATTTTTGGCACTTCAAAAGGTTTTGAAAAAAGTCCTAAAATTGATCAAATAATAGTAGATCAAAAACTTGTAGTAGAAAATTTATTAGACTTTATGCTTGATTATCAGGGCAATTCAGATGTGAATGAGTATATCAAAAAATTAGGCACGATTTTAGATATTTACCAAACGTTGGATTGTAAATCAAGCGAAACGAAAGTTGTTAAGACGAATGGTAAAATTTCTCTTTCCGGAGGAGAAACTTGTACTTTGAACTCAGAGAACTTTGAAAAATTGAAATTGGAAATAAATAAATTAAGAACTGAAATTATAAAATAATAGCCTTATGAAAACAATAATTAACTCTCTTTCTGTAGCAACTTTACTTTTTACATGTAATGTTTTGTTTGCACAGTGTCCAGTACCTGAAAAAATCGTAAGAGCGAAAGATAAAGGAGCATTCGGTATTTGCTCTCAATCTAAATCTGGAGCTTTAAAAGTAGGTGAAGCCTATGAAATGGCTTTTATTGCTCAAGCAAATACGGATTATCGAATTTCTGCTGCTCTTGTTGATGAAAAAGCGGGAAATTTAGTTGTAGAATTGTTTGAGATGGAATCTCAAAAAGATGCTAGTGGAAATTATAAAAAAGTTAAAAAAGTAATTTCTTCAGTTGCCCAAGATGAATTAATCGAGATCACAACTGATAAAACTCGTAAAATGATGATTGGAGTTACAATCGAAGGAGGTGAAGGTAATAACAAGCCTCAATGTATTGGAGTTTTAATCTTAGACAAGAAAACGACAATTATCGGATTGTAATTTTTAAACAAAATTTATTAAAAAGCCCCGTAACAAAACGGGGCTTTTTGCGTTAAAAGAACCATGAATCAAACAAAACAAATCATTGAACAAATAAAAAAAGCAAAATCTCTTGTCATTACTTCGCATAAATCACCAGACGGAGACTCTATTGGAAGTTCAATGGCTTTGTATCAATTTTGTAAAAAAATAAATCCTCAAGCTCAATTAGAGATTTGTCATCCAGATCCAGCACCTAAGTTTTTGACTTGGTTAGAAGAAATTGATGTAATCGTAAATTTCGAAGAGAAAAAAGAGTTGGTTGCAAAAAAACTTGAAGAAGCGGATTTGATTTTTGCTTTAGACTTTAACGAGCCAAGTCGCTTGGGAAATGAAATGGGAGAAATCTTAAATCAAGCTCAAGGATTTAAAGTGATGATTGATCATCATTTAAATCCTTCTGGTTTTGCCGACATCAATTGGAGTGATACAAGTTCTTGCTCTACTTGTCAGATGATTTATGAATTGATAGAAGATTCTGAAAACCTAACTTTTTTAGATGAAAAAGTTGGAACGCCGATTTATCTTGGAATAATGACCGATACGGGTTCATTTCGATTCAATTCTGTTAAAGCAAAAACACATTTAATAGTTGCTAATTTGATAGAGAGAGGGGTCAAACATGATGAAATTCATGAAAATACTTTTGATGATAATACAACTGACAAATTAAAACTGAGAGGTTTTGCGACTTCTGAAAAATTGGTTATTCTCGAAAACAATCAAGTAGCTTACATTTCGCTTTCTGAAGAGGAATTAAGTCGGTTTAAGCACGATAAGGGCGATACGGAAGGCTTGGTAAATGTTGCTTTATCAATAAAGGGAGTGAAGATTGCTGTGTTTTTCTCTGAAAAGGAAGGTGAGGTTAAAATTTCATTTCGTTCAAAAGGTCGAAACAATCCTATAAATATGTTGGCTAACGAACATTTTAATGGTGGTGGACATGCTAATGCCGCTGGAGGAAAAATTGTTGGAAGTTTAGATGACGCTATAAAAAAGTTTATTCAAGTTGTTCCAAATTATTTATAAAGTATGATTCGAAATATTAACTATATAGTTGTTGTCACAATTCTTTTTCTTTATTCTTGCGGTGATGAGCCCAAAGTAAAGCAGAAAGAAATTAAATGGACAAAAGATCAGTCTTCAGACATGAATAAAAATTTTGCCATCGAAGAAGAATTGGATATAAAAATATTTTTAGCGAATAGAAAAACGTGGAAAACAATTAAAACGGGTTCTGGTTTAAGATACTATATTTATCATCAAGGAAGCGGAAGGAAAGCTGAAACAGAATTGGAAGCTTTGGTTCGATATAAAATAAATTTATTGGACGGGACTTTATGTTATCAAACGGATAGTTTGGAAGTAGAATCCTTTAAGATTGACAAAAGCGATATAGAAACAGGAGTTCAGGAAGGGATTAAAAAAATGAAAATAGGTGATAAAGCAAAATTAATTGTTCCAAGTCACTTAGCTCATGGACTTTTGGGAGATAGAGATAAAATCCCGCCTTTAACAGTTTTGGTTATTGATATTGAATTACTTAATTTAAGATAAATCTAAATGAAATCAAATTTTTATCACATATTGAAATTAACACTTATACTTTTTTTATTTGTAGTTTCGTGTACGACAGAAGGAGTAAAAAAGAAAAAACAAACACTGCTTGAGACTAATACTAATAAAACGACTTATTCACCAGCTACAAATAAAGCGGAATTAAAAAAGTTAAGTCTCAAACCCTTGAAAAAGGTATCTAAAATTAAATTAGCAAATGGAATCAAAATTACCTATTTCCTTCATGGAAATGGAGAAGTGTTAAAAGATGGAGAAGTTGTACAGATTAACTATGAAGTTTTATTAGATGATAACACTTTTGTTGATGGGAATAAACTTTTAAATAGAGAAACATTACCTTTTTTAGTTGGTTACGGAATGCAAACTCCAGGTTGGGATATTGCTTTTCGAAAATTAAAAGTAGGAGATTTTGTTGAGATTTATTTACCAGCTAAATTTGCTCGTGGTGAAGTTGGAATTAAAGGTTTGATTCCTCCAAATGCGAATAACCGAATTCGAGTAAAAGTTGTTGAAAAGGTAAAACCAACAAAAGAAATTGATGGAACAAAAGTTTGGCTTTTAGAACAAAATAAAAGTGAAAAAAAACTGGCTAACGAAGAAAGTGAAATTGAATTTCATTACATGGTTGGCACTGCTTCCAATCCAAAATACGACATAAGTTATAAGAGAAATCAGCCATTTAAATTTCGATTCTCCGATTTTGGAATTGTTAAAGGCTTAAAAAAATCGTTAATAAATGCTAAAAGATCAGATAAGATATGGGTACTTATTCCACCTTCTGAAGCCTATGGAGAAAAGGGATTGATGGATATTGTCAAAAGTAATGAACATGTCTTTTATGATATTTTTGTGATGGATGTTCGATGATATATAATAAATATTCATTAACTTTGTGTGTTTGAAAAATATAGCATTAGTTTTGTAATTTATTTTTAGCTTAATTTTGAAAGTGAAAAATGATTTTTTAAGCTATTTTTAAAATATAAAATATGAAAAAAATATTTCTTTTAACAGCCTTATTAATACAGTTTTTTTCTTTTAGTCAATTTGCTTTAGATACGATTGAATCTACTCAAGGTAGAATCGTTGTTTATTCTGATAGAACATGGGAATTACTTTCAGATATTGGTTTTGATGGGATATTAAATGATGCTATTTACGATAAATTCAGTAATGATACAACTTTAAATTTTGTCCAAAATTGGGATAATGAAGTTTGTTTTACTTCTGAAAAAGTGAATGATTTAACAAAATTAAAAGATACAGTTTGGTTGTGTGTTGGGGATAGTGTTCATTCACAATTTGTTATGCCTTTTGATGGTTACATTACTTCTCGTTACGGTTACAGAAAAGGACGTTATCACAATGGAATTGATATTAATTTGAATACGGGTGATACGGTTCGTTCTTGCTGGTCAGGAAAAGTACGTTATGCAAAATTTAACTCTGGAGGTTTTGGAAATTTGATTATTGTAAGACATTATAATGGTTTGGAGACATTTTACGCTCACCTTAGTAAATTGTTGATTGCTCCAAATTCAGAAGTTAGAGCAGGGGATCCAATTGGCTTGGGTGGAAATACAGGGCGTTCTTATGGTTCTCATTTACATTTTGAAGTGCGTTTTTACGATGCACCGATAAATCCAGAAGAAATTATCGATGTAGCCTCAAAAACAATTAAAGATCAAAATTTATTTGTTCACAGAGGAATTTTCCGTCCAGGAGCAAAACCTACTGATTATTACAATCAAACTGATGAACATGGAGAAGCTGTTACAACAATTTCTAAGCCTTCAACAGCGTCAAGAAAGTACTATAAAGTGCGTTCAGGAGATACATTGTCTGAGATTGCAGGAAAAAACAGAACGACAATTTCTAAGATTTGCCAGTTAAATGGTATTCGTCAAACAACAACATTACAAATCGGACGTCAATTAAGAGTAAAATAATCGATAGGAAGTGCATTTTGTTCATTTATAGGTGAAATACTTGCTTTTAAAGGATAAAATGCTTACTTTAGAGAATGGTTTGTAAGTATCGAGTTATATTATCTATAGATGGTGGTGGTCAACTTGGGGTTATTCCTTTAAGAATACTTGATTATTTACATACTGCTGTTACGGATGCTGATAGCGATTTAGACGTTACATCTTGGGTTGATGTTTTTTCAAGTACAAGTGCAAGTTCGATTTTTACCGGTGCTCTGATGCTCAAAGATGAAGATGGAAAATCTAAATATACTCCCAAAGATCTTTTAAGATTTTACGAAAAAAGAGGAAGTCAGATGTTTAATCGAAATATCGGAAATGATGCTTCGAATTCTACTTATCCTTTGAATTTTGTCTTAGAACATTTTTTTGGAGATGTAAGTTTGAATAGCTTTAAAAATCATTTTTTATTCGTTAGTTATAATAAAACACATAACGAACTTTTTTCATTCTCAAATTCCTTGGACAGATACCGTGATTTACCTTTATCTAAGGTCATGAATGCTTGTTCAGCAACTTTGGGGCTATTTCCTCCGTTGTGTTTGGATAACAACGATTTTGTTGATGCAAAATTTTTATTTCAAAACCCAGCTTTGATGTCGTACGAATACGCACGTTTTTTCTATCCAACAGAGCCAATTATTTTGATTAGTATTGGGACGGGTGAATTTTCGAATAAAAAAAATGAAGTCAGTTTAGAGCAAAGTAAAAAAATTCATGATGAATTAATAAGCGTTGCTGAACATGACAAACGTTTGATTTATTTCAGATATCAACCAAAATTAGATGATGAATTTTGTGAAAGTGATTTTAATTTTACTCATACCGAAAGATTGAAAGATATTACGAATCAATTTATCACAGATAATAAATTCAAGTTTGAAGAATTAATTGAATTTATTGCATTAAAAACAGCTTAATTAACAGTTTTAAAAGTTATCGTGATTCAAATTCCTTTGTTTTGATTAATTTTGTGTAAAAATAAATTTATGAAAGGAATAATTAAGACTTCTAAAGGAGATATGCACGTTGATTTTTATGAGAACGATGCACCAAATACGGTTGCTAACTTTGTAAAATTGGCTAAATCAGGATTTTATAATGGTTTGACTTTTCACCGAGTGATTCCTGATTTCGTGATTCAAGGTGGTTGTCCAAATGGAACAGGTGCTGGAGGACCAGGATACAAAATTGACTGTGAGTTAACAGGTGATAATCAATATCACGATAGAGGTGTTTTGTCCATGGCACATGCTGGAAGAAATACGGGAGGTTCACAATTTTTTGTTTGTCATTCACGTAAACAAACTTCTCACTTAGATAGAAACCATACATGTTTTGGAAAAGTTGTTGAAGGAGTTGATATTGTTGACGAAATCAGAGAAGGTGATAAAATTGTTGCAATTGAAATCATTGATTAATTTCTAAAATTACTTAGTATCGATATTGAGGGAAATAAGATGTTTTATGTATCTTGTTTCCCTTTTTTGTTTTAATAAAACTATTTCTTTGAATTAATCGTATCTTAGTCATAACTTTAAAAGAAATACCATGATTTCCAAAATAGCTTTTGCTTCATTTCTATTGTTAGCAATATTTTCATGTCAAGCTCAACAAACAAAAGTCAAAAAAAATCAAGAACTTATGAATCCATATTATTCTAAAACAGACACAACTCATTTAAATGTTACTGATGCCGAATGGAAAAAAGTGTTACCAGACGATGTTTACCAAATTGCACGAAATAAGAATACAGAATATGCTTTTTCAGGTAAATATTGGGATTTTGAAGGTGTAGGAACATATTATTGTGCTGCTTGCGGTAATCCCTTGTTTTTAGCAGATGCAAAATTCTCAAGTACATGCGGATGGCCAAGTTTTTATGAAACGATTAGACCAAATAGTGTTCGTTATGAAGAAGATAACAGCCATGGAATGGTTCGTTCTGAAGTCTTGTGCGGAAGATGTGATGGACATTTAGGACATGTTTTCGACGATGGACCAAAACCGACAAACTTGCGTTTTTGTATGAATTCATTGATGTTGGATTTTGAAGCGAAGAAATGATTCGTTAATTAGCTAATTCAAAAATTAGCACTTTAATTAAGAGCTATTTTTAGAATTTCCGTCATGTTGCGCTTTGTTTTTTTATAATTTTCCAAAACAAATTTGGTAAAAAACGCTTTAAGGTAACAGCTTTAATTTCTTTGTTTCCAATTAAAATTTCGCGTTTGTTTTTAGAAACTGCTTTTAGTAAAATTTGCACACATTCTTCAACTGGCATTCCAGTTTCTTGGTTGTGATCCATTACTCCATGTTTTTCGCCAGTTTCAGTCAAAGCGTTTGTGGAAATTGGCGTGTTGATTTTCCCAGGGCAAGCAATGGTAACATGAATATTGTTTTTTTCTTCCTCCAAAGCTAGACTTTCATAAAAACCATGAAGTGCGTGTTTTGAAGCACTGTAAGCTGAACGTAAAAAGAAACCAAATTTCCCTGCGATACTTGAAATCACAATAATATGTCCCGATTTTTGTTTTTGAAAGTAGGGTAGAACACTTTTTGTTAAAGCGATATTTCCAAAATAATTAATTTCCATGATTCTTCTATCAACTTCTATCGGAGTTTGAGCTGCTTCTGAACGCTGACTTAAACCACCATTGTTGAACAAAAAATCAATTTTTCCATATTTTTCAATAATTTGTTTGGCTAAATCAGGAAAATGGATTGAATTTTCTAAATCCAAAGCCAAAACAAGATGCGATTCAGCGTTTTTCAACGATTTTTTAATTTCGTTTAATGAATCTGTATTTCTTGCTGAAAGAATAATTTTTGCTCCAAGATTTGCTAATTGTATCGTCATTTCCTTTCCAATTCCAGAAGAAGCACCCGTTACCCAACAAATTTTATCCGCAAAAATATTTTCCATGAAGCAAAGTTGGCGAAAAATTGTGAGAATTAGTTTTTTTAGAGATATATTTTAGTTTTTTAACTAATTTTAAGCCATGAATTGGAATACCACAGATTTAGTGAAAATAAATGCTTTGTGTGAAAACACTTTGATGAGGTATTTGAAGATTGAATTTGTTTCCATTGATGCGCTTTCGCTGTCGGCTACAATGCCAGTAAATGCAACTACGCACCAACCAATGGGTTTGTTACACGGTGGAGCAAATGCAGTTTTAATTGAATCGATTGCTTCCATGGGCTCGGCTTTGTTGTGCGATTTAAAGAATGAAGCTCCAGTTGGTTTGGAAATCAATGCAAATCATCTTGGAAGTGTAAAATCTGGAAGTGTAAAAGGAGTTGGAAAAGCGATCCATATTGGAAAAACAACGCATGTTTGGCAAGTCGAAATTTTTGATGAAACGACAAACAAGTTAATTTGTATTGGAAGATTAACGGTTTTAATTAAAAAAATATCTTGAGTGATTTTTTGACATATCGTTTTCCAGGAAAGGATAGAGAAACAAAATTTGGAACTTTTTCAGAAATAGACGCTGATGAGGTAAAAGAAGGTTTTGTTGTCTCGAATTTTGACTTTTCAACTTGTTATCTTTTTCAAGAAGATGAAAAATCGACTAAAGATTTGAGTTTTTATTTCAGCGATGAAGAACCATATACGATGTCTGCAAGAGAATATTATTTGCAAGCACATGAATTGTTGAATGGTTTGAATTTGTATCAAATGGACAAAGCGGTTTTTTCGCGCATCAAAAAACATCCGTTTAATCCTGTTTTTATTGAGAAATTATTTCAAGAATTAGAAGGGAATTATCCAAACGCTTTTGTTTACCTTGTTTCAAGTGAGAAATTCGGAACGTGGATTGGAGCATCGCCTGAAATCTTAATCGAAGCACATAAAAATTTCATGTTTACGACTGCTTTGGCAGGAACCAAAAAGGAAGATGAAATTGATGTGGAATGGGGCGAAAAAGAAATTTTTGAACAACAAATCGTCACAGATTATATTTTGGATGTATGTAAAAAATTAGACTTAAAATCTGTTGAAACACAAGGTCCGTATGATTTTCAAGCTGGTCCTGTTACGCATATTCGCACGGATATTTCAGCTGAATTGAATTCAAATTTGCCGTGGAAAGTGGCTCATCACATTCACCCGTCACCAGCAATATCGGGTTTTCCAAAAGAAAGAGCAATTAGTTTGATTCGAACTGTTGAACCGCATAACCGTGGACTTTACACAGGAGTAATTGGTTTTGTAAACGAAAATTCCGCTAAATTGTATGTGAATTTGCGTTGTGCCCAAATTTTGGAAAATGATATTTATTTGTATCTTGGTGGAGGTTTTACAAATAAATCAATTCCAGATTTAGAATGGGTTGAGACGGAAAACAAAAGCAAAACTATTTTAAATTTAGTCAAAAAAATAATGTCTGTAACGACATAACAAGCAAAGCGAAATGATTTCAAGTGCAAAAAAGAATGTCCAATTATTTGTTGATTTATGTGTGACTTACGGTTTAAAACACGTTGTAGTTTCACCAGGTTCAAGAAATGCACCTTTGATTATTGCTTTTAATCAACATTCTGAAATTGAGTGTATTGTTGTTCCAGATGAACGTGTCGCAGCTTTTTTCGCGATGGGAATGGCACAACAAACGAATGATTTGGTAGCTGTTTTGTGTACTTCTGGTTCTGCACCTTTAAATTATTATCCTGCAGTGGCTGAAGCTTATTATCAGCGAATTCCATTGATTGTCATAACGGCTGATAGACCACAAATTTGGGTAAATCAAGGCGATGGACAGACTATTGTACAACATGAATTATTTAAAAACCACATAAATTACAGTGCAAGTTTCGATGATACTTTAGTTTCTGACGATTACTCTTGGTATTTAAAACGAGAAACAGCTACGGCTTTTTCAAAAGCAATTTCAGAATCTAAAGGACCAATTCATTTTAATTTTGGATTTAATGAACCTTTGTACCAAAAAGAAGAAATTGATTTTAAACCAAAAAACGAAAAAAAGTCGGTTCTAAAAATTGAAACGCCAGTTTACAGCTTGAATTCGAATCAAATTCAACATTTGAAAGATTCGTGGAAAAAATTTCCTAAAAAAATGATTTTTTGCGGACAGCTAAGTCCTAATAATTTGCTTCAAGAAGAATTAAAAAAATTAAGTAAGGATTCATCACTTGTTATTTTGGTTGAAAACACCTCAAATTTGGTAAATTCGAGTTTCATTCATTGTATCGATAGAACCTTAAATTCAATAAGTGAAGATGAAATTGAAAATTTTTCGCCAGACTTATTGATCGTACTTGGTGGAGCGATTGTTTCAAAACGAATTAAAGCTTTTTTAAGAAAAACGGAGATAAAAGAAACGTGGAAAGTAGGTTTGAATTTTCCATTTATGGATACTTTTCAGTCCTTAACACATTCATTTGTGTTAGATGAGTTAACATTTTTTAGAGAATTAAACAAAATTGTTGAACCAAATACATTTGATGAACGATTTTCCTTAAAATGGAAACAAAAAGATTATTTAATTCAAGAAAAAGCCAAAAACTATTTTGAAAACAATACAAAATTTTCTGATTTAGCAGTTTTCAATCAAATTTTAGATTGTATTCCAGAAAATTCATTGTTACACCTTGCAAATAGTTCGGTAATACGATATTCCTTACTTTTTGATCCTATTTTGAGTATTTCATATTGGTCAAATCGTGGTACAAGTGGAATTGATGGAAGTACGAGTACCGCAGCTGGAGCTTCATTTGTCAAAAAAGACGATTGGAATACCTTGATTACCGGCGATATGTCGTTTTTTTATGACAGTAATGCTTTTTGGAATCATAATTTAACGCCGAATTTCAGAATTTTCTTAATAAACAATGGGGGAGGAAGCATTTTTAAAATTATTCCTGGTCCAGACTCAACGGAAGAATTGAATGATTTTTTTGTGTTCAACAACAATTTTTCAGCAGAATCGATTTGCAAAGCTTTTGGAATCTCTTATTTCAGAGCAACAAATTTTAAGGAAATTGATAATCAAATTGAAGATTTTTATCAGTTTGAAGCGAAGGGAAAACCAAAATTGATGGAAATTTTCACTTCAGCATCTGAGAATGAGTCTATTTTGAAAGATTTTTTTGAAAAAATAAAAGTTTGATGATTATTTTGTAATATTAGCTCACTGAAAATGATTTATTAAAATGGAAGAACAAGTTGCCATAAATTTTTCTTTAGCTGATATTCTGAGCTTAATTGCTTTGATTTTAGGCTTGCTTTATTCGTTTCAAGTTTTTACTTTAAAAACAAAGTCCAAAGCCAAAAATTTTTTTACTTTTTATTTATTGAATATTACTTTCATCATTCTTTTTTATTTTTTACTTAGAATAAAAATGAATTTTGTGATTAAATTTTTTGTCCCAGTTTTGATTTTTTCAATTCTCATGATGCCAGTAAATTTGTGGATTTATCAGAAAAAATTAACTTTAATTTCTGAGAAAAAAAGCAATCTTAAACATTATTTAACTCCTATTGTCATAAGTTCGATTGTTTTTATTTTGATGTTTATTGTTTTTGTTTTTTCTCAAAAACAAGTTTTGGCAATTCTCACGTATTTTGTGATGCTTACCATGACAGTTGGCTTTTTAGCCTTAAATATTATTTATATCACTTTGTCTTTTTTAGCTTTAAAGCGTCACCAGAAAAATGTTCAAAATTATTTTTCCTATTCAGAACGAGTTGATTTGAATTGGGTAAAAGTGATGATTTATGGCTATGTTTTTCTTGTTTTAGGTTTGATTTCAACAGAAATAATTAAAGGAAAAATTTCTGATGTGATTTTTTATAGTGTGTTGATTTTATATATTTTGTACATTGGAAATAAAGCCATGAGGCAAAAAGAAATCTCTCTTGATTCGAGAAGAAATGTATCAAATGAAGAAAACAATGAAGAAGAAAGTGAACTTGTTACTGATGAGGTATTTACAGAAAGTCAATTACAATTATTTCAAGAATTGAAGTCGAAACTAAAAGAATTTATGGAGACAGAAAAGCCGTTTATTGATCAAGATTTAACGATTTTTAAATTGTCAAAAGATTTAAGTACAAACACAAAATACCTTTCTCACGTAATCAATTCAGAGTTTAAACAAAATTTCATCAACTTCATTAACGAATATCGCGTAGAAGAAGTTAAAACACATTTGTTGAGTAATAGTTCAAATTACACGATTGAAACTTTAGCTCAAAATTCAGGTTTCAAATCAAAATCGTCTTTTAATTCAGCGTTTAAAAAAGTAACTGGGCAAACACCTTCTTCTTTTATGAAAGCAAATTTGAATTGAGAGAATTATTGATTTAAAACAATCTTCTGATTTATAACTTCAAATTTATTTGAAATTTTTAAGTGATAAATTCCATTTTTCAACTGGGATAAATCCAGTTTCAAGTTAGAATCGATTTTTCTTTCTTCAATTAAAACACCTTCATTGCTGTAAACGGAAACTAAATCAAATGCATCAAAATTCTCAAGATTAAATAGTCCATCTTGTGAAGGATTAGGGTAAACAGTCAATTCTTTTGAGAATTTATTTTTCACACTTACAACATTCGAATAAGTGTAAGAGGCGTTTAAATCAAGCAATTTCAAGCGGTAATATGTTTCTGATGAGTTTAATGCTTTGTCAAATTCATAATAACTTAGTTTTTCTGTTGAATTTCCTTTAGCATCAACTTTTCCAATGCTATAAAAATCAATGCCATTTGTAGATTTTTCAATTTCAAAATAATCGCTATTTCTCTCGCTTGCTGTTATCCATTTTAATTTATTGTAGCCACTTTCCAACGTTTCAACTTCAAAAGATGCCAATTCAATCGGTAAAATGATTACTCCTGAAACTGGAGAAAAAGAATAAGAACACAAATCTCCCGCATAACCATCTGTACGAATGAAATAGGTATTTCCAATTGTTAAGCCTGTAAAAGTCCAAGTTCCGGTGCTATTATTCGAAGCATAATTTACGCAACTTCCTGCCAATAAACTCATTGCTCCACACGAACCGCTAAAAACTGAAAGTTGAACGCCGTAATTATTCGTACAATTTGAAACAGCATAATCGATTACAACTGTTGTTGAACCAGCGGTAAATTTCATCCAAGAATCGTTGTCTATTGACATTCCACAAGCTGATGGACTTCCAGCAGAAACGGTATAATTACAACGCGTGGAACCTTCGTAAGGATCGGCTACGTTTATAACAGATGCAGTAGCACAATCATCTGCAGGAATTGTCGTGGAAGTTTCAACTGTAAAATCTAATACCTTAAACTTTAATTTTCTTGAAGAAATTCCAGCTACTGTTAAAGCTGTAGAAGCCCACTCTTTTCCAACTCCGATGTAATATGTTGTATTTGCCAACAAATTTTGAGCACAAACACCTATAACATTTTCGAATTCATAGGTTGATGTGAAACAATTTGTTAAAGTTGAACCAGCACAACCTGTCCAAACACCTAAAGAATGTTCACCGTCAACTGCATAATCACATTCGATTGTGAAATAAAAAGATTCTCCAGCAACTGCTCCAGTGGTATATTGAAACATGTAAACATCAGGTTTGTTAAATGCTCCTGCGGAAGATTCTCCCACAATACTTGTTGCTGAAATCCAATTTTCAGGATTTGTTAAGTTAGTACCAGGAGTTGTAAATATTCCTGAAGTGTAGCCATCTGTTACAGAAACAGCTGTTGCACAAGAGAATTGAGAGAATAGTTGGTTGAAAAGTGTAATGAAGATTAAATTACTTAAAAAGAAAATGGTTTTCATAAGAATAGTTTTAGAGTTTTTTTTCGTTAACTTTTGATTTAAGAAAGCTGAGCCTGTCGAAGATTAATGAGTTAATTCTTCTTCAATTGAATTAAAAAGAACAAATTTTTGTTTGCGATTTTCAATTTCTGTTTTGAATTCCAAATCGCTTACTTCATCAATTTGTTGATTTAATTTTTCAATCGTTGTATAAAATTCATCTTTATAGAGAACTTTAACTTGGTGCTCAAATTCATAAGATTTGATATTCAATAAAATCTCCTCTGTTTTTTCTTTACCATAGTTTGCAAACAAATAAGAAATGATTTTTGGAGGATTTGATGTTTTCTCTATATGGAAACAATATTCTTGTGAAAATTGAGAAAAACTTAGATTTGATGTTAGACTAAAGAAAGCTAAAGTGATAGCAGATTTTAAATGTTTCATGATTTTAGAGTTTTGATGTTGCAAATTTAGAGTGCAAAAACTCACCATTTTTCAACTTGTTGTTTGAATTCAGGAATGCAAACAAATTCGGGGTATTTCATTCGTATTGATTCTTGAATCGATACTTGATGTTTTCAAATTTCACCTTTATTTACAATGTTAAACTAGAAAGTCAAAAATAATAAAGCACTTTTTTGCATGAAAAGGAGAATTTATTAAATATGTCATTAATTTTGTAAAAAAAACAAACATGGAATTTTTCTCAATCTTATTTACTCCCGAAGGTTTACTTTATTTATTAATCTTGTCTCTTTTGGAGATTGTATTAGGAATTGATAATATTATCTTTATTTCAATCATTACTGATAAACTTCCAAAAGAAAAAAAGCGTTATGCCCGAAATGTGGGTATGATAATGGCTTTGATTATTCGTTTGATGCTACTTGCCGTTGCTGCTTGGATTATGAGTATGACAAAACCGTTATTTACAGTTTATGAGATTCCAATCACAGGACAAAGTTTGGTGTTGTTGCTCGGAGGTCTATTCTTGATTTACAAATCAACAACTGAAATGCACAAAGCTGTTACAGGTGAAGAGGAACAATCTGCTTCTGCAAAAAGTAAAATTAGTGCTGTAATCATGCAGATTGTATTGGTTGACATTGTTTTTAGTTTTGACTCTGTAATCACGGCAATTGGTATGACAAATGGCTTAAAAGCTTCAACAGGATTTAATCCAATGATTGTCATTTACCTTTCTGTAATTATTTCGATGATTATCATGATGTTATTTGCTAAACAAATTGGAGATTTCATAAACAATCGTCCAACAATTAAAATGATAGCTTTGAGTTTCTTGGTAACCATCGGAATCATGTTGATAATGGAAGCATTTCATCAAGAAGTGCCAAAAGGATATGTTTATTTTGCAATGGTGTATTCCTTAATTGTAGAATTTTTGAATATCAAGATGAGAAAAAACAAAGGTAAATCTGAACATTAATGACTTTTCAAGAAGCAGAAAAATACTTTGATCTTCCAGATAATTGGGATTTTGAAGACTTAAAAGATTCGAAAGAGGAACTTTTATTTGAACAAAAAACGTTTTTTTTGTCAAAAACTCCTTTGTTGAAACTGTTTGCCTCCAGATTGAAAAAAATAAGTACTTTAAACGATGCACTAACAGTTTTGGGATTAATCAGTGATGTTAATTTTAAGCCTTTTGTTTTAAATTTTTCAAATACAGATTCAATTTTAGATTCTTTCCAAGAGTATCACGCAGAAAAACTAAAGTTAAAATCACGCATTATTAATTGTGAGAATCCTTTAGAAATTAATCATTTAGTTTTGACCTTGATTGAATTGGAAAAAAAATACGCTTCAAATTGGTTTTTAGACAATTCTTGGGATGAATTTACTTTGGTAACTAAGGAAATCGATCCAATGGAAATGTTAACGGCAATTCGACGTTACGATAAATTGGGAGGGAAAAATTTTCAAGATTTAGTAAACAAAAAAAACAATCCGCCAGAACAAGTTTTAAGCGAAATGAAAAGACTATCTTTGCTCTTTAAAACGTACTAATACCGTTTTTGCTTTGTAATTACTGGAATAAAAATTCCAATAATCAAAGCTACGACGAGTATTATACCAATAATTGTTATCAGTAAAATCAAATTATAAAAAGTATAAATTTTAGCATGGACGAAACATTAGATAAATTAAAAATACAATTAGACCTACTTGATTGGCCAGATGTGTATTTATTTAAATTTATAGTTCCAAATGAATCGGAAACAGTAGCTCTTCTTTCAGCACTTTTTGATTCAGATGCTGAAATAGTACTTCATCCTTCAAAAACAGGAAAATACATTAGCTTAAGTGCAAAAGAATTGATGTTGGATGTTGATTCAATTATTGAAAAATATAAAAAAGCAAGTTTAATTAAAGGAATTATTTCATTATGATGTTGATGGGTGTGAGCTACGGAAAAGTAGCCGTTGGGATATTGTTAATTACATTAGCATTGTTGATTTTGATTATCGCTTATAGAAAATTGTTGGCTTTTATGTCAAAAGGTGAAATCCCAAAAGATAAATACTGTGTTTTAAACAGTTTGGAAGTTAATCCAGCCAAAGGAGAAATCGAATTTTATTTTACTTGCGAAGAGCCTGTTTATGTAGATTTTGAGATCTTAAATGCCGATTTCTCTATAAATCAAACAGTTTCTTCCAAAGAGTATACATCGGGTGGAAACATCATTCGTTTTGATTCAACAAAAATTGCAAATGGTTCTTACTTTTTTCAGCTGAGAACAGAGAATCAAAAAGCGATGAAAAAATTTGATGTTTTAAATTGAATATAAAAAAATTAATTAAATAAAAAAGGGTTGAAAATTTTCAACCCTTTTTTTATTATTATTAACGTTTGTCAATATCAATATATTCTCTCAAAACATGTCCTGTGTAAATTTGTCTTGGACGACCAATTGGCTCATTGTTTTCAGTCATTTCTTTCCATTGTGCAATCCATCCTGGCAAACGTCCTAAAGCGAACATTACGGTAAACATTTCAGTTGGAATTCCTAATGCACGGTAAATGATACCTGAATAGAAATCAACATTTGGATACAAGTTTCTTGATTTGAAATATTCATCCTCCAAAGCTACTTTCTCTAATTTCTTAGCGATTGCCAAATAAGGATCATTGATTTTTAATTTCTCTAACACATCGTCACATGCTTTTTTTATGATTGTTGCACGTGGGTCGAAATTTTTGTAAACACGGTGTCCAAAGCCCATCAAACGGAAAGAATCATCTTTGTCTTTCGCTTTTAATACCCATTTGTCAACATCGCCACCATCATTGTGGATTTTTTCTAGCATTTCAATCACTGCTTGATTTGCACCTCCGTGAAGTGGTCCCCAAAGTGCTGCGATACCAGCAGAAATTGTTGCATATAAATTTGCTTGTGATGAACCAACGATTCTAACTGTAGAAGTAGAACAGTTTTGCTCATGATCAGCATGTAAGATTAATAATTTGTTTAAAGCGTCAACAACAACAGGATCAATTTTAGTTTCCTTAGTTGGTAAAGCAAACATCATGTGTAAAAAATTCTCACAATAATCGTAATCATTTTTTGGATACATAAATGGGTGACGCATTGCATTTTTATATGACCAAGCAGCCAAAGTTGGAAGTTTTCCTAACAAGCGTAAAACAGTTAAATTTTTCGCTTCAGCGCTTCTATTTGGATCTAATGATTCAGGATAAAAAGTTGAAAGTGAACAAATAATAGAAGATAAAACTCCCATTGGATGTGCTTTTGCTGGGTAAGCTTCAAAGAATTGTTTTACATCTTCGTGAACCAAAGTATGGTTCGAAATATCCGTAGTGAAACCTTTTAACTGATCCTTTGATGGTAAATCTCCGTAAATCAATAAATAAGCTACTTCTAAGAATGTTGCTTTTTCAGCTAATTGTTCGATTGGGTAACCTCTGTATTTTAAAATACCTTCTTCTCCATCCAAAAATGTAATTGCACTTTTTGTTGCTCCAGTATTTTTATATCCAGTATCTAAAGTGATATAACCAGTTGTATCTCTTAATTTACTGATGTCAATTGCTTTTTCATTTTCAGTACCCTCAATTACAGGAAATTCGTAAACTTTTCCGTCGAGTTCAATTTTAGCTGTTTCGCTCATTTTTAACTAAATTATCGTTTTAATTTTATTATCGGCACTAAAATTAATAAAGAATTTTAATTTCAAACCATTTTAATGAATTATTTTTATTTAAAATTTTAACAAAAAAAAGATTCCTAAAAATTGCTCATCACAAAGTCAATTAAAAGTAATATGAACCCTTTAAAATAAGCGATAAAGGTCTGAATGTTAAATGCTACTAAAAACTGTAATAAAAAAAGTGTTTACAAATTCTTCAATGTATAATTTAACATCATGTTAAATAAGTGATTTCTTGTGTTTCCACCATAAATCCCATGATTTTTATCAGGATAAATAAATTGATCGAACTGAATATTTGCACTTGTTAAAGCGGTCGTCATTTCCATTGTATTTTGATAGTGAACATTGTCGTCAGCTGAACCATGGATTATGAAGTATTTCCCCTTGATGTTTTTTACAAAATTAATTGGTGAATTATCGTCGTAACCAGACGCGTTTTCTTGAGGTGTTCTCATGAAACGTTCTGTGTAAATGTTATCGTAATACCTCCAATTTGTAACTGGAGCAACAGCGATTCCCATTTTGAATACATCTGCACCTTTTGTCATAGCCAAGGAAGTCATGTAGCCACCGTAACTCCATCCTTGGATTCCTATGCGGCTTGCGTCAACATAATTCATCTTGCCTAATTCTTTTGCAACAGCAATAAAATCTTCGGTTTCAAGCTTTCCAAGTTGTAAATAAGTTGATTTTTTGAATTTTGCACCGCGGTACATTGTTCCTCTTGGGTCAACACTAAAAACAATATACCCTTTTTGAGCCAAAAGTTGGTGGTAGATGTAATCGTTTCCATCGTAATCATCTGTTACTGTATTTGAACCAGGACCACCATAAATGTTAATGTAAACTGGGTATTTTTTTGCGGGATCAAAATTTTGTGGTTTAATCATCCAAGCGTTTAATAAACCTTCTTTACCTTGAATTTGAATAAATTCCTTTTTAGAGAAATTTGAACTTAGCAATTTCGCCTTTAATTTCTCATTATTTTCCAAAATGGACAATTCTTTTCCGCTTGCGTCACATAAAGAAAAAGTATTTGGTGTATTTGCATCTGAAGAAATTTTCATGAAATATTTCATCCCTTCTGAAAATTCAGCATTGTTATATCCTATTTCTTTACTTAAAACTGTCTTTTGACTTCCATCTAAATTGATTTTATAAATACCTTTATAGATTGCACTTTTTTCTGCGGCAGAATAAAAAACTGTATTCGTCTCTTCATTGATACCGAAAAACTCGATTACATCCCAATTTCCATTTGTTATTTGTTTTGTTGTGCCGTCAAAATTTACTTGATGAATGTGATTGTAGCCAGAAGATTCGCTTGTTCTCAATAAAGATTTTCCATCTTTTAGAATTAATAAGTTGTCATCAATTTCAACATAAGTTTCAGTATTTTCCTCAAAGAACATTTTTGAACTGATTTTCTTCGTATTTGAATCAACTAAAAAGTATTTTAAATTATTTTGATGTCTGTTTAAGGTTTGAACAATCAATTGATTACTTGTTGAAGACCATTTCATACGAGGAATGTATTCGTATTTACCCAAATCAATTATTTGACCTTTTTTCGTTTGTAGTTGATAAATGTAAGACGTAACTTTTGAATTGTCTTCTCCTGCTTTTGGATATTTGAATTTGTATTGTAAAGGGTAAAGCGAACCGTAATAAGCCATTTGAAATTCTTTTACAAAACGTTCGTCAAATTTCAAATAAGCGATTTGTTTACTGTCAGGTGACCAAGTGAAACCTTTAGTAATAGCAAATTCTTCTTCGTAAACCCAATCCGTTGTTCCATTGATGATTTCATTTCGTTTTCCATCTGAAGTTACTTGTGTGTATTTTTCGGTCGTTAAATCTTTGATAAAGATATTGTTGTCTGAAATGTAGGCAACTTTTGTTCCGTCAGGTGAAAACTCAGCTAAGGTTTTATTTTCTCTTTTGTCATCCAGAATTGTAAGTTTTTTGCTTTTTAAATCTAAAATAAAAAAATCGGCGATGTAACTTCTTCTGTAAACGCTTTCCGTATTTGTTGTGATAAGCATTTTTGTTTCATCCGCATTGAATTCGTAATCGTCAACAGTGATAAATTGTCCTTTATAAAGTAGATTTTCGCGTGTTACAATGTCTATTCCTGCTCCAGCGTAATTGTTAAATGAGTGTTTGCTAATTGAAAATCCTTTTTCAGATTCATTTATTTGAGTAAAATGTTCACCATCATTCGTACTTTTAAATCCAGCAAAACTTTTTGGATAAAATTCATAATTTTTCCAAATACTTTCTACTGTTAATTCTTTTTTATTTGAGACAGTTTCTTGTGATAAAGTTAAAACTTTAAGTGTTAGAAACGATAAAAAAATGGTCAATTTTAGCATAATATCTGATTTTTGTAATTTTTAGAGTCTAAAAGTATTAAAATAAAATTAAAATCGAATCTACTAAACTGATTTTGTGAAAAAAAGATTAAATTTTGTTAACATAAAAGTAATTTTAATTAAAATTTATTGTTGTATATTTGCTCAAGTTTTTTAATGACATCCTTGAAAATTGTCCACAATTCGAAACCATTGAAAAAACATTAAAACTAAAAACTCTTTTTTATAAGTAGCAAACCTTTTGACTTTGCAAACGTTTATAAAATAATCAAACACAAAAATCTAAAAATCAATTTAAAATTTAATCGTATGAAAAAAACATTACTTTTTGTTAGCTTATTTGTTGCTGGAGCATCTTTTGCTCAGGATTGCTCGAAACTTATTATTTCAGAGTATGTTGAAGGATGGAGTAATAATAAAGCTTTAGAAATTTACAACCCTACAAATTCTGCAATCGACTTAAGTGGATATATTGTTGCAAGAGCAAGTAATGGTGCGGCAATAGGTGCGGTACAAATTAAAAATGCAGTACAATTAACTGGAACTGTTGGAGCTCATGATGTTTTTGTTGCTGTATTAGATAAAAGAGATCCAAACGGAACAGGTCAAGAAGCTCCAGTATGGGAAGATTTACAATTAAAAGCTGACGGTTTTTTTGCACCAGATTATGCAGTAAGTGAATCTTTTTATTGGAATGGGAATGATGCAATAATTTTGTTTCAAGGAACTTTAATTGGTTCACCAACTACAACTTTAACTTCAATTGTTCCTCAATTAGTTATTGTTGATATTTTTGGTAAAGTAGGTGAAAATCCTGGGACTGCTTGGACTTCAATTGCGCCTTACAATAATGGTAATGGTGCTGAATTAACAAAAGATATGTCTCTTATCAGAAAAAGTACAGTAAAGACTGGTGTTACAAATTTAGGTATCACTTCTTTTAATGCATTAGCTGAATATGATTCAATTCCAGCTGTAATTTATGATATTGATGTAAATGGAGATACACTTTCAACTGATGGAAATTGGAATTCTTTAGGAGTTCACTCTTGTGAATGTGGAGATGCTTCAATCAAAAAAATAGCTGAATCAACTTTAACTTTGTTCCCAAATCCTTCATCAGATGGTTTGTTTCATTTAAATGCAAACGCAAAAATTGAAGAAATAACTGTTTACAATGGTCTTGGTCAAGTTGTGAAAAATCACAAGTATAACTCTGAGAATGTTGCTATTAGAATTAATGATTTACCAGGAGTTTATATCATGAGAATTCAAACTGAAAATGGTATAATCTCAAAACGAGTTATCGTTAAATAAAAAATAACTAAGTTACATAAAGGTCGTTCATCTCTCAGAAGTTCGACCTTTTTTATTCTAAAACTATGAAATTAATATTTGCTATTTTATTTTCTTTACCGCTTTATTTGTTTTCACAAACTAGTGAATTAACGGTGAAAGTAATAGATTATGGAACTAAAGAGCCTGTTTCTGGTGCGAAAGTTGTTTTAAATGAAAAATTTAAAGCATTAACTGATTTTGATGGGAATGCAGTTTTTCAAAGTTTACCATTAGGTAAATATAATTTAGTTGTTTCGATGTTGTCTTTTGATACCATTGCAAAAGGAATTGAATTAAAAAATGCAATTGAAAAAATTGAGATTACGCTTGGTGGAAGTTTGGAATTAGAAGAAATAAAAGTTATTGGAAACATAGTTTCAGATAGAAAGACACCAGTTGCAGTAACAAAAATTGACCCTAAAAAAATTCAAGAGGAATTAGGATCTAGAGATTTACCAATGCTTTTAAACTCGACACCTGGTGTTTATGCTACGCAAACTGGTGGAGGTGATGGAGATTCGCGTATCACTGTTCGTGGTTTTGACCAACGTAATATTGGTGTAATGATTGATGGAGTTCCTGTAAACGATATGGAAAATGGTTCTGTGTATTGGTCTAATTGGTTTGGGCTTGATGCTATAACGTCAAATGTTCAATTACAAAGAGGTTTAGGGGCAACAAAGCTTGCTATGCCTTCTATTGGTGGTACAATGAACATTATTACTCAAGGTATTGGAGGAAGAAAAGGATTTAATTTCAAACAAGAATTAGCATCTGGTACTTTTTTAAGATCTACTTTATCTTATAATTCAGGTTTAATGAAAAATGGTTTTGGCGTTACTTTTTCAGGATCATACAAACAAGGAAATGGTTGGGTTGATGGTACGCCAACACAAGGAGCATTTTTCTATTTGAAAGTCCAGAAAAAAATCAAAAATCATTTACTTTCGTTAAGTGCATTTACGGCACCACAAAAACACGGTCAACGTTCTTTCAATCAACAAATTCAATATTTTGATAACGAAACAGCTCAAGAACAAGGTTTGACAATTGATACAAATTTAATAAATGATCGAGGTGTAAAATTCAACGAGCATTATGGATATGAAACAGTTGATGGAAAAAGAAAGGTATTAAATGAAAGAACGAATTATTACCAAAAGCCGCAAATTACTTTAAAAGATTTTTGGCAGGTAAACAAAAAACTTTCGATTTCAAATATTTTATATGCTTCAATTGGAAAAGGGGGAGGTACAAGGTTGCTAAATAACGCTGTAAGAGCTGAAGATGGGACAATAGATTGGGATGCAATTAAGGTTAACAATCAAACTTCAACAGTTTTTGGTCAAGTTGTTACAACTGTCGATCCTTTGTATCATCCTACTGAATATAAATCAAATAATATTATTACAGCTTCTGTGAATAACCATTTCTGGGTAGGAGGTTTATCTCAATTTACTTATGCGTATTCAGAAAAATTAAATTTTTCTGGAGGTTTAGATTATAGAAATTATAAGGGGACACACTACAGAGAAATTAAAAATTTACTTGGAGGAGATTATTTCGTTAATTCAGGAAATAAAAATCAAGCATCTCCAGTTTTAAGAGTAGGCGATAAACTTGCTGATGTTGCAAAACCTTATGAAAATCATAGAGATGGTTTTGTTCAATGGGCAGGAGCTTTTGGACAGATGGAGTATTCTGGAACAAGATGGACAACTTTTGTGAATTTATCAGGAGTTTATAATAGTTATAGAGGGGTAGATTATTTTCAGAAAAAAGTATTAGAATTAAATGATACGACTTTAAGAATTGGATATGAAGACACAATTACTTACAAAGGTACTACTTACGATAGAAATTCTTCAGGTTTAGAGTTTTCAGAAACTGATAAAAGATGGGTTCCAGGTTTTACTTTTAAAACAGGAGCAAGTTATACAATTAATGAAGAGTCTACAGTTTTTGTTAATGCTGGATATTTATCAAGAACACCAATGTTTAGTAATGTAATTGACAACAATACAAATACTTTCTTCCGCGAATTGGTAAACGAAAAAATCTTGGCATTTGAAGGTGGTTATTCGTATGCAAACAAAAAATTTGGAATCAATTTTAACGGGTATGCAACAAATTGGAAAAACAAACCTATTCCTTTTGGATTAGCAATTCCAGATCCATTAGATCCAACAACTACAATCAGAATTAATGTAAATGGAATGGATGCAATTCATGTTGGAGGTGAAATTGATATGGCTTGGGAAATAACAAAAAAATTATCAACAGAAATTATGCTTTCTTATGGGGATTGGAGATGGACATCTAAAGAAAGTCTCTACGTTCCAGAATTAAATGATACAATTTCTTTTGATGCAAAAGGTGTTCATGTAGGAGATGCAGCTCAATCTGTTTATAGTTTAGCACTAAGATACGAACCATTTAAGAATTTCTATGTTAAAGTACAGTATATGTATTTTGATAGATATTATGGTCAATTTGATCCATTTTCACTTTCAGGGGTAAATGCAGGACATGATGCTTGGAAATTACCAGCTTATGGAATTATGAATTTATTTACTGGTTACAGATACAAAATGAAAAAATCTGATTTGTTATTCAATGGTGGAATTACAAATGTTTTGAATACTGTTCACATGACTGACGCAAATGATAATTATTACGCACCAAAAACGTTTGATGCACAATCTGCAGCTGTAATGTTTGGTCAAGGATTAAGATTTAATATCTCAATAGCATTACAATTTTAAAAAATAAAAAGATGAATATGAAAAATAAATTTTTAATAGGATTTGCATTAGTAACATCAACTGTTTTCGGGCAGACTGATATTATGGATGCAAGAACCAATTTTGCTATTGGACAAACAGTAACTGTTACAGGTGTTGTAACCAATGGTTCAGAATTAGGACCAATAAGATATATGCAAGATGCTACGGGATCAATTGCAGCTTATGGAAGTATGTTGAACGGAGTAAACAGAGGTGATTCAATTACTGTAACAGGACCAATGATTGAATTTAGTGGTTTGTTGGAAGTTTCAACTGTAACAAATGTTGTGAATCATGGTCAAGTTGGAATTCCTTCTCCTACAAATGTGGCAATACCAAATGTTAACGAAAGTATTGAGGCTCGTTTAGTGAGATTAGATAATGTAACTTTTGTTGAAACGGGTTCTTTTGTCGCAAACAGTAATTATAACGTTACAGATGGAACGAATACATTGCAAGTTCGAGTTTCAGGATCAGGAACTGATATTGATGGTACAACAATTCCAACGGGAGCTATTTCGTTAACGGGACTTGTTGGTCAATTTAATACGGCATATCAAATTATTCCACGTGCTTTGAATGATATTGTTGCTTATGTAGCTCCAGGACAGGAAATTAACGTTAAAATTGGTGGAGCGTCTATATTAACAAATTCAACTTATGTGATTGGAAATACAGTAAATACAACTGTAACAATTGAAAATTATGGTGCTGCGAATATGGATGTAACAGGAGTAAGTTTTACAGGAGCAAATGCAGCAGATTTTAGTACAACTTATACTGGTTCAACCATTGGTGCCGGTTTAACGCAAACTTTTGATGTTGTTTATACTGCTAGTGGAAATGGTTCTCGCTTTGCGACGCTTAATATTCTGTCAAATGATGCAGACGAAAGTACATATTTGATAAATTTAGAAGCAGTTGGTGTTGATGGTTTGGCAGATGAGCCTCTGAATTCAGCAACAAATATTACTTTTCCAAATGTTAAAGCATATACCTTAACATTAAATTTTGATGGAGTTGTTTCAGCTAATAAATATCTAGTAGTGTGGAAAAATGGTTCAGCACCAAGTGACTTACCAGTTGACGGAACAAGTTATTTGAGAGGTGATTATGTTGGTTCTAGTAAAGTAGCTTATTCTGGCTTATCTACAGCGATTGTTCCAAGAGGAATTGTTGCAAATCAGACGTATCATTTTGCAATTTATCCATACAATGGTGCTCCTGGATTTGAAAATTATTTAACTACAAATCCATTAATTGGTAGTATAACTTCTTCTGGAGCTAATGTTGGAAATTACTATTCTGGAATAACATCAGCTGAAACGACTTTACTTTCTGAATTGACAGCAAAAATAAACCCACATACTGTTGTTACTTATGTTGCTTATAAATCAACAGTAATGAATGTTTTTGAGGAAAAAGATACAACTGCAGGTCAATCTTTTGTTACTTGTGCTTATTCTGGAGAAAATAAAAAGTATTCTGGTCCTTTTGATTGGACAACTTTAGGATATAGTCGTGAGCATACTTTTTCTCATTCATGGATGCCTACATTTCCTTCTGAAGATGGACCTGAATATAGTGATCAGCACAACTTATATCCTACAAATCTAAATGAAGCGAATTCACCAAGAAGTAATTTACCTTTAGGAATTGTTGTTACTCCACAAGGAAGTGGAAATTATTTGGAAGGAAAAAAAGGCTTAAATGCAACAGGTCAAACTGTTTACGAGCCACGTGATGCTCAAAAAGGAAATGCAGCAAGAGCTATTTTTTATATGGCTACAGCCTATAACGGAATTTCAGGTAATAACTGGAGAATTCCTTCAAATCAAGATCAAATTATATTGAAAGAATGGCATTTTGCTGATTTACCAGATAATTATGAAATCGCACGTCATGAGTTAATGTTTGCAAATCAAGGAAATAGAAATCCATTTATTGATAGTGTTGAATTTGCTTGTTTCATTGATTTTGACAACATGGTTTACAACAATGATGCGTGTAATCCGACGATTGGACTTGAGAACTTAAAAGTTGATAATACTTCAATTTCAATTTTCCCAAATCCTTCAAAAGATAAAGTAACAATCAATGTTAAAGGAACAGAAATCACTTCTTATTTTGTAACAGATGTTCTTGGAAGAAAAATTGCTGAGCAATCAGGTTTAAATAACAAACAAGTTGTTTTAAACGTTGATAAATTCAATAATGGTTCTTATATCATTATTGCAAATACTCCTTTTGGTTCAGCGAAATCAACTTTTGTTGTGAGTAAATAAATTTAAAAAAGAAAAATGTTTCAAAACATTAAATTTCTATTTATATTAATCTTAGGAGCAGGCTTAACAGCTTGCTCTTTTGCATTGCATAAAACTGTTCAAGCGAATGTTATTCCGCTTAAAAACTCAGATTACCAAAGCAATATTGTCGATTCAATTGTTCAGCCCTATAAAGTTGTCTTAGATAAGGAAATGAATGAACTATTAGGTTCTGCAGAAGTAGATTTTATTCCCGCACGACCAAATTCCAATTTAGGAAATTTATTGGCAGATGCGATGCTTGAAAGAGGAAAGACATTAGTTACTCAAACATTTAATTCTACTTCAAAATCGAACATTGTTTGCATTTTAAACTTTGGAGGAATGCGTTCAACGTTAAACAAAGGGAATTTAACGTTGGGTGATGTTTTTAAAGTTTTGCCTTTCGATAATCAGCTTGTTGTGGTAAAAATGAAAGCGAGTTCAATGTCTTTGATTCAGAAATGGTTAAAAGAATCAAATGGGCATCCAATAGCGGGATTTTCGCTTAATGGGAATGATGTTTTAAACGCTGAAAAGCAAACTTTTCAAAATGAAGATTTTTGGATTGTTACATCAGATTATTTACTTAACGGTGGTGATAAAGCAGATTTTTTTTCTGAAAAAATTGAAGTAAATTTCACCAATCTTTTATTGAGAGATGTTTTTATTGAATATTTGAAAAAAGAGAAAGTTTTAAAGAATAATGTAGAATTGAGAATTCAATGAGAAGTGAAGAGTGAAAAACTAAGAGTGAAGAGTTAAAGGTGAAGAGTTGAAAGTGAAATTAATTTCCTACATGAAATAAAGTCTTATGTCTTTTATCTTGTAGTCTTAAGTCTAAAATTATGGATAGAAAAGAATTTATAAAAAAATCAGTTTTGTCGGGATTGGCAGTTGGATTGAGTAATTCAGTTTTTTCGGCTAATTCAAACTTCCTTTTAGAATCAAAAAAGAGTACAAAATTGACGATTTTACATACCAACGACACACATTCAAATATTGATCCTTTTCCTGCGAATCACTCAAAATTCCCGAATCAAGGAGGAGTTGCTAAACGTTACGACATTATCAAAAAAATTAGATCGGAAGAGGAAAATGTTTTACTTTTAGATGCGGGAGATATTTTTCAAGGTACGCCATATTTTAATCGTTATGGTGGCGAATTGGAAATGAAAGTCATGACGAAAATGCATTACGATGCGGCTACCATGGGGAATCACGATTTTGATGGTTCAATGGAAGGTTTCTCAAAAGCAAAAGTTCACGCCAATTTTCCATTTTTATGTTCCAATTACGATTTTAAAAACACCATTCTTGATGGACAAACCGAAAAATACAAGATTTTCAAAAAAGGAGGCTTAAAAATTGGAATTTTTGGCTTGGGTGTTGAATTAAAATCCCTTGTACCAGATAATTTATTCGGCGAAACAGTTTATTTGAATCCGATTGAAATCGCACAGGAAATGGTTTCAGCTTTAAAAAAGGAAAAATGTGATTTAATTATCTGTCTTTCGCATTTGGGTTATGAATATTTGAACGATAAAGTTTCTGACAAAGTTTTGGCACAAAAAACTTCAGGTATAGATTTAATAATTGGAGGACACACACATACTTTTCTTGAGAAACCAACTCAAATGTTAAATTCAGAAGGAAAAATCACTTTAATCAACCAAGTTGGTTGGGCAGGTTTGAACCTTGGAAGAATTGATTTTGATGTTGAGAAAATGTATTTTAGTAAAAAAGAAATTATCGAAGTGAAGTAAGCTTATTTTTTTCTTTTTAAAGGAAAGCCAATTGTTCTTTCTTTCCCTTGAATTTTACCCTGAATTTCCGCGTACAAAGAATCTTTTGTAATTTTATTATAAGTGATTTTTTGAGGAAAATCGTGTTTCAAATTCACAAAAACAACCTGCTTTTCAGTCGAGGATTGAAGTTCAAATTTGACTGGTTTATTATCGTTTTGACCTTTTACAAGAGGAATATAATACAACTTTGAATCAATTTCTTGAATACTAATTGATTCAAAGGAAATAGTATCATTTTTTAATATCGAAAAACTTACACCTATCAAGGTTTTTTTATCCACGTTTCTCCAATTTTCAGTCGTTGTAACGCCATTTTCTTTATTTTCCCAAGTACCTATCATCCAACATACTTTATCGAGTTCTGTTTTGGAAATTGCATCTTCCTTTTTTATATTATCGCTGATTTCATTTCCGGAGTTAGAGCAAGAAATAATAAAAGTGCAAAGTAAAATGGCTGATAAAAATTTTGTTAGACTTTTCATGGTTTGATTTTATTTGGAAAGAAAAGTATAAATGTAGCAAAAATGTTTTAAGAAGAAAAAAGTTTAAAAGCTATTTATTTAATTTTCTAAAGAAAAAACTCGATATTTGAGACCAAATAAAGTCATTTTGAAGCAAAAAGTATTTTTTATAACGCCACCATTTACACAACTAAATACGCCATATCCTGCGACGGCTTATTTAAAAGGCTTTTTGAATACAAAACATATTGAATCCTATCAAACCGATTTGGGAATTGAAGTGATTTTGAAACTTTTTTCAAAAGAAGGTTTGCAGGCTGTTTTTGATACTATTGAAAAGAAAACAGTTGAATTATCTTCAAACTCTCAGCGAATTGTTAAACTAAAGAATGAATACATCAAAACGATTGATGCAGTAATTTCTTTTCTTCACGATAAAAATCCAACTTTAGCACATTTGATTAGTGAGCGAAATTATTTGCCAGAAGCTTCCCGTTTTGCTCAATTGGAAGATTTGGAATGGGCTTTTGGAACTATGGGAATTCGCGATAAAGCTCGCCATTTAGCAACTCTTTATTTAGAAGATTTTTCGGATTTAATCATTGAAGCTATCGATCCACATTTTGGATTTAGTCGTTATGCTGAACGTTTGGGAAGATCGGCTTCGTCTTTTAGTGAATTAAACACCGCTTTAAATCAAGAAAATACTTACATCGACGATTTATTATTGGATTTATTAAAAGATAAAATCGAAAAAGAAAAACCAACTTTAGTTGCTATTTCAGTTCCTTTTCCTGGAAATTTGTACAGTGCTTTTAAATGTGGACAATGGATTAAAAAAAATCATCCCGAAATAAAAGTGACTTTGGGTGGCGGTTATGCCAATACTGAATTGCGTTCATTGAGTGATGTTCGCGTATTTTCATTTTTCGATTTCATAACCTTAGATGATGGTGAAGCTCCAATCTTGAATTTATTGGAATCCTTAAGAGGAGAACGAGCAGTTCAGAACTTAAAGCGAACTTTTTGCCTCGAGGGAGATGAAGTAAAGTATTACAATGCTTCCATGTCTCCAGATTTTAAACAAAAAGATGTCGGTACGCCTGATTATTCAGATTTACCTTTGGATAAATACCTTTCTGTTATTGAGATCGCAAATCCGATGCATAGACTTTGGAACGACGGTAGATGGAATAAATTGACTTTAGCTCATGGTTGCTATTGGGGGAAATGTACGTTTTGTGACATTTCGTTGGACTACATTCAAACTTATCAAGCTACAACGGCGAATATTTTAGTTGATAGAATTGAAGAATTGATTTTGCAAACAGGAAATAATGGTTTTCATTTTGTTGATGAAGCCGCACCTCCAGCCTTGATGCGTGATTTAGCTTTAGAAATTATACGCCGAGATTTGACAGTTGTTTGGTGGACAAATATTCGTTTTGAGAAAAGTTTTACCTACGATTTATGTAAATTGTTAGCTTTTTCAGGTTGTATTGCTATTTCTGGAGGTTTGGAAGTTGCTTCTGATAGGTTGTTGAGATTAATAGACAAAGGTGTAACTGTTTCGCAAGTTGCAAAAGTTGCCGATAATTTCACACAAGCAGGAATCATGGTTCATGCTTATTTGATGTATGGTTTTCCTACACAAACCGAACAAGAAACAATTGATTCATTAGAAACGGTGAGGCAATTAATTGAAATCGGAGCAATTCAATCGGGATTTTGGCATCAATTTGCGATGACAGCTCATAGTCCCGTTGGTTTGAATCCAGAAAAATACCACGTTATCCGTACAAATCTTGAAGTGGGAACTTTTGCTAATAACGATTTGTATCATGAAGATCCAACAGGTTGTAAGCACGAAGATTTCAGCGAAGGTTTGAAAAAGTCTTTGTTTAATTACATGCATGGAATTGGATTTGAACTTCCTTTACAAAAATGGTTTGATTTTAAAGTGCCAAGAACATTGATTCCGAAAAACTACATTGAAAGAGCAATTGATGTTTCAGAAGATAAAGAAATTAAAGCCACTTCAAAAGTAATTTGGACTGGAACTAAACCAGTTATTCGTTTCTATACAAAGACAAAAAAAGGAAAAATCTCCAATATGTCTTCATTAATTTTTTGTACAAAAAAAGAAGACGTAGAAATCAATGTGAAAGCAGATTTGGGTAAATGGTTAGTTGATTTACTGAATCAGATTTCTGTTTCGTCAAAATCAGCATTAACTTTTGAAAGAATTCAAGAAGATTTTACAAAAAAAAAATTGGGAGATTTTGATGTTTTTTGGAAAGGTTTTACAGTTGCACAGTTAAGAGATTACGGTTTGATTGTGATATAAAAAAAACGACTACCAAAAGATAGTCGTTTCCAATTTTTAGAATTTTATTTCTTACAAATGAATCACTTCACCATAAGCCGCTGCCGCCGCTTCCATAATCGCTTCCGACATAGTAGGATGAGGGTGAACAGTTTTGATTAAGGCTTCACCAGTTACTTCTAATTTACGAATAGCAACGATTTCAGCAATCATTTCAGTTACGTTTGCACCAATCATGTGAGCTCCTAAAAGTTCACCGTATTTTGCATCGAAAATTAATTTCACAAAACCATCTTTTGCTCCAGCAGCACTTGCTTTTCCTGAAGCTGAGAAAGGGAATTTACCAATTTTGATGTCCAAACCTTGTTCTTTACATGCTTTTTCTGTTAAACCAACAGAAGCAACTTCTGGAGAACAATAGGTACAACCTGGGATATTTCCGTAATCTAATGGTTCTGGATGGTGTCCTGCAATTTGCTCAACACAAATAATTCCTTCTGCTGAAGCAACGTGTGCCAATGCAGGACCTGGAACGATGTCGCCAATTGCATAATATCCTGGGATATTTGTTTGGTAATATTCGTTTACTAAAACGCGACCTTTATCTGTTGCGATTCCAACAGTTTCAAGACCTAAATTCTCTAAATTTGTTTCGATTCCAACTGCTGATAAAACAACATCACATTCGATTTTTTCTTCTCCTTTTTCTGTTTTAACTGTAACAACACAACCATTTCCTTTCGTGTCAACAGATTCAACTGAAGAATTTGTCATGATTTTAATTCCTGATTTTTTTAAGGATTTTTCTAATTGTTTAGAAACCTCTTCATCTTCAACCGGAACAACATTTGGCATGAACTCAACAACAGTAACTTCTGTTCCAATTGCATTGTAAAAATAAGCAAATTCAACACCAATTGCTCCTGAACCTACAACAACTAATTTTTTTGGTTGTGTTTTCAAAGACATTGCCTCACGGTAACCGATAATTTTAACACCATCTTGCATTAAATTTGGCAATTGTCTTGAACGAGCTCCAGTAGCTAAAATGATTCCTTTGTTTGCAGTAAATTCACTTTTTGTACCATCTTCAGCAGTAACAATTACTTTTTTACCTGCAGCAACTTGTCCGTGACCTTTTAAAACATCAATTTTATTTTTTTTCATCAAAAATTGAATTCCTGCAGACATTCCTCCAGCAACACCACGACTTCTTTCTATCATTGCGTTAAAATCAGCACTTGCTCCTTCAACCGTGATTCCGTAATCTTTTGCATGAGTCAAATATTCATACACATTTGCACTTTTTAACAATGCTTTTGTAGGAATACATCCCCAATTTAAACAAATTCCACCCAAAGATTCTTTTTCTACAATAGCAGTTTTTAAACCTAATTGTGAAGCTCTAATTGCTGTAACATATCCACCAGGACCACTTCCAATAACTATAATGTCGTAATTCATATCAATTTTTTTAAGGCTCTTTTTAATTTTTGCGAAGTTAAATATTTTTTCTGAAAGTGTGATGTAAATTAAAATATTCACTAAGGCAAATGTCTTATTTTTATTTTCATAAGATTAGTTGTTAGAAAAAATGATTATATTTGATTTATTAACCCTAAAAACTCTAAAAGATGAAAACAAAATTTAATTTAGTTTGTTTGACTTTCTTACTGTTGACTCAGTTTGTCGTAGCTCAAGCACCAATTCAGAATCCTGTACAAGATATTTCACTTGTAATAGAATCATCAGATGGGAATAATGGTTTGGGGGTTGCTTTTAATCCTGAAAAGAACATTTATTATTCAGTTTTTGCTGGAAATATGCATTATCCAATTGAAGTTCATAACACGACGGGTAAATCAATTTTTTCTGCAGAAATTGGGGGTGATTTACGAGGTTTTTGGTATAATCCTGCACAAAAATGTTTGGAAGGAATTTTATATAATAACGAAGGTTCAGGTAAATTTTATTTAGATAATTCTGGTTTTCCTTTGCAAATAAACTCTGAAAGTTTTGCTTATGGAATGGAGGCAAACGATGTAGCTTGTTTCAATAAAGGAAAAGTTTATATCCTTGGTTCAGGCGGAATTTCAGTTTTTAAAGCTGGAAAGAAAAAATCAAAATTAATTAAAAATACAGACTTATATTCGAATTACGATATGTATAACACACGTAGCATTTTCCACACTGGAATTAAAGGATATGAATTAGGTGTTTTCAATCATGCAGATTCAAAAGTTGTTTTAATTAATGAAAAAACTGGGAAAACTGTGAGCGAAATTGCTATTTCTTTAGACGGATATTACGAAGGAATTGAGAATTTTAATATTTCTTATGCTAACAATCATATTTTCTTTTTCAACAAAGAAAACCGTGAGTGGAATGGATATAAGATTTTTTGAATACATAATTTAAAGTATCAAAAAAGGCGATTTCAATTTTGAAATCGCCTTTTTTGTATAACATTAGGGTTTTAATTAAGTGTGACTTATTTATTTTGAAAGTTAATCATCCAGTTAATTCCAAACTTATCGGAAAACTCTCCGAAATAGGCTCCAAAAAACATATCTTCCATAGGCATTGTAACATTACCATCTTCAGAAAGTAATTTAAATAATCGGTCAGCCTCTTCTCTTGTTTCAGGTTCAATACAAAGGTGCATATTGTTTCCTTTTGTTAAAGTAAAGCCCATTTCTTTTGGAGCATCAGTTCCCATTAAAATGTGGTTTCCAGTTATTGGTAATTCAACATGTAATACCAAGTCTTTAATTTCTTCGGCAATAGGTGGATGTCCAGTATCTGAAGGAATATCACCAAAACGCTGAATTCCTTTTCCTATGAATTCTGTTTTGAAAACATTTTTGTAAAATAAAAATGCTTCTTCCGTTTTTCCGTCAAAGTTCAAATAACTTGATACTCTTGCTATGTTGTTGGTTTTATTTTGTTTACGAAGTTTGAATTTCGCTTCAATGTATTGGTCTAAATTTTCCATTGCCATACAAAATCCTTCTTTAAATCCAACTTCGATAACTTTTTCAAGTGTCTTTAAATCATCGTACTTAATGGTGATATTTACTGTTGTTTTATCTCCTGAAGCATTAAAAACATTTGACCAAAGTGAGTTTGGAAAATTTTCTGTTACATTTCCATTTTCATCACAAAAATTATCAATATAAGAATATTCTTTTTGGTGCTCAATAGTTTTATATTCTGCTTTACACCAATGTATTTCACCTTTTGGACTAATCATAGAATAAAGCCACATTCCACCCTCTCTAAAATCCAATGATTTTGTTTTATTTTGATATGGTTTTGGTGCCCACCATAGATCAAGAATTTCAGGATTAGTCCACGCTTCCCATGTTAATTCTATGTTAGCGTTAAATTCACGTTTTATATTTATACTGTTGTTAACTTTGTTAACATTAAATACAAATTCTAAATTTTTGTTCATTTTTTATCTTTTTTAAGTGTTAATAATACATCGTCAAGTTGATTAAATCGATCTTCCCAAATCGATCTAAATCGTTCAAGCCAAACATCGATTTCTTTCATTTTGTTTGGATTAAAATGATAGTAAATCTCACGTCCTGAAATTTGTTTCCGAACGATTTCGCACTCCGTAAGAATTTTGATATGCTTTGAAACTGCTTGTCTGCTCGTGTCAAAATGTTCTGCAAGTGCATTTGGAGTCATTGCTTTTAAAGCTATCAAAGTGATAATTGCCCTACGTGTTGGATCGGCAATAGCTTGAAAAACGTCTCTTCTTATTTCCATAATTATTTAAATTAGAAACTATATGGTTGCAAATATATGTGCAATTATTTGGTTTCGCAAATTTATTTTGAAAAAATGTTATAAAAGTGTTATATTTTTATTTTACTTACCTCGGTAAACGAGTTTTTATTATTTTAGTCCCATGAAAAAAATACTCTATATTTCTTTTGCTGTGTTTTTGGTAGCTTGCCATACTACAAAAACGGCTAAAACAACTCCCGTAACTGTTGAAGTTGTTGCTGAAGTTCCAAATGATAGTTTGGTTGAATTAAACCGTAGAAAAAACTTATACGAACAACATTGTATGAGTTGTCATGAATTGCAAGAACCAACTGCTTATTCAGAAGAGGCATGGAGAAAAATTGTTCCAAACATGGTGAGAATGATTAATAAAAAAGGAATGGTTGTGGATACGAAAACTGAGGAAGATATTTTGTCTTACCTTGTTTTCATGAGAAAAGAATCAGAGAAGAAGTAAATTAGATATCAGGATTAACTTCGTTGCTGCTTCGCGGTTTAGGACTTTAAGATGTTAAGACTATTTTTTTACTTTTCATTTTTCACTCTTAACTCTTAACTTTTCACTTTTTTAGACTTACTTGCTTTCACTAATGTTCAGCGTTAGCTTCGCTGCTTCCTTCGGCGGTCAAAAGCTGCGCTTTATCTTTTCCATAGGTCTTCCTTTCGCTAATTCGTCAATTATTTTATCTAAGTAGCGAACTTGCTTCATAATTGGGTCTTCTATATCTTCAATGCGATAACCACAAATCATACCTGTAATTTTTGATGCATTTGGATTCATCAGTGGTGCTTGAGCAAAAAAAGTTTCAAAATCAGTTTTGTTTTCTAAAATCTCTTGGAGAGTTTGTTCGTCATATCCTGTTAGCCAAAAAATAAGCTCATCAACTTCTGCTTTTGTACGACCTTTTCGCTCTACTTTTGTGATGTAAAGAGGATACACACTTGCAAATGACATTTTGTAAACTCGTGCAATGTTTTTCATAAATTAGGTTTTAGCTTAAATTTTAGAGAATAAAAATAGAGAATAAATAGATTAAATTCAAATTTAGTTTAGAGTTTTATATCATTTAATTTTTTTGACTTTTTAAGTCGTCGTTTTGCTTTTGAATGCCTAATAACATTGATTAGATTAGATTTTAACGTTTATTAACAAAAAATTTAACGGGTAAAAATAGCTATTTATCTAAAAAATATGTAATTTAATCGGACACTAATCTCTGCTTATCATGAAAAAAAACATTCAAATAATTACGCTAAGTAACTTAGTAAAAGGCGTAATAGGAGTAGGCTTGCTAACTTTTGTTCTTCTAAGTGCACAGAGTGAAGATAAAAAAGTTACTTTATGTCACATTCCACCCGGAAATCCTAGTAATAATCACTTAATTAGTATTTCGGCAAATGCTGTTGATGAACATCTGCATCATGGAGATAAAATGATGTGTTACCGAATTGAAGAATATAATGCTTTGTTTTTACTTGCAGAAGGTAATGAATCAATGATTGTAAAAGTTTGGGAATTAAAAGATGCAGGTCAAGACGCGGGTTGTAAATAAATTTCAATTCAATTAAAGTATTTATTCTTTTTAAATACTTTTCCTTTTCGATACAAATAAGCGTGATACGCACTTGGAATGTCATGTGTCCAAGTTGGTAATATTAGTGTAATTAATATTCTGTCAAGATGAGAAATTATTCCCATAATGATCGCTAACAGGAAGGGGATTCCCGCATGATTAAAACCGATTAAGGAAGTGAAGGCAATCAAAAGTGTGATACCCCAAATTTTGGATAAAAAGGCATGAGTGCAAGTTTCCTTTTTGAATTTGACAAAACTTATTAAATAAACCAGAACTTCCATTGCTAAGATGATTTTTATGGAAATGTGGTTTCCATTTATCAATTCAGGAAACAAAAACCAAGTTGCAAAGCCAATTGATAACCAAAATACCATGTCTGTTTGACTATCCAAGCGTCTTAGTTTTTCGGTCGCAGTATTTTGTTTTCGAGCGATAATTCCATCTAAAATGTCAGAAATTAAACCTAAATACATCAAAACAAGAATTGTCATTTTTGAACTTTCTCCAACAAAATAAGCTAAAGCCCCAATAATCGGTGCTAATAAAAAGCGGAATAGGATTAAGGTTTGTGGGGTGGTCATTTTGCTTTATTAACGATTGTAGTTGTATAGCCAACGTTGATAATTTGTTGTTTTACTTCTCTATTTCAATAAAACTTATGGTAGGTTTTGAATATCTGTAGCAAGTTGAGATTCGGTAGTGGCTGTCAATGCACTTATTATTTGTAAATGATTTGTAGTGATTGTTGCAGGAATAATGGCAGAATAAGGTATGTTGTTTATGAAAGCTAGAGCGATAAAGTGCACAGATAATCCTTCTGGAATTCTGTAATAGTCCCCAGTATTAAAATTACCGTTTGAGTAATTGTAAATTGATGTTAAGCTGTTATATCCATCAAATGAAATAAATATGGCACAATTAGTATTATCGAATCCATTTGGAACATTAACTGAAACTGAAGTTGGGTTTGCTTGGTTCATAAAATAATCACAGTTTACCCATTCTAATGAATCAAAGTAGGCATTATATTTTACACCAGATATAATAGAAATAGAAGATGAGTCTTCTTGTGTCCATGTCAAAGTGTCATCATTAGCTGAATTTTGATAAAAGATATCCATATTGGGATTTACTCCAGCAGGTGCTTGAATAGTTGCATTATAATTATACGATGGTTTTAGTCTTATTTCATTTCCATTCTGTGAAGCAGTTATTTTAAATTCTCCTCCTGAAATCAGTGGCGAAAGAGTCCCATTATTGTCACCAAGTGTTTGCTTGTTTAAAAATAACATATCTTTTTTTTCATAAATCTCTATTAATTCTACATTAATGTTTCCACTAACAGAATTGCCAGTAGCATCCTCAAAGCTGTTTGTGCTAAATTGTAGTGTAGTACCTTGATTACCAGTAATAAGAGCTGGAGATGATGCATTAATTGTAAAGTTTTGTTTTGCAGCTGTAATGTTTTCAGTGAAAAAGTTAGACAATTGTGCACCGTTAGGCTTCGATTCAGTTGCAATAATTGGCTCAGATTCTACTTTTTTACAGGAAGTGCTAGTAATTATAGCTCCTATCGTGAGAAGCAAAAGATTCTTTAATTTCATGATTTTTTTTATGTTTTAGAACGTTCTTTACTAGCTACTAAGTATTGCTAATACAAACTTTTCGCCTTGCTTTAAGATAAAATGTAATGCAAGATTTTTTCAAATATACCATTTTTTATCCAAATTCCACCAAATAATCCCTTTTCAAAACCTGTTAATAAATACTATAAACTTTTCTCAAAAATCCATCACTTTTTTGTAACTTTGGTCTTCTCATTTTTTCAGCATGTACATCATATTTGATACCGAAACAACAGGTCTTCCAAAGGATTGGAATTTAGATTATACCCACACGGATAATTGGCCACGTGCGATACAAATTGCTTGGCAATTGCACGATGATTTGGGAGAATTGATTGAAGCGAAGGATTTTATCATCAAACCAGATAATTTTGATATTCCTTTTGATGCAGAAAAAATTCACGGAATTTCAACCCAACTTGCCAAAGAATTAGGAGAAGATTTAGAAACGGTTGCCAAGATTTTTAACGAAGCGCTGCAAAAAGCAAAATTTGTTGTCGGACAAAACATCAAGTTCGATAAAAACATCATGGGAGCAGAGTTTCATCGACTTGGACTTCAAAATTCGCTTCAGGAAATGCCTGTTTTGGATACCTGTACCGAAACAACGGCGAAAATCACTTCCTTTGCTTCGTTCTACAAAAACGGAGACAAAAAAGAGACAAAAAAAAATAAATTCAACGATCCTATTTTTGAAAATGGGGTAGAAGTGAAAGAAAGTAGCTTTTTCAAACCAACAATTGATGCTGCAACAAATGGTTTTGAGGCGATTCGCTCGATAGGAAAAGTTTGGACAGATGTTCCCTTAGAACAACGAGATTTGGTTTTGGGAGCCATGAAAAAGCAAAAATTCCCAACTTTAGGTGAGTTACACGAAGCCTTATTTGAAGAAAGTTTTTCTGAAGCACACAACGCAACAGCCGATGTGGAAGCGACAACACGTTGCTTTTTTGAGTTAATCAGAACGGAAGTTTTTACTCCAGAGGAAGTTCAACAGGAATTAGCTTATTTTCATAAATTTAAAGAAGTAAATCCTAGGCCTTTTAAGTTGATTGGTTTATATCATTTGAACTTAAAACTTGAAAGTGAGAAACTTAAAGAGCGTGAAAAGCAGAAACGAGCTGAAAATATCCAAGGAAATCAAAGTCTTTCGGCAAATGAGTTAGATAAATTTCCTTTTGCACATTTACATAACCATTCGCAGTTTTCCATTTTGCAATCAACATCGAGTATCAAAGCTTTGGTTGAAAAAACGGCTCAATTGAACATGCCAGCAGTTGCTTTAACAGATACTGGAAACATGATGGCGGCTTTTCATTTCGAAAAAGCGGTTGGTGCTCACAACAAAAAAATAAAAGAAGAACGAAAAGAAGCCGAAGAAAATGGCGAAACATACGATAAAAAAGAAATTTTACCGATTATTGGTTGTGAATTTAATGTGTGTAAAAATCACTTAGATAAAACAAACAAAGATAATGGGTATCAAATGGTTTTGCTAGCCAAAAACAAGAATGGTTACCAAAATTTGATTAAAATGTCGTCTTTGGCATTTACACATGGTTCGTATTATGTTCCAAGAATTGACAAGGAAATTGTCGAGAAATACAAGGAAGATGTCATCGTTTTATCGGGTGGAATTTACGGTGAAATAGCGAGTTTAATTTTAAATGTCGGTGAAAATCAGGCTGAAGAAGCTTTACTTTGGTGGAAAGAAACTTTTGGATCAGATTTTTACTTAGAGTTGATGCGTCACGGTCAAGAAAATGAAAACCGTGTCAACGAAACTTTACTCCGTTTTGCTGAAACGCACAACGTGAAATTAGTCGCCACAAACAATACTTTTTACCTCAATAAATCTGATGCGATTTCACACGATGTTTTGTTGTGTGTAAAAGATGGCGAATTGATTTCAACGCCAAAAGGTCGTGGACGTGGATTCCGTTACGGATTGGATAACGAAGAATATTATTTCAAGTCTTCGGAAGAAATGAAAGACTTGTTTTCTGATGTTCCACAAGCTATTGAATCTGTTTCCGAAATTTTAGCGAAAATTGAGCAATATCCTTTGGCAAGAGAAGTGTTGCTTCCAGCTTTTGATATTCCAGAAGAATTTCGGGATCCACAAGATGAAATAGATGGTGGAAAACGAGGAGAAAATAATTTTTTACGCCATTTAACGTACGAAGGAGCGAAAAAACGTTACGAAGAAATTACGGATGAAATTCGCGAACGTATTGATTTTGAGTTAGCAACGGTTGAAAAAACAGGTTATCCTGGGTATTTTTTGATTGTGCAAGATTTTTGTAATGCAGCACGTGATATGGGCGTTTCAGTTGGTCCAGGTCGTGGTTCGGCTGCTGGTTCAGTAGTTGCTTATTGTACAAAAATAACCAATGTTGACCCAATAAAATACGACCTACTTTTTGAGCGTTTCTTAAATCCAGATCGTATTTCCATGCCCGATATCGACATCGATTTTGACGATGAAGGTCGTGGAAAAGTGATTGATTGGGTAATTGAAAAATACGGTTCAAACCAAGTAGCACAAATCATTACTTACGGTACGATGGCGGCAAAGTCGTCAATTCGCGATACTGCCAGAGCAATGGATTTACCTCTTTTTGAAGCGGATCGGATTGCGAAATTGGTTCCAGATATTTCGTTGGGGAAAATGTTTTCTTTAGACGATGCTGGACTTTTAGCCAAACTTAAAAACAAACACGAAGATTTTGATCAAGTTAAGCAATTAAAACAAATTGCTGAAGGAAGTGATTTACAGGCACAAGTTTTACAACAAGCGATAAATTTAGAAGGTTCTGTAAGAAATACGGGTATTCACGCTTGTGGTGTGATTATTACGCCTGATGACATTACAAATTACGTTCCCGTAGCTCTGGCGAAAGATTCGGACATGTTTTGTACACAATTTGACAATTCAGTTGCCGAAGAAGCAGGTTTGTTGAAAATGGATTTCTTGGGTTTAAAAACTTTAACCTTAATCAAACACGCGGTAAACAATGTTCGTGAAACCAAAGGAATTGAATTAGATCCAGATACCTTTGATATTGATGATGTGAAAACCTACGAACTTTTCCAACGAGGAGAAACGGTAGGGATTTTCCAATATGAATCTGCTGGAATGCAAAAATACATGCGTGAATTGAAGCCGACAGTTTTTGCGGATTTAATAGCCATGAATGCCTTGTATCGTCCGGGACCAATTGAAAAAATTCCTTCTTTCATTAAACGTAAACACGGTGATGAGGAAATTGTGTACGATGTTGACGCTTGTGAAGAATATTTAAAGGAAACTTACGGAATTACTGTTTACCAAGAGCAAGTAATGCTTTTGTCGCAAAAATTAGCTGATTTTACCAAAGGTGAAGCCGATACTTTGAGAAAAGCAATGGGTAAAAAGCAACGTGCCGTTTTGGATAAAATGAAACCTTTGTTCATTGAAAATGGTACAAAAAAAGGACATAAAGCAGCGAGTCTAGAGAAAATTTGGAAAGATTGGGAAGCCTTTGCAGAATACGCGTTTAACAAATCTCACTCAACTTGTTACGCTTGGATTGCTTATCAGACGGCATTTTTGAAAGCAAATTACCCAGCCGAATATATGGCTTCGGTTTTAAGTAACAACATGAACGACATCAAGCAAGTTTCGTTTTTCATGGAAGAATGTAAACGTATGGGCGTACCAGTTTTAGGTCCAGATGTCAACGAATCACAATATTTGTTTACAGTAAACAAAGCGGGTGCGATTCGTTTTGGAATGGGAGCAATCAAAGGTTTAGGCTCTGCTCCAGTTGATGCAATGATTGAAGAGCGAAAAAATGGAAATTTCACTTCGATTTTTGACTTGGCAAAACGAATCAATTTGAGATTGTGTAACAAACGTGCTTTCGAAAGTTTGGCTTTGGCTGGAGGATTTGATTCGTTTAGAAATACACATCGTGCTCAATATTTCAAAGAAGATTTAAACGGAAGATTGTTTCTTGAAAATGCGATGAAATTTGGTGCGAGTTACCAAGATAATGCAAATTCAGATCAAACATCTTTATTCGGAGAAGCAAGTGGAACGGAAGTTTTAGAACCAGAAATTCCAAAAGCAGACGAGTGGACTTCCATGTATAAATTGAATCGCGAAAAGGAAGTTGTAGGAATCTTTATTTCTGGACATCCTTTGGATGATTTTCGTTTGGAAATAGATTCTTTTTGTACGGGAAATGTGGCGATGTTGAATAATCCGAATGAATATAAAAATCAAGATGTTTACATCGCTGGAATTATAACGGAATGCGAACACCGTATGACTAAGAAGAATCAACCTTTTGGAACATTAGTGTTAGAAGATTATACGGATTCAACAAAAATATTCCTCTTTGGAGAAAATTACTTGAAATTCAAACATTTTTTTGTGGTCAATAATTTTGTTTGCATCAAAGGGAAATTTGAATTACCATCGTACCGAAAAGAATATGAATTTGTGATTCATTCTATTGATTTGTTACATGATTTAAGAGAAAAACGAGCAAGTTTATTGGATTTGAAAGTTTCAACAAAAAGCATCAATCAACTGATGATTGCCGATTTGAATAATTTGTTCTTGTCAAATGCTGGAAATTGTAAAGTGAGATTTACCATTTTTGATCCTTTAGATGGAATTGAGATTACGATGCCATCAAAAACGGTGCGTGTTGATGTGAACAATGATTTTGTGAAACAGCTAAAGAATTTCGATTTGGAATTTAGCTTGATGTAAAAGCTTTTTTTAAAATTATACACAATATGAAGAAACTAAATATTGAGAAACTATTTAAAGAATTAAGTGAATTAAAAAGCATTTATGATGAAAAACGAGAAAGCGATAGATTTAATATAGTTTCAATATTTCATAACGAACGTGAGGAGAAACTCCATTCTCGTGTGATTTCTTATCTTCTTTCTCCTACTTCTGGACACGGAATGAAGCAAATTTATTGCGATTTGTTTGTGAAAAATGTTTTAAAATTAGATAATACGGAATTTGATTTATCGAACTTTAAAGTATTACCAAATGAGGAAAAAAAATCAGAATACAAATTTATAGACATTTTGATTATTAACAAGACGAAAAGTCAAGCTATAATTGTTGAAAATAAAATAGATGCTCATGACAGTAATCATATTCACAAATCTTTCGAAGATGTTAAAAGTGAAAATGATTTAAGTATTAATTTCAAAAAAACACGCTATATTGGGCAATTAGACCGTTATTATCATACAATAAAAACAGGATTTGATAAAGATAGAAACCCTTGTCCAGAAACAATGTGTGAAAATATTTTTGTTTACTATCTTTCACCAAATGGGAAATCACCTGATGAAGTAAGTAACAAAATATTAAAAAACATTCCCGAAAGTTGGAATGATAAAAGCATCATTTCTTACGATTATAACATAAGAGAATGGCTAAAAGAATGTATTGAAAAAACACCAAAGGAAAAAATATTAGTCAAAGAATTTATTCAGCATTACTTAAAAATTGTAGACAAAATGACACATAATGAAATACCAGATGATGAGAAAATTCTTTTAAAAAATATCGTAAGCGAAAATATTGATGATTCGAAATACCTTATTGAGAACTTTAAACATGTTAAATGGCACACATTACACGAGTTTTGGACAGAATTGGTTCATCAAATTGAAAATTCAGGTTATAAAATCAGTGAAATTTACCCTAATGATGAAGCTCAAAAAGATTTAATGAATAAGCCATTTAAAAAGACTATTACTGAGATTACTCATTTTAACAAAAGTAATTTAAATCATGGTATATTATTCGATTTAAAAAATGGAGACAGAGCTTATATCTCAAGTATGGATAGATTATCTTGGGGTAATTTGACCTTAAATAAATGGGGATTATTCAAAAATGAAAAATTAGAAAACATAAATTTTTCAGATTTTTCTTCTGAAAACACTTTTTCACTTATAAATAAATCAAACATGGAAAATGCTGTGAGTAAAATTATTGATGAAATTAATGAGTCAGCAAATAATAATTTTGAAAATCTGCAATTGATATAATTATTAAGGAATAAATGAATCACATTTCAATTTCTTATTTCAAAACACCTTTTGGAGAGTTAATTCTTGGTTCTTTTAAGGAAGAATTGGTTTTATGCGATTGGCGTTACCGAAAAATGCGTGATGCTGTTGATTCTCGAATCAAAAAAGCACTAAATCTAGATTTTAAAGAAGAGGAAAGTGAAGTTATTTCTGATACAAAGAAACAATTGAACGAATATTTTTCTGCCGAAAGAAAAGAATTTGACATTCCAGTTTTATTGCTCGGAACAGATTTTCAGAAACAAGTTTGGGAAGAATTAGTAAAAATCCCTTACGGAAAAACGAATTCGTATCTGGAGTTATCTCGAAAATTAAACAACGAAAAAGCCATTCGAGCGGTAGCAACAGCAAATGGAGCGAACGCACATTCCATTATTGTTCCATGTCACCGAATAATTGGAAGTTCAGGCGAATTGGTCGGTTATGCGGGAGGTTTAGCTGCAAAAAAGTCTTTGCTTGAACTTGAAAATCCAAGTAAAGATTTACAGATGGATTTGTTTGACTAAAATTTTAAGTCATTTGACGTATGTTAAGTTTGAAGTGAAAAATATATCTTTGAATTGTAATTAAAAATCAAAATCATGAAGAAAATAATTGGAATTTTGTTGCTTGTCTTTATTGCAAATACATCATTTTCACAAAACAAAAAACTGAATTGGTTAAAAGCAGATTGGGAAGGAGAAGCAAATCAACCTTTAGCCATGAGCCAGCAAGATTGGCCAATGGAAATCACATTTAACAAAGAGAAAAATTCATTTCAAGTAAATTATGCTTCATTTCCTTGTGGGGGAAATTGGAAATTTATTGAGGGAAATAAAAGAAAAGCAGTTTTCATTGAAGAATTGACTTCTGGTAAAAATAAATGCGCGGCAAATATCAGAATTGAAATCAAAAAAATCAATAAGAAAAAAGCGAGTATTACTTTTTATTTACCTGATTCAGATATAATTGATGCTACTGGTTTTATTAGGAAGAAATAGTTATCGAGTTATGAATTTAAATTGAATCATTAAACCTTTTTTAATTTCTTCTGTCAAAGAAGTATAAATTATAAACTAAATTAAGAAAGATGAAATCAATTATTTTAACAGTTTGTTTATTTGCAGTAATTCAAATGACAAATGCTCAAGAGAAAGAAAAATTAAGTCCAGAACAAAAATCTGAGAATTTCACTAACCATTTAGATTCAAAATTATTTTTAACTGATGAACAAGAAAAAACGGTTTACGATATTCAATTGAGATCAGTTTTAAAAGCTGAAGAGTTGAGGAAAAATACTAGATTAACGAAAGAAGAGAAGAAAACTGCCGTTCAATCGCTTCATAAATCAACTTCTGATGAAATCAAAAATGTATTGGATTCAAATCAAAAAATCAAGTTTGATGAAATTCAAGCTAAACGAGAGGAGAAGAAAAAAGAAAAAGTAAAATAATAAAGAAGTTTTTAGAGTTCTAGTAAGGCTATTTCAAATTTGAAATAGCCTTTTTTTATAAATATTATTTAATCACTAATGTCCGATAAAAAAGTTATAGGGAAGTCAATAAAAATTGACTTCCCTATAACTTTTTTATCGGACAACAATGACTTCAAATGATTATTATTCAATAAATTTATTTATATTTGTTTAAAATCTAATCATGAAACAAAATCTTATATTTACTTTTTGCATGTTCTCATTTCTTAGCTTCGGACAAGAGTTAATAAAATTTGAGAAAAACGGAAAATTTGGTTTCAAAACAGAAGAAAACAAAATTGTTGTTCAAGCAAAATATGACTGGGTAGGCAATTATCATTATGGATTTGCTCCAATGACAATCAACAAGTCATATGGCTTTATTGATTCAAAAGGAAATGCAGTAGTACCACCTAAATATGAAACTTATTGGTCGCCGATAGTAAAACAACACGCAGTAGTTAGATATAATGGAAAGTGGGGAATAATAAACCTGGAAAAAAAGGGTCTAGAAATTCTTAAACCTACTTATGACAGCATTACTTATTTCGATGGTTCGATTGCAAATAGGTATTTAGCACGTTTTTCTCGTGAGGGAAAATGGGGAATTATGGACTTTGAAGGTAAAGAAATTTGTCCGCCGATTTATGATAAAATCTTGAAATACGATAATTCTAATGCAATGGCTGCAGTAAAAAAAGGGAAATATTGGGGTTTTGTGAATGAAAAAGGGGTGGAAGTTGCACCATGTAAATATGAAGAGATTTCAATCAAAAAAACCTATAATTCTTTAGACGAAGAGGAAACGGATTTTTCAGAAGGCCGAGGAGCAGTTTCCATTAATAATCAATGGGGTTTTATTTCTCGAAATGGAGATGAAATCATACCCTTAATTCATGAAAAAGTTGGAAATTTTAACAAAGGTTCTGCTTATGTTGTTTTTGATGGAGAAGAATATAGGTATAATCGCTTTGGAAACAGATTTGTTGATCTCTATGAAAAAAAGAAAGAAAATGATTTATTTAAAGAAATAAAACAAGGAAATAAACACGGTATAAAAAACATCAAAACAGGAAAAGAAATATTACCTTGTATTTATGAAATTGCATACTACTACAACGGGTTTCTTTCGTTTAAACTTAACGGAAAATGGGGAAATGCAGATACAAGTGGTAGAATTATTCTTGAACCGATTTACGACAATTCTCCAACGTTTGGAGAAGGGTATTTTGTGATTTATCTCAATAAAAAACCTAGTTATATTGCTTTAGATGGAAAAATGGTATTAGTTTCTGGTTTTGATCAAGCTTACCCATTTAAAAATAGTTGTGCACGCGTTTTATTAAACAATAAATGGGCTTTAATTGATATTAATGGAAAATTAATAAGTCCATATAAGTATACTAATATTTCATTTTTTTACGACGGTATAGCTAAAATGGAAATTGATGGAAAATACGGTTTGATTGACTCAACTGGAAAAGTTATTATTGCACCAAAGTACCAAAAAATAGAAAATTTCTCGGAAGATTTGGCCGCAATTCAATTAAATGAAAAGTGGGGCTTCCTTGATAAAACTGGCAAAGAAGTTATTGCTCCTCAATTTGAAAGATTGAGTGATTATATCAGCAGTGGGTTTAGTGATGGGCTTTGTGCTGTTGAATTAAATAAAAAATGTGGGTTTATTGACAAAACAGGAAAAATAGTTGTTCCATTTATTTATGATGCTGCAAATAATATTTCTGAAGGTGTCGCTTTAGTAAAACTAAATGAAAAATGGGGATTTATTAATCCCGAGGGAAGAGTTCGAATCCCAATAGAATACAATATTTATAGTACTGAAGGCTTTAAAAACGGGCTCACAAAAATGTATAATAAAGAAGGGATTTTAGTGACATTAGATTTAGAAGGAAATGAACTTCCTTAGATTTTTGAATGATTAATTTTAGTCATTTTCTTTCAATATTGTCCGAAATAAATTTTCGCGATAAATTATCTCGGACAATATTGATTATTTAATATAAGTTATTTGTCTTATTTCCTTATTTCCAGATTAATTTTACAACACATATAAAATTAAGATTATGAGAACAATAAAATCAATAGCAAGTTTAATTTTAACAATCTGTATAACTTCAAATTTTCTTTTTTCACAAACTAAAGGAACTTTTACAGATGAGAGAGACAAACAAGTATATAAAACAGTTAAAATCGGTGATCAAACTTGGATGGCTCAAAATTTGAATTTTGCTTCAAGTACTGGAAGTTGGTGTTATGATGATATTTCAGCTCGCTGTGAAGTTTTTGGGAGACTTTATGATTGGGAAACATCTAAAAATGTTTGTCCAGCAAATTGGCACCTTCCTAGTGATAAAGAATGGACTGTTTTAGCAGATTTTCTAGGAGGTGAAGATCTTGCAGGTGGAAAAATGAAAGACACAATTGATGATAGATGGATGACTCCAAATCTTGGGGCTACAAATAGTTCGGGTTTCAATGGTATTCCTGGTGGGTTTAGAGTTCCTCAAGGTCAGTACGGTGACACTGAATTAACTTTTGGGATGTATGGTAATTGGTGGTCTTCAACAGAATTTGACGCAGAAAATGCATTAAGAAGAAGACTTGCTTTTAAATTTGAAAAATTGGCAAACACGGATGGAAATAAGAAAAATGGATATTCGGTTCGTTGTGTGAAAGACTGATTTTTGAAGCTAAATTTTGTACTTTTATTAGTAGAAAAGTGAGTTTTGTCTAAATAATTAATTAGTTTAGCAGAAAATATTTTTTAATGCAAAAAAAGCTATCTTTAATTTTTCTTTTTGGCTTTATTAGCCTTTCATTGATAGGTCAAAAAAATCGTTTCGAGTCTTTTTTTAAGGAATTAGACACAATGTCCAATAATGAATTGGTTTTCAAAAAACTTGTTTCTTTTAAATCGTCTAAAAAATTAAATGATGTTGAATTAATAGCTTATTTTAAACAAAGAGTTAAAACTGCCGTTAGAATTCAAAAATACGATGATGCTTTAAAGTTTTCAAATGACGGTTTAGCTTTTGGGAAAAAATTAAAGAATGATAGTTTGATAACTTATTTTACTGATAGAGTAGGTGTTGTACATTATCATATAGGACAGAAAGATATAGCAATAAACTATTTTGAAAAGGCGATCAAACTTGCTGAAAAATGTAATTACATTGAATTAGTCGCTAAAATATCAAGTAATTTAGGAGCTTTAAAAATTGAGAAAGAGGAATTTAAAGAAGCAGAATATTTCCTAACTAAAGCTTTGAAAAATTTTGATAAAATTGGTTCAAAAGCAAAAGAAACGCTTCTTACGGAACGTTTATTAGCAACTCTATATACTGATACCAAAAGGTATGATTTAGCTGAGCCTCTTTATATTAAAGTTTTAAAAACAGCGGAAAGTATAAAAGATACAAATTTAATTTGTTTTATTCACGTCTATTACGGAAAACTTTTAGAGTTAAAAGGAGAATTTAAACAATCACTTGAGCATTCAGAAAAATCATTAAAACTTGCAGAATTATTTGGCAATAAGAATACAATTGAATTGTGTATGGTTAATTTGAGTCGAAGTTATTCTCAAAATAAACAATTTGAAAAATCTGCAATTTTAAATAGAAAAGCTTATTTATTAAATAAAAGTATTTTTCAAGATAATCTTAAAAAAAGTGTTGCTGAAACAGAAGTTAAGTATAAAACCTTAGAAATTCAGAGGCAGAAAGAATTAGCAGAATCAAAAATATTAGAAGAAAAACGGAAAAACGAGTTTTATCTTTTTGTATTTTTCGGGATACTTTTGCTTCTAATTATCCTTTTTTTGATAATTTACTTAAAACTTCAAGCGAAAAGAAAACGCATCGAGTTGGCAATTCAAAAACATCATTTGGAAGCAATTTTAGAAGCTCAAGAAGAAGAAAAGGTAAGAATTGCAAGAGATTTACACGATGGGATTTGTCAGAAATTCGCTGCAACAAAGATGAGGTTTAGTGCTATAAGTGATGAATTATTAGACAACGTTCCAGACTTAAAAACGGATTACAAAAGTTGCATCACACTTTTGGACGAAGCTACAAACGAATTGAGAAGTATTGCACATGAAATTATGCCTCCTGCCTTAAATGAACTCGGTTTGGTTGAAGCTTTACGTTTACTTTCTCATCAAACATTTAATAAAAACTTAGATTTTACTTTTGAAGTTTTTGGTCAAGAAGAACGATTAGAGCAAAACGACGAAATTAATTTGTACCGTATTGCACAAGAATTATTTTTAAATGTAATCAAGCATGCGAAAGCAAGTGAAGTTGCAATTCAACTTTTATTTTCAAAAAAACAGCTTTCACTTTTTGTTGAGGATAATGGCGTAGGATTTGAATCCCAACATAAAACAGGAATGGGATTAGGAAATATTAACATTCGCTGTGAAATGTTAAAAGCAAAGTTTAATGTAGAACCTGGAGCAAAAGGAGGAACGTTTGTTTCAATCATAAAAGCGGAAAAAATATGAGTTTGGTTAAAATAATTCTCGCTGACGACCATAAATTGATTCTAGATGGATTAAAATTATTGTTGGCTGATAATGCAGATTTTAAAATTATTGCAGAAGCTGAAAATGGCAAAGAATTAATTGAGAAAACAAGACTTGTAAATCCAGATTTGATAATAACGGATATCGATATGCCAATAATGACTGGTTTAGAAGCCGTAAAAATTTTAAGAAAGGAATTCGGGAGCTTGAAAATTTTGGTTTTATCGATGCACAAAGACCAAAGTATGTTTCTAAAATTAAAAGAAGCTGGAGCTAATGGATATATTCATAAAAACTGCGACAAAGAAGAGTTGTTTTTCGCAATAAATCAGTTACTAAAAGGAAAAGAATACATCAGTAGTGAAATTCAAGATTCAGAAAACACCTATAAAATTGAAAATTCAGTAACAGAAATTGAATTAACGAAACGAGAAATCGAAATTTTAGTCCACATAACGGAAGGTTTAACGAACATTGAAATCGGAAAGAAATTGTTTATCAGCGATAGAACTGTTGATACACATCGAACAAATTTGATGAAAAAAATCAACGTGAATAATGTAGCTGGTTTGATACGTTTTGCTTATCAGAATAAATTTGTCGTTTAAAAGAACTTAAAATACGGGAAATCACTTAGTCTAATTACGTCCAATAACGTAATTATAGGTTTTAATAGTACTATATCTTTGTTTTATAGTAATTTAATTATTAAAACTCTAAAATCATGAAGACAAAAAACGCAATGTTAGTATTGGCTTTGGCACTGATAAGTGTAAGCACATACACGAAAGCACAAATGGTAAATTATAAAGTAATTTATGATGACCCGATGGATATGAATAATTTATTTGTAAGTGTTGATCCATGTTATTTTGAAGGTGGAGATATTGGCTCAAAAGCATTTGTTGGATATACTTTTCAAGCAGATTACGATATGTTTAACCGTTTGTCATTTACAGCGAATTACATGGGTTCTTATATGGATTTACTTGCAGACGGAACTGATGTTGTGACTGGAACTGATAACTTACTTAAAAAACACAGTAGTCAAGAAGCTGGTTTGGCATTTTATTTCATGGACAAGCAAAAGCCAGCTGATATTGGAATGCACTTAAAAACAAGAGGAGATGTTACAACATCTATAACAGTTCCTGGAACTAGAAGAGTTCAAACAGGAATTCGTGGAGGCATTTTTCATTATAATTATGCTCTTGAAACGGATGATAAAGATTTTTTTCTTGGAAAAAATGCTACAACAGGTGAAATCGATACTTTAGGAAATGTAGAGTTTGAAGATTATCGGACAAATATGAATGTGTTTGGAGTTTATGTTGGGATTTCAAGAAAAAAATCTCACAATGTGAAGGTAAATGTTGAAGGATATGGTGATAGAAAAAACAGAAAGATTGGTGAATTTTACCTTGATTTTGTTCCTGCTTTAACAGTTAGTTTAAAAGATATTGTTTATCAAGAAGAAGATTATCAGAATGGTACATTTGTTCTTGTGGGACCAAAAACAGCTTATGATTTATCTCCAACGAAAAAAAACCTTCTAGGATGGAGAATGGGCTATCAATTGATTTATCCAGGAAGACTTGGTGCACATATGAAATGTGAAATGGGACAAAAAGCAGGCTGGGGAGCTCAAACAGGAATTTACATCAGTGCTTCGGCAGGAATTACAATTGGAAATAAATTGAAATTCTCAAAACCAAAAGAAAAATAAAATGAATTTTCAAACAAGTGATGGAACTTTTCTATCACTTGTTTTGTTTTAACAAGAATACTGTGTTTGACTTATTTTGAATATTCGCAAATTAGACTAATTTTATAAAAAAATCACTATGAAATCGCGCCAACTATTTTTTCTTACATCTTGTTTCTTGTTTTTTGCAAACAAAAGTTACTCACAATTAACTCCAATTTGGAAAGAAGAACAGTTTGGTTATATTGATGTGAAAGGAAAAAAAATTGTACCTTACAAGTATAGCTCCTGTTCTAGTTTTTCAGATAGTTTGGGAATGGTTTCACGAGTAGATGAAAATTACATGTCATTTTATGGTTATTTAAATCATTTGGGGGAGGAAGTTATTCCTTTAAAGTATAACGACGCACAAGATTTTCACAATGGTTTTGCGCTTGTTGTAAAAGATGAGCAGAACTTATTAATTGATAAAAAAGGGAATGAATATAAGATTGATAATCTTTATTTTGAACGAGGTCAATATAAAGAAAACTTTGTGTCTGAAGGTTTGGTTTTAATAAAAAAAGACTCAAGGTATGGTTTTTCCAATTTGAAGAATGAGTTAGTAATTCCTAATGAATATGATTTTATTTATCCTTTTTCAGATGGTATTGCGATAACGTCACAAAATAAAAAAACTTGCTTCTTAGATAAAAGTGGAAAAAAAACAATAACAAGTTATAGTGATTGTGGAATTCGTTTTTCGAATGGTTTACTTCCTGTACAAGATTCTTTAACACAGAAATGGGGTGTAATCAATGTAAATTTTGATACAATTATTGGCTTTGATTATGAGGACATTGGTTTATTTAAAAATGGACTTGCAACTTTTGTAAAGGGAAATGAGAAAGGTTTTTTAAATGAAAAAAAAGAAGTCCTTTATAAAGAAAGCTATAATACTAGATTTTTTCCAACTAAAGAAGGAAGAATTTTTGTAGAAACATATAAAGAAAATCTGTTAACATTATACGATGAATCATTTCATGAAATCAAACAATTCAAAAACGCGAGAATTGTTCAGAATCCTGGATTTCAATATGGATTGTGCTTACTTGTATTTGACAATAAAACAGCAGATAAAAATGAACGTTATTCCGCCTATATTAACCGAGAGGGGGAAATTGTTTGGCAGAATAATATTGATTAAATTCAAATCAAAAAAGCTGTCTAAAACTGGAATTGCTAAAAACAAACTTTAAATCTACGCTTTTTACCGTATAGTTTTTCAGAATTTGTAACTTAACTTTGAATAACATTAAATCTGTCTTATAAAAACAAAAACAATCACTATGAAATCACTACAATTATTTTTCTTCACAAGTTGTTTCTTGTTTTTTTCAAAGAATCTATTTGCACAATTAACTCCTGTATGGAGTAATAAGATGTCAGCTTATATTGATGTCACAGGCAAAGAAATTTCACCATTTAAATATTCAACAGCAAGTTTTTTTACTGATAGTTTAGGACTTATTTCAAAGGCTGATGAATATTATACGCTAAGTTATGGCTATATAAATCATTTGGGAGAAGAAGTAATTCCTTTAGTTTATGATGATGCACAACTTTTTCATGAAGGTTTTGCACTTGTTATGAAAGATAAAGAAAACTTTATAATCGATAAAATGAACAATAAATACAACATAGATAATCTTCATTTTGATTGGTTAAACATAGTTTCGGATGGCTTAGTAATTATACAAAAAGATCAAAAATTCGGTTATTCTAATTTGAAAAATGAACTTATTTTTCCAACTGAATTTGATTTTGCATTTTCATTTTCTGAAGGATATGCGGTAGCAATAAAAAATCAAAAAATAGTCATTTTGGAAAAGAGTGGGAAGCAAACCAGAACTAATTTCAGTTCAAGTGCACATCATTTTGTAAATGCTTTACTTCCAGTTCAGGATTCACAAACACAAAAATGGGGAGTAATAAATACGAAATTAGATACAATTGTAAAATTTGAATATTCTTTCATCAGTGAATTTTGCAATGGGTTTGCATCTTTTGAAAAAGAGGGTGAGCAAGGTCAAGGTTTGATGAATGAAAAAGGAGAAGAAGTAATGGATTCGAGACATTATAAAATTTATTCCTTTTCAGAAGGTAGATTACTAGCTGAATCAGGTTATGGAAATACACTATTGTTATTCGATGAAAATTTTAAAGAAATTGCTCAATATGAAAATACTTCCCTAACTTTTCCACCAAAATTTACGAATGGTTTATGTTTAATTGGGCTTTTTAATAAAAATGGTGAAAAAAACGACTTTTATGATGTCTATATTAACAGAGAAGGAAAAATCATTTGGAC
>JAZKEO010000024.1:0-34962 GCA_040386975.1 Bacteroidota bacterium | reverse complement strand
GACACCGCTCTCTGTGTGTCGGTCGGTCGGCCGGTCCGACTGATAGCGGCCGCGCGAAAGGTGTGCTGTGCTGGGGGCCTGGGCTCGGCTCTCGCTTAATTATACTTATTCACTTTTTTGAATTGAAAAAAAAAAACAAGCTCAAATCTACGCTTTTTACCGTATAGTTTTATATGATTTTTCAGATATTTTTGTCTAACTAATAAACAATCACTATGAAAACAAAAACAATCTCTTTAATTGCAACTTTTATTTTTTTGAGTTCTCTGACTTTTTCACAAACGGCGGAAGAATTTTTAAAAAATGGAGATATAAAAGTGGAAAAAAAAGATTATTCGGGAGCCATTTTAGAATTTACGAGTGCTGTAAATCTTTCGCCAAATAATATCAACGCTTATTTCAGTAGAGGAATGATAAAACACCAAATTCAAGATTTTTCGGGTGCAAAAGAAGATTTTAAAAAAGTAATTGAACTTTATCCTCAAGGTCCAGAAGCCTATTTTAATATTGGAAATATTGAAAGACAGATGGAAAATTATCAAGAGTCAATTAATTGGTTTACCAAAGCAATTGAACGTGGCGATAACAATGCATATAATACTCGTGGAACTTCGAAAAAAAACTTGAAAGATTTTGATGGAGCATTATTGGATTTCAACAAAGCTCTTGAATTTAATCCAACTAATGAAGAAGCCTATTTGGGAAGAGGATCATTATATTCAGATCTCCAAGATTATAATAAAGCGATTGTGGATTTAGACAAAGCAATTGAAATAAATCCGAACTACCAAAAGGCTTATCTAAGTCGTGGTTTAACATATTACTACTTGGAAAATATTGATAAAGCATGTGAAGATATGAAAAAAGCTAGAGAATTGGGGATGGAAGGAGTTACTGAAGTAATTAATCAATTGTGTAAATAATACTAATCATATTTAATAAAAACCAGAAATTATGAAAACAAAAACAATCACTTTAATTGGAACTTTTATATTTTTGAGTTCTCTGACTTTTTCGCAAACGGCGGAAGAGTTTTTAAATAATGGAAATAAAAAAGTGGAACAGAAAGATTTTTCAGGAGCCATTCTAGAATTTACAAATGCTATTAAACTTTCTCCTAATTCTCATGAATACTATTCAAAACGTGGTTATGCGAAAATGTATGCGCAAGATATTTTGGGTTCAAGAGAAGATTACAGAAAGGTAGTAGAACTTAATCCAGGGGAATCAGGGGCGTATTTTAATCTGGGCAATATTGAACACTATTTGGAAAATTATCAAGAATCAATCAGTTTTTTCACTAAAGCAATTGAGCTTGGAGATAACTTCTCTTATATGTGTCGTGGAAACTCAAAACTAAAAATGAAAGATTTTGCTGGAGCATTATTGGACTTCAATAAAGCTATTGAATTAACCCCAAATGATGAGGATGCAATTATAGGGAGAGGTGAAGCATATTATGAACTCGAAGATTACACAAAAGCAATTATTGATTTTGATAAGGTTATTCAAATTAATTCCAAAAATAAAATGGCTTATTTTTTTCGAGGTGTTTCCTCTTATTTCTTGGGTGAAACTGAAAAATCATGCAAAGATTTATATCTGTCCAGAGATTTAGGTTTTGAAAATGCTACTAATATTATTAGTAAAATATGTAAATAAATCTTTCAGTAAAATAAAGTTTGAAATACGGTTTTTACCATATAGTTTTTCTGACTTAGAAACATAACCTTGTTTAAATATTAAAATCTCATTTAATGAACTAATACTAATTTTATGAAAATAACGCTGATCTTAACGCTACTTTTATTTGGTATAAATGTTTTTTCTCAAAAGAGTAAAGAAAAAAAGCCAAATGCAACTTGGGAGTATTATCTTAACTTAAGTAAAGAAAATTGTCCTGAGGCTTTTTACATTTTAAGTAATGTTAAGGCCGGCGAATTTTATTCATCTTATGGTTTAAGTTCTACTCAAAATGAATTGGAAAGAGTTAGAAGACTTGAAATGGTTGTACATGAAGCTTGTCATGGCTTAAATGATGACATAAGTGATAAGGTGAAATTTACCTATGGCTATTTTATTGAGCCAGGGAAAATAATAAATGTTCCAATTCAAAAAGTGTATAATTCTTATGAACTAAATAAAGTTATTCCAGATAGTATTCAAGAAAAAATACATAGGTATGAAACGTATATTGGAGAAAAACAACTGTTTTTAGGTGCTCAAAAATATGGGATTTATGGATTGCTAGATGAATTTTGTGCCTATTACAATGGAGCGTTATGTCAATTTGAAATGAGGTCCTGGTATGAAAAACAATATGGTTATAAAGTTCCAGAGCCATGGGTTAGTTATTATATCCAGAATATTGGAACACACGTGGCAGCATTTTACGATTTTAGATTATTTATGGCGTGGTATCTTGATTATGCGAAGAAGGAACATCCTGAAGATTACAAAATAATTTCAGAAGATGTTAAATTGAAAGAAACGTTTGCTCTGCTATACAATCGATTCGAGAAATTGGCTCAAAATTATGAAAAAGAGGTTTACTCAATTGAAAAAATATTAAATGAAAATGGCTCAAAGGTACGCGTAGATAAAAACTTTTTCCAGACGACCCACACCGACAAACCCACCTACGGCTCGGGTCATTTTTTAGGCCAAATTGCGTGGTTAAAAACTCTTTCAAAAAATGAGGTTCAAGATATGTTAAATTTATTTATGAATTGATTTGTCGATGAAAAGTGTTGTAATATCGAATTGATTTTTTTTTATCAAAAAAACCAAACCATGAAAAAGACTCAACTAATTTTAGCAGTATTAACTGTAATGAATGTGACATTTAATTTTACGAATGCACAAGAAAAATCAACATTTACCGATGTAAGAGATAATAAAGTTTACAAAACTGTAAAAATCGGAGAACAAACATGGATGGCTCAAAATTTAAATTTTTCGACTGCAGGATCTTGGTGTTACGATGATGTATCAGCACGCTGTGAAGTTTACGGAAGATTATACGAGTGGGAAGTTGCAAAAAATGCTTGTCCAGCAAATTGGCATCTCCCGAGCGATAAAGAATGGACTGTATTAACAGATTTTCTTGGTGGAGAAGCTGTTGCAGGTGGAAAATTGAAAGATACAACAAATACAGTTTGGTTTTCTCCAAATGAAGGAGCAAATAATAGCACTGGTTTTACAGGACTTCCAGGGGGATTTAGAAATCATGAAGGACAATATGGTGATACAGAAATGCAAAATGGAATGTATGGTAATTTTTGGACATCAACAGATCTAGATGCAGAATACGCATTGAGAAGAAGATTAGCTTATAAATTTGCCGCTGTTGGCAATGCCGATGGGTTAAAGAAAAATGGCTATTCAGTAAGATGTGTAAAAGATTGAACTTCTAAAACTTTAAGATTGTTCTTTCGTCTAAAGGTTCAACTTTCAATTTTTTTGTTCTAATAAATAAATCTTTTAGGGATTTTACCTTAAATGAAATACGGTAATAAACGTAGTTATTAATGAACCCATAGATTTATCTTTGCTTTATAATTAATTTAATCATTAAAACTCTAAAATCATGAAGACAAAACCAACCAAGTTAGCAGCGAAGCTAATTACAAAATCAATTTTTTGTGTAGCATTAGCATTTTTCGGGATGAACAATGTAAGCGCACAATGGCAAGTAATCAATACGGGCTTATCAAATAAAAATATAAATGACCTACAATCTTTAGGTACAATTTTGTTTGCTTCAACAGACGAAGGTTTATTTAAATCAACTGATATGGGTGACAATTGGAGTTTAACTTATGACATTGGTAATGTTAAGCAAATTGCGTCGAAAGGTACAGATTTATTTGCAACGATTCAAGATGGAGTAATCGGCGTTGCAAAATCATCTGACAATGGAGGAACATGGACAACTTTAAATACAGGTTTGCCTTATAAATTTAATTCATCTATTGCAGTTGATGGAGATGTGATTTACACATGTGACTACAATAAAGCTTTAAGATCGACTGATGATGGACTAAATTGGACAGATATATCAACATTGCCTGGCTTTCAAACAATTGTAAGGAATGGGAGTAAATTATATGCTGGGTCAAATAATGGCGGATCTGGATATGAAGGAATTTATGTTTCAAACGACGAAGGTTTGTCTTGGGCTCAAGCTTCAAACACTGGTTTAGTGGAAAGTATTCAAAGGTTAGTTCTTTCTGGGAATAAATTATTTGCTGCGGCTGATGACGGTGTTTATTCAACAACAAACGATGGTGCAAATTGGACAAAACATGAACCTAGTTCTGGGCCTACAATTGATAATGCAATCGGATTACATTTAGTTGGTACGAGCTTATTTATAGGCACGCCAGCAGGTATTTTTTTAAGTACAGATAACGCCGCTAGTTTTTCAAATGTTGGTGGTGGTGTTATTGGTATTTTCCCAGTGTTTTCATTCACAACAATTGGCACTAAAATTTTCACCTCTTGTGTATACGGAGATCATGGAGTATTCAGAAGAGAAATTTCAGAAATGCTTTCAGTTAGTGGAACTTCGGAAATTCAGAAATTATCCGACTTTGCGGTTTACCCAAATCCAAGTAAAGGGAAATTTAAAATTGCAGAAAATAATTTTGATGAAATTTCAAAAATCGAAGTTCTAAACATATTTGGTCAACAAGTTGATTTTGAAAATAACAACTATGAAATTACTTTGACAAATCCATCTAAAGGAATTTATTTTGTTAGATTATTTTCTGATTCAAAAATGAGTACCCAGAAAATTGTTGTAGAATAATAAAATGCGGAAAGAGGCTTCTTATTTGTAGAAAGCCTCTTTTTTAATAATAGAATTCAAAAATCACCTTAGCTTATTAATAAAAAACCAAAAACTATGAAAACTTCAAATGTAATTTTAGCGATAACACTATTTTTTTGTGTAAATCATGTTAAATCTCAAGAAACAGGAACATTTACTGATGTGAGAGATAATAAAACCTATAAAACAGTAAAAATAAATAGCCTTGTTTGGATGGGTGAGAATTTGAATTTTATAACACCAAAAGAAAGTTGGTGCTATGGAAACGACTCATTGAATGGTGAGAAATTTGGAAGACTTTACACTTTCGAAAGTGCGAAAAATGCTTGTCCAAGTGGATGGCATTTACCTATAGAATCGGATTGGCAAAATATTTCAAATAGTTATGGATTTAGAGAAATAGCAGGAAAACACATGAAAGAAGTAGGTGTTAACAATTGGAGAGCTCCAAATTCTGATGCTACTAATAAAAGTGGATTCACAGCATTACCAGGAGGAGCATATTTTGTAGATGAAAATAAATTTGTGAATATTGGTTATGTATCATTTTTTTGGGTTGACAATGTTCCAGAAGAGTTCCCAAATTCAGCTTATATTCGAGGATTGTTTTACGATAAACCAATTGTTTTTGTAGATTCATATGTCGGGGCTTTAAATGGCTTAAGTGTTCGTTGTGTTAAAGATTAATCTAAAGTAATAAAACCATGAAAAATCAATTTTTAATTTATCTATTCCTTTTTGGAATTATGAGTCAAGTTTACAGCCAAAAAGAAAATTTAGGGCCATTGATTAATACAAACATGGCTTCTGAATACGCAACTCATCTTTCATCTGATGGTACAAAATTGTTTTATGTTAAGTCGGGAGGAACTGAAAATCCAACAACTAAATTGAATGATGAATACGCATGGTCTTGTGATCTACTAAATGACAGTGTAATTACAAATGGTAAATTAATGCCTTACCCATTTAACATTGGAACTTCAAATTGTTCAGTTCGATACGAAAGTCCTGATGGTAACTTAAGGATACTTGATGGAATTTATGACAACAATAACATTTTTTTGAGAAATGGGTATTCATATACTTTATTGACTACTAACGGTTGGTCAAAAAGAATTCCTATAAATATCATTGATTATGACAAAATGTGTAAAGGAAAATACGTTGGAATGTCAATGGCTCCAAGTGGAAATGTGATGATACTTTACTTTTCTGAAAATGATAATTCAAACAATGGTCATTTGTATATGTCAAAAAGAATTACCGATGATAACTGGACAAAGCCAATTAAGATTAATATTACCAAAAATGGGGATTATGGACCTTTTATCGCTGCGGATAATAAAAGCTTGTATTTCACGAGTGCGAAAAGAGGCGGCTTTGGACTTGGTGATATTTTTGTAACAAAAAGATTAGATGATACTTGGTTGAACTGGTCAGAACCTGAAAATGTTGGCCCAAAGATTAACACAAAAAAAGAAGAGGCTAATTTTTCAATTTCTCCGACAGGAAAGTATGCTTTTGTTGAAATGTTGAAGTTTAAAACATCTGTTGATGTTTATAGAATTCCTTTATTTGATAAAGAAGAAACTAAAAAACAAATTGTTGCTGAAACTGTTAAACCTGCACCTGTAATCATTGTTGAAGGTGTTGTAAGAGATGCTGAAACAATGAAAACACTTGTAGCAAGTTTGGAATACATTAATTTAGCGAATAAATATGTTGAGGGAATTGCACGTTCATCTGTTGTTGATGGAGCTTATAAAGTGATTTTACCTTATGGCTCAAATTATTCGATTGGAGCAAAACTACAAGGGTATTATTCGGAAGATATAAACTTAGACTTGTCAACTGTAGGTGAATTCACAACAATTAAAAGAGATATTTTACTTCGCCCAATAAAAGCTGATGCCGTTATTCGTTTAAATAACATCTTTTTTGAAACTGGTAAAGCCGTTTTATTGCCAACTTCACAAAATGAACTAGATCGTTTAATCACAATTCTGAAAGAAAATCCAGCAATGATAATTGAAATTCGGGGTCATACTGATAACGAAGGAGGAACAGAATTTAATCAAACTTTATCTCAAAATCGAGCAAAATCTGTTGTTGAATATTTGATTTCCAAAGGTGTTGATACAAAAAGATTAAGCTCAAAAGGATTTGGTGAAAAAGCCCCAACTTCTACAAATGGTACAAAAGAAGGAAAAGCATTGAATAGAAGGGTGGAATTTAAAATTATTTCAGTGAAATAAGTTCTTTTTCAAAATTAGATAAAATCAAAACAGTTTCTAAGTGTTTCACCCTAGAAAATTTAAGGTGAATCGCTTATTTTTTTTAAAATCTAGTGTCGTAATTTTGTTTAAAGAAATCAAAGGTATTTCTAAAAATAAAAAGTAATAATTTAAAACTCTAAATCATGAAAAAAGCAATGTTAATTTTCGCATTAATTGGTATGACGATTGTATCTTGTAAAAAAGAAGACCCAGTGCCAGCTGATCCAGTGCCAACTCCAACACCGGTTACAACTAATTGGACAGCAGTCAATACAGGACTAACAGACTTGAGAGTACACTCCTTATTGAATGTAGGAACTACTTTATTTGTAGGTACAGAAGATGGTGTTTTCGTGTCAAGCGATAATGGCTCAACTTGGACAGCCGCAAATTCTGGTATTTCAGGCTTGTCTATTTTGTCACTGACTAATTTAGGAAGTACTATTTTTGCAGGGACAGACGGTTCAGGCGTTTTTTCTTCCACAAACAATGGAACATCTTGGACTGAAGTTAATTCTGGTTTAAGTAATTTGACAATTTATTCCTTAGCAACTGATGGAACATCAATTTTCGCAGGAAATTCTGAGGGTACAGTAGCAGTATCTGCAAATAATGGAAGTTCGTGGACTGAAATAAATACAGGTTCGCCATTGAAAGTACGTTCTATTGCTATTAGTGGAACAAAAATCTTTGCAGGTTTAGGAAATAACGGTGTTTTCCTTTCTAATGATAATGGAGGAACTTGGACAGCTATAAATACAGGCTTAGAAGTCTCAGGTGGTGGAATTCAAAATGTTTTTGCTTTATTAGTAAGTGGATCAACAATTTATGCAGGAACAAATGGTGATGGAGGAATTTACAAATCAACAAATAGCGGTTTATCTTGGACTAACTCTGGAACAGGTTTATCATCAGCATTGGTTTTATCTTTAGTTATGAATGGAAACAAAATGTTTGCTGGAACTGATTATGGAGGTGTTGCAACTTCTACAAATAATGGCGACTCATGGGTTCAAACTGTAAGTTCTGGGCCATTATTTAATGGGACAGCTGAATCTTTAGCGACAAATTCAACTTTTGTTTTCGCTGGAAGTGATGGAGATGGAGTTTTTAGAAGAGCATTATAAACAAAAAAAACATTTCACCATAAAAGAACATGTCGAATGGATATGTTCTTTTATTCATTATTTTAGAATGAATAAAGTTTAGTATTTAATAAACTGACTTAATTATTATATTGAATTCAAAATTTTAAAATGGAAAGATTTTGCTTTTTAAGCTCTGTAAAAAGTAATTTTGTCATAGAATTCAGACCAAACAACCCTTTTTTCTGCTTTACTTTTACTTAAAGTTCACTATTTACAAGCATTTTTAATTTTGAAAGAATAAATGAACTTAGATTACTCGTTCAAATAAATTTCAGTATGTTTGTAAATACTTGAACTAAAAATCAAATTTTAACTTAACTATTCAAAGAAATGAAAACAAATTTTTTCAGGAAAATATACGTGTTTGTAGCAGTTATTTTTCCTACATTAATTTTTAGTCAAGATTTTCTCACAGATAATTTTTTGAATTCAGGTGAATTTCAATTCGACAATTCAAAACAAATTAATACATTATTAAGTCCTGTTAAACTTGATTCTACTGACAAATTTAAAAGTTGGGGATATACACGATTTGCTGGAGGTTATAATTTTAGTAAAATAATGCTAAAAGATAATTACACAAGCGATATTTGGAAAGGAATTCACTTTCGTGAGAATTTTTTTGAAATGGGTTACTCAAGAGGAACGATAACAAAAAATGACACAAACTCTAATGGAAGTCAGTTTTATATTGGAGCAAGTTTTCCAATAAAGTCTTTATCTTTTGGTAAAAGATATTGTTCAGTAAAAGGCTATAAATTTGCTCCTTTTGTTGCTGCTAACGTGGGTATTTTGAATTTAGCTGGAGCAAAAAATTATACAGGAACATTTGCACCAGGTTTTAGTTTACAGCTTCCATATACTTTAGTAGATTTTCGATTGAATACTATAATTCCTTTAACTTCTCGAGGAAATCCCGGTTTATCGAATGTTATTTTTATGCCAACAGTCACTTTTCAACTCGACGGTTTATGGGATGCAATGGATCCTGAATTAAAAATTGATGGAGCAATGCCTTCAAGTTATAGTTACGATGCGATAGTTTGGGGTTTAGGAACAGACGGAGGAGGAAATGAGGTGTGGGGTTATTGGGGATTAAATCCAAAATCTAATAATGATGGTTACTATATTTATAAATATCAAGTTGGAGCACATATTTCTTTAGGTCCAAGATTTACTTATTTTAATTTTGCTAATGATAAGACAGGTAACGAAGGAGAAGTGGCAATGTATGGATTCGTTCAATCAGGTCGTGCTGAAAATTTCGGTTATGATTTAATAGTTGAATCTGGAAAAATTGGATTATCTGATAAATTTCAGAATGAGTCTATAAAAACAACAAGAGCTATAGGAAGATTATCAGTTAATTTGGCATTTTCACATCATAATTTCACGCAATTTTCTAGATTGATGTTAGGAGTCGGTTTGGGGCAAAATTGGTTTTCAAAACCTAAAATTGAAGAAGAATTTGCAAATGGTCAATTTGCCAATTTTTCACTTAGTTTGGAATTTGGCGCAATTGCCGTTTCATATGAGTTTGATAAATATTTTTTTGGACGATTTGATGATTTACAATATTTAAGTTTTGTCTATCGTCTGCCAATTGAACGATTAATAAAAAAGTATAAAGCAACTAAAAATTCGAGAGATGACTACAAATAAAAAAATCTTACTCATTGGAATTGTACTCGTCACAAATTCGCTTTTTAGTCAAAAACTAAATCATTTTGTTCAATTTGCTGGTTTTACAGCTTCAGGGAAAAATACAGCATATTACTTACGATCAAGACTTATCTTACAAGATAAATTCAATTTTGAAGGAATGATAAGTCAAGGGTTTAATAATACAAAATTGTATAATGCCAATTTCTTTTATGGACAAAATATAGGATTATCTTTTGGTATAGAATTGGGTGATCGAATTTACAATATTGGCAAAGATTCTGTTTTCTCGAATATAGAATTCAGGAATGTTGAAACAGAAGAATTGTTAGATTTTAAACCAAATGTTACATTTAAACAAAGTATGACTACTTTTTGTCTTGGTTTCGCCGTTTCAAAAATGAACTTTGATCACATTAATTATTGGCGAGGTGAAGGAAATGGAATGACAATATTCGATTTTAGATTAGAAGCACTGTATGCACCTTTAATTACATATGAAAACCAAATTCCGATAACAAATTTTACAAATGATGAAGAAACTGAAACAGAAACTAGTGTTTATTCGCTTGAAAACGTTAAAATGCAGCATTTTGGATTTCGTGTGGTAAGTGAATTTAGATTTAATTCTGCTATAGGATTTAGACAAGAATTTGGTATTCGACCAGGAATTATTAAAGAAGTTTCTGATGAAAAAAAGTTTACCAATTCATATGTATCAATTGGTTTTGGATTCTCTTTGGGTGTTGGAAATGGAAGAAAGGTAAAACATGATGAAAAAAATGGAGATAAAGTAAAAGTGAAATTTAATTTTTAATATCAGTCATTTATCGTATTTCAAATATCAATCAATTTAAATACTTTTACAAAAAATAAAATTCAACGTTATGAAATCAATAAAAATCACTACACTATTTATTTGCTTTATTGCTTTTGCAAATATAAGTATCGCACAATTATTTCCTGTTTCAAAAGTGAATGCTGACGAAAATTGGACATGTGGATATGTAAATGAATTAGGAAAACTTTATGCTCCTTATGAATATCAATCGACCTCTGATTTTTCAGATAGTTTAGGATTAGTATCAAAATATGTAAAAGAAGACTTAAAATATGGATTCCTAAATAGATATGGAAGAGTTGAACTTCCATTAATTTATGATGAAGCTCAATCATTTAAAAATGGGTATGCAATTGTAGGTATTGGAGATAAAAAATTTGTTATAGACAAAAAAGGAAAGGAATATCAAGTTGATAATTTGTATTTTAACTCACGAAATTTTGTTTCAAATGGTTTGATTTGTATCGAACAAAATGGAAAAAAAGGATATGCTGATCTAAATAACAAAATTTTCATTCCAGCTGAATTAGATGTTGCTACTCCATTTTCAGAAGATTATGCAATTGGGATTAAAAATAAAAAAATAATTTTCATTGATAAAACTGGAAAACAAATACCCACAGAATATATTGACGCAATGAAATTTAAAAAAGGTGTTTGCTCAGTGAAAAATGCTAATGGAAAATGGGGTATTATTAATGCTAAACTTGAAGTGATTCTTGATTTTAAATTTAATTATATAGATGAATTTAATAGTGGAATTGCTCCCTTTTGTGATGAAAAAAGTAAATGGGGATTAATCAATGATAAAGGAGAAATTGTTTTAGCAGCAATTTATAATGATGCTTCTTATTTTTTCGATGGGAGAGTATTCGTGTTTAATGAGGATCGCTCAATTTCACTTTTAGATGAAAGTTTTAAAGAGATTAAAAAATTTGACAAAATGTTTGAATTTAGTGCAAATTATAAATTTAATAATGGTATTTGCTCTATGTCAAAAATTGTCAAAGATGAAAATAATAAAGATGAAAACATTCGCAATTATGGAGGAATGGTTAGTTTATATGTCAATAAAAAAGGCGAAGAAATTTATCGAAGTGAAATTTATTATGCTTGTTTTCCTGAAAATTCAAAAGTGAAAATGGCTGATTTCTCTTCAAAAAACATTCAAGATATAAAAATTGGTGATGAGGTTTTGACTTATAATCAACAAACAAAAATGAATAAAGTTTCAAAAGTCTTAAAACTTGAAATTCACGAAGGAAGATTTGATTTACTCGAAGTGAGTGTTTCTCAAACTCAAAATTTGACTTGTTCACTAAATGAAAATGAATCTGTCAAAATTGAAAAATTAGTTGCTACTCCCAATCACCCTATTCTGACAAAATTTGGAGTGAAATTAATGTGCGAATTAACTGACAATGATATTTTATTTGTTTGGAACGAAGAACTTCAGAAAATGGATGAATTAAAAATTGAGTCAATTAAATCCTTAGAAGAGACAAAAAAAGTTTATAATTTAAAAACTGTTTCAGAGAATTATATTGTTAATTCTATGGTCGTGATGATGAAGTGATTTTAACACTAATTTAATTTTCAGAACCCACCTTAAACCTTTTCAAGGTTAAAATAAAAAAAATAAAATTATGAAAATAAAAGCAATTTTAAGTGTCATTTTTATAGCAATTTTAAAAATGAGTTATTCGCAAACTGGAGTTTTTTATTACTCAGACTCTGTGTCTGATAGGCCTAATGTTCATATTATCGATATGAAAGAAGCCACTGATAAATCAATTTACCTTCTTGGTGAAAGTAAAAATACAGGTTTTGATTCTTCAGCAGTTTGGTTCGGACGAATTGATGCTAAAGGAAAAATGTTAAATCAAGTATCGCGCGGTACAGATGTTGAAAGTTTAAAAAAAATATTTCTTTCTTCTGAAGAAAAAGCACTTTATATTGGAAATAAACCATCTTATACGGGGAAACCTCAAAGTTTTTCGAACTATTATACCAAAGAAGGTAAGCCAAAAGATCTTAGTGTTATGGCTTTAAGTTACCCAATAATTTTAGGTGATGCAGTAAGTTCTAATAACACAATTTATGCGGCACAAGCTAATCAAGATAAGGAAACGAAATTATTCAATTTAGCAATCGTTAAAGCTCCAGTTGATAAATATATGCCTTTTAATATGTGTACAATAAAGTCAGATTTTCATGAAGTTCCTGCTGCAATCGCCGTAAATTCAAAAAATGAAATTATTGTTGCTTGTTTAAGAATTGGAGAACAAGAAAATTCTGTTCCAGTGATTTACAAATTGGATGCTGAAGGAAAAGAGTTATGGAAGTTTAAACCTGATGTTGATTTTAGTTTTTTAAACATGGCATTAACTTTAGATTCAAAAGAAGATATTTTAATTTCATTTGGCTATAGAGACAACGTGAATTATACAAGTTTAAGTGTCATAAAAAAGTTAAATACTAAAGGAGAAGAGATTCAAACTGAGTTTATAACTGACATTAAATCTAATGGAATGGAAAAACTTAAGAATGGAAAAATTTTACTTTATGGTGGAAATTTTAAGGCATATGATAATAGAATGATTATAAGTCGAGGATGCTTTACGATTTTAAATGAAGATTTGTCCGTTTCAGTAGCAGATGAATTAAATGAAAGTGATAATCCTGAAAAAAGTTTTCCAAAAGATGTTGTACTTGATAACCCAATTTGTTCTGAGTTTATGACAGGAATTCAATTAGTTGATGGAAGAATTTTATTAGGTGGAAGAATTTTACTTCCTGACTATACAGATGTAGAAAGTATAAAAGAATCTAAAAGAACTAATAAAGCGGTAGTTTTATTCACTAATGCTGAAGGTAAATTCAGATAATAATTTAATTTATGAGAAAAAATCATTTATTCATTTTATTCCTTTTTGGGATTCAATCATATTTACATTGTCAAAAGGAAAATTTAGGTCCTTTAATAAATACAAATGCTTCAGGTGAATATGCAGGACGAATATCTTCTGATGGATCAAAATTATTTTTTGTGAAATCAATAAGTTCTGAGAATCCAACAATGAAATTCAATGACGTTTACGTTTGGTCATGCGATTTACTAAATGATAGTGTTGTTAGTAAAGCAAAATTAATGACTTATCCTTTTAATATGGGGAGTATTAATTGTTCTGTGAGATATGAAAGTGTTGATGGAAATTTAAGAATTTTACAGGGAATTTATGATGAAAATGATAAGTTCCTTAGAGATGGATATTCTTATGTAACAAGAACTAGTGAAGGTTGGTCAAAAAGAAAAGCTATAAATGTCAAAGATTATGATTTGATAAATCAAGGCCCTCATGTGAGTATGTGTATGTCCCCAAGTGCAAATGTAATGGTTCTTAGTTTCTCTGAGAATTCAAGCCCTAGTCAACAAATCTATATTTCAAAAAGAATTGATGATAACAATTGGACAAAACCAACAAAAATAAATGTTACAAAAAAGGGTGATTTTGCACCATTTGTTGCTGCAGATAATGAAAGTTTATATTTTACAAGCGATAAAAGAGGTGGTTATGGGAAGGAAGATATTTTTGTAACAAAAAGACTTGATGATACTTGGTTAAATTGGTCTGAACCAGAAAATATAGGGCCTAAGTTTAATTCTAAGAAGGGTGAACAGTGCTTTTCTGTCTCTCCAAGTGGAAAATATGCTTTTATGGATGTTTATACTCTTAAAACATCTGAAGATATTGTTAGAATACCATTGTTTGACACCAAAGAAACTAAGAAAGATGAAATTGTGCCAGAAGTGGTAAAACCAAATCCTGTAATTATTGTTGAAGGAGTAGTAAGAGATGCTGAAACGATGAAAACACTAGGAGCAAGTTTGGAATACATCAATTTGGAGAATAAATATGTTGAAGGAATTGCACGTTCATCTGTTGTTGACGGTGCTTATAAAGTTATTTTACCTTATGGCTCAAATTATTCGATTGGAGCTAAATTACAAGGATATTATTCTGAAGATGTAAACTTAGATCTATCAACCGTCGGTGAATTCACAACGATAAAAAGAGATATTTTACTTCGCCCAATAAAAGCCGATGCCATAATTCGTTTGAATAATATCTTTTTTGAAACGGGTAAAGCAGTTTTATTGCCAACTTCTCAAAATGAATTAGATCGATTAATTACAATTTTGAAAGAGAATCCAGTAATGGTGATTGAAATTAGAGGGCATACAGATAACGACGGAGGAACGGAATTTAATCAAACATTATCTCAAAATCGAGCAAAATCTGTTGTTGAGTATCTGATTTCTAAAGGGATAGATACGAAACGCTTAAGTTCAAAAGGATTTGGGGAAAAAGCTCCAACTTCTACCAACGATACAAAAGAAGGAAAGGCATTAAATCGTAGAGTGGAATTTAAGATTATAAGTGTGAAATGATAAATGACATTAAATAAGTTAAATGTCGTATAGCTAAATCATAAAGCTTGAATTAATTTTACATTATTAAAAAGTATGAATTTTAATCTCTGAAACTATGAAAAAGATATTTTTACCATTAATGTGCAGTTCTGTGATTACTGCATTTGCACAACCAACCGGAGATGGCTGGAATTATGTAAGTCCATCTGATCCTAAGCTTGAAATTAAAGAGAAATACAACAACGTAAACCGTTTGTTTACTGGTGCAGCTGTGGGTGCTGGTATTGATGTAGGTACATTCGGAACGCAAGTTTTCTATGAAGGCGTGGCTCGCTTTATTGCACCAAAAATATTTGACGTGAGAGCTTCCTATGCACATGGAGCTAAAAATAATGCTTACGGAGGAAAGGTTCCTTATCACAACGCACAACTTTCACTTGGCATTTTGTTTAAAGATGTAACAACAGATCGAAATGTCTATCCAGAGGTGGGTTATGAGGAATTGGGGAAAGAAACAAATGGTACAACCGTTACTACTACTTTCCGTAAATATTATACCGACTTCATTGTGCAGGAGCGTAAATTTAGTGGGGTTACTGCTTCTGTGATACAAATGGGGACGCATATGTGGTTTGACAAGTCAAAAGCTGATACGACCTCAAAAAACTATCCAAGACTGAATATCGAACTTCCTGATAAATTTGCAATACCTTACCAATCAGTTATTCTCGGATTTGGTTTGCACACAGGTGAAATGATGTCTGCAAAGGCAAAATACAAATACAGCGGAATTAATGGAGGAGTTTTGAGTGCAAATCAACGTAAGTATACTTACCGCACCAACAAAGTTTCGATGGTAAATATGGAATTATTATATGCTCCTGTTTTAAATATGAGTGATGCGGTCTATAATGATGGAGCTAGTACTGCTGAAGTAGTAGATGTAAAAAAACGCAGAATGGGCTTTCGATTTTTGGTTTCACAGTATGGTGGAGAACATACAGCTAGAAAAAAGGGAGGTAGATGGCCTTTCGGTTTAAATATTCAAGCAGAAATGGGGCTTCGTCCTGCTATTACCTATGGAAAACTAAACATCTCAGAAAAAGAATGGTTTGGAGGATTTTTAAACATGCCATGGTATTGGAAGTTTAATCTTGGCTTCGGATTCTAATACTTAGTATGTAGTAATCAGTATTCATTGTGTGGCTGATTATTATAAATAGTATAAGACAAGTGATATTAAATAAATGTTTGATGACTTAAGTTTTACCTAAGTCATTAAACATTTATTAATAATAAAATTTAAGTTTATTTTTGTTAAAACATCAATCATGAAAAATTTAATTTTAATCACAGCGGTTTTTCTTGTTAGCAACATGTTTGCTCAAGAAAATTTTTCTAAAATGGAAAAAATGTTTCAAAAGGAAACAACAGTTGATATTGAACTTTTAGATGATGTTTTTGGAGGGAAATTAATATATAATTATTATATAGAAAATGGAATACTTTATTTAGGAAGTAATTCAATACTAATATCAGATATTGATTTTTCAAAAAAATATATTGGACAACAAATATTTGCTTACAAAGTTTCTAAAACAGGCTTGTTTTCTCAACAATTAAGACTTGTTCCTAAGCCATCAAGTTCAACTAAGAAAGAACTTGATTTATATTTTGAAAGTATTGAAGATTGTGAATTGGCTTTTAATTATTTGAAATATCAAGCAGAAAAAACAAATGTTAAGCCAATTTCAAAAACAACTTTTGATGTAGAGAAAATATTCCTTGAAGAAACAGAAAGGGATTTAGAATTTAAAGATTTCCTTGGTACGATTTATATCCTGAATTATTATTTAAAGGAGAATAATTTACATTTAAAAGGTTTTGACTATGAATCACAATGGGAACTTTCTTCATTTGATTTCACAGGAAAAACAATCACAAAGTCAGAAAAAGAAAAGGATAATTTAACAGGACAATTAATTTACAAATTAAAACTTTCCCCAAAGCCGACAATTAAAATGAAAGGCTGTTATTTAATCTTTAAATCAGAAGAAGATGCTGAAAAAGCTTTTGCATATTTAAAAAAGCAATCTGAAAAACCTTATGTTCCTTCAAAAACTGTAATAAAAAAAGCAATTCCAACTAAAAATTCGAACTTCTCAAATCAAATTTCCCAAATTATTTGTGGATCTAAAAATAATTTTGAGTCTCTAAGAGGTGAAGTAATAGTGCAAAGTGTTGGTTTATATAAATGTAAAATTCAGCTTGAAGGCGCTAAAGAAACGGAGGTTTTATCTTCACAATTAAAAGCGGATTTTGGAAGAATTGAAAATGATGAAGAAATAATCAAGCAATATGAGGAGCTAAAAAATAAAATCACGAATACATTGATTTCTTGTGGTACTTTAAAACTTGATAAAGAAGAACGGTCAAAAGCTTTTATGTTATACACTCAAACTTGGAAAGTTGAAAACAGTTCTGATCCGAAAATGAAAAATTTACAAATTGAACTTTCAATTTCAGGACATAGCATTAGTTTAAAATTGATTTTAGTTCCTGAAGGAGGTTTTCTGGATGATGACGATGATTGGTAAATAATTACATTTGCACAAAAAAATCATGAATAGAAACATTTTTCAAATTGCTTTAGTTGTTAAAGATTACGATGAAGCACTTGCTTTTTATATGCAAAAATTAAATTTTGTTCTACTTGAAGACACAAAATTAAGTGAAACTAAACGTTGGGTGAGAATTGCTCCAAGTACTGAAAGTAATTTCTCCTTACTATTGGCTCAAGCGGCAAATGGAGAACAAGAAAAATCAATTGGAAATCAAACGGGAGGAAGAGTTTTTCTTTTTATGCACACTGATAATTTACAACGAGAATACGATTTATTTACAAAAAATGAAGTGAAAATTATTCGTGAACCTTCTGTTGAAGAATTTGGGAAAGTATTTGTCTTCGCTGATTTGTACGGAAATCTTTGGGATTTGATTGAACCAAAAATCAATTAAATCAATAGAAATCTTATTTCAGACGTCAACGGAGTGTTTTTGTAGGACTAGTTATGCTTGTGACGAAATTGCGTTCCGTTCGCGGAACAAAGCATGAAGTCATAAAAGCATAACGTTTCTTTTGTAGGAAGCCCCTTAAAAACAAGACTAAAAGCACTTTTTATTTACTTTTTTTTCTTTGGAAAAAAGTAAGAAGATATTTATTGAAAAATATGATTTTGCTCTGTAAATTTTTAACAAATTTTGTTATCTCTATAAAAAGCATTAACTTTCAATCCTAAAATTAAAAATCTAATCATGAAGTTTATTCTATCAACTATTTTACTAGCAAGCTCAAGCGTTGTGTTTTCTCAAAAATGCGAAAACTGTCAAGATTTATATGATGCAAAAGAATATGAGCAAGTAATTGAAAATGTCGCACAAACTGTTGAAAAAGCGGATTACAAAGATTTGGTTCTGTTGGCAAAATCATACCAAAATTTGGGAATGAAGAAAGATGCAATTGAAGCTTATAATTATATTTTATTAAACGATGAAAATAATGTTGATGCACTTGTTGCTGTTGGAGCTTTATTTATTGACTTGAAACAATATGAAAATGCTTTATTTGCTACGGAAAGAGCTTTGAAATTTGATGAAGCAAATAAAAATGCTATTTATAATATATCAGTCATACATCTACGTCAAAATAAATATGAATTGTTTCATGAGACTAGTGATAAACAATTAGATATGAACCCTTTAAATAAGGATTTTTTATATTTAAAAGCAATATTTTATTTAGAAGATAAAGATTATGAAAAAGCAAGTGAGTATTTTGATCGAATTTTAAAATTGGGGCCAAGTGGGAAAGATGAGCCAAATTATGAATTTTATTATGGGTATGCTGCCTTTAAATTAAATAATTTAGGGCTTGCAAAAGAAAAATTAATGAAAGCTGTTGAAATTCAAAGTGAAGAATTAATAGAAGCTTATTATTTTTTAGCCCAAGTTCACGTAAAATTAGAAAATAAAATTGAAGCTTGCGAGGCTTACACAAAAGCAATTAATTTAGGAGATATCGCTTTAACAAAAGAAGCTGACGCTTATTGTGAAGGTGAAAAATCAAAAAAGTCTAAATTTACAGAAAGGTTAGTGAGAATTTCGTTTTAATTGTTGTTTCTTTGCAAACTCAAATTTAAAACATCATGGAAAAAATAAAAATCACTTTAAAAACAATTTTTGGAGCTGAAGAAGTTCTAAAAGACGAATTAATTGAATTAGGTTTTCCTGAAGTTACGGTTTTAAACCGTGCAGTTCAGATTCAAGGTACTTGGAATGATGTTTATTTTTTGAATTTACACGTTCGTTGCGCGATTTCTGTAATCGTTGAAATTGCTTCTTTTAGAATTAAAGATGAAAAAGATTTGTATAACAAAGCGATGAAAATCGATTGGACACAATATTTTACTTCTGACAAAACATTTGCTGTAAAAGGTGCCGTTTTTTCAAATTTATTTTCACACACACAGTATCCTTATTTTTTAGTAAAAGATGCCATTGTAGATACATTTAGGGATAAAGAAGGGGAGAGACCAGATGTAAATGTAAAAAATCCGCAAGTGATGTTTGATATTTATATCAAAGAAAATCAGGTTAATTTATCCTTAAATACGAGTGGTTTACCACTTTATATGCGTGGTTACAGACAAGAAGCTGGTGTCGCTCCTTTAAACGAAGTCTTGGCAGCGATTTTAATTCGTATGTCGGGATGGGATAGAAAATCAACTTTTATTGATCCATTTTGTGGTTCAGGAACTTTATTAATTGAGGCAGCCTTTTTAGCCGCGAGCATTCCATCTTGTATTGAAAGACAGCATTTTGCATTCAAAAATTTCAAAAATTTTGACGAAAGAGCTTGGGAGGAAATTCAATCCAAAGCAAACAGAGTATGCAAAAACTTTGATTTTGATATTCTTGGTTCTGATATTGATTCAGAAATGGTTTTGATGACAAAACGTAATTTGAGACCACTTCCAATTGCCAGAGCGATTAAATTATCAACGAATTCTTTCGATGAAATAAAATTAGATCAATTAATCGAAAAACAATCGGAAGGAGGAACCTTAATTTCAAATCCACCTTATGGAGAAAGAATGGGGGATGAAATTCACGAAATGTACGAAGGTTTAGGAGATTGGTTTAAAAAAGAATTAAAAGGGTTCTCTTGTTGGATAATCTCGTCTAATTTAGATGCAATGAAGTCTGTAGGTTTAAGTCCTTCAAGAAAAATCAAATTGTATAACGGTGATTTGGAGTGTAGTTTCCGTCAATTCAAAATATTTGAAGGCTCACGAAAAGAACACGTTATTAGTAAATTAGACTCTTAATTTTATATTCTCAATTCTACATTTTTAATTCTTGACGATTTTATGTGTTTCAAACACATCATTTTGATTTATTCTAACAAAATAAATTCCTTGTCTTAAATCATTTAACTCAAATTGATTTCCTGATTTTTCAATACTAAAATCTTGAATTTTTTGTCCAAGTTGATTGAATATTTCTAATTGTGTTTTTTCTTCTAAGCCTAGAATATAGAATTTACCTTCACTAGGATTTGGGAATACTTGAATTTCAGTTGCATCATTTTTACATTTTAATGCAATAATTTCTGAATAGGTTGCTTTACCATTAAAATCAGTTTGTTTTAGTCTAAAGTATTGTTGACTTGTATTTTTATTTTCCACTTGAATTGAGTAATTCAATTCGGAAGAGCTATTTCCCGCTCCATCAATTCTTTTAAGTTCTGAAAAGTATTTTCCATCCAAAGTACTTTCAATAGTGAAAAATGCATTGTCACGTTCACTTTTAGTAGTCCATTCAAGGTTGATTAATTTTGAATTACAATTCGCTTTAAATTCTGTTAGTTCAATTGGTAAAACAACACTTGCAACAACATCCCACGGTGTAACACTTAATTCATCAATCTGTAAGTGATGATCATTCGCCGCATCGTTTAAATCATACCAACGCAGCATGATTTCTTCATTTGGATTCAGCGTAACATTAAATACTGCATATTTTAACACGCGATTTGCTGAATTATTTCCATCCAAAGCTGAATACTGTGCACTTGTGTTTGAACTGTTACAGCCAGATGTTGTATGACAGCTTTTTATCTGTGAAAAGTCTAATGAAGTATTATTTGTCCATGATCCACTCGTTAAGCTGGTAATTGTTGAAGAACTTTTTTGATAGCTAAAGCTTAGCTTATTTACATTTGAACCATTTTCAGCAATTGACCACTGTTCGCCATAATAAGATACTTCAAGAGATTTTATGATTGAGCTTGTGTTATTTACAAAACGTGCTCCAAAATAAATGTTGTTATTTGGAGAAGTTCCTGAAGCTCGACTACCCAAACTTCTATCTGTTCCATTTGCAATAATGTATGGTGCTCCAGCGTTGTCCATGGATGAGGTTGACGCTTCAATACGAACCGTTGTTGGACTAACATAAAAACCAGCTAAAGTAGTATTGTCACTCCATGTAATGCTTGTTCCAGAATTAGTTAAGGTATTAAAATTTTCAGTTTTTGCAGTTCCAATTGTTGAGAAAGAAATTTGTGCTTGACTCGATAAAGCCGCAAAGGTGATTAATGTTAAAAAGAGATTTTGTAAAGATTTTTTTGAATACATAACTATAATTTTATAATGCAAAATTACAGTCAGTGTATGAAGCGGATATTAATCGATAATTAAGATTGCTTTAAAAAAATAGAAAGAAATTTATTCTAAAATCATTCTAAAAACTTCAGTTCCTTTTGTTGGATGTTGAATTTTAAAAATCAGCATTCCACTTAAAGTCTGATTAATTTCAATCGATTTTGAAGGCTCATTTATTTCTTGCGAGAAAACTTTTTTACCTGTTATTTCAAAAATTTCCAAAGTTGATCCTTGACTAATACTTTGATTAAAAGTTAACTTAGCATAGTCGATGTCATTCTGAATTTTTAATATAGCTAAGCCATTTCCCGCAATTGTTGCAGTTTTAATCTCAGAAGAACTTACTTGCCCATCAAAATCAACTTGTTTTAAGCGGAAATAATAATACCCATCTTTCAAGTTTTCAGCTAAGAAAGAATATGAGTTTTCACTTGTTGTTGAACCACTACCTTTTACTTTTCCAATAGTTTTAAATTCAGTGTCAAATTGATTTGCAATTTCAATCTCAAAATAATCATTGTTTCTTTCAGAGTATGTTTCCCAATTTAAATTGGCAGCATTGTTTTTTGATTCTACTTCAAATGATTTGTATTCGATAGGAAGAATAATAGGTGTAGAACAAGCAGCTGAATTTCCATATGTTGGGTTACCTGCATTGTCAAAACTAACATAATCTCCATCATCACCCGTATTTGCATTCGAAGAATAAAATGTCACAACATCAGTTGAACCGTTAAAGTCCACTGTTAATGTTCTATTAGCATCTGCATTATTAGCAAACCTACCAGCAGTATTTGTATTGTTACAGAAAAGTACATAATAGGGACCACCTCCTGGACATTCAGATGAATAATTAAAAGTCATAGTAGGGGTTGAACCGCTAAAAACTACAACTGAGGAGTTAGCTGGAATAGTTGTTACATACTGAAATAAAGTACAACCAGCTAAAGTATTTAGATTCGATACATAGGTAGCATTGTTTACAAAAGTTTGGGTTCCACAACCTGAATTGCAGAATGAACCACCGCTCGGAAAATCAATTTGGATATCATTAACATTTAAAGCTGAATTTCCATTTGTAATAATTACAACTTCATCAGTACCTTCAGCAACAGTACATGCATTTACTAAAATTGAACGTATTTGTGGGTCTGCACATGTTGCAAGTGTTGTAAAAGATGTGCTAAAAGTAGGATTTAAATAATTCTCAGTACAGTTTGTTGTTGAGACGTTGTATTCATAAATTTTAAAACAGTAGCTCGTATTTGGAGTTAATCCACTTACAATTGTTGTAGCCGCTGAACCATTATAAACGACATAATCACCAGATGCAACAGCGGTTAGATCTCCTGAGCCATAAGTACTACTTGAGTTGTAATTTGTTTGGTCATTAGGGGCAGTAATCGTACAATTGGTACTCATTACAACCATTCTAAAAATTCCATCTCCGTTTGTGAAATTTAGTTGGGCAGATGTACATCCTTCACTAATTGTAACTGATGAAGCTTCTGTTGTTGGTTGGGTTTCTGAAACACAACCAACAGGACAAGTAGCCACAAGTTTTGCATCGTCAATAACCCACCGTTCATTAGCCGTATTGTTTTTTAAACTTATTCTAAGACGTGCTTGAGTGCATCCAACTGGTAGATCAACTCTAATTGTTGAATGCCCATTTGCGTTACTTCCTGTAGAAGGAGCAGTAAATAAAGCACCCGCTTCAACGGTGTTATTTCCATCATGGGTAACTGTTGCAGTGCCAGTTGCATTAAATGCCCAATAGGAGTTTGCTCCTGCATTACCCCTAACCTGTAACTCTTTAGACCAAGTTGTACCTCCATCAAGTGAAATCTCAACAGTTACAGAATCTGTTTGGTCTGCACCATTGGCTGTTGAAGCTATTGAAAAGGATGCGAGTTTAAATTCAAAATATTTGGTATTACATCCACCTAAATTAAGGTTGTTTGCAAATGTTATTTTTGATGTTGCACTGGTGGCACTCCAACCAGTTGTTCCTGATGTGAAAAATGGTGAAGTAGCCGGTCTGTCGCCCGCCGCAGAAGAATTTGAAACAGATGCACCTCCAACATTTGAATAAGTCATTGTTGGAGTCGCAGGAGTAGCTTCAAAATCTTGAATTGCAATCGTTGTTTGAGAAAAAACATTAAAATTCACTGTTGAAATCAAAAACAACACTAATAAACTAAATCGATTTACTAAAATTTTAGATAGTGATTTGTTGCTACAATTGAGAAGCGAATTATTTGATAAAAAAGAGAAAAGAGCTTTCATATATATCAAAAAAACAAACCATCGCATAAAAAAGTATGCAATTTCCAAAACAAATATACAAAATTAAAATGGAATAAGGAATTAAAAAAACATTAAATTTATATTATCTTATCAACAAAATGAAGCTAAACCGTTTTCATCGAGTACGAAATTGATTTAGCGTTTATCAAACTCAATTTTAAGAATATTATGAATGTATTAAATAATTTTTAAGAAATTTCAACCAATTATATTTAATTTAACACCAATGCTAATTTTATATCGATAAAGTGTTTTTACTTTCGTTTTAGCAGTTCAACGAAAATGAAAGAGATTGTTTTAAATCTTAATTTTGTTGTGACTATGGTAAAAGAATCAAATCAACTTGTTGATATCATCACGCAAAATGTAAATACAATTGTGTTGGTTATCAATCGCGATGGAGAACTGATTTATGTCAGTAATTCTGTTGAACGCATTTTGGGTTACAATCCAAATGAACTTTTGGGTGAATATTGGTGGAGGGCAACACGAAAAGATGAATTTTCTGCCTTGGAAATGTTGGAGAATTTCAAGGAGTTAGTCAGAACAAATGAAATTGTGCTGAACATTTGTTGTATGATGCAAATTCTAAGAAAAAATGGATTCTATGGAATAGTTCGATTGACGAAAATGGAAATGTAGTCAGCGTTGGTTATGATATTACATCAAGAAAAAAGAATGAAGCTAAATTGAGAAAAGCTAATTTGTTGCTGGAAAGAAAAAATAAAGAAATATTAGATAGTTTAAAATATGCCCAATCTATTCAGCATGCTTTTTTACCTAGTAAAACCTTTTTTGAAGATAAATTCACAAATGGTTTTGTTTTTTATTTACCAAAAGATTTTGTTTCAGGAGATTTTTACTGGGCGTATGAATTCGAAGACTTATACTTTGTTGCTTGTATCGATTGTACTGGACACGGCGTTCCAGGTGCTTTGATGACGATTTTAGCAAATTCGATGTTGAAAAATGTTGTCAAACATCAAAAGTTGAAAGATCCAGCTGAGATTTTATTCGCTCTGGATGTTTTGCTTTATGAAGAATTCAATAAAAATAATAAAATGAAACGTTCAGATGGAATGGACATTTCTCTTTGTGTTTTTAATTTTGAAGAAAGAAAAATCTCTTTTTCTGGAGCTAATCAATCCTTGTTTTTTAAGAGAAACGAGAGGGTAATTCAAGAATTTAAAGGACAACGTTTTCCAATTGGTTTGTATCACGATGTTGAAAAAAAGTTTCTGACTCAAGAAATATCTTTTGAAAAAGGAGATAAAGTGTTTATGCTTTCAGATGGGTTCTTAGACCAGTTTGGTGGAGATAAAAACAAAAAATTCACTAAGAAAAACTTTGTCAAAATGGTTGAGAAAAGTCAAAGTATGAGTGAGATGAAACATAATATTGATGTTGATTTCATTAATTGGAAAGGGGTAAATGAGCAAACGGATGATGTGTTGGTTTTAGGGTTAGAGTTTTAAGTGAAAAAATTAATTCATTTTTGACAGATATAAATTTTATCCAAGCGGATATAAAAATAGACTTGCCAATTGAACTTTTTTTTCATAAGTTTGTAGAACTTAACTTCTTGTAATACAAAATTATAGTATGAATAAATTTTTATTCTTTTTTTTCCTATTAAGTTCTTTTCTTAGCTTCGCTCAACCGGTAAATGATGAATGTGCAACGGCTACAATTATTACTCCAAGTCTTGATTTGACTTGTACATCCTCGATTCATGGAACAGTTTTAGCTTCAACAGCTTCACCGCAAGGAAATTCATGTAACAGTTACGACGACGATGATGTTTGGTACTCGTTTGTTGCTTCTAGTACGATGCATCGAATTACTTTGTCAAACATAGTGGGTTCAACGATTGACATGTATTTTTCAGTTTACACAAATCCATGCGATAGTGCAATTAACCAGATTTTATGTAGTGATAACAATTTTAGTAATGTTGTTGGTTTAACAATTGGCGAGACCTATTACCTGAGAGTTTATACAAAAAACAATTATGTTGGTATGGACACACAGTTTGATATTTGCATCAATACTCCACCATTAATTCCATCAAATAATGATTGTTTAGGGGCAATTCCTTTGTTTGTAAATTCAATTGGAACTTGTGATTCTTTGGGGTATGGAACAATTAATGGTGCAACAAGTTCACCAGAATCAAATAGTTGTTCTGGAAGTGTTTTTCATGATGTTTGGTATAGCTTTATTGCCTCAGAAACAGCAACAAAGGTTAAAATTAATCCCTTAAATGAATCACCTATAAATTATTATCATGCTGTTTATTCAGGCAATTGTGGTTCTGTTTTAACAGCTTTAAAATGCAGCGATTTAGATTCTAGTTTTGTGACTGGACTTGTTATCGGACAGCGTTATTTTGTTAGAGTGTATTCAACTGCAACTGTTTTGGAGGGAATTGTGTGCGATTTTTCTATTTGTATAAGTTTGCCTCCAACACCACCAACAAATGATGAATGTATAAATGCAATACAAACTCCAGTTAATGAAGATTTTTCTTATGCTTTAGTAAGTTCTGGAACAGTTGAAAATGCAACTCAATCAAATCAATACAATGCTTGTTATTCTTCAAATTATGATTTAGCTGATGATGATGTTTGGTATCAATTTACGGCAACCAGGACGACTCATTCAATTGCTATTATTGATATTGGTGGAGATTCTCAAGCTATCTCATATTCTGTTACTCGAGGAACCTGTACTAGTTTGGCCACACCTACATTATGTGATAATGCTTTCGATCCTGAAGCTAAATTAATGAATAATTTAACTGTAGGTGCAACTTATTTTGTTAGAATTTATAGTTCTGATGCTAGTGGGCCTCATACAACAACTTTTACATTTGGTATTGGAAGCCAACCAATTCCAATAAACGATACCTGTACAGGAGCGATTGAATTAACTGTAAGTCCAACAAATACCTATGTTGGGAATTCAGTTTCAATTTTATATGCAACGCAATCAACAGATACTACAGATTGTCTTACTTCAGATTTAGCTGATGTTTGGTATAAATTCACAGCCTTAGATACAAGTCATGTAATTAATATTCACGGTGCTTATTCTAATTCTGCAGATCATTTAGAGTATGATTTTTATCGTGGTTCTTGTCAAAATTTTGTCAATAATGTTTTCTGTGACAGGCAATATGCGAATCAATTAAATGACTTAACGATTGGAGAAGTTTATTATATAAAAGTTCACGGCCCTGTAACAACAACAAATCCTATATCAACAGCAATTTCGATTCGGACAGTACCAAATCGTGAAATAAATGACGAATGTTCAAATGCCACATTAATTGACATAAATAGTGATATTGTTTGTGATACACTTTATACCGGTTCGCTTTTAAATGCTACGCCGTCGATGTATCCGGGGAATCGTTCAACACAAGATGATGATGTTTGGGTGAAATTTAAGGCAGATGATTTTGCTCAAGCGATTTCAATTTCAGACCCATCTAATGGAAATGCTTATTTTGATTTGTATTTCTATAAATCCTGTGGAGATGTAACTCATTTTGCTGCTGCGGGATATACTAAAAACTACATTTTACAAAATTTGATTCAAGATTCAATTTATTACATTCGAATTTCGAGTTCGTTTGTTGCTAATTCATTCCCAGTTTCATTTGATCTATGTATTAAAAAACATGACACTCCAATTAATGATGATTGCTCAAATGCTATTCCACTTTATGTAAATGATGGAATTTCTTGTGATAGTTTACAATATGGAACAATCTATAAATCAACTGCTTCAAGTCAAGTAAATTCATGTTTAGGACAAGATGATGACGATAACGACGACGTTTGGTTTACTTTCGAAGCAAAATATCCCACACAATATGTAAATTTAACACGTACAGCAGCTGATCATGCAACTTTAAAATTTGCTTTGTATTCAGGAGATTGTTCGAGTTTAGCACAGATTAATTGTTACAATTCAGACGATGCTGTGTCAGGATTAACAGTTGGAGAGACTTATATTCTTCGCGCTTATTCGTCAGGAGTATTATTAGATTTAACGACCGTTTTTAGTATTTGTATTACGAGTCCACCGATAAATGATGAATGTTTTAATTCAATTGAAATCCCAGTAAATACAACATTTACATGTGTTCGAGATACTTCTGGTAATTTATTCAAGTCAACACCATCAAGTCCTGTAATTACTTGTTCTAATGCAAGTGCGAATGATATTTGGTACCATTTCGTAGCTTCAAACCCAACACATTGGCTAACGATTCCTTATGGCTATAGTTTATCTTATTCCCTTTATCGCTACAATTGTGATTCGATAGGAAATCCACTTTTTTGTCAAGATGGAACCATAGACAACAATTTTACTTTAATTGCAACTAATTTAACTGTTGGAGATACATTTTTAGTTCGAATTTATAAAAATGTAGGAGTAACAGCATTGACTAATTTTGACATTTGTGTTTCAACTCCTGGAGGACCAATTCCACCAAATGATGAATGTGCTGGAGCAATTGATATTCCAACAAATGATTTATATACTTGTGACACACTTTTGGTTTGTTCTGTAACATCAGGTGTAACGGCATCAACTACATTGACTTGTAATCCGAATGACTTTGATGTTTGGTATAAGTTTGTAGCCAATAGCAACGAAATGGAAGTTGAATTTTCATATTCAAGCGGAACAGTAATTCAAAGAAGTATAGCTTTATATAATGGAAATTGTGGTGCTTTAGGGAGTCAAATGTATTGCGGAACAAACACACGCTTTTCAAATTTGACCATTGGGAACACGTATTATTTAAGGGTAGTTCCCAATAATAGACCTTCTTATCCAACAGATATTTTTAATATTTGTTTGAAAAAATATTTTATTCCAGCAAACAACGAATGTGTAAATGCTTTTGATGTTCCAATTAATCATAGTCTTAATTGTGATACAATGGTTCATGGAACATTATTTCATGCTTCGAGTTCAACTGCAGGAGGATATTGCAGTTCGATTGTCCCGGTCAACGATATTTGGTTTAAATTCGTTGCAACGACAACGAAACTCAGTTTAACTTTGTTGAATGAAAATAATATGCCACAATCTTACAATCAATATGATTTAAGATGGAGTGTTTACAGTGGCTCGTGTGGTAGTTTAGGAACGCCAATTATTTGTTCAACTTATGGTTCTGTTGATTTTGGTGCTCTTACAAACTTAGTTATTGGAAATACCTATTACATTCGTGTTTACAATGCAAATAATACGACTAATTTATTGTTGAATTTTGATTTGTGTTTAAGGATTCCACCGCCACCAGTAAATGACGAATGTATAAATGCAACTGTTGTGCAAAGTGAAGTTGATAATTCATGTACAATCACAACAGCTGGAACGTTGCATAATGCTACACCATCAATTCAATCGAATTCTTGTTCAAACACAAATGACGACGACGATGTTTGGTACAAGTTTGTTGCAACAAGTTCTAGTCATGCAGTAAATTTATTGAATGTTTTAGCAAATGCTGACATGTATCATTCCGTTTATTCTGGTTCATGTGCTTCTTTAATTGATGTGGTTTGCAGTAGTCCAAACTCGAGTGTTTTATCAGGTTTAACAATTGATTCAACATATTATGTAAGAGTTTATTCTGAAAGTAATGTTGCTCAATCCACAACTTTTAACATTTGTACAGGGCCTTATTTAGCTCTTCCAACTTGTGTTGACAATACACCTGCTGGAAATGATTGTGAGAGTGCAACAGCAATTTGTGATTTTAATGGGTATTGTGGACGTACGTCAGGTTTTTATACTACGGAAAGTTGGCTTGAATTTGACACGACTTTTTGCGGTACGATAGAGAATAATTCTTTTCTTTCTTTTGTTCCAGATTCAGATTCACTTAATTTGAATGTTTGGGTGACGAGTTCTGTAACAAATTTAGGAATTCAAATATTCATTTTTAGTGCCGAAAATTGTCAAGGACCAGTGCAAAATTTCGCTTGTTGGGATCCGCATTATGTTCCACCAGGACATAAGTTGTTAACAGCAAATGGCCTGATTCCTGGAAATAAATACTACATGATGATTGACGGACAAGGAGGAGATATTTGTGATTATACTTTTTCATCAGATGCCAATATTTCAAATCCAATAGTAGTTTCCCCTCAAGTTGTCGATATTTGTTTTGGGGATTCAGTTTTACTGACTGCTTCTGGCGGCGATGGAACATTTGATTGGCGAGCGAGTTCAGATATAACAGAAGTTACTGAAAATTCAATTTATTTTAAAGCCTCAGATTTAGATTCAAACAGTGTTTTTGTGACGTCTTTTGTAAACAATACTGTGTGTTCGCCTTTATCTGAAATTGAATTTCAAATAAATATCAGGGAATGTATTTGTCCGATTTTTGCAACAAATAATTCGGATTCTTGTGTTAATAATTCCTTTGATTTATTTGCAACTGAAGTTTTTGGAGCAAGTTTCGAATGGAATGATGGAAATGGAGTAATTTCTAATTTAGAAAATCCAATTGATGTAATTCCTCCAAGTGTTGCCGGAACACATATTTATACCGTTACAGCAACAAATGCATTTGAATCTTGTTCAGCAACGACACAAATCGTTATAAATCCTATTGCAGATGCAAGTTTCGTTTTTGATGATACTGTTTTTTGTCAGTTTGCAACAAACCCAATCCCAACTATTTCAGGTCAAGCTGGAGGAAGTTTTACTTCAAATTCATTTGATATGGATGTGAATACAAGCTCTGGAGAAATCAATTTGAGTAATACCTTATTAGGAAATTATGATGTAACTTACACAACTGCTGGAATTTGTCCTCAAAGTTCCACGCAAGAAATCTCCATTGTCTCTGTACCAACGATAAATACCATTTTAAATCAAGAAATTTGTCTAAATGATACTTTTGCTGAGGTTTCATTCAGCGGAAACAATGTCGATTCATTCACCTGGACAAATGATAACGATTTGATTGGTTTGGCTTCAAGTGGAACTGGAAATATTGCTTCGTTTTCACCTTTAATTGATGATTTAGTTTCAAATGTTACTGTTACGCCTCTTGGATTAGCTTGTAATGGAAATCCAGTTTCATTTACTTTAACGGTTTTTGAAAATCCAACAGTAAATCCAGTTTTAGACCAAGAAATTTGTTTGAGTGATTCATTTTCTCAAGTTGTATTCTCGGGAAATAATGCAAATTCGTTTACTTGGACAAATGATAATATTTCACTTGGTTTAGCTTCAAGTGGAAGTGGTAACATAAATTCGTTCTATTCTTTAGTTGATAACGCAACTGCGATTATTTCTGTTACTCCGCATAGTTTGACTTGTGATGGAAATCCAATTAGTTTTAACTTGTCTGTTTTGGAAAGTCCAACAGTTAGCTTTGCTCAAAGTGATTCAATTTGTTCATCTGGTCAATCTTTTGAATTAACTGGCGGAATTCCAAGTGGCGGAACATATTCAGGAAATTCAGTAGTAAACAATGTGTTTAATCCATCACTAGCTGGAATTGGTTCGCATTACATCACTTACACTTATGTGGATGTTCTGACGAATTGTTCAGCTTCTGATTCTTCTTTAATCGAAGTTTTAAATTGTGCTGATTTAACAGAAAACAAGATTAATAAAATTCAGATTTTTCCAAATCCAACCGAAGGAATGTTGCATATTCAATCAAATGGGAATTTCAATTTTGAATTAACGGATACACACGGAAAATTAATCACTTTCGGAGATCGAAATAAATCTACGGTTTTAAATTTGGAACAACTTTCTAAAGGTGTTTATTATTTGAAAGTAATTTCAGAAACGAATACTGTTTTGGAGAAAATTGTGGTAGAGTGAAATGTAATTATTTGAAAATGATGCTGAAAGCATCAAATATTTTAGAGAGGGATGAAATCCGTCGAATTAGGTGTGATTAATTTGTTTTTGGCGTGTGTTTTTGTTTAAAAACCATGACAAAAATGACCATTTAATTTAAAGTATTTGAAACAAAATTGAGATTAAAGTCAAAGTAGTTATAGTGAAATGATTTAAGCATTTTTATTTATTGAGCAGTATGTCGGAAATTCCGACATACCACTTTTTATTTGACACAGAATACAGTTTTAAATTGGATATTCTTTCCCACAATTTTTACATTTATAAACTTCTTTATAGGAAATTGGATAAACTGTAAACATCAAAGTGAAAAAAGCCGCTATCATTCCTTTTAAACTGTTGTATTTTTTGAAATTGGTATAAAATTCTGTCGAATTACAAGAATCACAAATTAATTGTTTGTTGTCTTTTTCGATTCCTACAGTTGCAAATTCCTTTTCAATTTTTAATACTGTTTCTAAATCTTCTTCGTTAATTTTGACTTTAATTCCTCCAATAGCGAGCATGTTGAGCGGATTTAAGATTGCAGTATTTTCGTCAAAAATATAAACACGAATTCCTTCATTTTCTAGTCTAATTCTAAGAAAATGTGCATCGATTGATGAATCGAATGTTTTGAAAGTTATTAAACTCAAGGAAATTTCGGAAATTTCTTAAAATTAGGTTTTCTCTTTTCTAAAAAAGCATTTCTACCTTCAGTTGCTTCTTCGGTCATATATGCCAACCGCGTAGCTTCACCTGCGAAAACTTGTTGACCAACCAAGCCATCATCGATGAGGTTGAAAGAAAATTTCAACATTTTTATTGCAGTTGGACTTTTTGTTAGGATTGTTTGTGCCCATTCGTAAGCGAAATCTTCTAAATCATCATGAGGAACAACAGCATTTACCATTCCCATTTCAAAAGCTTCTTGAGCAGAATATTGGTTTTCTAAAAAGAATACTTCACGTGCTCTTTTTTGTCCAACTTGTCGAGCTAAATAAGCAGAGCCAAAGCCTCCATCAAAACTCGCTACATTCGCGTCTGCTTGCATAAATATCGCATGTTCTTTACTCGCAATTGTTAAATCACACACAACATGTAAACTATGCCCACCACCAACAGCCCAACCTGGAACAACAGCAATCACGACCTTGTTCATGAAGCGAATTTGACGCTGAACATCTAAAATATTGAAACGATTTATTCCATCTTCACCTTTGTAGCCTGTTGTTGAACGAACACGCTGATCTCCACCAGAACAAAAAGCCCAAATGCCATCTTTTGGTGATGGACCTTCAGCAGATAACAAAACAACACCAATTTCTTGACTTTCATGACAAAAAATTAAGGCTTCCTGCAATTCAGATACAGTTTTTGGACGAAAAGCATTGCGACATTCTGGTCGATTAAAAGCGATTCGTGCAACACCATCTGAATATTTAAAGGTTATATCTGAAAATTCTTTGATTGTTGACCAATTTCGTGCTGACATAATTTGTATTTTTGAACAAAATTAATCATTTTTCGGGAAGAAAATTCATTCAATTTAGAATGAAGAATTTAGAATGGAAAATAGATAGTTCTTGACTTCTGAATTATCAAAATTTCGATGTCTTATGTCTTATGTCTAATTTCTTATGTCTAAAAAGAAAAAATACTTTGTAACTAAAATATTTTTGCTATCTTTGCACCTCGATTTATCGAAATTTTATTAAAAAATTAAATAAAAGCTATATGTACGCAATTGTAGAGATAGCAGGGCAGCAGTTTAAAGTGCAAAAAGACCAAAAGGTTTATGTACACCGTTTAGACGTTGAAGCAGGTCAAAAAGTAGAGTTTGACAAAGTGCTTTTAGTTGATAACGGAGGAAAAATCACACTTGGCGCCCCAGCTATAGAAGGAGCAAAAGTTACTGCACAAGTAACGGCTCACGTTAAAGGAGATAAAGTAATTATCTTCAGAAAGAAAAGAAGAAAAGGTTATAGAAAGAAAAACGGTCACCGTCAATCATTTACTTCTATTACAATTACAGATATTAAAGGGTAATATTTAACTTTCCTGATTTTCAGGAAATAAATTAAACAAAATGGCACATAAAAAAGGAGCAGGTAGTTCGAAAAATGGTCGTGAGTCAGAAAGTAAACGTTTAGGCGTTAAAATTTTTGGTGGTCAAGCTGCAATAGCTGGAAACATTATCGTTCGTCAACGTGGTACAAAACACCACCCAGGCGTTAATGTAGGTATTGGAAAAGATCACACATTATTTGCTTTGACTGATGGATTAGTAGAATTCCGTAAGAAAAAAGACAATCGTTCTTTTGTATCAGTAGTAGCTTTCGAAGCAACTGAAGCATAAGAATAAAACAATATGTTTATAAAGCGATTCGTTTACGAGTCGCTTTTTTTTTGAATTAACTTTTAAAAAATGTTAGAAACTGAAAGACTTTATTTAAGAAAAATTGAAACAAGTGATGATGTAGCTATGTTTGAATTGGACTCTAACCCAGAAGTGTGTACATATTTAGGGAATAAACCTGTTAAAGACATGGAGGAAATCAGAAGTATTATTCAGATGATTCACAAACAATATGAAGAAAATGGTATTGGTCGTTGGGCGGTTATCGAAAAGGCAAGCAATAATTTTATAGGTTGGTCAGGTTTGAAATTAGTTAAGGAACCGATAAACAATCAGGTAAATTTTTATGATTTGGGTTATCGTTTTATGCCAAGATATTGGAACAAAGGTTATGCAAGCGAAGCCGCAAAAGCGTGGATTGATTTTGCTTTTAATGAGTTGTGATTAATCACTGAAAATAGGATGTCAGGCAC
>JAZKEO010000023.1:100139-111302 GCA_040386975.1 Bacteroidota bacterium | reverse complement strand
GGAGAAAATTTCTTCTTGAACATCAACCAAATGTTTTTTTATACTTATTTAAAAAATCCACTTGCTTTGATAGATACCAATGGAGTTTCTGGAGTTTATAACTTTGTAAATTCAAACGGTTATACGCAAAGTTTGGGTTCTGAAACATTTTTTAAATTTGGGTTTTACGATTTTGTACTTTTTGTCGGTTACACTTATACAGATGTAACAAATACCTTTTCAGGTTCTCCTTCAGAATTTACTCTTACACCAAAGCATAGTTTAAAAGGCGATTTATTGTATGCTTTACCTGATAAATGGCGCATTGGAGTTGATTATGAATTTAAAAGTGGACAATTATTGTCAAGTGGAATTAGAACAAGAGAATATTGGACTTATGGAGTTGTGATTGAACGAACCATCAAAAATTTTGTTCTTTTTGGAAATGTTGAGAATTTTACAAATTTCAGACAAACAAATTTTGAAAGTTTAATTTCAGCGCCAAATTTCACTCCGCAATTTACTGAAGTTTGGGCACCATTAGATGGAATTGTATTTAATGGAGGGATAAAAATTAGATTATAATTTGAAAAGTTACTTTCATTTTTAATTCCAAGTCCAAATTCATATCTTTGTAAAAAACTTCATCATGTTCAAAAAAATAATTTTCATATTTTCGATTTTATTCTCATTTCCTTTGTTTTCTCAGAAGAAAGTAGAGACTATTACCATTAAAACGCACACAACGTGTGATCACTGTAAAATGTGTGAAACCTGTGGAGGAAAAATGGAAACTGATTTGTATTATGTAAAAGGAATCAAATTTGTTAATTATAATGAAAATGACATGACAATTACTGTTAAGTATAAAGTCAAAAACATTACTCCTGATAAAATTCGTTTGGAAATTTCTAAATTGGGTTATTCAGCAGATAATGTTCCTGCGGATATGACTGCTTACGAAAAGCTTGATGCTTGCTGTAAAAAGAAATAAAGTTTAGCATTTCAACATTAAGCCAATTTTAGCAACTTTGGAGATTAAAATAGGGCACTAATTGATTAGATTTGTAATAAATTTCATAACATGATAACAAAAATTAAAATTTTTATCACACTTGTTGTTTTAACGATGACAGCAACTATTTCAGCACAAACAACAGCAATGGATTTTTCTGGTCTTGATTGCAACGGAAATAATGTTGATTTATTTGCCGATTTAGAAGCTGGAAAAGCAGTAGTTTTATTCTTTTACATGCCAAACTGTGGTTCTTGTCCACCTCATGCAGAAAAAATTCAAGCGATGGGAGAAAATTTGAATGTGAATTTTCCAGGGAAATTTAAAGCATATTCTTTCCCATATCAAAATTCAACTTCTTGCTCATCTTCAGCACAATGGGCACTAACTAATAATCTTTCTTTGTTTTCACCAATGGATAGTGGTGCAGTACAAGTTGCATACTATGGTGGTTTTGCTATGCCGACAACAGTTTTGTTAGGAAGTTCAAATAAAGATGTTTTATTTGTTGCAAATGCAAATAATAGCAATAGTCCGTCAGATACGACGACCATGAAAGCAGCAATATTGAATTTGTTCGCTCAAAATCAAGCTATCGTTAAAGAAAATAATTTATTTGAAGCTCAAATTTTCCCTAATCCAGCAACGGATAAAGTGACAATTTCTTTTGAATCAAAAGAAGAGTCAACATTTAGATTTGAATTGTATTCTTTGGATGGAAAAGTGATTTTTAATGAAAACCAAAAATTCATAGGTTTCGTTAATAAGGAAATTAATCTTTCATCTTTTGAAAAAGGAAATTATTTGTTGAAAATAAGTTCTGGGGATAAAGGAATATTTACAAAACAAATTACAATTAGATAATTTCTTCATGAAGAATAAGTGCAAGATTTTTGTCTTTATTTGCTTTATACATTTTTTGGCTTTCAACCAAAATCAATTAGTCATTCCTCCAGCATTGACAGGTTTGAATTTTGATTTGAATCTGCAAGCTGGCACGACAAACTTTTACGCAAATCCTACGCCGACATATGGAATTAATGGAACGTTATTATCTCCAACAATCATAGTCAATAAAGGAGATTTTGTAACGTTAAACGTAAATAATAACCTTCCGGTTAATACAACAATGCATTGGCATGGTTTACATGTTTCTCCTGAAAATGATGGTGGACCACATCAAAATATTGCTTCTGGAACAACTTGGAGTCCGAGTTTTGAAATTTTAAATAATGCTGGAACTTTTTGGTATCATCCGCATGGACATGGAAAAACAGAATTACATGTAAGTAAAGGTTTAGCAGGAATGTTCATTGTTCACGATCCAACGGAATTAAGTTTAGGTTTACCTCAAACGTATGGAGAAGATGATATTCCTTTAATTGTTCAATCCAAAGCTTTTGATGTTTTAGATCAAATTGCGATTGCAGACCACATGGATACGGCAATTTTTGTAAACGGAACTTTAAATCCTTTTGTAAATTTTCCTGCACAAGTTATGCGTTTGAGATTATTAAATGGAAGCAGTATGCGTTCATTTCATTTTGGCTTTTCGAATAATTTGACTTTTCATCAAATTGCAACAGATGGAGGTTTAATTCAAAATCCACTTCCTTTAACGAGACTTTTATTAGCTCCAGGTGAACGTGCTGAAATTTTGGTTGATTTTACTTCGATGTTAGGTCAAGATATTGATTTGATGAGTTATGCTTCAGAAATGCCAAACGGGATTTTTGGTGCTCCAAGTGTTGGGACAATGCCTGATGTGATTCATGAGTATGAAAATAATTTCCTAAATGGGAATGATTATAAATTGTTAGATATTACTGTTGTAGGTCAAACAGCAAATGCAGTTACGACAATTCCTACAACTTTAGTTCCTTATCTTCCTTTTGATGAAAGTGATGTCGATGTGAATAGACGAATTGTTTTTGATACATTGACTTTGTTTCCTGGAAGTGTTCCAAGTTTGGCGGAAGGTCCATTTGCTTTTAATGGTGAAATTTTTGATATGGATTCGATTAATGAAATTGTTAATTTGAACGATATAGAAATCTGGACATTGGTGAATAATACGCATATCGCTCATCCTTTTCACATTCACGATATTCAATTTAATATCATTGAAAAAAGTGGAACAACTCCACCAATTTCTGAGCAAGGATGGAAAGATGTAGTTTTAGTTATGCCACATGACAGTGTTAAATTTATCACAAAATTTGCGACTTTTTCAGATGAAATGACACCTTATATGTATCATTGTCATTTACTTCATCACGAAGATGATGGCATGATGGGTTCATTTTTAGTTTTAGATCCTAATGCTTCCATGAAAGAAGAAAAATCAAGTAAATTTATTTCAGTTTACCCGAATCCAAGCCACGATTTTTGGAATTTAACAATTTCAAAAGAAGATAAAATACTCGAAGTGAAAGTTTTTGACATTGTTGGAAATGAACTTTTTAAATTAAAAGACAAAAGTTTGAAAGAAAATAAAATGATCTCTATTTCAAATCAAAATTTGATTTCAGGAATTTATTTTATTGAACTTAAAACAGAAAAAAAATCAGAAAGAATTCAAGTTATTAAAAATTAAAAATAAACACTAAAGATGAGAGCAAAAATTTTACAATTAGCATTAATTATTTCAATAAGTTCATATAATTTTTCTCAAACAACTGCTACCAATTTCAACGTAGATGATTGTCATGGAGTAAATCACGATTTATTTGCAGAATTAGATGAAGGAAAAATAATTGTTATCGCTTGGGTAATGCCTTGCGGGGGGTGCATCAGTGGAGCTACCGCAGCTTCACAAACAGTTGAAAATTATTCTATAACGCATCCAGGTAAAGTACATTTTTATTTAGCTGACGATTATGGTAATGCAACATGTTTACAAATTGGAAATTGGAAGAATAATAATCAATTGACAAACGCTGTTCCTTTCTCAGATTCATTAATAGACATGGGTGATTATGGAATTTCTGGAATGCCTAAAGTCATTGTTTTAGGAGGGACAACTCACACTGTTTATTACAATGAAAACAATGCTGATATCACTGCTTTAGGCATTGAGTCGGCAATAAATACAGCTTTAGCGAGTTCGACAAATTCTTTGAAGGAAAACGAAGATAAAAATCTTAAAATTTATCCGAACCCAAGTAATAATCAATTTGAATTAGTGATTTCAGATTTAGATTTGGAAAAAACATTGCTTGTTGAATTGAAAGATATAAACGGAAAAGTAATTCAAGAAGTTTTTAAAGGTCAACTAAAATCTGGACAAAAAAACATTCAATTTAGTACTTCAAATTTGATTAAAGGAACTTATTTGGTGGATTATTTCAACGGAGAAAAAAGAAGTATTCAGAAAATAATCACAGTTGATTAATTCAAAGTAATTTCAGGAAAACCAAATATCGTTTAGAAGTTAAAAACTTAATTAGTACTTAGAAAACCGCATAGGAATAAAGAGCGTTAAGAAAATACGAATTTTGGCGCTAAAAAAGAAAACAGTGTTTGAGTGAAGCGAGTTTGTTTTCTTTTAAGTCAAAATGAAGTGTTTTTAGCGAGATATTCCAAGCGGAGATTTTTTTGTTACTTTTTTTATGGTTGAAAAAAAGTAAAAAGAAAAACTTTACGAAAACCAAATATCGCGAATCATCTCATAACCAGCAGTTTGATTGACACGTTGAATAATAACTGATTTTCCGTTTAGAAGTTCATCGCGCATCACCGATGAATCCAATTGAAGATGCAAAATTCCATTTTTAATTGAAATATTTTTTGTCCGCATAAAAACCGCTCTTCCCATCATTTCTTCCCACTTTGAAAGCACGTCAATTTCTTTGATTTTACCATCTAAACGATAAGCTTTCATGATTTTATCAATGGCATCTCCAAGAGTAGTGCTGTTTTCTGTACGTTTGTTCTCATTCATAAACTTACTTCTTTTTGAATTAGATTATCTATTGAGAATAGGTTAAATTTCACGTCAATTTCATTAAAAAGATTTGTAATTCTTTCGATATCAGTATCTGTAATCAAAACCTGACCAAAAACATTTTGTGAAACAAGTGAGATCAATTTTTGAACACGAAAACTATCTAATTTGTCAAAAATATCGTCTAACATTAAAACAGGTTTTTTGTTCAGATTTTTTGTCAACCAATCAAATTGAGCAAGTCGCAAAGCAATAATAAATGATTTTTGCTGACCTTGAGAACCAAATTTTTTAATTGGATTATTTTTAATAGTGAAAATCAAATCATCTTTGTGAATTCCACACGTAGTAAACAAACTTTGAGCATCTTTTCTACGACTTAAATCCAATAAATCTTTAAAACTTTGTTCGTTTAATTGTGATTTGTATGAAATTTCAACTTCTTCAATCTCTTCTCCAATAAAATTGTAATATTTATTAAAAACAGGAAGAAAATCTGCAATAAATTGCATTCTTTTGGCGTGAATCTCCTCTCCAACTGGAATTAATTGTTCGTCCCAAATATCTAAATTTTCTCTTTCAAAAAGTCCGTTTTCGTAAAAATGTTTCAGTAAAGCATTGCGTTGAACGATGATTTTATTGTAACGAATAAGTAATTCCAAATAGGAGCGATCAAATTGAGAAATAATTCCGTCCATAAATTTTCTGCGAACTTCACTTCCTTCAGCGATTAAATCTCTGTCGTAAGGAGAAATCATAACGGTTGGAAAAAGTCCAATGTGCTCAGCCAAACGTTCGTATTCGACTTTATTCTTTTTTATGATTTTTTTATGTCCAGCCTTTACTCCACAGTAAATTTCGGATTCTTGATTTTCATCTTCCCAAAGTCCTTGAATCACAAAAAAATGTTCTCCAAAGCGGATGTTTTGTTTGTCAACTGGATTCAAATAAGACTTACACATACTCAAATAATGAACTGCGTCAAGCACATTTGTTTTTCCAGAGCCATTTTTTCCGACAAAACAATTTACCGCCTCATCGAATTCAAATTCAGCTTCTTGGTAATTTTTGAAATTAACTAAAGAAAGTTTTTTAATATACATTAATAATTTTATTAAGAGGGTTTCGAAAAATTAGTTTTTTTTAGGCGAACAAGATTTTAAAATGTGAGTTTACTCTTGTAAATGAGCATTTTAAAATTAAAGTTCAACGACGAAAAAGCTATTTTTAGAAGCCAGTCAATCTACTTTTTCAGTTTCTAAATCCGTTTTTAAAGTATCAAAAACACTCGAACCAAAATCATAATCAAACCATTCGTGGAATAATTCAATGGTCAAATTTTCAGGCCAAAAATTTTCATCCGCTACGGAAGTGAATTCGTTTTTTAGAATTTTTTTGAAATTTTTCTCGATAATTGGCTCGAATTCAAAAAAATCTTCTTCAATTAAATAAACCGTTCCTTCGCACTCATCTTCTTCTGTGAAAGACATGTCTTCATCAAATTGATTTGCCCAATTCCAGTACGCTTGTTTTGGTTTTATGATTAAAAAACCTCTATTTAGTATTTTCATTTTATTCAGAATAAATTAATTTGTCAAGAATGAAAGGACATTTGTCAACTTCCTCCTTTGTTTTTACGTACAAAATTTTGACTTTTTCTTTATCTTCACTGATTCGAATGGCAAAGAAAAAATCATCTGTTTCAAGTTTAAATTCTGTTGCCATGTAAGCGTTTCCGTCTTCATCTTCGTCAATTTCAGAGTCAACATTTAAATCAGTTAAGGCAACTCCTGAAAATTCAGTTTGACAGTTCATGCGAACCAAGTCAATTTTAAAATCAATTTTTGTTGAATCGATGTATTTTACATACAATTTTTGCATGACATCTCTTTCTTGCGATTGAAAGATGTATAAATTATCATAATTTGTTTCAATCTCCTGTGATTCTTGAGGGATTTTAACTTCAGAATTAAGCGAAAAAATACCATTATCATTTGAAAATGAACTAAATAATAGGTGAAAAGCGAAGATAAAACTAGTCATTTGTTAAAATCAGAATTTGTTCAAAGTTACAAAAATCATTTATTTAAAAAAAGATTGTATTGTTAAATTTGAATAAAACTAACTAGAAATAAATAATGAAAATTGAAATGTAAATTCTCACTAGAATTTAAATGTCGCCTTTTATTCTGAAACGAATGAAGAGAACTGAAAAACGGGCACCACGAAGAAGCTGAAAGCTCACTGAAGTGGTCGTTTTTCAGGATTGGAATGACAGAAAGAATAAATAGCGACGAGTTTTCTTTTACCTGCACTAACGTTTGATAATCAAAAGCTGAGCTTTTTCTTCTTTTGCGGAAAAAGAAAAGAATAAAACAAAATCACTTTTATCATTTTTTGTGAAATTCATGTAACTTTCTTTGTTATTTTTGTTATCGAATTATGCTTATGGATTTACGTTCACAAAAAAATATCAAACTCCGCCTTCTTTTTGGGATGTTTTTTCTGTGTTCATCACTTTTTTCTCAGCAATTATTAACAGGAACGGTTAGGGATGAGAACAATATTCCAATACCTTACGCTAAAGTTTACATAAAAAATAGTGCTGATCAAAAAAATCAGGCAAATTCAAATGGTGTTTACGAAATGCGTTTGATGCCTGGCGAATATTTTTTGGTTTATACAGCTCTTGGTTACGAAGACCGAGAATCTTATGCTATTATTAAAAACTCAACCGAGGTAAAAGACATACAACTTTTTCCGATGTCTATTCAAGATATGCAAGATGTTGAAGTGAGTGCCAAAAAGTCAAATCCTGGGAGGGAGATTATGCTCAAAGTTGTTGAAAAAAGAGACAAATTAAATCCTTGGTCTTATCCACACAATGTAAAAGTGTATATCAAAGCTGCCGAGAAAATTGAATACGATTACAAAGGCAAAAACGCTAAAAACGAGGAAAAACAGAAGCAAAAAAACTTAGAAAAAGAGAAAAAGAAGAAGAAAAAAACAACTGAAACTTCAACTGGCTCAGCTTCGGGTACTGAAGGAACAACAAATTCCAATAAAGAAATTGAAGATCCATTCGCACAATCTCAAAAGAAAATAATTGAGGAATCCAATAAATTAAATTTGGTTGAGATTCAGTTAGACAGAAGTTTTTCGCCACAAAACAAAGTCAAAGAAATTAGAAATGCATACACCAAGCGAGGCTCTGATAGAGATTTATATTACACTACAACTGTAAAATCAAATTTCAATTTTTTTGAAAATCTATTACATTTAGATGATTTACATCAGTCTCCTGTGAGTTCGCCGATTTCAACTCCAGGGATTTTATCCTACAAATACCGTTTGGAAGCCCAATACGAAGAAGGTGGATATAAGATTCATAAAATCAAAATAATACCAAGAATAACTTCAACATCAACTTTAAGTGGATATATTTATGTGATTGATTCTTTATGGCTTATTCAGAAGTTGGAATTAACCATGGAAAAAGGAAATTTGTTGAAATACGACAATTTTACCATTCAACAAGAATTTGAAAATGTTGGAGATTCACTTTGTGTTTTAAAACGCCAGAATTTGATTTACGGTTTGACTTATGGAGGCAATAAATCAAATTTCAAAACGGAAGCTATTTTTTCTGATTATGATTTTAAAGTAAAATTTCCTCCTAAATATTTCTCTAACGAATTAGCAGTAACAGAAAAGGAAGCTTACGAAAGAGATTCTACCTTTTGGAAAGAAAACCGCGTACTCGAATTAAGCGAAGAAGAAAAAAGATTCATCATCGTAAAAGATAGTATCAAAGAGCGCTTAAACCGAAAAGAATACTTGGATTCTATAGATGGAATTTTTAACAAGGTGACTCCTTGGAAAGTGTTGTGGTTTGGTGTTGATCATAGAAATCGTGTGAAACAAGTTCAATGGACAATCAATTCAATTGCTGCAACGGCAAGACCTATAAATATTACTGGGCCAAGAGTTGCACCTGGATTTTCATACTACAAAAAATGGGATAACCAAAAGTTTATTGATTTGTATAGTGAGATTTCTTTGGGTTTAAAAGATAATTCGCTTTTCACGCAACATTGGTTTCGCTATCGGTATAATCCATTTAAATATAGCACTTTAAGTTTGTCTTTTCGGAACGATATTGACGCAATTCGAAATTACGATGCTATTTCACAGATTTTAAATGCCAATAATTTCTATAAAACAACTTCGTTTAATATTGGACACGATTTTGAGTTAGTAAATGGCTTGTTTTTCAATTGTGATTTTAATTTCTCTGAAAGAAAAAGTTTGGATGGAAGTGAATATTTTGGTTTCTTGGATTCAACAGAATTAAAAACTGGTTCATACTTTTCTGATTTTGAGACTTACCAAGGTCTTAAAGGAGATTTTACTTTGAGTTACACGCCACAGCAAAAATACATGCGTGAACCGTATCGCAAAGTGATTTTAGGTTCAAAATGGCCAACACTTTACGTGAATTACAAAAAAGGCTTTGAAAACGTCTTTGGTAGCGACATTAATTTCGATTATTTACTTTTTGGTATGTATCAAAGTTTTCAGATTAAAACCTTTGGTACAACTAATTACCACATCAAAACGGGTAAATTTTTGAGTTCAAAACATTTGTATGAAGTGGATTTTATCTACAACCGACGCAGTGATCCAATTTGGTTCTCAAATCCTTTGTATTCCTTTCAGCAATTGGCAAAATCACTTCCATCAGAGGATATTTTTTACGAAGCACATTTCATTCACCACGACAACGGTGGAATCATAAACAAAATTCCTTACATGAAAAAATTAAACTTAGGTTTGGTTTTCGGTGGGGGAGCTTTGTATGTAAAAGAATTTGACTATTTCCATACCGAACTTTTAGCAGGAATTGAACGTAACTTCAAATTCTCCAAAAGAAGACTTAGAATCGGAATTTATGGCGTTGCCTCTGAAGGAAATCAAATCAAACCAACCTCAACCTTTAAAGTTTCTTTCGCAGTTTTGGATGATAGAAGTATGAAGTGGAATTTTTAAGAAAACCATGCGATTAGTTTTTATGGTAAAGTTTTCAAGTGCTCTGCGACATCTGTAAAATTATCGTATTTGAGTGGTACGACCTCTACACCATTTTTATCAATTATTCCCCATTTTGTACCAATCATTTTGTGAAACTGGAACCAGCGTTTACCGCTATCACCATTACCGACAATGCAATAGTTCCCAGTATAGAACTGATTGCTGTAGCAGTATGGAGGAGTAATTTGTTTGCCATTAAAGTCGTAATAGATATATTTTTCGTCTTGAATGGTTTCAATTAATCCGATGTGAAAAATATTTAGTTCATCAGCCTTATAAGGGAGAATTTCAATGCCTTGTTTATCAATACAAGCGAATTTTCCATCACGTCTAACTTTTGCACGTCCTTCATAAAAAGTACTTGCTGAGCTGAATTGAAGAGCAATGACAAGTTCATTTTTTGTATTGATATAACCCCACAAATCATTTAATTTCACAGGGGCAAGACCATCAACAAAATTATAAACGTCTTCATAAATTAAGGGTATAACTTCTTGATTTTGAGTGTTTATAAACCCGAATTTATTTGATTTTCTGACAGAGGCTAAACCTTCATTGAAATACCAAACATTATCATAAATAAAATCATAAAGTTTATTACCTGTTTTGTTAATAAAAAAACGTTGATCTTTTAACTTTACTAAGGCAATCCCTCCAGAAAAATTTCCAGCTTCATCATAAATCACTGGAATCACTTCTTCACCTAGTTCATTGATGTAACCCCATTTTCCTTCGTTGATAGTTTGACGACAATATCCTTCACGAGGATCATATATCTGATCGGTTTCTATATCTTCGAAACCTATGTTCACAGCTGCTAAACCGTCGTAATAATTATTTTTTATATCGTAGTTTTTCATGTTTCTTAAAATTTACTCAAATGAATTTGATTTAACAAAAGTCATATTGCCTCTCGTTAAACCCTCTGTTAATTTAATCTGCAAGAACACTCGTGTATGAAGTGGAATTTTGACACTACTTCTTTATAAGGCTAAGACACTATTTTATTCCTACTTTGACCCATATTTCCAATAGTAGTCGTAACAAACTGAGCAGATAGAATGACTTGTGTTACTAGGCATTTTTGATACAAAAGAAGGAATCCAGTCCCAAGCGTTTTTATCATTTACCC
>JAZKEO010000023.1:88664-100129 GCA_040386975.1 Bacteroidota bacterium | reverse complement strand
GAGTTTTCCTGCAATTACAACATTGAGTAATTATCCCATTATGGTCAATGTAATCTGCTTTTTTTAAAGTATTCTTTTTATGATCTTTATTATTGAATGGTCTTCCAATTTTCAAACTATTTACAATTATGATTCCTTCAGAGTTCTTTAGTGGATAAACGTCTTGAGAAAAAACTCTATATTCCGTTGAACTAGAGCATTCATATTCATGTTTCCATACTTTTAGATCTTGAAATACTCTTTTGTAATTTGTAAGATAATAGTCTTTTATTGGACCAGTCATAGTACTTTCAATGGAAGTACCAATTGTAAATCTTCTTGAAATTTCAGGCTCTCCATTGTTTTGTTTTGAAAATTCTAACCATGCATTGTTAAAATAGATTAATTTCAAATCTTTAGATAATCCAAAAATTGTATGTGGGCTATTTTCTAGAGTCTCGAAATCTAGTCCTTCTAACTTAGATTTGAATAAATCATCATATCGTTTCATTAGCCTAAAGTTACACCTAATAGTTTGATTAGTCTGAAAAAATTCTATTTTTTCTATTTGTTTCCAATATATGAGTTTATAAAATGGGTAAGCTTTTGTTTTGCATAAATTGTGTTTCCAGTTTTAATATCTTATTCATCTAACTGATGGAAATAAAATAAAACCAACGTCAATCTTTAAAATTTCTTTCGCTGTCTTGGATGATAGAAGTATGAAGTGGAATTCTCGCGAGATTAATTTAATGATTCTTCCCTAATATGATCTTCTAATTCCTGATTATTGTACAATCGTGTATAGTTTTCAGCTTTTTGATAGATAGAATTCTCAAAAGTTAATATTCCCTTTGTGTCATACTCCCAATCTAATTGATTATATTTTACATATTCATCTTTAGTCCAAATATTATTTTCTTTACTTTCCCATTTATCATTTTCACAACATTCACAATAAGAATTATAAATTGCTTTAAAACCACAAATTTCACAATCTTCAGGATTTTTGAAATTTTTATTGATTTCATTGTAATCTAATCCTTCAATATTTTTTGGAATTTGAGATAGGAAAAATGAGTAACCTTTAACGTAATTATGAATGCAAAGTCTTGAGGGACTTAGTGGGGAATTACTAATTTTTTCATTAAATTCTATTATTATCATTCCATTTTTTTTTGTGTTTAATGTCTTTAGTTCAGCTTTTAAAATTTTATTCCAAACATAAAATACATCTTCGTAAAAAAAACCATCTTCTGTCGAATAAATCTTACCAACACGTTTTAAATAGTGTGTTCTGCAAGACACATAAAATCCAATGTGTCTTGATTTTCCTTTTTCGCCACAGTCTTCACAAACATACTGGGATTTTTCTTTAAATAATTCAACAAGGTCATCGTATTTATCATCTGTATAGAATTCCAAATATCCATATTTTTCTTTGATGCAACTAACTTTTCTATCCCATCCTAATTTTTCAAGTTCAATTATTAATTTTATTACCAAACCATACCAACCTTCGAAAATTTGAAGGTCTATATTGTTAAGTCGAGCAAGTTCTTTTAAATTATCAACATTAAAATCCTCATCAATTACCATTTCGCTTAATGCGATGTCATTTTTAAATTTAAAATTAAAAGAATCATGTTGCTTGTTTAAATCCTTATCCTCGGATTCAACTTCAAAATAGCTGTTAAAAAAAGAAAATATTTTTTGAAAGAAGTTCATTTTGTTTACAAATTAATAGTGTAATAGTTGAAAGTATCAACTTTTAAAGTTTCTTTTGCTGTCTTGGATGATAGAAGTATGTAATGGAATTTTTAAGATAATATGTTTCGCCTTAATTTCATTCGTAATTTGTCTTAGTTTTTCAAAAATAAAAATTATAATTTAGTAATCACAGTAAATATGTGGCTGACTTTTTGAATAATCAATTCTCCATAATTTATAGGCGACATCAGTGATGTGTTTGCAGTCTAGATGAGGGTTACCTCTAAGATCAACGATTTGAAGCCCCTTCATGGTCCAAACCACATCTGAAATATTCTCCAATATATTGTATTTCAGGTGTAAATCGTCCAGATTTTCAATTTTAGACATACTCTCGGGTAAAGTTATTAGTTTATTATAATTGAGATATAAGTCTGAAAGATGGATACAGTTTCCAATAGAGTCAGTAATTTTTGCTATTTGATTTGAGTCCGCATCTAAAATTTGTAAAATCCGATATTTTCCAATAACATCAGGCAAATGTTTTAAATTGTTATTTTCCAAATGCAAATATGCTAAACCTATGTGCGAAGCCATTTCTGCTGGAAATTCAGTTAGTTGATTATGGTCAATATCTAGGCTTCTTAAACTGTGCATTTCAAATAAAACGGACGGTACTTGCTTAAATTGATTAAAAGAAAGCCCAAGAGCATTCAGTTTAGTAATTCTTTTTAAATTATAAGGAAGATTATTTAATTCATTTTTTGACAATGAAAGAACCTCAAGATTTACAAGATCTCCAATGCATTCAGGTAGATATGTTAACTGATTACTATTTAATAAAAGAACCTTTAAATTCGATAAACCACTTAAAATAGTTGGAAACTGATTTATTCGATTGTTTTTCAAATTTAATGATTCCAGTTTGCTCATCTGATTGATTTCAATTGGAATGGAATTAATAGAATTATTTCCTAATTCTATATCTGATAGGTTTTTCAACTCGAATATGAAAGGAGAAATCTTATTAAACTTATTGTTGTTAAGTTCTAAATATTTCAGTCTGACTAATTCCCCAATTGATTCAGGTAGTTCATTTATCTGATTATCATTTAAGTTCAAGGTAGTCAGATTTTCCAATTTCCCAATTGATTCTGGTAGTTCAATTATCTGATTACCACTTAAATTCAAATATTGCAAAGATTTTAACTTACTAATCTTATCTGACACAACTTTTATTTGACACCTTGTCAAACTTAAATGTACTAATTGTTTCAAGAGGTGTATACAACTTGGTATTTCGTCGATTTTACAATTATAAAATTGAATGTCCTGCAGGTTTGTAAACAATTGAAGATTATCTAGTACATCTGTTCCTCTTAAATCCTGCTCATAAAAACTAATAGAGTTTATCTTTTTAGGATTTGCATACGCTTCTTTTAATTCTACAAGAGTTCTAATTTGTGAAAATATTACTGTAGAAGTCATCAGAAATAATGTAAGGACTAATTTTTGAAGATTTTTCATTAACAAGACAAATTAATTACAATAACTTTATATTATACTTAAGTTACTAAAAGGTATAATATAAAGTTATTGTAAAATGCAAAATAAGATAATTTAATACTTAATTGAATTAAAGAGAAATATTTTTGATTCTAATATTAGTCGGTTGAAACCGTCAAACTCACCTCTTAACCACCTTAATCTCAACTCGTCTTTCCATTCTTTTTTGTTCGTCTGTATAATTTTTCTTTTTCAACGATTTTGCTTCACCGTAGTAATACAAGACAATTTTTTCGACTGGATAACCGTATTCAATTAGTTTTCGTTTCACGGTTTCTGCACGTTTTTTAGAAAGCACTAAGTTGTAATCCAAACTACCGTCTTTGTCGGTGTGTCCCACAACAATTAATTCCAAATTTCCATCGTAAGGAAGCATTGCAAAGAAACGTTCGAAATTCGCATCTTCGTTTTCAGTCATTGTTGCTTGATCAGAATTGAAGTAAACACTGTGTTCACCTAAAATCGTTTTATCATCTGTTAATTTTTTCAAATCTTCCACTGTTGTGATGTAATTGCGAATCGTATCGTTGTTTTTCAAGACTTTAATTTGCTCACCCGTATTGTTTGGGTCTAGTATTGCTTTTTTCTCATTCAAGCCAATTTTATTGATGTTTAAAGAATCAATCGGGCAGCCCTCGTTGTAAACTGAACCCGCAAAATCAGGACATTTATCAACATTATTTGAAACTCCATCTCCATCGTTATCCATACAACAACCTGGGTTTTCAAACGGACAACCGTTATTTAACTCAATTCCAGGAACGTCAGGACATTTGTCAGCCATATCAATTACACCATCAAAATCTCTGTCAGGACAACCATAATGAACGCCTAAACCAGCAACATTTGGACATAAATCATTCATGTCAATAATTCCATCGCCGTCTGTGTCAGGACAACCTCCTGTTTCACGCGTTCCTTTGTTGTAAATACATAAATCCTCTTTGTCAGGAATTTCATCGCCATCCGTATCAGGACAACCTTGATATTCGTATAAACCAAAGTCTTTCGGACAAACATCTAATTTGTCAGAGACTTTATCATTGTCAAAATCAGTAGGTATTTCGTAAGGGAAATGAATAATTGTCCCAATAAAAAAGTTACGTGTCAACGACGATTTCTGACCAAAAATTATCGATGCATTGTTTGAACCAGCAAACATGGTCATTTTGTTAAGAACCATTCGTCCTACAAATCCAAGATACAATTTTCCATTTCCTTGATGAGAAAAAGGAATAGCGAATGAATAATTATTCGCTTCAAATCGAGGTGCAAAAGTATGAATAAAAGTACCGTTTATTTTCGCTTTATCACTTTTTGAATAAAGTGGAATGGAAGCATTATAACTCAAATATAAATGCTTTTTGACATAATAATCAACGTTGACATGAACTGTTGTTGGCAAGTTCATTTTTATTTCATTGTCTTGAATCGTTGTTGGCGTTCCAGTTTCTTGAAGTAAAGTTTGAAAATTATTAAATGGACCAGGACCTAAAGAAATGGTTTTATAAATTTCATCAACAGAAATTGATTGACCGGAATTTTTAAAATTATTAAAAAGACTATCTCTTTTGAATTTAATTGAGCCAATATCAGTAATTGAAAATCCAAATTTCATCTTGTATTTATTGATATCATGTCTTACGTTTTTTGATTTTCCGTCCATTTCATAGTATTGTACTTGATAATTTGGACGTAATTCGTAAGTTGCACCAATGTCAAAGCCAAAACCTCGATTTTTAAAGAACAATTGATCTTCCGAAGCATTTTTTACAAAATCAACATCTAAATTAGTTAAATCCGCTTTAGGTAATGAATCATTTGTAAAAGTTATTGTTCCACTATTGAAGAACCAATGACGGGCACTTAATCCATTTAAAACTTTGAAAGTTCCACCAATTTTTAGGAAAGTTTCTTTTCTGTCAAAAATCGTTCGTGCGTACGTAAAAGCTTGTTCAGTAAATTCCATTTGATTGTAAGAAAATCCTGTTAAATCTTCAGCCACATTGATGTCGTTGTCTCTGTAATTTAGAGTAGCATTTTTTGCAAAAATCTCAGGTAAGCCATTGTGATTTGAATATGCTCGACCTCTTAATGCATAACCAATTGCATTTTCATGATTGAATTCAAATTTAAGGTTTATGATATCGATGTTAAAGTTTTGATTTTGAAAACCAGCAGCACTTGGTTTGATGTATTTTCCTTTTAAACCATCAAAAAATCCTCCCGAATAATTGTTGTAAGGAGCATAGTTTTTAGAGAAAAAATTACTATTTGAGCAATAATTAATTCCCGAAGTAAAAGCGAATTTTGTTTTAGAATCTACAATACTTGAAGGGTTAAAAGATGCAAGATTTGAACTCACATAATTATCCATCATGATGGTGTTGTAGTTTAGTTGACTGTGTAAATTAAAGAAAAATGTAACAGAAAGTAAAAGTAGGATTCTATGCATATATAAATAGTTAATTCAATGAAAAAGTTTAGAGCTTCTTCAAAGTTAGAAAAGTTTTTCAATAAAACAAACTTTTAAAAAATTAGTTCAATAAAATTTATATAAAGTAAAAAAGTGTCATATTGTCAGTTCGTTTTGTCAAATTTTCTCTAATTTGGAAAAGTTGACTTGCTTTAGCATGTGGCATAATTTTCGACAAGAGTAGACAAACACTTTAAAATTTTATAAATAAAATGGCAATATCATTAAAACCTTTGGCGGATAGAGTTCTTATCGAACCAGCCCCAGCAGAAGTAAAAACAGCAAGTGGACTTTTTATCCCAGATACTGCGAAAGAAAAGCCTTTACAAGGAACTGTTGTTGCAGTTGGAAATGGAAAAGTTGATGAACCAATGACTGTAAAAGTTGGTGATAACGTAATTTATGGTCAATATTCAGGTACTGAAATCAAAATTGAAGGTACGAACTATTTAATCATGAAAGAGTCTGATATTTATGGAATTATGTCTTAATTAGACATAAGACTTCAAGACTTAAGACAAAAGACTTTTCAATTATCTAAGAGTCAAATAATCTAAAAATATAATAATCCAATTAATAAAATGGCAAAAGAAATATATTTCGACGTAGAAGCGAGAGAAAAATTAAAAAAAGGTGTTGACGCTTTGGCAAACGCTGTAAAAGTAACATTAGGACCTAAAGGAAGAAATGTTGTAATCGGTAAAAAATTCGGTGCTCCACAAATCACAAAAGATGGTGTAACGGTTGCTAAAGAAATCGAATTGAAAGACCCAATTGAAAACATGGGTGCACAAATGGTGAAAGAAGTTGCTTCAAAAACTGCTGATATCGCAGGTGATGGAACAACAACAGCAACTGTTTTAGCTCAAGCAATTGTTTCTGCAGGGATGAAAAATGTTGCTGCTGGAGCAAATCCAATGGATTTAAAAAGAGGAATCGACAAAGCAGTAACAGCTGTTGTTGCTAACTTGAAAGCAATTTCAAAAGAAGTTGGTTCTGATAACGATAAAATCAAACAAATCGCATCTATTTCAGCTAATAATGACGAAACTATTGGTTCGCTAATTGCTCAAGCAATGAAAGTTGTTGGAAATGACGGTGTTATCACAGTTGAAGAAGCAAAAGGAACTGAAACAGAAGTGAAAACTGTGGAAGGAATGCAATTTGACAGAGGTTATTTATCTCCATATTTCGTAACAAATACGGAAAAGATGGTAACTGAAATGGAAAATCCATTAATCTTGATTTACGAGAAAAAAATCTCGAACATGAAAGAGATTCTACCAATTTTAGAGCCAGTTGTTCAATCAGGAAGAGCATTGTTAATTATTGCTGAAGATTTAGATGGTGAAGCTCTTGCAACATTGGTTGTAAATAGGATCCGTGGTTCTCTGAAAGTTGCTGCTGTTAAAGCTCCAGGTTTTGGTGACAGAAGAAAAGCAATGTTGGAAGATTTAGCGATTTTAACTGGTGGTCAGGTAATTTCAGAAGAAAGAGGTTACACGTTAGAAGGTGCAACTTTAGAGATGTTAGGAACAGCTGAAAAAGTTGAAATCGACAAAGACAACACAACAATCATCAATGGTTCAGGTAAAAAAGAAGATATTCTTTCTCGTGTGAATCAAATCAAAGCTCAAATCGAATCAACAACTTCAGATTACGATAAAGAAAAATTACAAGAACGTTTGGCTAAATTAGCTGGAGGTGTTGCAGTTCTTTATGTTGGTGCTCCGACAGAAGTTGAAATGAAAGAGAAAAAAGACCGTGTTGACGATGCTTTAGCTGCAACGCGTGCTGCTGTTGAAGAAGGAATTGTACCTGGTGGTGGGGTTGCTTTAATACGTTCAATCGCTGCTTTAGATAAATTGAAAGGAATCAACGAAGACGAAGATACTGGAATTGCTATCGTAAAACGTGCAGTTGAAGAGCCATTGCGTCAAATCATTGCTAATGCAGGTGGAGAAGGAGCAGTTATTGTTCAAAAAGTGAAAGAAGGTAAAGATGATTTCGGTTATAATGCCCGTACTGAAGTTTTTGAAAATCTTTATGCTGCAGGTGTAATTGATCCAACTAAAGTAACGCGTATCGCTATTGAAAACGCATCTTCAATCGCAGCAATGTTTTTGACAACAGAATGTGTTATCGCTGACGAAGTGGAAGAAAATCACATGCCAATGGGCGGAGGAATGCCAGGCGGAATGGGAGGAATGATGTAAATTAAATTAAGAATGTAGAATGGAGAATGAAAAATAATTCTAAATTTTTCATTATCAACTCTACATTCTCAGTATATTTGTAGTAATTATAAAGAGTCGTTAAAGCGGCTCTTTTTCCGTTTCTCCTTCCTGATTTTATTCAGATAGACAGAAACGTTTATATATAGAAACCCTTTATCGCAAGATGAAGGGTTTTGTTTTTTATCACGATTGCTATTTTAAAAATAATTTGCATCTTTGCTTCTGATATAATTTTAAAAAAATGGAAAACGATAGACAGAGGGAAAGAGACAGGAGTGATGAAGTTTTCACGAAAGTTATTAAAGCAGGAAAAAGAACGTATTTCTTTGATGTGAAATCAACAAAAGGAAATGATTTATATCTAACAATTACAGAAAGTAAAAAGACCTTCGAAAACGGGGTTGAATCTTTTCAAAAACACAAAATCTTTTTGTATAAAGAAGATTTTGAAAAGTTTAAAGATGGATTTGACGAAGTACTTTCAAAAATTGACGAATTAAAAAGTAAAGATACTTTATCAAATTCGTTAAAAGAATTGGATTCAATTTCATTTGAGAATTTGTAAGAATTTTATTCTACGTTGAAAACTTCTACATTTTTCTTAAATAAAAGACAAAATCTTATTGTAACTTTACGCTCAAATTAAAAGGAAGAATGGGTAAAATTATTGCCATAGCAAATCAAAAAGGAGGAGTTGGAAAAACTACGTCTGCTATTAACTTGAGCGGATGTTTTGGTGTGTTGGAATATAAAACATTGCTGGTTGATGCTGACCCTCAAGCAAATGCTACTTCGGGAGTTGGTTTAGACCCGAAAAACACAAAAAACATTTACGATTGTTTGATTAATGAAGTTCATCCCAGAGAATTAATTATTTCAACAGAAAATCCAAATTTAGATATTCTTCCTTCTCACATTGATTTGGTTGGTGCTGAATTGGAAATGATCAATTTACCAAACAGAGAATATTTATTAAAAACCGCTTTGGAAAAAGTGAAAGATGATTATGATTTCATCATAATTGATTGTTCACCTTCCTTGGGTTTGATTACGGTAAATTCACTTACAGCTGCTGATTCAGTTTTAATTCCAGTTCAATGTGAATATTTTGCTTTGGAGGGTTTAGGAAAACTTTTAAATACAATTAAAATCATTCAAAGTCGTTTAAATACAAGTTTGGAAATCGAAGGAATTGTTTTGACGATGTACGATACACGTTTACGTCTTGCAAATCAAGTGGTTGAAGAAGTGAAAGCACATTTTCAAGAATTGGTTTTTGATACCGTAATTCATAGAAATACAAAATTAAGCGAAGCTCCAAGTCACGGTGAAACAATCATCATGCACGATGCAGCAAGCAAAGGAGCAACAAATTATTTGAACTTAGCGAGAGAAATCTTACAAAAAAATAATTTGACAAAAATCTCAAACGAAGACAAAAAAATTAAATTAGAGGATGAGTTCTAATAATACAAAAAAAAGAGGAGCATTAGGAAAAGGTTTAAGTGCTTTGTTGGAAAATTCTGCGACAGATATTACTACAAAATCAACTGAAACAGGGATTGTAGGTTCAATTTCAATGATTTCAATTGAAGATATTGAAGCAAATCCATTTAATCCTCGTACGAATTTTGAAAAAGAAGCCTTGACAGAATTAAGTCAGTCAATTGCTATTCATGGAATTATTCAACCACTCACAGTTCGTAAGTTAGGAAGAGATAAATACCAATTAATTTCTGGTGAAAGACGTTTTCGTGCTTCACAACTAGCTGGCTTAAAAGAAGTTCCAGCTTATGTACGTGTTGCAAACGATCAAGCAATGCTTGAAATGGCTCTAGTTGAAAATATTCAACGTGAAGATTTGAATGCGATTGAAGTTGGTCTTTCTTACCAAAGATTAATTGACGAGTGCAATTTGACGCAAGAACAAATGAGTCAAAAAATCTCAAAAAGTCGTTCAAGTATAACAAATCATTTGCGTTTGTTGAAATTACCTGTTGAAATCCAATTTGGAGTGAGAGACAATTTAATTTCAATGGGACACGCTCGTGCTTTGGTTTCCGCAGGAGATGAAGCTTTTCAATTATCTCTTTTTGAGCGAATTACATCAAATAATCTTTCAGTAAGAGAATTGGAAACGTTGATTCGCGAAGGAAGTCACGATCCAAAAGTTGAAGTAACAAAAAAAGTTTCAAGTGTTGTTAGCCAAAAATTAAATTCAAAACAAGAAACTTTTTGTGCTTTTTTGAGTGATAAAATTTCTTCTAAAGTTGAAATCAAAAAATCGGCAACAGGAAATGGAAAAATTACAATTAATTTCAATTCTGAAGTTGATTTGAATCGTGTGATTGAAATTTTAAACAAGTGAAAATTGTTTTTTTAATTTTTTGTACCTCATTTTTCTCTTTAAATCTCTTTTCTCAAGAAAAAGTAGAAGTAAAGGACACAGTCAAACATTCTGTTAAAAAAGCAGTCATTTTATCTACTATTGTTCCAGGAGCTGGACAAATCTACAATCATTTAGCAATGCCAAGAGGCAAAAAGAGAGCTTTTTTGAAAGTTCCTCTTATTTACGCTGGACTTGGTGGAACTGGTTACATGATTCTCAAAAACAATCAACTTCAAAAAGAACTCAAAAACGAGTACAATCAACGTATAGCTGGAAATGATGGTCTTGAAATCTATCAACAGTATGATGACCAAGGAATTATTACGCTTTACAATCAACATTTAAATAGACGAGATTTATTCATTTTAGGTTTCAGTTTGGTTTATATCATTCAAGTTGTTGATGCGGCAGTTGAAGCGCATTTTGTTACTTTCGATATCAGTGAAGATTTAACTTTGAATATTTCTCCAACGATGTTGGGAGTAAATCAAGCTGGTATTAGACTTTCCTTGGCTATAAAATAAAAAAAACACTTATGAACGATGTACAAAAACAAGTGAAACCGCCAAATAAAAGATTTTACGCTTTTATTTTAATATTTTTAGGAATTCTTGCAATAACTCTATTTTCTGAAGTCCCATCAGCAAAAGATTTTAAAACAGAAAAATTAGTATTGAAGGAGGCACCATATTTTGTTATAGAAAGATCTAGTGGTAAAAATGCCACATCTTCTAGTGTAATACGCTTAGATTTTAAAAACTTTAATGATATTTTAGAAATAGGAGGTACTGATTTGAATCTTATGAATAGAAAAGGACTTAAAGAAGATTTAAAAGCTGGGGATGAAGTTGAGGTATCATATTCCAAAAATTATTTTAGGGTAACTCAAATCTTAAAAAATGGAAAAACCTACATGTCTCCCAAAAAAGCAGATGAACAGGATGCTAAATTTGGAAAATTTTTCATGTGGTTTTGTGCGATATCACCAATTATTTGTGTAATTGGAATTATTATGACAAAACGAGGTGTTAAGTACTCTGCATGGAAAACTACATTGATAATTGCAATTATTGGAGTCGTTTTATTTTTATTTTTTGACGCAAAAATG
>JAZKEO010000023.1:34168-88654 GCA_040386975.1 Bacteroidota bacterium | reverse complement strand
AATGGTAGTTGCAGATTATCCGGAATTTAGAGGTGCTCCTATTGTCTCAGATTAAAATCCCAAAAGGGTTTTTGATAATCAACGAATAATAATAGTTTGGCCGTCGTGTGCTTTTGTAATTTTAATGTAAAATTTCCCATTAACTTCTATGTTTCCACCGATTGGAGCATTTTTTATATTACCTGTTTGATTTTTAAATATACTAGAACCACCACTTGAGCCATCACCAGAAAATGAATATCTTATGTCGGTACCAGTTTTGTTTTCTAAATATACAATAGATATTCTGGTAGAAGATTCTGAATTTGTTTTATTTTCGGGTACTCTAACATTTACTGCTTCTATCCATCTGTCGTATGAATCCTCAAATCCTTCCCAATGAATTCTGTATTTTTCGTCACCAACTTCTAAAATAGTAATTGCATACCATAAGCCATCAGTTTCTAAACCCTCTAATTTTGCTCCAACTTTATATCCTCTTTTATGTAATCGATCTTGTGTAACCCATTCATTATATGATTCATCATAAATATCATATTTTACATAATATTTATCGTTTTCAATTTTTAAAATGGTTGCACCATAATTTTTAGTATTATCACTCACTAAAATATTATCTCCAACAGAAAAAGTTTGAGAATAAGTATTTAAAAATAAAAAAGTTGAGAAAATTAGAAAAATTAGTTTCATTGTGTTTATAGTTTAAGTTTTTAATTACACACAAATAATTTATAATTAAAGTGTTTGTTTTGCGAATATACAATTTAATTTCAATTAATATAAAAAAAGAATAACAATCTATTGTCAATAAACATTTACTTAATTTTCGTTAAATAACTTGTAAACTCTAAAGAGTTTGTTATTTTTGTGTTTTAAATTTTTTAATGAGAATAGGATTAATCGGATATGGTAAAATGGGCAAAGCAATTGAAGCGATTGCTTTAGAGCGTGGACACCAAATTTCTTGGAAAGTTAGTTCTGAGAATCCTTTAAATTTACAAGATTTTTCTTTGGTTGATTGCGTAATTGAGTTCACAAAACCACAAATTGCGGTCGAAAACATCAAAAAAAGTTTGAATCAAGACACTCCGATAATCGTAGGTACAACAGGTTGGAATGACTATTTAAATGAAGTTTCTGAAATTTGTAATGACTTGAATGGCACACTTTTATATGCAAGTAATTTCAGTGTTGGTGTAAACATTTTCTTTCAAATAAATGAACGTTTAGCTCAATTGATGAGTAAGCAAACTGAATATACAGCCAAATTAGAAGAAATTCATCATGTGCAAAAAATTGATTCCCCAAGTGGAACAGCAATTACCTTGGCAAACGGAATTTTAGAAAATAACGATTCCTATATGTCTTGGGTTTGTGGTGAAAACGAAGATCCTTACGTAAATGAAAATCAATTGGGAGTTACAGCTTATCGCGTTCCAAATGTTCCGGGAAAGCATAGTGTTGAATATAAGTCTGAAGTTGATAGTATTAAAATAACTCACGAAGCTTTTAACCGTGATGGCTTTGCTTTAGGGGCGGTTTTGGCAGCTGAATGGTCAATTGGGAAAAAAGGCGTTTTTACGATGAAAGACGTTTTGGGAATTTGAGAGAGTGAAAAATTAAAAGTGAAGAGTGAAAAGTTGAGAGATTAACTTAAAATAATAAGTAATAATTAAACATTAAATTAAGATAATCAAAGTCTTATGTCTTTGGTCTTATAGTCTTAAGTCTAAAATAAATAAAATGAACGTAATCTATTTTTATCTTTTCTTATTAGTACATCCATACTTAGCATTTTGGTGGGCCAGTTTTGAAAAAGCAGGAAGAAAATCTTGGGAAGCATTAATCCCTGGATATAACTATTATGTAGCTTTTAAGATTTCTTGTAACAAACCTTGGTGGTCTTTGTTGATGATTTTCCCTGGGGTTCACATCGTAATGTGGTCAGTGGTAAATGTCAGCTATTTAAGAAGATTCGGACATTTTTCTTGGCAAGATACTTTGCAAGGAATATTTTTTCCGTACATTTTATTAGCGAAAGCTTCTAGACAAGAATTACAGCCAATAACAAATTGGGCAAATCCAAAAGAAGTTCACAGACGTTCAATTGGAGATCATATTGTTCTATTTTTATGTTTGCCAGTTTTGGGACACGTGGCATCTTTTGTTTTTGGAATTTTTTCTCGTGAGAAAACAGGAAAAAAATCGCGTGTGAAAGAATGGGGAGATTCGTTTATTTTTGCATTGGTTGCGGCGAGTATCATTCGTACTTATGTGTTTGAACCATTTCAAATTCCAACGGGTTCGATGGAAAAAACCTTGCTTGTTGGAGATTTTCTTTTTGTAAATAAATTAGCTTACGGTTGTAAAGCTCCTGTAACACCTTTGTCTTTTCCTTTGGTACACAACACTATTCCGTGGATTGACGTAAAATCGTATTCTGATATAGAATACTTGAATTACACACGTTTACCAGGAATTGGAAAAGTAGAGCGAAACGATGTCATGGTTTTCAATTATCCTTCAGGAGATACAGCGGTTTATGATCCTCGTATGCCTTTTGGGTTGATGGGACACGATTACCATGGAATTGTTCTGAGTGAAGCAAGTAATATTGCTCAAATAGAACGTACAAGTGAAGAAGATTTTATTAAGCGTTTAGACTTTTGGAAAAACAAAGCGAGACATCAATTAGCAGATGATAAAATTGCTTGGGATGGGAGAGAAGGTCGTATGATTGAACATTACGGTGTAATTTACCGTCCAGTTGATAAGCGTGAAAATTACATCAAACGTTGTGTTGGACTTCCAGGTGATGTACTTGAAATCAAAAATTCAATTTTATTTGTGAATGGTAAAAAAGCATGGGTTGCTGAAAATCAAGCTTTAAGTTATTCTGTTGAAAATTTCCTTTATACGGGTTCAACATCAAGTTTTGATAATATGATGCTTGAAAGATATGGTTTGGAAAAAGAACGTGATGATTACGCTTACATTGGGGCAGATTTGAAAACTCTGAGAATGATTTTAACGAGAGGAGAATTAGCGAAACTTAAAAAAGATTTCCCTCAAGCAACATTCACTTTAGATCTTATACCACATTATAAAGATGTTGTAGGAAAAGATAGTTTTGCAAAATATGGTTATAGTTACGCAGCACAAATTGAAAATTTAAAAACTTTCCCCAAAGATATTTATCACGGGAATAATGTTACTAATTTTGAGAAAATTACAATTCCTAAAAGAGGAGTTGTTGTTAAGCTGACAAAAGAAAACATTGCTTTATACAGAAGAATTATAACTGCGTATGAAAAACATACTTTAGTTGAAAAAGCTGATGGCACATTTTTGATTGATAATAAAAAAGTTTCAAGTTATAAGTTTGGAATGGATTATTATTGGTTGATGGGGGATAACCGCTACAATTCCGCTGATTCACGTATTTGGGGATTTGTGCCAGAAGATCACGTTGTTGGAAAAGCTTCGATTGTTTGGTTTTCGAAAAGTCCTTATATGGGGGTACGCTGGGAAAGAATATTTAAGTTCATCAAGTAATTTTAAAAATTCTGTTTCACTTTCTTCGTTTTATTTATTTTAAAAATTATCATTCAGAAAACTGAACTCAAAATTTTAAAATTTCATATGCCTCGAAATTGAAATTAATTTTCAAAATTAAAATTTAATAAAAATGACTTCCATTTTTCCACTTCCATTTTTTGGTTCGATTTCGTTTTACAAGGAATTGGTTTTGGCAAAAAATCCAGTATTTGAACAGTGGGAAACATTTCCAAGGCATTCCATTCGAAATCATTGTAAGGTTTTAAGTCCGAATGGTGTTTTAGAATTAACAGTTCCTTTGAGTAAACCTTTTGGTTCAAAAACACGAACAAAAGACGTTCAACTTGATTTCACGACAGATTGGAAAAAAAAGCATTGGAGAACGATTGTTTCAAGTTATGCTTCTTCGCCATTTTTTGATTATTATGGAATGGAAATCCAAGAATTGTTGGACTTTGAAACCAATAATGTTGTTGAATTTAATCTAAATATTCACAAGCGAATTTGTTCTTGGCTTGATTTAGAAATAGACTTTCCACTCACGGAAGATTATTTTTTTGAAGTAGAACACGATTTCAGAAAATCCTTTTCTTTTCAAAGTACAGAAAGCGATTATTCGTATCAACAAGTTTTTTCGGGAAAAGAAAATTTTATTTCAGATTTATCGATTTTAGATGCAATCTTAAATCTTGGTCCGATGGCAAGAAAAATTTTGTTGTAAAATTAAAAACAAACCTTACTTGCTTAGCGATTTTCTTAATTCAACTTTGCGATACTAAAAATTAGGCATCAAATTTCCTCCATTCATTTTCAGAACTTTCTAAATAATTCTCTTGCAAATTTATCATATCCATAATTTTTAATTTTTCTGGATATTGTTTAGCAACAAATTTTAATTTGAAAGTTTTAGAACCAACTAATTGAATTTCTTCAAATTCCAAATCACTTAAAATTTTGTAAAAAACTTTTAAATTGGATAATTTTCGATAAATAGGGAAGGAGGACATTATTTTTTTCTCAAATCTAAAAATTGATTTATTTTTTCATTTTCAATTAAAACATGTAGATCATAAAACATAATTTTCCACTTTCCATTTTTCTTTTTCATAACACCTGAACCTCTGCAATCCATCATCCAAGTATCTAACACTTCATCAAACCAAGCTGTTTTTCCATCATCAGAAAAATACCAATTTCTTTCGGTAGATTTAAAATCCCATGCTTTTCCTTTGTCAAAAAAAGGTTTGGAGAAATCCATAAATTGTTTTTTTGTCCAACGTTCATTTGGTGCAGTTCCAATATATATAGAACTTTCATCCAATTTATCAAAGTAAGCAGAAAAATCTGCATTTGCTGCTGCTAAATGCCAGTCGTTGACAAATTTGTCCAATTCTTTTACATCGTCTTTGATGAAAGTAAAGGAAGTTAAAAATAAAAAGATAATCGTTTTCATAATTTGTCAGTATTAAAAAAAGGCTATTCGAAATTGTACGAATAGCCTTGATTGTAATTTAAAAACTAAATTTATTTACCTGCTTCTAAAGCCATACAAGCTTTTACCGCAGCATAAACGTCAATAACAGAACCAGTAGTACTTAATTTAGCAAAATCAACTAAATCACCAGAACCTGGCATTCTTTGTTTTGAACCTTTGTAAGATTTTGCAGATTTAAGCATTGCTTCTTTGATTTGTAACATCGACAAACTTGGGAAGTAAGATTTCAACATTGCAGCAACACCAGCAACCATTGGAGCTGCCATCGAAGTACCGTTTAATTTTTTGTATTCACTTTGTGGAACTGAATTATAAATATCATGTCCTGGAGCAAAAACATCCACTTTCGTTTGACCGTAGTTAGAGAAATCAGCAGCTAATTTTTCTTTTGGAAAACGAGTAGAAGCACCAATTGTTAAATAATGATCTAATTTCTTTGTTTGAAAAGAATACATCGAACTTGGGAAATTATCAGTATTATCAACATCTGCAGCATCATTTCCTGCAGCATGTATCAATAAAACACCTTTTGAATCAGCATATTGGAATGCTTCGTAAACTTCTTTTTGATTTGGAGAATACCCTTTACCAAAAGACATATTGATTACTTGAGCTCCATTGTCAACAGCGTAACGAATAGCTAAAGCAATATCTTTATCTTGCTCATCACCATTTGGAACAGCTCTCAAAGACATTAATTTAATATCTGTTGCAACACCATCTCCACCTAAATTATTTCCTCTGATTGCACCAATAATACCACCAACGTGTGTTCCATGTAAAGCATCAGGACCTTCTACGTCGTTGTTTCCGTATTTAGTGTCAGAAAAATCATAAGGATTATCACCAATAAACTCACGGTCATTGAAATTAACATTTAAGTTAAAATCAACCATAGATTGAATTTGAGCTTTTTGCTCTTTGATAACTTCTTCAGTTAATTCACCTGTTTTCATAGCAACAGCAATCTGTTTGATTTGCATCATTTGCTCGTCAGCTGGTTTCCAACTTTCTAAATCTTTTAAAGTGTATTCTTTTTTACCTATAGCATTTTCAACCATTCCAGGTACCATTTGTAAAATCATTGGCAACTGATCTAATTGTTGAAGCACTTGCTCGTAATTGTCTTTTTCCTCACGAACTTCTTTTCTTACTTTCTTATAAAGTTCGTATTCTTGCGTATCAGCATCAGAAACTTCGTTAGGATCCAGTTTTTCGTATTTATCTTTTAATTTTCTGTAAATACGCGTTTTTTCCAAACAAGCATCGTTTTGATTTTGACCACTAGCATTTCCAAGGAAATTCCAACCATGAATATCGTCAATGTATCCATTTTTGTCATCATCGATACCGTTTTTAGCAATTTCTTTTGAATTTACCCAGATTTTCCCTTCTAAGTCTTTATGCTCAATATCAATTCCTGAATCAATAACAGCAACGATAACAGTTGTAGTTTTCTTTTTCTTTAATTTTTTATATGCTTTTTCTGTTTGCATTCCTGAACCACTTCCGTTGTACCAGTTTAAAACATCTTTGTCAACTTGACCGAAAATAGTTGAAGTTAAACCAAGAGCAAAAAAAGAAAAGGTAAGTTTTATGACTATTTTTTTCATCTATATTTACTTTTTTAAATAATTAACGTTGTAATAAAAAACAAATATCATTATTTTTTTTCACTTTTGTTTTTTTTTATTTATATTTATAACAAATATCATGTTAAATGGTCAAACTAAACGGATGAAAAAATATTTACTACTACCTTGTGTAATGCTGTTTTGTTTTACACTTAATGCTCAGGTTTCAAAGTTTGGCTTTCAAAAAGTATTAAATGAAAAGCCAGATTTAAAAATGCCTTTTGCAATTGTAAATGATGGTCAGAAAACTTTCGATGCTTTGTTCTCGAATAAAATAATTCCAAAATCAGTAACAAAGGAATACATTTATGTTACTTCAACACCAAAAAAGATTAATGAGTTAGTTGAAAAAAAAATGATTTCTGATTTTCATTTTGAAATTTCACATCCAGTTGTTTTAGCAGATTCAGCCAGAGTTAAGCATTCAGTTGATCAGGTACATAATGGGTCAGATGGTCTTCCGTTGCCTTTTACAGGTAAAAATGTAATTGTTGGTGTAATTGATAATGGAGTCGATTTTTATCATCCAGATTTTTTAGATGCAAACGGGAAAACTAGAGTTTTGTATTTTTGGGATCAAAACCCTTATGATACTATTGGATCACCAGCAGTACCACAACCTTATGATTATGGCTTTGAATACAACAGTCAATATATCGATAATCACATTGATGATACACTTGGTGATTGGGCTACACATGGTACTAATTCTTTAGGTTTAGCTGCTGGTAATGGTTTGGCAAATGGAACCAACAAGGGAATGGCACCTGATTCAAAAATAATTTTCGTTAAATCAAATTTAGATGGTATTGCTAATTGGGATTTGACAGTATCAGATGCTTGTGATTACATCTTCAAAAAGGCAGATGAAATAGGAATGCCTTGTGTCATTAATATTAGTTTGGGCGATTATCTAGGTTCTCATAACGGAAATGATCCTGCAACTGTTTTAATTGAGTCACTTTTAGATGAAAAGCCTGGGAGAATTTTTGTTTGTGCAGCAGGAAATTCAGGTACTTATGAAAATTATCATGTTCATGATGAAGTAGATTCTGACACTTCTTTTACTTGGTTTGAAAATAGCCCTGGAGGAATATTTTTTGGAGCTTATGGGACAAATAATATTTTATTTGACCTTTGGGCGGATCAAGCTGATATGCAAAATGTATTTTATTCATTTGGTGCAAATCTTTCTCAAGGAGATTTTACTGAAAGAGGAACAACTGTTTTTAGAAATGCAATGACTTCAATGGGGAGTACTATAATGGATACCATTAAAAATTCAAATGGTGATGTAATTGCAACAATTGAAGTTTACAGGACTATTGAAAATGGTTCTTATCACATGCAAGGTTTTTACTCTAAAGTTGATTCTACATCATATTATTATAGTTTTAAAACAAAAGGAACAGGAAAATATGATTTATGGAGCTCAAAAGAATCAGCAATATATTTAAACAAAATAGTAACAAATACTCCTAATTCAACAGTTTATCCCGATATAATTCATTATAACAGACCAGATTCTTTGCAATCAATTGTTTCTGGATGGGCTTGTTCTGAAAAAATTGTCACCGTAGGGAATATTTTTAACAGGTCAAATTATACGGACATCAACGGGGTAGTTAGGGGGGCAAATCAACCATTTTTGTTAAGTGCTTTATCAAGTAAAGGACCAAATAGAAACAACGTTGTAAAACCGGATGTTGTAGCTACAGGGAATTTCACCTTTGCAGCAGCACCTTTATTTGATTTGGCGAATCCAAGTTTTGCAAGTTTGGTAGATCAAGGAGGTTGGCATTCAAGAGCAAGTGGAACTTCTGCTTCAGCACCAGTTGTTGCTGGAATAGCCGCTTTATATTTAGAAAGATGTAATAATGTAACATACGCTGATTTTTTAAATGACATTAAAAATACAGCTTTTCCAAGTGCTTTTTCAGGGACTCTTCCGAATTTTTCATATGGATATGGTAATATTAATGCTTTAGGAGCTTTACTTGAGAAAAATTATGAAACATCTTTTTCAGGAACTCCATCAACATGTTTACCTACAAATGATTTGTCTTTGGTGTCAACGGTTACATTTGATTCTGTAATATGGCAACACGAAGGTGTTTCAACCAATCAATATCCCTTGATTGTTTCAGAAGGAGGTGAATACATTTATAAAACTTATCGAGGAGGTAATTCATGCGTAGATTATGATACAATTAGTTTCTTAGGGCTAAATCCTGTTTCACCAACAATTTCAAATAATGGTGGTGTATTAACTTGTACTAGTGCAGCAAGTTATCAATGGTATTCAAATGGCACTATTATGAACGGTCAAACTTTTCAATTTCTTACAGGTCAAATTCAACCTAATAGAATATATACGTGCTGTATTAAAAGTCCTGAAGGTTGTGAATCATGTTCAAATCAATTTCAGTTAAATGCAGGCATACAAGAATTAAATAATGAAATAACTCTTTTTCCAAATCCAACAGAAAATAGTTTTGAAATAATAAATGTAGCAAATATTCAAAAAGTAATTTTGGAAGACTTAAATGGTAAAAAAGTGAAAGAAATTAATAACAATTTAAGTAAAATAGATATCTCAGATTTAAAAAAAGGCATCTATTTTGTTAAGATTGTTAGTGAAAATCAAATTTTATTCACAAAAATTGAACGTTTATAAACTTTAATAAAAATTATTAGTAGTTTTGACATCAAGAAAATTATAGAATGAATTTAACAGGTATCATATCAATTTCTGGAAAACCAGGATTATTTAAAGTTGTTGCTCAAGGGAAAAACAACATAATTGTAGAATCGTTAGACGATAAAAAACGAACTCCAGCATATTCTTCTGATAGAATTTCTGCCTTGGAAGACATCAGTATTTATACAACTGATGAAGACGTTTCGTTGAAAGTGATTTTAAAAACAATTTTCGATAAAGAAGCTGGAAAAGAAACAATTTCTCACAAGGAAGATAAAAAGAAATTAGAGAATTATTTGTTAGAAGTTCTTCCAAATTATGACCAAGAGCGTGTTTATATCTCAGATGTAAAGAAAATTTTCCAATGGTACAATTTACTTCACAAAGCTGGTGAATTGAAAATCGAAGAAAAAGAAGAGAAAAAATCTGAAGATAAAAAAGCGAAAACTGAAAAATCTTCTGAAGAAAAACCAGTTAAAAAAGAGAAAAAAGCTGTTTCTGCTTCACCAAAAGCTAAGACGGTAACAAAATCTGCCCCAAAAACAACAGCAAGTAAAAAAGTTGCTCCAGTGAAAACAGGAGTTTCAAGAGGTAAATAATAGTTAAAATTAATAATTAAAGGTCGTTAATCAATTTGAAGAACGACCTTTTTTTATTTAACACAAGCATAAAATTATAATGAATTTTATTTCTGAAATATCACTTTTATATTTAATCCCAATTCTTGCTTTAGCAGGATTGTTAACATGGTTTTTTTATAAAAAAGATGCGAAATTGAATGAAATTCCTAAAAATCAGAAAAGATTAATTTATTTCGCTCGATTTTTCAGTCTTAGTATAATTGGATTTTTATTACTCGGAATCTTATTTGAATTTGTAACTATTCGAAATGAAAAACCAATTTTAATTACGCTTATTGATAATTCAGCTTCGTTGAAGAATTACAAAGACAGTTCTGAAGTAAATTCACAAATAAATTCTTTGCAAAAATCGATTGACGAAAAATTTGGAGATTCTTTTGAAAAAGTAACATACATTTTAGGTAACTCCTTTCGTAAAGATCCAAAAGTAAATTTGAAAGATTCAAAGTCAAATATTTCAGCAGCTTTTGAAGATATTTTTTCATCTTATTATAGTAGAAATATCGGTGGAATAATTTGTGTTTCTGATGGAAATTACAACGAAGGACAAAATCCAATTTATTCAGCATCAAAAATCGCATTAACTCCTATTTTCACTTTGGGAGTTGGAGATACAGTCTCTAAAAAAGATCAAGTTTTAAAAGATGTCATCAGTAACGAAATTGCCTTTTTAAAAAACAAATTCCCAGTAGAAATAGATGTTGAAGCCTTTAAGATGGGAAAACGTTCTGTTACAGTTTCGATTTCAACAAACGGAAAAACGATTGCTTCTCAACAACTTACTTATACCGATGGTGATTTTGATTCAAAGCAAGTTTTATTTGAATTGGAGGCAAAAACGGTTGGATTTCAGCAATATATTGCAGAAGTAAAAGCTGTTGAAGGAGAATATACTACAAAAAATAACCGAAGAAGTTTTTATGTTGAAGTTTTAGACTCACGAAATAAAATCTTGTTATTAAGCGGAGCTCCACATCCCGATTTATCAGCATTAAAGTCGGTTTTGGAAAAAGACGAAAACATTCAAGTTGAAATTCAAACAATTGATAAATGGGACAAAAATTTAAAAAATGTCGATTTACTTGTTTGGCATGAACCAGGTATTGGTTTCAATGATAACATCAACCAAAGTATTTTAAATTCTAAAGTTCCCGTTTTGTATTTTGTTGGTACGAATACAAATTCAAGCACGGCACAGAAATTAAACATTGGTTTGACTTTTACAAATACTACACAAACGGATGAAGTTCAAGCAAATTTCAGTGAAGGATTCGACTTATTTGAAGTAAGTGAAGAATTAAGAAGTGAATTACCGAAATTTCCTCCAATGATTGTGAGGTATGGGGTTCCAAAAATTGGTACACAAAATAAGTCGTTCTTAAATCAAAAATTAGCGAATATCAATAAAAAAGATGCTTTATTTTATTTTGGTTCGCTCGATAAAAGAAAATACGGTGTATTTTTAGGTGAGGGAATTTGGAAATGGAAATTGGCGAATTATTTGAAGTTCAAAAATCACAATTTATTTAATGAATTTTTTCAAAAAATAAATCAATATTTGGTTCAAAAAGAGAATTCATCAAATTTGAGAATAACTTTACCCAAACGATTTAATATTAGTGAAGAAGTATTAATTAAAGCAGAGTTTTACAACGAAGCAATGGATTTAATTACAAAACCAAAGATTAGCTTTAATTTGATAGATCAAAATGGAAAAAAATCTGTTTTAGAATTTGGAGTTAATGGAAACATGTATCTTTTACCTTTGGGTAAATTAAAAGCTGGAGCATATAAATGGCAAGCTTTTACAAGTTATTCTGGTAAAAAGTATTCAAAAGCAGGGAATTTCATTGTTGAGGATATTGCAATTGAAAAATTAGACACAAAAGCAAACCATACTTTATTGAGACAAATTTCAGAAAATTCAAAGGGAAAATTTTTTCATCTAAAAGATTATAATAACTTAATCAAAACAATTAAAAGTCGGGAAGATATAACATCATTGGCTTACCAAGAAAGTTCTTTTGATAGTTTACTGGATTACATCTGGATACTTTTAGCTCTGATTATCTTGCTAGGCCTAGAATGGTTTTTGAAACGCTGGAATGGTTATTATTAATCTTTTTTCAACTTCTTTTCTCGTATAAAAATACCGTATTTCGTACTTTTGTAATTTGTTTTTGCTTGGTAAATGATGAAATGAGAAGTATCAGTTTTTATTAATTTAAAATTTCCACCCATGTGTTCATTTTCATATTTATTTGAGTAATCATTTGTGAAAATAGGATTGTTTTTGTGAGCTAAAAAGCTTTTACCATTGTCAGTGGAAAGATAAATGCCTAATTGAGCATCATCAACATTTCCTGATACATCTTTATACATTTTTCCTGAAATATAATGATGCCAAAAACCTTCTTTGAATTTCTTTGTTCCAGAAATCATTAAAAAAATACTGTCATTTCTTATTTCGATATGATTCGGCTCAGAACTTCCTAAATTGCTTCTCCAAGCTGAATAATGATCAACAATTACCGGATTATTTTTATATATTGTCCATTGAGTCAAATTTTTAGATTTTGCCATACCAACACTTTCGACACCTTCAGCATTTCTCCCATCAAAAAACATGATAAATTCATTTTTGTATTTTTTAACTTTAGCATAAAAAACCGCTTCATCATTCCAAGAATCCAATTTATCAGGTGAAATAATAGGTTTTTTACTTATTATATAAGGCCCAAGTAAAGAGTTTTTAGAAATAGCATATCCAATATGTCGCTTTCCATTTTTATCATATCCATTAAGAAAAATAAACCAATTATTTTGAAATCTAACAATATCTGAAACAAAAGGGGTCTGCTTGTGTTTTCCCGTTTGATCTAATCCAGCCCATAAACAATTTCGAAAATCCTTTGCTGTCAATATTGCTTTCCCAGAATTTTCTGCTTTCCAATGGTTTAAATCTTTTGACGAAGCAGCATAAATTTGAACATTATTGTTATCACATTCGTGAAAAAGCATTATCCATTTGTGTAAAACACTATCATATTCTACCGAACTAAAAGCAACACTTTCACCAGAAAACTCTGGCCATAATTTGGTATTGATAATTGGTCTCTTTAACTGGTTTTTAAAACCTGATGGATATTTATTCCAAAAAACTAACCTCTGATTTATTTTAGGTAAAGCTTTTCCTCTCAAGATTTCGCCATAATAAATCCAGCCGCTTTTAAGGTCTATTTTTTCAATTCCCCTCAAATTTTCTACACCAGCATCATAATACGCTTTATCAGTTCCCCAGCCGAAAAACCAATTTTTACAGTTTGAATTTTTAAGGTAAAAATGCTTTGGAAATTCTATTTTAAACCTTGATTTATCTTTTTGAATTTCTTTAACTGTAATATAGGTTCCCTCAATTGAATTATCTTGTTCTTGATTCAAAATCATACAAGGTTCATCTAAGAACACTTTAAACTTCACACTCTTAGTTGGACTTTGAGAACAAGAAAAAAGAACTAAAATAATAAGAAAAACATGGGACTTATTCATTGTTTTAGAGCGAGGTGAATTAAGAGTTTAAATTAATCTCAAATTTAGCATAAAATTCTTAAAAGATAGAAACTAATTTTTATGATGCAATCAGTTTAAATGCTATTTTTGTATTAACATTTATTTACATGAGATTTTACATGAAAAGAATTATAATTGGGTTTTTAGTGCTTTTAAGTTGTTTAAATTCAGAAACTTTCTCTCAAAAACAAATCTTTCCTTTTGGTATAGTCGATACACTTTTTTCAGCAGAACTTTCAGAAAAAAGAATTTTGAATATTTATTTACCGGAAGGATATTCATCAGAATCAGAAAATAAATATCCTGTGATTTATTTGTTGGATGGTTCGGCTGACGAGGATTTCATCCATGTTGCAGGCCTGATTCAGTTTTTAAATTTCCCTTGGATTGATATTTTGCCAAAATCTATTTTAGTTGGAATTTCAAATGTTGATCGAAGACGAGATTTCACTTTCCCGACAACGATTGAGAAAGATAAAACTGCAAATCCGACTTCTGGTAAATCAAGTCAATTTATTGCCTTCATAGAAAAAGAATTACAACCTTTCATTGAGAAGAATTACAGAACAAATGATTCAAAAATGCTCATTGGACAATCACTTGGAGGATTATTAGCAACAGAAATTTTATTTACAAAAACTCAACTTTTTAATCAGTATATGATTATTAGTCCGAGTTTGTGGTGGGATGATGAATCGCTGTTTTTAAAAATGAATCAAGTAAATTTCATTCAAAAGACTAATATATTTGTTGGAGTAGGAAAGGAGGGTGAAATGATGGAAAAACCTGCAAAAAAACTCTATAAATCAATTAAAAAAATGAATAATAATTTAATCGAAGTAAATTTTCAGTTTTTTGAGAATAAAAATCATGCAACCATCATGCACGAAGCAGTTTACAAAGCTTTTGAAACATTTAATGAGGAGAATTTAAATAAATAGTCAAAAAATGATTGATTTTGAAACTTTCAAAGAATTAGCATTATCTTTTCCAGATACAAGTGAGCAAGCTCATTTTGAGAAACCTTCCTTTCGAATTGGCAAAAAAATATTTGCTACTTATGATGTGAAAAAACATCAAGCTTGCGTGAAATTGTCAGAGATCGATCAAAATGTTTTTTCTTGTTTTGATAAAACACAAATTTTTCCCGTTCCAAATAAATGGGGAAAAGAAGGCTGGACTTTAATTGATTTAAATAAAGTAAATTTGGAATTATTTTCGGATGTTTTAAAAACTGCTTATTGCGAAGTAGCTCCGAAAAAACTTTCAGATAAATTAAAAATGTAAGATGACAGATTCAGAAAAAGTAAACGTACATATTTCAAAATTAGATGCTGAAATAGCTCCAACAATTTCATATTTGAGAAAAGTGATTTTGGAAACAGATATTGAAATAGCAGAACAAATTAAGTGGAATAATCCATGTTTTTATTTTGCTGGAGAAATAAAAGCCTATAATCCAAAGGAATACAAGCGAGAAATAATTGTTTTTAACACACATAAAAATAGAATTTTACTTGTTTTTCCAAGTGGAGCAAAAGTGAATGATACGACTGGTTTTTTAGAGGGAACGTATGCCGATGGTAGAAGATTAGTGACTTTCAAAGATTTAGAAGATGTGAAAGCAAAAGAAGAAATTTTGAAAGATATTATCAAAAAATGGCTTTCTTTGGTAGAAAAATAAATTGTAGAAGTTATGATTGAGTTTTTTGTTCGAAATGCCAAAGAAAATGAGTTTTTAACCATTGGAGAATTAATGGTAAAAGTTTATTCACAATTGGAAGGATTTCCGAATGAAAAAGAACAAGTTGAATATTACGATAAACTTCGAAATATCGGAGAAATTTTAAAAATTGACGGAGCAGAACTTTTAGTTGCTGTTTCCTCTGAAAATAAAATCGCTGGAGCAGTAGTGTATTTTAATGATTTAAAACAGTATGGACCAGGAGGAATTGCAAGTAATGAAACGGATTCGTCTGGATTTCGTTTGTTAGCAGTAGATTCAGAATTTCGAGGAAAAGGAATCGCAAAAATTTTAATTGATGAATGTTTAAATAAAGCTAAAGCAAATAAACATAAACAAGTAATTATCCACAGTACAAAATCAATGCAAATCGCGTGGAAAATGTATAAAAAACTAGGATTTAAAAGGTCTGAGGATTTAGATTTTATGCAAGGAAAATTGGCAGTTTTTGGTTTTCGATTGAAGATTTGAAAAATTTACTCTTTATTACTGCATTAACATTTGTTCTTTATCAGCCTAGGCTGATTCTTCTCGCCAAGACGCAAAGTCGCAATAAAAAAAGTAACAACTTTATTTAATGGCAATTTGTTCACCTAAAAACTTTGGATCTTTACCAAAAAGTAAATCTAAAAGCATGTTTATACGAGCAAATTTTTCCCTTAATTTAACTTTAAATCCAAAACTTTGACTCACATCTTTAGCGTTAAAACCAATCATTTTTAAATCATATTCATTTGCAATATAAATGGCTCTTTCGTTGTGGAATTTTTGAGAAATAACGGTCATTTTACTCAACATGAAAACTTTGTTTGCACGAATAACAGAGTCTAACGTCCTAAAACCTGCATAATCAAGAAATATTTTATTTGCTGGAATTCCTAAGGCTATTAAATCTTCTTTCATCATTTGTGGTTCGTTATAAGAGACATTTCCATTGTCACCACTAATCAAAATGAATTTTATTTTCTTGTTTTTATATAATTCAAAAGCTGCTGTAATTCTATGAGAATAATAAGAATTCTCTGAACCATGCTTTAAATATTTTGAAGTACCCAACAATAATCCAACTTCATTGTAAGGAATTTCGGAAACAGAGTCAAAAGTTTGATTTTTAGTTTTATAACTCACCCAATAATCGAAACTAATAATAGAAATTAAAGTGAATATTATTGAAAAGAGTAGGAAGTAAGCTATTTTTCGTTTTGAGAAAATTTTAATTTTTGGTGTTTTAGACATATTGTAAATTTTCACTTTTAACTCTTCACTTTTCGTTTTTAACTTTCTTTCACTAATTCAATAAAAATCTCCTGCATACTCGGTGTAATTTCCCAAGCAGCTTCAATTTCAATTTGTCCGATTAGTGTTTTTAATAAATCTTGAAAATTATTATCGTTTCTCATTTTAACGTAGGCAACAAAACGGTTTTCGCTTAATATTTCTTTGTCAATCAATTCAAAACCTGTCCAAAGTGCATTGACAAAGCCAATCATATTTCCTCTAAAACGAATCGCGTATGTTCCATTTTTACGTTCGTCACGAATTTTCGTAACAGAACCTTCTAAGATTTTTTTGGAATTATGAATCAAAGCAACGCGATCACAAATTTCCTCCACACTTTTCATATTATGACTTGAAAGCATGATTGTTTTTCCATCAGCTCTCATCATTTTGAGTTCATTTTGAATCAATTCCACATTTATTGGATCAAAACCACTGAATGGTTCATCGAGAATTAATACTTGTGGCTGGTGTAAAACTGCACAAATAAATTGCACTTTTTGAGCCATTCCCTTAGATAATTCTTCAATTCGTTTGTTGCTCCAATCGGTAATTTTAAATTTTTCAAGCCAATAATTTAATTGAATTTTAATGTCACCGTTCGACATTCCTCTCAATCTTCCTAAAAAATATGCGTGATTTTTCACTGTCATCGTGCGATACAAACCTCTTTCCTCCGGCAAATACCCAAAATGAATTAAATGCCTGTCGAGCATCAAATCTTTTTTGAATCGCACTGAACCCTTTTCTGCTTGAATAATTTTATTAATAATGCGAATAATGGATGTTTTTCCTGCACCATTCGGACCCAATAAACCAAAAATTTCTCCTTCCTTTAAAGATAAAGAAACATCGTCCAAAGCCAATTTTTGGAAATAAGATTTGCTAATATTTTCAAGTTCTAATACCATGTTGCTTGTAAAAATATAAATTTTACTTGAAAAGACTGACTATCGCTTAAAAATATTATTTTTGGCTCATTATAAAACACCAATTTATGCAAATTTTACTTTTTATTTTGTTAGGAATCGTAGCTCTTTTTCTGATTTTGTTAATCATCACAACTTTCATGTCTCGCTACGAACGCATTGAAAGATCGATTTTGATTAAGAAAGAAAAAGAAGAAATTTATCCTTATTTGGCGAGTTTAGAGAAATTTACAATTTGGAGTCCTTGGTCAAAAAAAGATCCAAATATGAAAGCTGAATTTCATGGAACTCCTATGAATGTTGGCTCATCTTACACTTGGTCTGGAAATAAATCTGTAAAAACGGGTAGTATGACAACTTTAGAGTTAAGAGAAAATGAATATGTGAAACATGAATTGGTTTTCGGTAATCAAAATAAAGCTTTTGCAGATTTCAAGATTGAGCCTATGAATGAAACTTGTAAAGTGACTTGGAGTTTGGATTGTGACTTTGGTTCATTTCCATTGGCACGTTTAATGGCACCATTGATGCAAAAATTTGTCGGAAAAGATTTTGAAGACGGTTTAGCAGAATTAAAAAAAGTTCTCGAAATAACTCATAGTTCATAACTCATAACTCATAACTAATTGAAATGAAAATCACATTTTTAGCAATCAATTTATTTCTTACAACAAATTTCTTTTCACAATCTGATTCTATTTTTATTCGCAAAATTTATGACGAAGTTTTGAGTAAAGGAAAAGCCTATGAAGATTTACGTTCCCTTTGTAAAGATGTTGGGGCAAGATTATCAGGTTCCGCACAAGCACAAATGGCGGTTGAATGGGGCGAAGCTAAAATGAAGTCTTATGGGTTTGATAAGGTTTATTTACAAGAAATTAAAGTTCCACATTGGGAAAGAGGAAACAAAGAATCCGCTTGGATAAAAACAAAATCAGGAAAAATTCATCAATTAAATCTATTAGCTTTAGGTGGTTCAATTGGAACAAATGGAATTTTAAGAGCTGAAATCATTGAGTTTACTGATTTAAATGAACTAAAAAAAGCAAAAAGAAAAGATGTTGAAGGTAAAATAGTGTTTTTGAGTCAAGCTTTTAATGAAAAAGATATTAATACGTTTAAAGCATATGGGGGCTGTTACCCAATTCGTGGTGATGGTGCTGTTGAAGCCTCAAGACTAGGAGCAAAAGCAGTTATTATTCGTTCTTTAGCTTCCTCAACGGATAATCATCCGCACACAGGTTCGATGCATTATGAAGATAGCGTTACTAAAATTCCTGCTGCTGCGATTTCAACTAAAGATTCAGAATTTATTCACGATTTATTGAAGACAGAAAAATTGGAATTTGTCTTTGAAATGGATTGTCGCAATTTTGATGATGTGATAAGTTATAATGTTATTGGTGAATTGACAGGAAGCGAAAAACCAAATGAAATCATCACTTTTGGCGGACATTTGGATTCATGGGATACTGGTGAAGGAGCACATGACGATGGGGCAGGAGTGGTTCATTGTTTGGAAGCTTTACGTGTTTTAAAAGAATTGAATTACAAGCCAAAGCATACTTTACGACTTGTATTTTTCATGAATGAAGAAAATGGCAATAAAGGTGGGATTTCCTACGCATCAATCGTTAAAGATAAAGGTGAAAAACACATTGCAGCTTTAGAAAGCGATCGAGGAGGTTTTTCTCCAAAAGGCTTTAGTTGTGATGGAGATTTAGATAAATTTAAAAAAATGTTTGATTTTGATAAATTATTTAAACCTTATGAAGTTTATGAATTTCAAAAAGGGTATGGCGGAGTTGATATTGGACCTTTGAAAAAGCAATTTGAGGGAATTACTTTATTTGGTTTTGTTCCAGATTCTCAGCGTTATTTTGATTTTCATCACGCTGAGAGTGATGTGTTCGAAGCAGTCAACAAAAGAGAATTAGAGCTTGGTTGTGGAGCAATTTCATCTTTTATTTACTTAATTGACAAGTATTTAGATTAGAATTCGCTTAGAATTAACGTTTTTAGGTTAACAACTATACATATTGAATTTTTAATTAAGCATATTTTTTTGTAAATTTGCAGAATTAATAATAAATCAAAAACAGATATGGCTCAGGATATTTTCGACAAAATCAGAAAAAACAGAGGTCCGATTGGACAATATTCAAAAGGTGTTCACGGATATTTTACTTTTCCAAAATTAGAAGGAGAATTAGGTAACAAAATGATTTTCAGAGGAAAAGAATGTTTAGTTTGGTCGTTAAATAACTATTTAGGTTTGGCAAATCACCCAGAAGTTCGTGAAGCAGATGCAAAAGCTGCTGAGCAATATGGTTTGGCTTATCCAATGGGGGCTAGAATGATGACAGGTCAAACGAGCGAGCATGAAAAATTAGAAAATGAGTTGGCAGAATTCATGGCAAAAGAAGATTGTATTCTTTTGAATTTTGGCTACCAAGGAATGGTTTCAGCGATTGATTGTTTGGTTGATAGAAATGATGTTATTGTTTACGATAGTGAATCTCACGCTTGTATCTTAGATGGAATGCGTTTACATACTGGAAAACGTTTTGTGTTTCAACACAACGACATGGAAAGTTTTGATAAGCAAATGAGAAATGCTACAGCTTTGTGTGAGAAAACAGGTGGTGGAATCATGGTTATAACTGAAGGAGTTTTCGGTATGGCTGGTGATCAAGGGAAATTAAAAGAAATAGTTGACTTCCGTAAGTCTGGAAAATATAATTTCAGATTATTTGTTGATGATGCTCATGGATTTGGAACTTTAGGCGAAACTGGTCAAGGAGCTGGTGAAGCACAAGGTATTCAATCTGAAATCGATGTTTTATTTGGAACATTTGCAAAATCAATGTCTTCAATTGGTGGATTTATCTGTGCTGAAGAAAGTATCGTTGAATTTTTACGTTACAACATGCGTTCTCAAATGTTTGCAAAAGCATTGCCAATTACAATCACAATTGGAGCAAGAAAGCGTTTGGAATTGTTGAGAACTCGTCCAGAATTGAAAGATAAATTATGGGAAGTAACAAATGCATTGCAAAGTGGATTTAAAAATGCTGGTTTTGATATCGGAGCAACAAATTCTCCAGTAACACCAGTTTTTATGAAGGGATCATTAGCTGAAGCGACAAATTTAACATTTGATTTAAGAGAAAATTACAACATTTTTTGTTCGATTGTAATTTATCCTGTTGTCCCTAAAGATGTGATTATGTTACGTATTATTCCAACTGCTGCGCATACTTTGGACGATGTAAACTATACAATTGAGACATTCAAAAAATTGAAAAATAAATTGGATTCTGGAGAATATAAATCAGAAGACTTAGCTTCAGTTGAAGTCGATAATAAAAAGGCTTAAAATAAAAAAAAGAAAGACCAACAAATTAAACCTAAATGCAATTTTACAACAACAAAATATATACAGTAAGACTGGTATCTGATTTAGTAATTATTGCTATCAGTATGTTTCTTAGTTTGTTGTTGATTAAGCATTTTCAGTTTGAGATTTTAAAGCCTCTTGAGTTACTTTTTGTTTTATATCAATTAATTTCTTGGTATTTTGTTGTAAAAGCAAATGATTTATACAATGACTCAAGAAGTAAAAAAGGTCTTGCTAATGAGATATTTAAAACAATTTTAAGCGTTGGTGTACTAGCTATTACCTTGATTTTTTTATTGTTTTTTGTTGACTATGAGATTTATGGTCCTAAATTTGTCGTTTATTATATTCTTTTGCTTGTCTTTTTACTTTCGATTGAGAAATTTATTTTAAAACAAGTTTTACATAGTTTAAGAAAAAAAGGTTTAAATATAAGAAGAGTTGTAATTATTGGGCAAGGAAAAGCCGCATTACGATTTTTTAATTTAATTAATAGAAATACCGATTTAGGTTACCAAGTAGTTGGTTTTGTTGATGATGAAGAATTGAGATTTGATAGGTCAGAATTGCTAGGTGGAATTTCAGATTTAAAGGGAATACTGGAAAGGCATAAAATCCATGAAGTGATTGTTGCAGTACCAAATGTAGACAACATTTATGTTAACGAGATTTCAGATATTGTAAACAATGTTGGTTGTAGAATAAGAATTATTCCTGATTATTATCATTTTTATCACAATAAATTTGTTGTGAAAAATTTTGGAGATATTCCTGTAGTTTCTATAAGAAAAGAACCTTTAGAAGAACCACATTGGAGAAATGTCAAGCGAATGTTTGATGTTGTGTTTAGTGTTTTCGTACTTTTAACAGTTTGTATTTGGCTTTTTCCAATAATAGCTTTATTGATTAGAATCAATTCTAAAGGTCCAATTTTTTTCTCTCAAAAAAGACTTGGAAGAGATCGGAAAGAATTTGATTGTTACAAGTTTAGAAGTATGTATGTGAATAAAAGCGCAGACTCACTTCAAGCAACAAAAGGTGATTCTAGGATTACAAAAATTGGAAATATACTGAGAAAAACAAGTCTTGATGAACTTCCTCAGTTTTGGAATGTCTTAAAAGGAGAAATGTCTGTTGTTGGTCCAAGACCTCACATGATGAAGCACAACATTGAATACAGTAAAATCATTGATGACTATATGGTTCGTCAGTTGGTTAAACCTGGAATTACTGGTTGGGCACAAGTAAATGGTTTTAGAGGCGAGACAAAAGAAGATGTCGAAATGTCAAATCGAGTTGAGTATGACGTTTGGTATTTAGAAAATTGGTTCTTCTTGTTAGACTTAAAAATAATCTTCCTAACTGTTTGGAATGTTTTTAAAGGAGAAGAAAAAGCATTTTGAAAAATATTTCATAAATATGAAAGGTGTGTCTCAAAAGATACACCTTTTTTAATTTTCTTTAATAAAAATGAGATTTATTTTATTTATATTCATTTTTGGTTCCTTTGCTTTGTTTTCTCAAAACAATAAAGTTACAACTGATATTAAAATAAATCTCGTTTTTAAAGCATATGAAAAACAAAAATTTGGTTTTGATTCTTATCAATACAAGGAGTGGAGTAAGCATTACAGAAAAATCAATTTAAAATTTAATCCAAGTTATTTTGTTGCAGTAAAATCTCTTGCCAAAAATCAAAGTGATAAACTTGACTTTATTATTCGTTCCAAAACAAAGATTGATGTTAGAAATTTAGAATTTCTGGTTAAAAATAAAGCTCTAAATTTCAAACAAAAAAATGATTCAACTTTTACTTTATATTTGATAGGTCAAAAATCTGATTATAAGGTAAATGCTTTTTTTAATTTTCAAAATGAGAAAACAAAAATTGCACAACTAGATGTAAAAGTTTTTGAAGAAAAAACTGAAAATGTGATCATTGTTCCGATTTCAAATCAAAGCATTAATGAGCAAGAATTAGTTAAGGAAATAAATAAAATTTATGCACAAGCAAATTTAAGTTTGAATGTAAGTTTTAAACCTATTTTCAAATCAAAGGTTTTTGAAAAGACTACAATTTTCAGTAATCCTAATTTTGAGAAACAAAATTATACAGGTCAAATGCATTTGCTTAGAGATTTGTATTTTGAAGAAAATCCCAAAGCAGACAAAAAAGCATTTTACATTTTTATGATAAATGGATTTGCTGATTCAACAATAAATGGTTTTATGCTAAAAAACAAAGCTTTAGCATTTGTTAAAACTAATTCCAATGAAAAACAGTTTGCAATTAATATAGCTCGAACTTTGTCTTTTGGAATCGGAATTTTGAATGAATCATGGTTGGAGGCAGAAGATAAAATAGGTCCAGAAAAAGGAAGTACAACAAATTTAATGGATACGACTGGAAATACGGATTTAACTTATTTTCAATGGATTAATTTAAGAAACAGCTCCAAAAGTTATTCATTTTTCGATAACGATGAGAATATCAAAACAAATAATGGGACAGTTGCTTATTACTTTTGGGAAGAAGATAAAAATGGAAATATTATTTTAAATGATGATTTTTTAAACTCAATAAAACGACCTTACAAAAAGAATTTTTTATCGTACCGTTTTGAAGTAAAATATAAAATTTTAAAGCCATTTTATAAAATCTATTCCTATTACATTTCTTCTGTGAATATTTTTATTCTATTGATTGTCATTGTTTTAATTCTGTTAGTCAGAAAATGGATTAAGAAATTCTGGCTTAAAAAATCTTATAAATCTAGATTTTGGCGAAGAATTTTATATTTACCAATTTTAGCAGGAATCCTTTATTTAACGTATGAAAGTTTTGAAATAAGTAATTTGATTTTAGATAAATTTAAAGTGATTTCAGGTCCATTGCTAGAACTTGAAAATTTGGATTACAAGAAATCAAAAAAGGAATTATTGATTAATTCCAATTTACGCCATCAAGAAGAAGGAATTATTTGTTCTGAAGTTTTGATTAAGCAAAATAAGAAGTGGAACTTAAAAAAGAGAATGAAAGTGCTCTATTTTGAGCTTCAAGAAAATCAAAAGACAAAATCCTGGGATAAAATAAAATTGGTTTCAAACAGTGATAGCTTGAAGTTGAAAACGATAAACTATTTTGAAAAAGCTAAAACTCATTTTATGGTTTTTTCATATTTGAATAAAAATGGAGAAGTTGAAAAACAGGAAGTTATAAATTATTTAGGTTTGAATTTAACAGAAAAACTTGAATTATCTCAAAAAGCGGACACTCTTCTGAATGAAACTAATCCTGCAAAACGGATTTTGGTTTTCGTAAATGGTTACCGCCCAACTTCAATTGGACATACTTTTGAAGAAAATTTCAATGATATAAAAAACAAAGGTCTGGAATTTCCGAATTCTAAAAATTACATTTACGATTTTGATCGCTACGATTATTGGACACCTTGGAATAATATAAATTTGCTTTTTCAAAAGCGAATAAATCCAAATGAAACCTATTATGCGGATGGACATTTTTCTGTAGGCACATCAAATTATAGGAGTATAATGACATTTACCCAGGTTTCTCAACAATATCCGAAGAGATGTGCAAATAAAAATAAGCATCATTGCTACAAAAAGACGACAAATTCTTTGAAAGAATCCATTTTCAGCAATTCAAAAACAATTGATGATTTAAAAATGCGAGCAAATAAAAAAGGTTTTAATTTAAGAAAAAGTAAAGGTCGATTGGCTGCACGAAATTTACTTCAAATATTAAATGAAATTCCAAAATCATCAGAAAACGACACACTTTACCTAATCGCTCATAGCATGGGATTTGCTTATGCGCAAGGAATGATTGAAGAATTAAAAGGCAAAATCAATTTTGGTTCTTACTACATTATCGCTCCAGAAAACGCAAAATCTGGAAAAGTAAATGAAAGTGAATGGCAAGAAGTTTGGCAATACGGAAGTAGATTTAACACAACGAAATTTGATGCGCCATGTTTACAGGATGGGGTAGCACCACAAACAAAAGCTTCAGGACTTTCTGATTCAAAACGAATTTACATTCCATCAAAATTATATTCAAAACGAGGCTTTTTTGATTCTCATTTTATTGGTTATTATTCTTGGATTTTGGATATTTCACAAGGAAAAAAAGGAAGTGTGAGACAGATGTAGGTTTTTAGCGGTTGAACTTAGAAGCAGCGGGCTAAGCACTAGTACTTGTCGCCCGATGATTTTAGGTTTTGTTATGGGTTGGGTATTCTTTACCCTAGATTTATTGTATATTGAGGAGCTTTTCCATTCACTCCGAAAACTAGTGTTGAAGGCAGTTTTTCACACCATACATAATAACTTTCAGTTGGTGTTGATTGGTTGCCAGCTGACATAATCCATAACTTTCCATCCGGGGACTCAGATTCACCACAATTTACTAACATACCTGAATTTGTTGGTACATCTCTAGGTCCAATCATAATATGTGGTTTTACAGTTTCTTTCTCTTCAGTTGGAATTCCGGCGATAAAAGGAGCCCAGACACCTGCTCTTGGTCTTACCTCGATTGCAAATTGTCGATTTCCATTTTGCCCTTCATGAATTTTCACATAAAAAGGCTGAATCTCTTGTCTAACCACATTATGATTGCGACCATCAGCCGCTGCAATAATTCTCTCTTTCCAATCGGGGTCTGTAATACTTACATATAGTCTTGTTCGAATACTAGCAGGAATTAATGACTCGTCAACACTACCAAGAAATAATCCAATTACAGGAAAGTTATTTCCTCGACTGTTTAGAGCTCTATCTAATGCGTAGGCAAATTCTTCTTTACAAGGTTCACTAGAAAGACTATTTGTTGTGGCTATTAGAATCCAAACATCACTTTCTTCTTCTGAACAAATAAAATTCTCAATTTGAGGCCATAATCTATTCCCAGCTGAAATATTCCACCTATCCAATTTGATGGTTACACCAGCGCTTTCAAGTTCTTGTGCGACAAAATCAACATCGCCTTGTTCATTGTCACTCCAAGCATAAGTTATCCAAATGTTACTCATTTTTTATTTTTTTATTTTTTGTGGTCTATTTTACCTTGCACCTAACTTACTTATATGTCCCATTTTATGTGATCTATACTGCTATTTTGAGTTGTATTAAGTTTAGTTTTAGTGCGACTTTATTTTCTACAATAATACAAAATTATTTAACCAAAACCCATTTTTCATCATCATTTTTCAGCCAAAATAGCATCCAAATCAGCAATTGAAGAGATTTTTTTGCTTCTCTTTTTCAAGTGAAATAAAAATGTTTTTGAATCCTTAGCGCTTTTAAATTCTTTTTCATCACTGATAGCAACATAGTTTTCAGGTAAAACAATTAAAAACTTATTCACTTCATTTGGATTAAAAACCAATTTGTCCCATTTTTTTGAAATTCGAGACAATAATTTGTCTTTTCCGCTGAAATGGAAAACACTCATTTCTTTGTCTAAGCTTTTTGAATTAATCTGAAATTCAGCATTTGTGAAAGCTAAAACTCCACTTGCAACTTCTCTTTCAATTTTGTCCCAATTGTAGGTTCCAAAAGACGAAATTTTATAATTTCGAGTGATATCAGCTTCAAATTGAATCCGTTCTTCTTCCATTTTTTTCTCTTTTACAGTTTCATTTAATTGATTGATTTTTGAAGTCATGTCAGCAACAGACTCATTTTCCATTAAATAAGGTGAAACCTGAAATTTGACAGTTTTAGATTCGTTGCTCAATTCCATTGAGTAAATTCCTTTTTTTGCGTTTACAACAGAGAGTGAAATCTCTCTCCAATTTTCTTTTAAAATCCAACGATTTTTAAGTGGATTATTTTTGTCATTTAAACAAAGCCATTTTAAGCCGTGAAAAGGTTTTAATTCATCGTGAGTTGAATAATCAACATTTAACTGGATTAAATTTTCCTCATCAAATTTTCTTAACTTTTCCAATTTCACATGATTCACTTTTGGAGTAGAAATACCTTTGTAAGACCATTTTCCAGATTCTTTGTTGATTTTATAAAAAGAAAAATCATTTCCTTCTTTGTAGGAAGCAAAGTCAACATCAATATTTTTCCCTTTTTCAATAAAGATTTCTTTTCCTTTTTGACTTGCAGCAATATCAAACATTCCAGCAGAAATAAAATCATTTTTCACTCCAGCAGAATCGTAGGTCATGGGAATTCCACTTGCAATAATTTCTGATGCTTTATTGATAGATTTGAAAGATAAATCAACTTTTCCTTTAATTTTTTTACCGGTTTCATCCACAAGTGAATTTGCTGGAATTGAAATTGTTGTTCCTTCTTTTGTGCGAATTTCAGTATCTTTTGAAGCATCGAAACTGAAATTATCTCCCTCAATATCAACACCTTTAAATGGAGGGTTTATCGCTGAAACTTTTGTGTTTTCTACAATTTCGTTATTCGTTGAACAAGAGGAGATTGCTAATCCGATTATTAAACAAGCTAAAACTGGATTTATTTTGATTGAATTTTTCATGATATATTGTTTTTGTTTAAAATTATTTTTTTGATAAATTTTAGAGCTGTTTATAAGGTTCAATTTTTAGGCATTTTTAAATGATAATTTTGGAGTTTACTCATGTAAATGACAAATTTATCATAAAAAAATAACGACAAAAGTGGATTTTATATACATGCTCTAATTAAAGTAGGTGTGGAGGTATAGTTTATTTTTATCCATACTCATCCAATAAAAAGCGTTATTGTTAGGATTATAAGTTAAAGAAAAGCCCGAAGAGAATAATTTCCCATCGATAAAAACTTGCATTTGGCGTTCATCACATTCTCCATAATGCTCATTATTTTTGCTAAAAACTAATGGATTATATTTTTTTACAGGACCAAATTTTTTACTTGAGTTTTTTGGAACGGCATACAATTTTTCATTAATTGTCTCATACGTATAATCTTTACCTTTAATATTTCTCCAATCGATATATAAATTTAATTTCTTCACTTCTTCGTAAGTCATTTCTTTTCCATTTCTATAAAAAACATCATATTTTCCAAGTGTTTTTCCCATAATCACTTCTTCCGGATATTTTTCGTAGTTCAAGTAAAAAACATCTTTGTGTTCGGTTTCTTTGCCATTTTTGATTAAGGTTTTATCTGAATTTCGGATGTAATAGTAATCATCTCCTGCTAAATAAAATTCACTTTCATTGATTTCATTTTTAGTGCCAACATTAACAAATTCACCATTTTTTTTGTAGATAAAAACTTTTTTGTTTTCATTACTAGACTGTTCAATAAAAAAGACCTTAAAATAATCTGAATTTTTACAATTTGCTCGATACATATAAGATGTTCTAAAACTTCCTATGTATTTGTTTTCACTAAAAATTGAATCTATTTGATTTTCGTAAGATAAATTTTGACCAATTTTAACTGTTAAAACATCACCAAAAGAATTTGTGTAAACTTCGTTTTTGTAAGATTGATATGGATATTTTTTATCATCGATAAATGCATAAGATTGATAATCATTGGAGTTAAATTCTGTTCCTTTAACCATTATTTTCCCATTATCAAGGATTGTAACATCTGGATTTGATTGAAAACTTAAGTCTAATTCCTTTTTATAGAACACTTTCCATTCGTTATTCATATTTCTGTAAGTGTAAAAAAAATCTTGTGCTTTATTAGAAAAGTAGGGAACACGAATATCTTTAAAAGGTCCTGTAATTTTGCCGTTTTCATAATAAAACCATTGTGAATTTTGTGAGAAACTAAAATTGATGTTGTTTTTTGAAAACTCGTGAATACTGACATTATCGTAAGGTCCAAAAGTCTTTTTTTGCTCATTTACATAAATGTAAGTTTTATTATCTAGTTCGTAGCGGTAATCCAAATTGTCGGTATTTGATGAATTAATAATAGAACTTATATAATCATAAGGACCAACTTTTTTACCTGATTTATAATTCAAGGTGTACATTTTTTTGTCACCTTTCATTTCATAACTCAACCAAGTTTTGTCATCGGAATAATGCATATCAGGAAATTTCCCTAAATTTTTCCCATTTCTATAAGTCGTAAAACCTCGACTATTTGATTCCTGAAGAATAAATTCATAATCAGCACCATTCGTTTTTACCATAATTTTCGATTCTCCACGAGCCAAAAATTCATTTTCTTTCATGGTGTGAATTAATACCTTACTGTGTTTATTTCTAACAGTAATCACGTTTTGAGAAAATAGTTGAGTTGTAAAACTCAAGATTATGATTGATATAAAAGCGATCGTTTTCATGACATTATGATTTATAGTTAGATTCTTAATTATAAGTTTTATCGTGATAATGTTTAGCTAATTCAGCGTAAGAAAAATTTTCTGCTTTATTTTTTATTCCATTTGGGAAAGCTTTAACTTCTTGCCATTCAATGATTTCCTTTGAGGATTTATGAAACCCATAATTGTAAGCCGAAGCAATAAAGGAGAGTTCATCAGACTCAATTTTTTCCTCAATAAACCTGTTTTTCATGTGTTTGACAAAACAACACAAATATTCAAGTTGCCAAGTTTGGTTTTTCAAACGGTTTAAACGTTCATTTCTAATTTCTTTTGAAACTTTTGATTTGTAAGCAAAAAAAGATTTTTTCTTCGCAAATAAATCGTCTTTCTGAATGATTTTTTCAAGATGCTCAATAAAACTTGGTTTCATCTGAAAATAACCGATGGAATAATCAGCTCCATTTTTACTTTGAGCTCCATTTTCAACGTAAAAATATTCTAAAATACTTGTCTCAAAAATATTTGATAAACTTGAAAAACGAGAACATTCAGGGAATATTACTGGAATTATCTCTGAAGTTTTTAAGTCGTATTTTTTTGAAATGATTTTTGCTTCCTTTTCAATTTCTTTGCAATAATTCTCTGCAAAACGAAAATCTAAATCGTTAACTTTTAAAGTCTTAAAAGAAGAAAAAAAGAAAAATAAACTCAGAAATAACAGCAGAATTTTCATAATCTTTATTTTTAAAAAGTGAGTAATGGATTTCTCTTTCCTTATAAAGATAATGTAAAATAGTCTAATTTGTTACATAATGAATTGAAAATAAGTAATATGTCGTAGTGTTAAAAAGGCTATTATTCTGGCAATGTCATGAACGGAATTGGGCTGTATTTCGCAAACTCTTTTGTGTAACTTTCGTGAAACAAGCGATCAAAAAAAGTATGCTTTCTTGGAACAATTCCTAAAATATTAACTTCATTATTCGCTATATAATCTAAAATCCCTTCGTTTACATGGTCATTGATTTCAATTTGCAATTCAAACTCTTCAAATGGAATTATTTTTTTGAGTTTTTGATAAATTTCTTCTCCATTGTCATGATTTGAAACGTGGAACGCATTGATTTTTGTATCAACATTAAAAGCATTGATATTTTTGACAAATTCTCTAAATAAATGCATGTTATTAGCATTTTTTATATCTTTTCCATCGTAAGCAAAACCAACTTTTACTTCCCGAGGAAATTTATATTGTTTAGGAATCGCCAAAACGGGTGTTTTTGAATGTGTTACTAAATGCAAAGTATTACTTCCCATTAAAATTTCATCAATTAAACTTGCTCCAGTTAAGCCCATGACTATCAAGTCAACTTTGTTGAGTTCACAAAAATCATTTACTTCAGAAGATAAGGAAATACCCGCAACACAATGAGTTTCCGTTTTTAAAAATCCAGTATCAATACCCTCCACCAATTTATCGAGTTCTTCCGTTTTAATTTTTTGATAAAATGAAAAATCTAACATAAATTGACTCTCAATGTTTGCAATAGGCAAAGAATAAACATGTAAGAAATAAATTTTAGAATGAAATTTTTTGGCTAATTCAATACCGAATTTTGCTGCATCTAAAGCATTTTCTGAAAAATCGGTTGCAATTAATATGTTTTTCATGATTTCTAATTTTTGTCAATAAATAGGCTTAAATTTTTAGTTAAGATACTAATTATTTTTCAAACAGAAATATAAAAGCGTGTTTTTTTAATATTTTTTTATAAATTCGACTTCTATATGAAAAAGCTTTTAATTTACATCTTTTTAAGTCTAATTTGTACTTGCTGTACTTTAAGTGCAAGTCAAGAACAATCCTTAAATAAAAACTTAGGACTTTATCTTCAAGCTCTTGAAAAAAAATCAATTTTAGTTCAAGTTTCGATGTATCACCCCGAATTTGTCCATTACATTAAAGATAAAGGTACGGCTTATTTTAAAGAAGTTTTTTCGGCAAACGAAAATGAAATCGATCTCCTTTTTTTAGATCCAAAAATTGTCAAAATTGAAACGAAAGATGATAAAATTCACGTTTTATATAAGGTTAGAAAAGAGTTTCTAATTGAGGGAGAAAACAGAGTTGAAGAACTAGAATTTGTTGCTATTTCTGAAGATGATGGCGAAAATTGGTACTTTGTGAATTATAAGATGTATTTGAATAAAAATATTTGCAAAAAAGTACCAAGGTTAATAAAATAAAAATTATATTTACATCATGCTAAAATTTGTTAAAACCATATTTTTCTCGATTTCTTTCAGTTTTATTTTTGCTCAAGGTTGGCAAGCTGTTGGTGCAAGATCGATGTCTTTATCTAATGCAAGTGTTTGTTTGTCTGATGTTTGGGCTTTTCATCACAATCCTGCTGCTTTAGCGAATTTGGAAAAAACTTCCGTTGGAATTTCTTATGAAAACCGCTATTTACTAAAAGAATTACAAGCACAAGGTTTTGTTTATGCACAAGCAATGAAAAAAGGCGTTTTGTCTTTTGGAGGTCAACTTTATGGACATAGTTTGTATCGCTCGACTAGAGTAGGAATGGGGTACAGCATGCAATTGTCAGAAAATATTTCCGCAGGAGTTCAATTGAATTATCAATCTTTACGCATTTCAAATTACGGACAAAAAGGAACACTTTCAGGAGAATTTGGAATGCTAGCCAAAATTAAAGTAAAAGTTGGTTTTTCAGTTTTCAATTTGAATAACGCTAAATTATCTGATTTTCAAGATGATCGCTTTTCAACTTATCTGAGATTAGGTTTATCTTATGCTATTTCATCAAAAGTCTTGCTTTTAGCCGAAGCTGAAAAACAAGTTGAATCAAAACTACGTCCGAAAGGAGCTTTGGAATACCAAATGTCGGATAAATTTTTCTTACGAGTTGGAGCAGCTGGAAATCCACTAGAATTAACTTTTGGTTCAGGTTTTGCCTTCGACAATGGTTTTAAACTTGATTTTGGAACTGCTTGGCATCAACTTTTAGGCTGGTCGCCACATGTTGGACTTACTTTTGACTTCAAAAAACCAAGCAAATGAATAAATTAATACTTACATTATTTTGTTCATTTTCAATAGCTTTAGCTTTTACACAAACGAAAAGTGAAATTATTCAACAGCGAATCGAATTGATTTCCGAGCAATTGGAAACCGAAGAACTCGATCTAACAAACGTTATTGAACAGCTAAACTATTATTACGACAATAAAATAAACCTGAATAATACAGATTTTGAAACACTTGAAGAATTAGGTTTACTTACAGAAGTTCAAATGAACGATGTATTTCTTCACATCAAACAATTCGGAAAATTTCTTACAATTTATGAACTTCAAGCTCTGCGTTATTGGGATTTACAAACCATTCAAAACGTTTTGCCTTTTGTAAAAGTTGACGACAAATTAGATCAATTACACGTCTCATTGGCTGAAGCTTTAAAATACGGAAGATTTGAAGTCTTTTTAAGATACCAAAGAGTTCCAGAGAAAAAAGCAGGTTATGAATACGCTTCAGATTCTCTGAAAGAAGTAAGTAACAGTTATTATTTAGGAAATGCTGATCATTATTATACAAGAGTTCGTTACACATATCGAACTAATTTGAGTGTTGGAATCACGGCAGATAAAGATCCTGGAGAACAATTTTTCAAAGGAACACAAAAAAATGGCTTTGATTTTTATTCTGCTCACGCTTTTTACAAAGGAGGGAAATACATTAAAGCAGTTGCTTTAGGAGATTATCAAATTCAGATTGGTCAAGCATTGAATTTGTGGTCGGGTTACGCTTTTGGGAAAACGGCTGATGTCACAAATATCAAAAAAAATGCACAAGCTTTAAGACCTTATAGTTCGGTTGATGAAAACCGTTTCATGCGTGGAGCGGCGATTGATATGGCTTACAAAGATTTAGGTTTAACTTTGTTTGCTTCTATGAAAAAAGTGGATGCTTCCATTATTGAAGATTCCTTGGCTGATGATTTGGAATTTGCTTCAAGTATTGATTTATCTGGGTTTCACAGAACGACTTCTCAAGTAAACAAAAAAGACCTTTTAACTGAACGAATCGTAGGTGGAAATTTAAATTACAAAATCAAGAGTTTAACTGTTGGTGTTGCAGCAATTGGACAATCTTACAACAAAGATTATTCGAAAGCGATTCAACCTTACAATCAATTTGATTTTAGAGGGAAATCGATGATGAGTTTAAGTGCTGATTACAGCTACGTTTGGAGAAACGTGAATTTATTTGGAGAAGTTTCGCGTTCTTCCTATTCTAAAGATCATGCTTTTTTACAAGGTTTGATTATTTCCTTAGATAGCAAAGCGAGTTTGAGTGTTTTGTATCGAAATTATGGAAAAGCATACCAAACGTTTTACAACAATGGTTTTGCTGAAGGAAGTAATACACAAAATGAATCGGGCTTATACCTTGGCTTTAGAACAAAGCTTGCAAGTGCCTGGACAGCTAATACTTACATCGACTTTTTTAAAGCTCCTTGGTTGAAATATTTGGTTGAAGCACCAACAACGGGATACGAATTTTTGAATCAAATTAGTTACAAACCAAATAAAGTAATGGAGGTTTATGGACGTTTCAGACAACAATTACGTCAAAAAAATAGCAGAGATGTTTTTGGAGCAGTTACACAAGTCGAAGATGTGATTCAACGAAATTTTCGTTTAAATTTTTCTTACCAAGTAACGGAAGCACTTCAAATTAAAAGTAGAATTGAATATGTAACAATTAATCGTCCGAGTAATACACCAGAACAAGGAATGATTTTTACACAAGATTTATTGATAAAATCAAAAAGTTCACACTTTGATGTAGCTTTGCGTTACGCTTTGTTTGATACAGATTCTTACGACACAAGACTTTACACTTTTGAAGCAAATGCCTTAAACGTATTTTCTGTTCCAGCATATTATTACCAAGGAAGTAGAGGATACATCACTTTGCGTTATTCCTTCTTGAGAAAATGTGATTTGTGGGTGAAATATGGAACGTATATTTACTCAAACCGAACAAACTTAAGTTCTGGTGCCGAAGCCATCAACGGAAATAGAAAAAGTGATATTACAGTGCAGTTTAGAGTGGCGTTTTGATATTTGTATTTAACCCATTTTCTCTGCACTAACGTTTGTTCTTCAAAAGCAGTGCTTTTTCTTCTCGCAAAGTCGCTTTTTTGGTTTAATCGAAATTTTTCACTTTTCACTCTTAACTTTTCACTCTTTCAATAATCTATATCCAAATTAAAAGTCTTTTGCAAAGAAAACAAATTTGCATTCTTTTTAGAAAGTGAATTGAATTTATCTTTTCCTGTCAGCAATTTGTTGTTTTCTTCTTGACTTTCAATGACTTTGAAATGAATTGTGGTGGAATAGTTTTGTAATTTTTCACGAACAAAATCTAAAATATCGGCAATATTTGACTGTATGGTATCAATTTGAATTTGATTGTCACACTCGTGGTGAATTTCAATTTCATTAAAAATTTGAGGATTTCGTTTCGATAAAGCAAAATAAATGGTGTCCATTCCATTTTCTTTCATTCTGAAAGCTAGTTGTTTCCAAATCATTTTCACTTGATCGATGCTGAATGGTTTTTCAGGTCTATCGTGATGAAAAATTTCTGATTCCTCGTGTTTTTCTTGAGATTTCTTAAGAATTTGATTGATAGAAACGTGTTGCGTTTGCAAATTCCCCATCGGAACAGAAGTTGTTTTGGGTTCAACTTTTGTTGTTAAGGCAATTTTTTGTTGTACAACAGGCTTGTTTTGAATTGAACTTCCAGCTGTGCGAACGGATTGTCCGGCAAAAGGAATGATGATTACCTTTTCAGTTAGGGATTTTTTTTTTCTAACTCATTTTTCAATGAGCAAAGTTGCATAAGCGCTAATTCAACCAACAAGCGGTGATTTTTGGAAGCTTTGTACTCCACATCAGCTTTACTCAAAATTGCTAGAGCTTTGATTATTGAAAGTGAATCAATGATTTTTGCTTGTTCCACAAAACGATTTTGAATTGCTTCTCCAACTTCTAATAAACTCGCAGTTCTTGGATCTTTACATACCAATAAATTGCGGTAATGTTCTGCCAAACCATTTATAAAGTGGTGACCATCAAAACCTTTCTCGATAATATCGTTGTAAAGTAGGAGCGAGGAAGGAATATCTTCTTTGTTTGCTTGATCGACAATTCTGAAATAATATTCGTAATCTAAAATGTTCAAATTGTCGATAACAGCTTTGTAAGTCAAATTATTTCCTGCAAAACTTACAATTTGATCAAAAATGGATAAAGCATCACGCAAAGCACCATCTGCTTTTTGAGCAATTAGGTGAATTCCTTCAGCTTCGGTATTAATTCCTTCTTTTGTTGCGATGTAAGTCAAATGTTCTGCGATATCTTTTACTTTGATACGAGCAAAATCAAAAATCTGACAACGAGAAAGAATTGTAGGGATAATTTTATGTTTTTCAGTAGTCGCTAAAATGAAAATAGCGTGTGCTGGTGGTTCTTCGAGCGTTTTAAGAAATGCATTGAAAGCAGAGTTTGACAACATGTGAACCTCGTCAATCACATATACTTTATGCGTTCCGATTTGTGGTGCAATTCTAACTTGGTCAATCAAACTACGGATATCTTCAACAGAATTGTTTGATGCAGCATCTAATTCATACACATTTAAAGAAGCTCCTTCGTTGAATGAATTACATGAATCGCAATTATCACAAGCTTCTATTTGCTCCGTTTTATGAAAGCAATTAATTGTTTTTGCTAAAATTCGTGCTGTAGTTGTTTTTCCAACTCCACGAGAACCGCAAAATAAAAATGCTTGCGCTAAGTGATCGTTTTTTATTGCATTCTTTAAAGTTGTTGTAATGGATTTTTGTCCAACAACTGTTTCAAAGGTTTGCGGTCTATATTTTCGTGCTGAAACTATGTAATCACTCATGTCAGTACAAAAATAAGATTTTTTTAGCTAAAAAAAATAATTGTTAATAACTCTAAGGGATTTTTTGAAAATTCAAGAACAATCATTTTCTTTTAAGATTTGAAAACTATCTTTCTTTTTTTACCACGGAGAGCTAGAGAATAAGAGAAATTTAAAATAACAAAATTATTTTTAAATTAGCTTATAATCTTTGTTCCTCTTTTTCAATTTGGTTCAAAAAACACAATATCTTTTTCATTTTAGAAATAACGAATTATTTCTTCGTATTCTTTGATTTTCTGAATTCCAAGTTCTAGAAGACTTTGGTCTAAGCTTTTCACTTTTTTACTTGTTTTAATCTTTTTACAAGTAATTTGGTTTATTTTTGTTTTCATGATTTCTCTTTTTAGCTAAAGTATTCAAAATTGATACCACATTTTTAGTTAAGAAGTGAAGTGTAGAATTCTTTGATTAAAGTGTTGAAATAGGAAATATTTGAAATTCAGATTTTATTCCAACTCGTAAATTAACTCCGAAATATTCTTTCTATCAAAATAAATAGATGCAATTTCTTGTAATTCTTTTACTGAAAGTTTGTCTATACCATCGTATATTTCTTTGATAGAATCAATTTGATTAAAAAGCAATAAACTTTTCCCTAAACCAAGCATGACACCCGAATTGCTATCTAAAGATAAAGCCAAATGTCCTTTTAATTGCTCTTTTGCGTTTTTTAACTGCTTAGGATTCAAGGCTTTTTCTCGCATTAGATCAATTTCTTTGTAAACTAATTTAATTGTTTTCTCCAAATATTTTGGATCGGTAGCAAAGTAGATTGACCAATAACCAGTATCAGCAAAAGGGGAGTAGTTGGCATCAATGTTATAGGAATAACCATATTTTTCACGAACGGAAAGAATTAAACGTGAATTTAAGGCTGGTCCACCCAAAACATTTGTTAACAAAGTCATTCCGCGACGATTTTCATCGTTGTAACCTGGAGCTAAACCTCCAATAACAGCATGAGTTTGAATATTTGCTTCCTTAGAACGAATTTTAAAACTCTCGTAATTTGAAAAAGGAAGTGGCTTTTCAATTTTTGAAGATATATTGAGTTGTCCAAAATCTTTTTCAAGCACTTGAATTAATTTCTCGAAAGGAAAATCTCCGACATAAGAAATGACAATGTTTTCAGCGAAAAAATAACGTTTGATGTAAGACAACAGTTCAGAACGAGAAAAAGCCGAAACAGTTTCTTTTGTACCTAAAATATTTGTTCCCAGTGAATGATTTTTAAAGACATAAGCTTCAAAATCATCATAAATTTTATCTGCTGGAGAATCTAAATAGGAATTTATTTCGTCGAGAATGATCTCTTTTTCTTTCTCAATTTCTTTTTCAGGGAAGTTTGAATTTAGAACAATATCGGCTAATAATTCAGAACTTCTTTTGGTGTATTCTTTTGTGAATGATGCGTGTACACAAATTTCCTCTTTTGTAGTAAAAGCGTTTAATTCACCACCAACAGAATCTAAACGCGATAAAATATGTAGACTTCTTCTTTTATTTGTTCCTTTAAAAATACAATGTTCAAGGAAATGTGCTAAACCAGCTTCGTTGTCATTTTCGTAGCGAGAACCTGCAAGAATCGTAACACCCATGTGGGCAACTTGCGATGGAGTATGCATGTAAACCAAGCGAATTCCATTTTTTAAAGTATAAATTAAAGGCTCTAATTCAAACATTTATTAAGGATTGATTCGGTAAATTGACCAAGAATTTTCATTTTTCTCATACACAATTCTGTCGTGTAAACGTGAAGGTCTTCCTTGCCAAAATTCAATTTTTATAGGTTTCACTAAATATCCACCCCAATGTTTTGGACGTGGAACATCTATTGGGAATTTTTTAGCATATTCATGTACACGATCTTCTAACTCTTGACGAGAACTCAACTTTTCACTTTGATTAGAAGCCCAGGCGCCAATCTTACTTCCATAAGGTCTTGAATTGAAATAAGCGTCACTCATTTCTTCTGGAACTTTTTCAATCAATCCAGAAATTCGAATTTGACGTTCCAATTCTGGCCAAAAAATCAACACATGAACTTTGTCGTTTTGTTTAACCGCCTGACCTTTTGCACTATTGTAATTTGTGTAAAAAACCAATCCTTCTTCCAATAATTCTTTAATGTAAACTATTCGCGTTTCTGGAAATCCATCCAAACCAATTGTTGAAACAGAAATTGCATTTGGTTCGTTAACATTTCTTTCCAAAGCTTCGCGCAACCAAGCTGAAATCATAGAGAATGGTTGAGAATCAAAATGATCCTCCAATTTTCCTTGATCAAATTGATGGTGGTCGTTACGCAATGTTTTTAAGAAGTTTTCCACTAAATAAATTAGATTATTTGACTTTAGGATATTTAAGATGTCAAGATTTTAATAGTGTAATTTTTCACTCTTAACTCTTAATTTTTCACTCTTCAGTGTATTCGTCTTCCAATTCGCTATCAACTTCTTCATCGTCGAAATCTTCATCATCTAAATCAGATCCTGGAGCAGAGAAAACTGGTTTTCCTGTAGTAATAACTTCTTCTTCAAAAGCTTGAATTGGTTTTCTTGAGATTTCTTTGTCTAATTCTTCATTGTATGGAAAAATATCTACAATTGGAGAAACAATAATCGAAGGAATTTGAAAATCAACCATCAAAGTTGAAAGACTTTCTTGTAAACGTTCAAATGCTTCTTTAACAGAATGTGCACCAATTAAGAAATTTTGAGAAATTTTCTTTTGTTTTTCATTGTCCGCATCTTGTGATTCGTAAGAAATCTTACATTTAAACCACGTGTCAGCATCATCGTATTGGAAAATATCGTGAAAATCTGTACGAGCAATATTTGTAACAACAAATTCACCACGAATAATTGAACCTAATTCCTCGTAAATGCGAGCTTCTGCATCTGTAAATGTCATTGCAGCCAATAAATAAGGCTCAGAAACACGTTTAAATGTTCCGTTTTCTAATTGTTTTGTATATTTTACTTTAACTGTAAACCAAGAGTTCATATTTCTGTTTTATTATAAAGTACAAATTTAACAAAGAATGACTTAAAATCTTGGTTTTGTTGAAAACTATTGATAGAAATTCTACTAGTTAATCAAAAGAAGAATCCAAAAAATATTCCAATTGATCTGATACTTTCAGATTGTCTATAAGTTGTAGTCTGAAAAGTTACACCACCATCATTTGATGACGTTGAGTTGGAATCAGTTTTATAACCATTTGTTTGGTACCGAACTCCAACATATTTGCTTTCCTCTTGGTCTTCAGAAAAATTATAACGAAACTCTAAATCTAGAGTTTTATATTTATCCCCTTCTTTAGATGTTTTTCCTCCAAAACCAGCTGAAGCCCAAAAGTTTTTATATTGTGCAGTTGGATGAAATGTCATTCCATTTAAATAAACTGGATTTTGATCAAGATCATAATAAATATCACCTCCAAGAGCAATCCATTTTAAACCTACAGTTAATTCTTCGCTAATGCTATAAGAGGCTGCTGCACCAACATTAAATCCTACAAGTAGATTAAATGTTTTCCCATTATATGTTGAGCCTGAACTACCAGATTTTTCTCCAATCCCAACACCCAAGTTAAATTGAATGTATTCACCAATATAAAATGGAGAGTCGCTATCTTCAAAAATTTTTTTACCAATAATTGATCCCGCAAATCTAAAATTCCCGTTATAGAATTTTATGTGGGCATTTGTATCAATTTTTCCTGTATTTAAGTTTTCTTCTTGTCTGTGGTAAATGACTTGATGTAAGCCACCACTAATATCATCTGTGAATGCTAATCTTCCCGTTTGAGAAAATAGTAGAGTTGAAAAAACAACTTGAATTGCGATTAAAAGAGTAACTTTTCTCATAAAAATAATTTTTTCAAAGATATAAGATTTGGATTTGAAATTTAATAAGGCAAATTACTTATTTGTTCATCGAAACTAAAAACTCTTCATTTGAAAGCGTATGATCCATTTGAGATTTCAAAAATTCCATTGCTTCAACAGGATTCATGTCAGATAAATGTCTTCTCAACAAATAAATACGCTGCAACACATCTTTACCAAGTAATAAATCGTCACGTCTTGTACTTGAAGCGATAATATCAATTGCTGGGAAAATACGTTTGTTTGAAATTTTGCGGTCTAATTGTAATTCCATGTTACCAGTTCCTTTGAATTCCTCAAAGATAACTTCATCCATTTTAGAACCAGTTTCCGTTAAAGCTGTTGCGATAATCGAAAGTGAACCTCCATTTTCAATTTTACGTGCTGAACCGAAGAAACGTTTTGGTTTGTGTAAAGCATTTGCATCAACACCACCTGATAAAACTTTTCCAGAAGCTGGTGAAACTGTATTGTAAGCTCTCGCTAAACGTGTAATTGAATCCAATAAAATACATACATCATGTCCACATTCTACCATTCTTTTGGCTTTTTCCAAAACCATGTTAGCCACTTTTACGTGTCTTTCAGCTGGTTCGTCAAATGTTGAAGCAACAACTTCAGCACGTACACTTCGAGCCATATCTGTAACCTCTTCAGGGCGTTCGTCAATCAATAAAACAATCAAATAAACTTCTGGATGATTTGCTGCGATTGCGTTTGCAACATCTTTTAAAAGCATAGTTTTACCCGTTTTTGGTTGGGCAACAATCATTCCACGCTGACCTTTACCAATTGGAGCAAATAAATCCATGATTCGTGTTGACATAGATTCATCTTTGTGTCCTGTTAACTTGAATTTTTCGTTTGGAAAAAGTGGTGTTAAATATTGAAAAGGAACTCGGTCACGAATATATGATGGATGACGACCGTTAATTGAATCAACTTTTACCAATGGGAAGAATTTTTCTCCTTCTTTTGGTGGACGAATTGATCCTTTTACAGTATCTCCAGTTTTTAAACCGAATAATTTTATTTGACTTTGAGTTACATAAACGTCATCTGGTGAAGGTAAATAGTTGTAATCTGATGAACGTAAGAAACCAAACCCTTCTTGAATAACTTCTAAAACTCCTTCTGCTGAAACGATTCCTGATAAATCAAAAATTTCTTCCTCAGGATTTTGAGTTTTTGACTCTTGTTTGTTAGCTGAACCTGCCGAAGCTTTATTTTGTTCTAATTGTCTTTGTCTGTGTAATTCTCTATCTCTATTGCGTTGCTCGTTTCGCTTTTGAATCTCTAATTCAAGTTGCGTTAAGTTTTTGGCAAGCTCTGGATTTGCTGTAGGTAAAGAATTTAATAATTCTTTGTTTGAAATTTTTGGAGTATGAGGTTTTTTATTTTCTTCTGTAGTTTTTTCAGTATCTGAACCAGTCGAAGCTTCTCTTTTTGCAAAAGGTTTTTTGATTAAATTTCTTCCAGCAGTTTTTTTATCTTCTGATGTTGTTTCTGAAGGAGTATTTTCTTGAGAAAATAAATCAACTGGTTCAGGTGAAACAGTATTCGTAACCACTTCCTCCGTACTTTTTTCTAAAATAGGAGCAGAGACAACTTCTGTTTTTATGATTCTCTTTCTTTTTTCTTTTACTTGCGAATTATCCTCTTTTAAGCTTGCTGGTATTTCGGAAACTGAGCCTGTCGAAGTTTCAAGTTTTACTGAAACTTTTTTAACTGGAGTTTTAACAATTTTCTCAGCTTTTGGGGCATCCTCTATTTTACTTTCAGTTGATTCAAGTTTAGCTAATTCAGCTAAAATTTCTGGTTTTTTTAATGTTTCTGCATTTGGAATACCTGCAAGACTTGCAATTTGACGCAAATCACTAATTTTTTTAGTTTCTAAATCGTTAAGATTCATAAAAGAAATATGGGTTTGAAATTAAAGAGAATTTGTTTTTAAAAGAATAGATTTTAGAAAACGGAACCGTTTTATAGTTGTATCTGTCTGCAATATTAATCATTTTTTTGAAATAGATTCATTTTTGATAAAAAGTTTTGAATTTATTTCCATTTACAAAAGAAAATTAATTTTTTAATGCTTGGCGAAACAAGATTTTTCTGAAAATAACTGTTATCAAAATAGAATAAACAGTAGATAAAAAAATCATTCCCAAGATTGCTAGTATTGCAGTAGATTTTGGGTTTATTTGAGCATTTACATTACTCAAACCTGCTTGATAAATCTCAGCTTTTGTTTTTGTTTCCAATTCAGGATTCAAACGCTTTAGTTTTGCAATGTATTTTTCAGAAGAAAGTTCTTTTTTAAGATTTTCGATTTTAGGCTTTCTAATCTTTTCAATAAACTCAGGATTGATGTTATTGTAATAGAAATACATGAAAATTGAAATTATTACAGCGTAAGGAACTCCACTTGTCATAGCTGCTTTAATGTCACTTAATGCATTTCCTTCCGTTGTACCTTCTTTTTTCTTGTGGAAATACAAACCAAATGAAATCGCTGACAAAAGCAAAAACATGTTTACAAAAATGCTTACTGTCAATTCAGTTGTATTTGGTAAAATTAAATGATAACTCAATTTGAAAATAATCCAAATCAAAGCAAAAATAATTCCTGTTTTTAAAGTGACTTTCATGTAATGTTAATTCATTTTTACCACTGAGAAACTGAGAGAAATAAATATCAGATTTTCTCAGTGGTGAATATTTTAAAAGCTTACTTATTACCTTTGGCGTAATCTGCTAAAAACTTCTCTAATCCAGAATCAGTTAGTGGGTGATTTGCTAAAGCTTTAATTGCACTTAAAGGTCCAGTCATAACATCTGCACCAATTTCCGCACACTGAATGATGTGAATTGTATGACGAACAGAAGCAGCTAAAATTTCAGTTTCAAAACCGTAGTTATCAAAAATAACACGAATTTGAGCAATTAATTCAATTCCGTTTGTTGAAATATCATCTAAACGTCCAATAAATGGTGAAATATATGTTGCTCCAGCTTTTGCAGCTAATAAAGCTTGTCCAGCAGAAAAGATTAATGTACAATTTGTACGAATTCCTTTTGTATGGAAATATTTTATTGCTTTAATACCTTCCAAAGTCATTGGGATTTTAACCACAATATTTGGATGTAAATCAGCCAACATTTCTCCTTCGCGAACCATTCCAGCGAAATCAACAGAAATAACTTCGGCACTCACATCTCCATCAACGATTTTACAAATATCAACGTAATGTTTTAAAATCTTATCTGTTCCTGTAATTCCTTCTTTAGCCATCAAAGACGGATTTGTTGTAACACCATCTAAAATCCCTAAATCGTTTGCTTCTTTGATTTCTTGTAAATTGGCTGTATCAATAAAAAATTTCATTGTAAATTATATATTAAGATTAACTTTTTTGGTATTTGAAATTATTTCAAGGAAATTAAAATAAAAAATAGGGTAAGCTACTTTCATCGCACCGCTCAACTTCATACCTTTGCTACGTTCCCGTCCTGGAGGAGTCTGAAGGAGCTGGTCGTAAAAGACTTACCCCGCCGCAAAATTACACAGTTTTTTAAATATATCAAGTAAAATGTAGATTATTCCTTTATTTTTTTTGTAATTTTGCAGTGTTAATACAAAAAATGATACTATTTTTAAGTGATGTTGCTGGTTCTGAGGTCTTATTGATCTTAGTTTTTATTTTAATATTTTTTGGTTCCAAAAGTATTCCCGGTATTGCAAAAACATTTGGTCGTACAATTCGCCAAATTAAAGATGCTTCACAGGATTTACAAGATGAAATCAAAAAATCTACTGGAGATATGAAAGGTGACCTAAATTTAGAAGGAATTTTTCAGGAAAAAGTACAAGAAATTCAACAACCATTCGAAGAATTTACAAGTGATTTGAATGAATCAATCAAATACGAAAATAATAGTAATACAAGTAATTATTTTCTAAACAAACAACTTGAAGCTGAAAAGCAACAAACTTCTACAGGCTCAGTTTCCGATAATTCAATAGCTTCAGAAAGTGACAACCAGACAAGCTCAAAGGAAGATGATTTGGATAAAATCCCTTTAGATCAAAGGCATTTGACTGATTGAAAGACTATGAGGTTTAAACTAACTACACTACTATTAATTCCTTGCTTTACTTTATTTTCGCAGTTCAAGAGAGATGTGGAAACTTTTGAAAGTGTTGCTAAAGAACTTGTTTTAAACAAAAATTCTGACAGCTTAAAAATTTTAGCGATTTACGAGTGGGTAACATCAAACATTGTTTACGATTACAGAGCTTTTAAAAGTGGTGAACCTTATCGTTTTCAATCTCCTGAATTAGTTTTTGCAAAACGAAAAACAACTTGTAGTGGTTATTCGAATTTAATGGTTGCTATGTTGGATAAAGTTGGAATTCCAGCTTTTGAAGTCGAAGGTTACACAAAAGACATTACTTTAGGTTTTGATACTTCCATTTACAACGCTGACCACAGTTGGATGGCTTTTAAAGCTGATGGAAAATGGTTTGTTTGTGATCCAACTTGGGATGCTGGTCGAGTTCAAATTGTAGGTGTAGCAGAAGTTCAAAAAACATGGTTTCAACGTTTGATGATAAAAATCAAAGCTTGGAAATTTTGGAAATTATTTTGGTCAAAAGAAAGAAAAAGAGCAGCATTAAATCCTGATAAATCAAAGAAAGTCAGTATTAAAAAGCCAATTCCTTATCGTGTTGCCTATGTTTCAAATGCAAGAAAAGATTATATTTTTAAAAAACCTGAAGCTTTTGCGAAAGACCATTTGAGTTCGATTGCTCATTGGCAGATGAATAACGCGCCAGTAGTTTTGAGTGAATTTTTAGATTCTGTTTATTTAATGTCTGATACAATTATCAAGAAAGAAGGAGATTTTAACTACGATGGCTTAAATGAAGAATATTTTTCCTTAGACAATCAAAAACGTTTGCTTTGGAAAGCAGATTCTTTACAAAAATTCAATATCGATAATTTTGGAGATAAAGGAAATCATTTGTTTTCATATTTGCTTTTTGAAAGTAATAAAAAAGGTAAGAATATTGAAACCCGAGATTATTTGTTTCAAGTGTGTGATTCCGTTGAAAACAATATCAAAATTGCATTAACTGGAATTAAAAATTACAACACGGCCAAGAAAAAATATATGTTGTATTTTTTTAAGCGTGAAAATATTTCAGATAAAAACAAGCAAAAAAGCTTAAGTTACATGCAAAACCTAATGATTCGAGTAGAATCTGTTTTCACGAAAGGAATTTTGAAATACGAAACAAAAAGTGTCAAGCAATTGCAATTAATGGGGAACAGTAATTCATCTTATAAATCGAATGAATTCAAGATCGACACCTTAAAAATTGTAGATTCTATTTTTTGGAAAACCAGATTTGACGATTTTAAACATCAAATTGATAGCATAAAAAAACTCCAAACTTTTGCAAAAACAATTGGCGATTCCTTAATGAAAAGAATCTTTTTCACCTTCAATAAAACAATTGATTTGTACGAAGCTTCTTTCATAGATATTTACAATACCAGTTTGATTTATGAAGATAGAATTCATCAAAATGATTCGATGCTAGAAAGTAGTTTTAAATACATAAATAAAACGTTTAAAGATTCTATTCTCACTTACTTTAACTCTTCGAATTCATTGGGATTAATAAATAAAGTTGAGCAACAACTATCCGAACTTACAAAGTATTCTGCTTACACAAAAACGAAACAAAATGAGAAAATTATTCACTATTTTGAACATGAACTTTATTGGCTTTTTGAAAATGAATTTGCCATTTTGAGCGATCGAACTGCGGATGCAAAAGCTATTCAAAAAACAGTAAAAACCGTTCTTGTTCCTTTTGTTCCTGCATTTAAAGGAGCGTTGGGAAGTTTGTCTTCTTTAAAAGTTAACAGACAAAAGTATTTGAATGATTACCTAAAAATCAAAGTCAATCGTGTTGTGAAACTGTATTCTTATGATTTACAAGGTGTCAAAAAAATTAGGGGAGCACTTAAGTTGATTAAGAAGTGAAGATTCTTACTTACAAATCTCAAAACTTACCACCAGAAAGCGTTAAGAAGTCCTGTAATTTAACTTGTTTTCCATTAATTAATCTTCCTTCAATCACATAAAAATACACTCCATCAGAACAAATCTCATCGCTTTTGTAATCACGTCCATTCCATAGATACAAAGGATTAAGTGGATCTTTGTTGCTTTTTTGAACCACATTTCCCCAACGGTTAACAATGATTAATTCATAATCTGAAAAGATATCTTCAAACAAGCTAAACCAAGAATTTACACCTTTATTTCCAGCGTTTGTGATGATGTTTGGCAAAACTAAATTCACAGTGAACAAATCAATTGGGAGCGAATATTGGTCTGTACAACCTTTATTGTCCGTAATGGTTAAGGTAACTAACTGACTATCTTCATTTAGGTAAACATGATTAACTGAATTTGAATTTGATGAATTCAACGTTGTTCCATCACCGAAATCCCAAAACCAGGAAACAATTGGACTGTTTGGATTTGTGGTTGAGAAATCATCAAATAACATATCTAACTCAACAATAGGGTTTTCTGGATTTATAGTAAAAAGTGCATCTAAACTATTTTCATAAATTTCTATTGGGTTGGGTATTTTTATATCGCAACCCGAAGCTGAATCTTTTATTATGATAGACGGATTTTCATGATCGGCATCTAAAAAAGTATGGTAAAATGTATTTGCAGAATCAAGACTACTCACAATTGTCCCATCTCCTAAACTCCAAGTCCATTCATCTAAATTGTCTGATGGGTTTAATATTTGGAACATAAATCTTAATCCGCAAATATCCAAAGGATCAGGAGTTACTAAAAGTTCAGCAGTTGGACCACCAATTGTTAAAAATGGATCTAGTGAATCTCCAAAAATACAACCCGTTACTGGTTCAGTTAGTAAAACTGAGTAGGCGTAAGAACCTGCCTGATAATATTGAGTTCCAGAAGGATTTTGATTGTAAGAATCTATATCTGTATCGAAATCATTTCCAAATGACCATTGAAAATCTGTAACAACCTGATCTGAAGTATAGTACAAATCGAAGTCTGTATAAACATCTGGACAAGTAAAATTTCCGCTTAAATCAACACTGGTGGCGCTAAAAACTGTTGCAACAGAATCAACTCTTGGGTTTGAAACATACACATTTTTATCTAAGACATCTTGACAACCTCTATCATCAGTAACAATTAAAGTGTATGTGTAATTTTTTGACAAAATGTCTGGTGGAGAAACAGTAATTACATTGTACAAAGAATCTGTATTTGAATTTGGAACTGGAACACCATCTAAAAACCATTCATAAGTCAAGGGTTCATTACCGATAGAAGCTGAACCATCCATTAATTCATTGATGTCGTTACATAGATACTGATTGGTTGAAAAACTCGCTGTTGGTTTTTGAGTTTTAATAGTTTTTGTAGCAATATTATTTGAAACACAACCAAAACTATCAACAACAACCAAACTCACATTTATTTGATTATTAACAATATAAGACTGTGTATCTAAATCATAAGATTCGAAATATGCTTCATTGTTATTGATTGTCCATTGAAATTCCAACCAACCGTTCTGAAAATCTCCATGTGAGGAATTTTCGGGAGTAAAAAAGCCCAAAGCACCAATGCAAACTGTGTCATCGATAAGCGTAATATCCGCCGTTGGTAATTCTAAAACTCTAATGATTTTTGTTACAGTGGCCTGGCAACCAACTGAGTTTGTTGCTACTAAATCTATTGTTGTAAATCCAGCAGTATTTTCAACAAAATAAAATGGACTAGTTGTTGGGGCAAGATTTGTTTGTCCAATTCCTGTTGATGGAAAACCTGTCGAAACTCCATTTCTTGTAATATGATAAGAAATTGTCGCATGATCTGCTGGAGCATCTGATGTTACAGGAATCGTATAATGACTTAATCTACAAAGTGAATCGTTGATTAATAAATCCGCATCAATAAAAGAAATATGAATTGTTTGTTCTGAAGAATCAATACAAGCTGTTGTGTGGTTTGTAATGTATTGTTTTATCACGTATGTACCATACCCATTATAAATATGCGAAATCGCACCTTTGTTTGCATCTTCAAGTAAATTATCATCATCAATAAAGTCACTTGTTCCATCCCCCCAAACATACAAAACATCAACATCATCATCATCTTGGTCTTCCACAACTTGTGTTCCTTCAAAAATATAATCTCCGATATGGCCATAAATGGATTGAGAATCATCAACATTTATGGTATGTGGACCAGGACCGATATTACAAAATGTTCCACTCGTTAAAAAGTTAGAAACAGGACCTTTTAAATAAATTATATCTGTTAAAGTATTTAAAGGGGTGATACAACCTCTGTAATCTGCTTCGAGACCAACATCAATAGGCGTTGTTGTATGTAGAGTATCAAAGAATATTTTTGTAAACACTGGTTCTACTGAAGTTCCAGTCCCAAAACCTTCAAAATGCCATGTATATTCAATATCATTTTCAGGCGGACAAGTAGGAGCGATTCCAGTAAATATAAATGGTTCATTTTGACAAGCTAATGATGGAGTATAAGTAAATGTATTATTCACAATTTCTCCATATCGAATTGTCGGGTACTGAAAATCATTGCTTCCATTATTTGAAAAGTTTCTAAAAACAGTAGAATCCGACATTTGTTTAAAAATAAAAATATTATCTTGAACGGTAGTTACGCTCGCGCCTGCTAAATTTAAAATTTGATCTGTCATAAATGTAATATCCGTACAACCAGTAACTGTTGTTATTGTTAAACTAACATTATAGGTTCCACAAGGGAATGAATGAGTAGGATTTTGAAGCGTTGAAGTTGTCCCATCATCAAAATTCCATAGCCAAGAAACAATTTGCTCTGGTGAGTAAGAAACATCAGTAAATTGAACTAACATTGGTGCACAACCTAATGGCGGAGTGGCTGTCATGTGAGCTTCTGGAGGAAAAAAGTAAATTGTGTCACCAGTAAAAGTATTTACACAACCATTGGCATCTGTTCTAGTCAGGACTGGAAAAAACATTTTGTTATTTTGCAAATAATTATGAGGGGGAGGAGTTAACCCGGTAAAAGCTGGAGTTCCATCACCAAAATCCCAAATAAAAGTTGAACCCGCTGCATTCGGAGTAGTATTTGAAAAAACAACTGTTTTGTCAGCGCAGCCAAAAGTTAAATTTTGATTGTAAGAAACAACAGGTAATTCCGTAACTGTAATTGTCTTAGTTATAATATCCTGACAAGATGCTGAAGTATTATTTGCAGTTAATGTAATCGTGAAAGTTCCTGCTTGATTAAAAGTAATAAACGGATTTTGTGATGTGGAATTTGTTATTGTTCCTCCCGATGAAGTCCATGTCCATTGATTTACCCCAGTAGACGTTGAATCAAACAGTTGAATAGAAACACCTTTACAAAAGGTTGCTGGAACTTCAAAATCAGCTATAAAATCTGTTAAAATTAAAGGCTTTAGCTCTGTGTCAAAGCATCCAGTTGTTGTGTTTAATATTGTTAAAGATGCTGTAAAATTTCCTTCATTTGCATAAGAAACTGAGGTTTGATTCCCTGTAAAAGTGGCAGGTGAGCCTGAAGGAAATTGCCAATTAGACTGAATTTCAGATCCTGTTGTGGAACCTGTATTACTGAAACTCAGCTGAAAAGGAAGTGTACATGATAAATTTGACGAAACAATTGTTGCAACAGGATTCGGATGAATAACTATTGCATCAGGACTCACTTTGGTAGAAGAACCACCATCTTGATCCTGAACAATTAAACTGAAAGAAAAAGTACCAGGATTTGAGTAAACAAAACTAAAACTTGTTGCATTTGGACCTTGATATGAATCAACAACTGCTCCTTGAGCTGACCAAATATAGTTAACAATTTCTGAACTTAAAGTGGATGTACTTGTCATTGTTACTGTGTCTCCAACGCAAGCAATAGTATGACTAACAGTAAAATTTGCAATTGGCTGTGAAAAACCATAAATTGTAGTAAAAAAAGAGAGAATTAGGAAAATTTTTCTCATAGAGTAATGAATTATGGTTAATTTAATAGTTTCGGTTCAATTTAGAGACAAGTTTTATCATAAAAACCCCAAAAGAGTTTAAATATAATAATTAAAAACATGTTCTTACTCTGTTAGACGTATAAAATTACAAAAAAGTGAACTTTTGATTTAAAATAAATTCTATTTTTCACTTAATTGCTTTAAAATCTGATATTTAATTTTATCTAAAAAAAATCGTATCTTTGCACCCATTTTTAAGACATGAAATACACGGAATCCATAGAGAAAAGAAGAACTTTTGGTATCATTGCTCACCCAGATGCTGGAAAAACAACTTTAACTGAAAAATTATTACTTTTTGGTGGAGCTATTCAAACTGCAGGTGCTGTAAAAAATAATAAAATTAAAAAAACAGCAACTTCCGATTTCATGGAAATTGAAAAGCAACGTGGGATTTCCGTTGCAACTTCCGTCATGGCTTTTGAATACGGTGGAAAACAAGTTAACATTTTAGATACTCCCGGACATAAGGATTTTGCGGAAGATACTTACAGAACTTTAACTGCTGTCGATAGTGTAATTCTTGTGATTGACTGTGCAAACGGTGTTGAAACGCAAACCGAAAAATTGATGGAGGTATGTCGTATGAGAAATACTCCCGTGATTATTTTTGTCAACAAAATGGATCGAGATGGAAAAGATGCATTCACACTTTTAGATGAATTGGAAGATAAACTGGATATTAAAGTTCGTCCGCTAACTTGGCCAATCGGAATGGGCGATTATTTCAAAGGAGTTTACAATATTTACGACCAAAAAATCAATCTTTTTCAGGCAAATAAAACTAAAATTTCAAAAGAAGTTGTTTCGCTTTCAGACATAAATTCTCCAGAATTAGACGAAATAGTAGGGGAGAAGCCTGCTATCGAATTACGTGAAGATTTAGAGATGATTGAAGGTGTTTACGATGCCTTCGACCGTGAAAGATATTTATCTGGAGAAGTTGCACCCGTATTTTTTGGTTCAGCAGTAAATAATTTTGGTATTCAAGAATTATTAGACACTTTTATTCGTATTTCTCCATCTCCAAGAGGAAGAGAATCTGATGCTCGTTTTATCAATCCAGCTGATGACAAATTTTCCGGTTTTGTCTTTAAAATACACGCCAATTTAGATCCAAAACACCGTGATAGAATTGCCTTTTTGAGAATCGTTTCAGGAAGATTTGAGAGAAATACCTTTTATTCACATGTTCGTTTGGATAAAAAATTCAAATTTCCGAATCCGACTTCTTTCATGGCACAAGATAAAAGTGTAATCGATGAAGCTTTTCCGGGAGATGTTATTGGTTTGTATGATACAGGAAATTTCAAAATTGGTGACACATTGACTGAAGGAGAAAAATTCATGTACAAAGGAATTCCAAGTTTTTCTCCAGAAATTTTCCAAGAATTAGAGAATTTAGATCCATTAAAATCAAAACAATTAGAAAAAGGAATTCGTCAGTTAACTGATGAGGGAGTTGCTCAAATGTTTATTCAACAACCTGGAAATCGTAAGATTGTTGGAACAGTTGGACAATTACAATTTGAGGTTATCGCACATCGTTTAGAGCATGAATATGGAGCTTCTTGTCGTTTTGTGCCAAGAAATTACCACAAAGCGTGTTGGATTACAACCGATAATGAAGCTAAATTAAAGCAATTTTTAAGCGCAAAAACAGGGAATATCGCTAAAGACAAAGATGATAACTACGTGTTTTTAGCTGAAACATCGTTCTTACTTCAAATGGCAGAACAAGATTATCCAGAAATTGTTTTCCACAAGACATCTGATTTTAAATTAGATTAAGATATAAAATCTTTAGGGCTTCTAAAAATTAGATTTTTTTAGGCGAACAATATTTTGAAAAGTGAGTTTACTCGTGTAAATGAACTTTTTAAAATTGAAGTTCAACGCAGAAAAAGATATTTTTTTGAAGTCCCGTATTGTAAAAAAAGTTAATTTTTTGTTAGAAAAGCCTCATTCCCATGATTTTATTTTGAATTTTATACCTTGGTAAGTACCTTTGTACAATGGAAATAGGGGAGGAAATAAAATCGAAATTTGCAAATGCACGCCAAAAGGCAATCATAAACATTCGTTTTACTTCAAATTGGATGTTTCAAAATCACAATTCATACATGTCGAAGTATGATATTTCGATGGCACAATTCAATATTTTACGCATTTTACGTGGAGCAAATGATTTCTTAAATGTCAATACAATTAAGGAGCGTATGATTGAAAAATCACCGAATACAACACGTTTAATGGATAAACTTTGCGAAAAAGGCTTGATTGAACGTGTTCGTTGTGAAGAAGATAAACGCGTTGTTTTTGCTAAAATAGCAGAAAAAGGATTAAAATTATTAAGCCTGATGGATAACGATAAAGATTTTGTTGACCTATTTTTATTCTCAGAAAAATTAACGGAAGAAGAAGCTGAAGTTTTAAGTTCTTTATTGGATAAACTTCGTAGTTAATATTTCAGTTAGAAAATTTACTTCTGTTATTATTTCCATTAAAAAAATCATTCTAAACATACGCTACTAAAATGAATAGAATTAAATGATTATGAAAAAATACATTATATTACTTGCGATTGGAATTTGTTCCATTTCATTTAATTTTTCACAAGGAAATACTCCAAAAATTGGAATTTTAAGCGGGCAAGTCTTGGATTCTTTGACTGGCAATCCATTGGAATATGTTTCCTTAAAATTGATTTCAGTAAAAGATTCACTTGTAAAAACAGGAGTTTACACCAATGCAAAAGGAATCATAAAATTGGATGAAATTCCTTTGGGTAAATATTTTGCCAAAATTTCATTTGCCGGATATAAAACAAAAATCATTCAGAATATTGTTTTTACGCAAGAAAAACCAAACAAAGACATAGGGAAAATCGGAATAAAATCAGATTCTTTAATTGAATTAAACGAAGTGAAAGTTGTTGCCAAACAAGATTTATTGCTCAACAATATTGACAAAAAAGTCTATAATGTTGGAGAAGATTTATCCGTTCGTGGTGGAACAGCAAATGATATTTTGAACAATGTTCCTTCTGTGGAAATCGATTCTGAAGGAAAAATATCCCTTCGTGGAGATGGAAATGTGACTATATTAATTGATGGACGACCAAGTTCAATTGCTGGTGGAAATGGGAAAAGTTTACTTGACGCACTTCCTGCAAATTCAATTGAAAGAATCGAAATTGTAACAAATCCTTCTGCGAAATACGATCCCGACGGAACTTCTGGGATTATCAATATTGTACTGAAAAAGAACAAGTTAAAAGGCATTAATGGGAATGTAGCTTTAAGTGCAGGGACAGGAAACGCGTACAATGCAACTGCGGGTTTAAGCGTCAGAAATGCCAAAGTAAATGTTTACGGGAATTATTCTTACAAATATTACGAAGGAACAAGAGCTTTTGACAGTAAAATTGAAAGAACTGTTAACAACAACTTTTTTGGTTTGGAACAATATCGTTTCGGAACAGATTTAATGGTTAATCACACAGCTCGTTTTGGTACAGATTTTTACCTGAAAGACAGAAATACATTGGGTTTTTCAGCGACAATGAATTTAGGAGAACGCGAACGAGTAGGGGATTTAGAGAATTATCAATTTGATAGCACCAATGTTGTTCAAACAGAATGGATTCGTTCAGCTTCAGACCCAGAAAGTAACCAAGGAATGGACTTTAATTTGAATTACAAGCTTGATTTCAAGGATGATAAAGGAAGTTTAGTTTTTGATGCAAATCAATCTCTTGGTAAGAATAAAGTTTCAGGATTCTATTCCGAAGATTATCAATTAAGAAATGGTTCAACAGATTCTAGACAAGATATGAATCAACAATTGTTTAATAATGAGAAGTTTAATGTTACAACAATTCAAACAGATTTACTGCGTATTTTTCCAAAATCTATTAAATTTGAAGCCGGAGCGAAGGCCATTTTGAGAAACGCTTCTACAATAACAAATTCAGAAACACAAGATTCAGTTACTAAAGTATTTTCCGCTGACACACTTTCAAATTTTGAATACGAATACATTGAACAACTTTTTTCTGTTTATTCAAATTTAGGACAACAAGTTAAAAAGTTTAGGTATCAAGCGGGTTTGAGAGCTGAACAAGCTTTGCAAGCACCAAATTTAGTT
>JAZKEO010000023.1:0-34158 GCA_040386975.1 Bacteroidota bacterium | reverse complement strand
TTGCACATCAGAAACCAGATTATGTGGATGAAGAATAAATATTTCAGCATTTTTCCTTCGGCATTTCTTAAATATGACATTTCAAAAGAAAGTGAATTGAGTTTGAGTTACAGTAGAAGAATCAACAGACCAACAAGTGAAAATTTGAATCCCTTTACAAGTTACGCTGATCCATACAATTTGCGTTTGGGAAATCCAGCATTGAAACCAGAATACATCAATTCATTTGACTTTGGATATTCACTCAACAAAAAGAAATTTAACATTACAGCAAGTGTTTTTTACAGACAAACGAAAAGTGTTATTTCGAGAGTGAAGCAATTTTACGACAATGGAGCATCTTCTGTAAGCTACGCAAACCTTGATAATAGTGTTAGTTTTGGTCCAGAAATAGTTTTTGTGTATCGACCATTTCCGTGGATGAAAAACATGCTTTCTGGAAACGGAAATAATATCAAATTCACGGACGACACACCAGGTTCAAATTGGAATAATAGTGGTTTTTTCTGGAGTGTAAAGTATGCTGGAACATTTGAATTTTGGAAAAAAACAGCAACTTTACAAGTAAATGCACGCTACAATTCGCCAGTTGTTACAGCACAAGGAATTTTTCAACCAAGAGCTTCAGCTGATTTATCGGGAGATAAAACGCTTAAAGATGGTAAATGGACAATTGGATTTAGATTGACAGATGTCTTTGATACACAAGAATTTCGTTTTCAAGTGATTCAGCCTGGAGCTACACAACAAGCTGGTTTCAAACAAAATACACGTCGATTTTATTTGAATGTAAGTTACAAATTCGGTAAATACGATATTAAGAAAGCAAAAGTTAACGGTGAAGGTGGGGGATTTGATTTTTAATTCATAGACTTTTTATACAAAGATTCAATATATTAGTTGAATCAGAATATTCTATTTAACATAATATTAATTATATGGCAAATTTATATGGTCTAAAAAGTCATTATGTATAAATAGACAAACATGAAAATTTTATTTTTCATGTTTTAAATTTTGATATCGAAATATTCTTCAAATACATATTTTTTTCTTATGAGATACAAAGATTCAGGAACCTCATTATAAATATAATTGTAAAACTTTAAAGCTTCCAAATCTGAATTATACCTTATAAAGTATGCATTTGGCGTACTCGGTGTTCCACCATAAATATTCCTTTCTGAAAAACCATTTTTAGTCATTAGGGAATTTAATTTTATAATAAATTCTTTTGAACCTGACAATAATTTTACTCGTATTGATTTTCCGTATTCTAAATAAACCGAACCATCTCCATCAAAAAAACCTCGAACAAAATGTCGTAAAAACTCATCTGGTATTTTTGGAAACTCCATATCTAAACTCTTGTTTGGTGTAATTCCAAGTCGTAGTAGATCATTTGCGACATCGTTGTTTCCTATACTGAAATAATACAATTCTCCAGCTGTAGTATTCTTCAATTCACGTTTTTCCTTAAATCTAATCGTTGCATCACATCCCATTAAATTCAGAAACTTTTCGACAAGTTCTTTTTCTTTTTGAGCAAAAGATAAAACACCTAATTCGTAAGATGATTTTGCTTTTCGGATATGCAAGTTTCCATCTGTATAAATCAAACCTAAAACATATGCCATTTCTGCAGACCAATTCTTAAAAAAGGTTTTGTTATATCTTATCTTTTTGGAAACAATCTCTTCTTCATTTCCAAATTCATCAGTTCGTGTCGTTTTAATTTTCCCCTTATCTAATGCCATTGTTCTTGCATCAGTTTTGGATCTAGAATCAATTCCAAATTTTTTCAGCTTGTAATAAACATTCCCTCTTGTACATCCAGCCAATCTCCCAATGTCTGAAAAAGACATACCTTTATCAATGTATAACTCAATTAGCTTTTCTTTGGTCAAAAAAATATCCGCTACTCCCCTTTTATGCCTTTGGTGTTTTTTATGTTCTGCTTCAGTGTTTAATGTATAGCACTTAATGCACAAACCTTTGGCAACATGTTTTATCTCAGTTGTACCACAGTCAATGCATTTATCGAATTTTCGAGACCACATAATTCAAAAATAATATTAATACGAAAAATAAAACATATCGATTCCTAAGTTAAAAGATGTTATACTTTTAATGAAAACCTACCTAACATAAACGCAAGCGCACAAAAAAACACCTAATAATCATGAAATTCAAAATGATAAGTCGTATTTGATTCAATATTCTTAATAAAAGTACCATTCAATTGTTCTGTAAAGATTTCAATTAAATAAGTTCCGAAATTTCGTGAATATGTATTGTTGTACCAAACACCGTCATCAGAATAATCCATTACAAGTTTATTGTCTTCAATAAATAAATCAATTGTGATTGTTCCAGCATTTTTTGTTTTAAAAGCGTATTTCAAACTATTAGTCATTAATTCGTTTAAAATCAATGCTAAAGGAATTATGGGTTTGATATTTAAATTAGTCTCGTTTGTATTAATAATTAATTTTACTTCAAAATCTTTGATAAAAACGCGTTTTAATTCTTCTCCTAAATTTTGAATGTATTTTGTTAAATTAATCTCGGCTAAATTTGGGTTTTTATAGATGTGTTCGTGAACTAAAGAAATTGAATTCACACGTTCAACTGCCTCATTTAGAGCTTCTTTAACGTCGTCGTTGATATGCGTATTGGCTTGTAAACGCAACAAACTAATGATGATTTGTAAGTTGTTTTTTACTCGGTGATGAATTTCCTGTAATAAAACCGTTTTATCGTCATTTTGCTTATTTACTTTTTCTAAAGTTTTTGATAATTCTTTCTCAATTTCTGTTCTTAAATAAATTTGTTTTCTAAGGGATTTATTCCAAATAAAAAACATGATAAAAATTATGAAGAATATAATTGTTGAAATTATCGTATAAAATACAATTTTACTGTAATCAAAACTCTTCTTGAATTTTATTGTTACCCATTTGGAGTGAATTTTATGCCTTTGAGCTAAAGTGATTGTTTTTAATGCTTTTTGTACAATATTTCTTAAAATGACTTGCTCTTGAGGGAAAGCAAAAGCTACTTTGTAATTTTTGTAATGCGTGTAACAAGCAATTCCCAAATCTGTTGAGCCAGTTTCATTCATGAAATAAGTAATTACACCTGAACTACCTACGGTAGCTTCACTTACGCCGGTCGAAACATCTTTTAAACATTCAGAAAAATTATCTCTCAGAATAAGTTTTATATTTGGAAAATCTCTTTCCAAAACTTCATTTTGCATGTAATCTCTTGGTATAGAAACCTTTTTGAAGTTCAAATCAGATAAGTGATTGATATTGTTTGGATTATCTTGTTTTGTAACAATTACCCAAGGCAATTTGATGTAATTTTCAGTAAAGATTAAAAATTCTTTTCGCTCCTTTGTAATTCCTGCACCAGGAACCATGGAGATTTTATTGTCTTTCAAGGCTTGAAAAGACATTTCCCAAGTGTAATTTTTGACTGGTTGGAAATTAATTCCTGTCTTTTTTGCTATAATTTGAATGTAATCGTTACAAATTCCTGTATATTTTCCATTTGAAAACATCTCATACGGCGGCCAGTTTGGATCATAGCCAAAGTAAACAGTAGGATTATTTTTTATCCAATTCTGTTCTTCTTCTGTAAAATCTAGTTTCTGTAGTTTTTGTGAAAAAAGATTTGTGACGAAAAGACAATATAATATGACTTTAAAAAATTTCAATATCTATTTTAATCCAAAATGTTTTTCTGCTTCTTCAGCAATATATCCCCCAATTGCCAAAGAAGCCGTGGCCGCTGGAGATGGAGCGTTTAAAACATGGATTGAATGTCCGTGATATTCGATTCTGAAATCATCACGTGTGTCTCCATCTTCTCTCAAAAGTAAAGCCCTCACTCCTGCTCTACCTGGTTTAATATCTTCCATTTTTAAGTCTGGAATCATGACTTGAAGTGTTTTTAAAAATAATTTTTTTGAAAAAGCACGACGGTATTCGTCAATTCCATATTTCATATTTTTGAAAAACAATTTCCATGTACCTTTATATGTCAATGCATCCCATGTATCAGCAAAAGAAAAATCAGTTTTACCATAACCTTCTCGTTTGAAAGTAAAAACGGCATTTGGTCCACACTCAATATCTCCATTTGTCATACGTGTAAAATGCACACCTAAAAATGGAAATTGAGGATCCGGAACAGGATAAATCAAGTTACGAACCTTGTGTTTTGCTTCATCCGTTAATTCATAATAATCACCTCTAAATCCAACAACTTTTTCTTTTAAATCAACACCATCTTTTTTCGCTAATCTATCAGCTTGTAATCCAGCACAAAATACTAAATATTTTGCTTCAATCCTATCTTTATTTGTCTGAATGATTGAAAAATCTTCATGTTTTTCTACACTTAATACTTCATGCTCTAGCAATAGCTTACTTTCAGCTTGTTTTGATAAAGCAATTTCAACCATTTTTATGGTAGCTCCACGAAAATCTATGATTCCTGTACATGGAACCCAAATTCCAGCAATTCCTCTTACATGAGGTTCAATATCTTGAATTTGTTGTGCGTTAATTTTCTCAATTCCTTCTATTCCGTTAGCAATTCCGTTATTGAAAATTTTATCCATAAAAGGAAATTCACTTTCTTTTGTTGCTACAACAACTTTTCCGCAAATATCATGAGCAATGTTATGTTCTTTTGCAAAAGCTACCAATTCATGTCTGCCAGAAACACAATTTTTAGCTTTTAAAGAACCTGGAGTATAATAAAGTCCTGAGTGAATTACCCCAGAGTTATGCCCAGTTTGATGATCGGCAAGCATTTTTTCTTTCTCAATCAAAACGATTTTTAAATCTGGATTTTTCAATTGAAGTTTGTACAATGTTGCTGCACCCACAATTCCACCACCAATAATTGCTACGTCGTATCTCATTTTTTAATTTTTATGCAAAAATATAAAGTTTATTAAGTTAAATTGAAAGGATTTTTTAAAATTAGATTTTTCGAGGCGAACGAGATTTTTAAATTCGAGTTTATATTAAACAAATGAGAATTAAAAAATAGATGTTTAACGAAGAAAAGGCAATTTTAAAAAAGTCTTTCTTAAGTGTTTTCCCAATAATCGTTGAGATAAGACTGAATCCTTCTTGCAACAGTATTGAAGTATCTTTTTGTTCTATAGCCGCCAATCCATTGGATTCCACGAATGGCGTTTGTGAAAAATATTTCATCGGCAGCCAACAAATTTTGAGGTAAAATATTGCATTCGTAAACTTTTATGTTGTGTTGTAAAGCAATGTTTATGACTTGCATACGCATGGTTCCAGCCAAACAACCTTCATCTAAGCCCGGTGTGTATAAAACTCCGTTGCTAACTACAAATAGATTTGAATTTGTGCTTTCTAAAATCCCACCCTTGTCATTGGTGATCAATAAATCGTCTAGGTTTTTTTCTTTTGCAGTGATTGCTGCCATGATGTAAACTAAACCATTTTTTGTTTTGTAGTTTGAAAGGAAATTTTTTTGTTTTTTTAGATCTGTATAAATATCAATTTCCAAACCTTTTGAATTTAATTCAAACAAATTTGCATCATAGGGATAGATTTCAATGAAAAAAGTAACTTCATTCATTTCGGGTGAATATGTCCCTCCCCCTGCTCTATCAATGGAAATTTTACATTTTCCACCTTCTTTGATTCCTGATTTTTCAATCAATTCATCAATTTTTGAAGCAAAAAAGTCAACCGTATAAAATGAAGGCACGCGCATTTTGAGCACTTTCGCTCCTTCCATCAATCTTTTGTGATGATTAATCAAATTGATAGCTTTTCCATTTAAAATTCGAACGCTTTCAAATAAGCCGTCTCCATAAAGGTATGAACGATTTCCAGCAGCTATTGTTGCTCCCTCGTTTGGCAATAATTCGCCATTATTATTTACATAAAGTACAGACATATTATCCTAAAATTGTGCTAAAAAACTCTTTTCCTTTGTCAATATTAATAATTAAAACGTAAAGTACGCCAAAAACTGCTCCACCAATGTGAGCATCGTGTGCAATATTTGTTTTAGCTCGTTTAAAAGCCCAAAATTCAAAAGCTAGATATAGTGGACCAAAAACATAAGCTGGAATCCCAATTCCGGGCAAAAACATCAGCTGTAATTCTATTGCTGGATTCCATAAAAGCATGGCGAAAATAACAGAAGAAACTGCTCCAGATGCGCCAAGTGAAATATAATTTGGATTATCTTGATTGCGTATCATAGGCCAAAATGTAGCAAAAAAGCCTCCAACAAAATAAAGAACAATGAAATGAAGGTTTCCATTCACGAAACCATAGGTTTGAACTAATCCGCCAGAAATATGAGCTGCTGCATAAGGCTGAATATTCAAAAGTGCATCTCCTAAAAAGTAAAACGACATCATATTGAATAACAAATGTGGCCAATCTGAGTGAACAAAAATGTGTGAAATCAGTTTAAAATGCTGTTTTTTGTGTTTCACATTATAAGGAGAAAGTGCCATTTTATATAGAAAATCTTGATTATTAAATCCTTGCATGGAAATTAATACCGTAATAATTATAATAATTAGCGTTAAACTCAAAGACATTTTATTAATTTTATACCTATAAAACAAGGTGTACACAAAAGTAATAATTCAATTCAAATTATGAGAATAAATATATCATTTCTTCAAGTATTTTTACTTCTAATTATTCTTATAAGTTCCTGTCAAGAAGAGAAAAAAGAAGTTTTTTACTTGGATAAAAAAATTAAAGCTTCAGAAAAAATCAAATGGCTTTTGAAAGATGAAAATAATCATTTGTTGAACTTAGATGAAAAAGCAGTTTTAAGTTTAAGAAAATTATACAAAAAAAGGAAACATAAATCCCTTTGGGTAAACGATTCTATCTTTACTAATAAAGGAAAATTTTTACTGAATGAATTAAAAAACCCTCTTGCTTTTGGAATTCCGAATTCGAGATTAAACATAAATTCATTAAAGCATAAAAATCTTATTATCAAAGAGATACTAATAACTAATTCTATTTTAACTTTAAGTCATGATTTAAAATATGGTTGTTTTGATTCTTTAACTAAAAAGCTAAAACCAGTAATTTACCCGAATCATTTTCCGCAAATCACTCGTTTAGAAAAGATTAAAAAAGATTTCAAACGAATTCCTTTGGAAATAATTTCATTTGGACCTCAAGATACATCTTATCAAAAATTGTCTCACGCACTTTACCGTTTTGTCAAAACGAAAAAAATGAACGATGCGAATCTAAAAGTTCCAAATTTCAAAAAAGATTCCATAAATTCTTTAAATTTTGCGAAAAAATCATTAGTTCAAAAAAGCTTTTTAAAGAATGAAAATTGTGACAGTTTGACATTTGACTCAGCACTTAAAGCCTTTCAGAAAGAAAATGGCTTAAAAGAAGATGCAGTCATCGGAGATTTCACAACGGAAGCTTTAAATGAAACAAATTTAGAGAAATGTCAGCGATTGGCATTGGTTTTGGAAAAATTACGTTGGCAAAATATCAATGAAAAAAGATTTATTGTTGTAAATATTCCCGAATATACTTTAAGGTATTTTTCCGATGATACGTTAAAAAGTGTCAACCGAATAATTGTTGGGAAATTTGACACTAAAACACCTGAATTTAATGCTGAGCTAAGAACAATTGTCGCCTACCCTTTTTGGAATGTTCCTTTCTCAATTACAAGCAAAGAAATTTTACCGGACGCAAAAAAGAATCCAAATTATTTTGCTCGAAATCACATGAAAATCTACAAAAAAAATGAAGAAATAGATCCTTTGACTGTTGATTGGAAAGCTATTCGGAATAAAACCTTCCCATATAAAGTAATACAACAAACTGGGAGTTTTAATTCGCTGGGAATCATTAAGTTTGAGTTTAATAATCCTTATGGAGTTTACATTCACGACACACCGAATAAAAATCTTTTTAATACCGTCATTCGCTCTTATTCACACGGTTGTATGCGTTGTGAAAACCCAATTGATTTAGCTAAAATAATCTTATTAAAAGATGAAAATAAAACGATTCCAGATAGTTTGGATTCAATTATGGCTCGAAGAAATCACCACAAAATTCAACTTAAAAAACGAATTCAGATTTATGTCGTTTATCAATCTGTTGTGATGGATAGTCAAAACAATTTAATCTTTTTGAGGGATATTTACAGAAAAGATAAGAGACTTGCGAAGTATATGTTTGCGTAATAAAGTTCTGTAAGGTTGTTCTAAAATTTTTAAATCGAGGTTTTCAAAAAATTAATTTGTGAGTTTACTCTGGTAAATGAGCACATTCATTTTTTGAAATAACGAAGAGTTGAGAATTTTTAGAATAATCTTACTACTTTTTCTTCTCTTGCAACTGCATCGAAGCCATCATCTGTTGCATCGTTTTTTGCATTCCATCTGTCGAACCATCTAAGAAAATAACGTTTCCTTGACCGTTTTCAGCAAAATGTTTGATTGCTTCTGTCCACATGGAGAAAAGCAAATACGAAGTGTCGACATTTGCATCTGACATTTCTTTCGCTGCGTTTGCCATACCTTTAGCAACTTCTTGACGGAATAAGGCAATTCCTTGTCCACGTTGAATCGAAGCTTCTTTTTCTGCTCTAGCCGAGATGTTGATTGCGTTTCCTTCAGCTTCAGCAGCTTTTGTTCGTGTAATCAACAAAGCCTGACCTTCATTTTCAGCAGCAGCCTTTAAATTGTTTGAAGCAACAACTTTGGACATGGAGCGAATGATTTCTTCATCAAAAGTGATGTCATTTAGTTGAATGTCAATCATGTGATAACCCCACTCTTCTAAGGTTTTATCTAAGTGTAATTTTACTTCTTGAACAATTTCAGAACGCAAACCTAAAATTTCGGATTGCTTTTTTGTTGCGACAAAACTTCTAATTGTTCCTTCAATTGTTCTGATTAATGCTTGTGTGAAATTCTTCTCATCAACAAATTTAAAAGCAACATTTTTGATTGTTTCTTCCGTTTGGTTGATTACCGCATAAAGCAACATTGCTTTAAAATGTACATTTGCTTGATCTTGCGTAACTGCCTGAAATCCAAGTTCAACAGAACGATTTTGGATTGAAATTCTTTTGTTTATTTGTTCGATTAAAGGAATTCTAAAACTCAAACCCGGAGTTAAAATTCGTCTGTATTTTCCAAAAATGGTAATAACAGCAACGTTTCCTTGACGAACAGTAACAAAACCAGTAAGGATAAAAACGCCTAAAACAATAAAAGTGATATTTAATGGTGACATGTTTTTTAGTTATGAATTATGAGTTATGAATTTGACTCTTACAAATATAGAATTAATTTAATAGTATCAATCAAAAATTCAAAAAAATAACTAACTTTGATAAAGATGGGAAATCACACGCATTCAGGCTATGAAAAAGTAAATTATAACTTTCAAAAATCAATTGTTGTTTTTGGATTAGTTCTCTTTGTCGTTAAAATTTTCGCTTGGTATCTTACAGGTTCAGTTGCAATTTATTCTGACGCTTTAGAAAGTATTGTAAATATTATAGCCGGATTTCTTGGGCTTTTCAGTTTGTATTTGGTTTCTCAACCAAAAGATGAAAATCATCCATATGGTCACGGAAAAGTAGAATTCATTACTTCAGGAATTGAAGGAATTTTGATTGCAATTACTGGAATCATCATTTTGGTCGAAGCAATTCAAAATTTATTTCAAAAAACTGAGTTAGAGAAAATTGATTATGGAATTTATTTAGTTGCTTTTACAGCTCTAGTTAATTTTATTTTAGGATATTACGCTGTTCAAAAAGGAAACAAGACGCATTCACCTGTTCTAAAATCTACTGGAAAACATTTAATAACAGACACTTACTCAACTTTAGGGATAATTGTTGGTTTGATTTTAATTTATTTCACACATATTTATTGGATTGATGGTGCAGTTGCGATTGCTTTTTCCTTCTTGATTTTATATACAGCTTATCAAATTATTCGAGATTCAATAAGTGGAATTATGGATGAAGCCGACCAGAAATTGATTCATGAATTTATTGAATTTATTCAGAAAAGTCGTATTCCAACTTGGATTGATCTACACAATTTAAGAATCATTAAATACGGATCAAAATTGCATGCCGACTTACACATGACGCTCCCCTACTACATTACTGTTTTGGAAGCTCATGAGGAAATGGAGAAATTAGATAAATTAGTGAATTCACATTTTTCTGACCGTGTAGAATTATTTGTACACACAGATCCTTGTCAGGACTTTTCATGTCAAATTTGCTCGTTAAAAGATTGCAAAGTAAGGCAGTTTTCACAGGAAAAAATCATTCAATGGACTTTTGAAAATGTTTCGTCAAATAGGAAACATAGAATTGAATAATTATTTTATGAACTTAATATAATTTTATTTATATTTGTGTTCAATATGAAAACAAACTTTGCACTTTTTCTATTTATAGGACTTGTCTACTCATGTTCTACACCAAAAAATTCACAAACTAAGGATTTGACAACTCAAGTTGAATCAGATACAATAAGTCATTTGAAAACACAAAAGCCAGATACAAATAAAATCTATTTGAATGGAAAAGAATTAAAAGTTTCAAATAAAAAAGGAAGGTCTGTTTTTGAGAATCCAAAAATTAAAAAACCTTCCAAATAATTTCACATGTAAACAATAAAACAAACAAATATGAACAAAAAAAGTACATTAAAAAAAGCACTCATTCTGGGTATGTTTTGTGGCATACAGCAGTTGAGTTTTGCTCAAACAATCTTCACTGAAGATTTTGAAGGCACACTAGATGGAACTACTGGACTGCCTAATGGCTGGACAGAAACTGGAGTTTCAACAGATGGTATTTACTCCGTTGGAACAGATATTGAAGCAAATGCAGGAAATTTCTTCCCCGTTCCAGCTCACACCCTTTTTGCTATGACAAATGATGATGTGTGTAATTGCGACAAATCAGCTGATAGGTTGATTCTACCAGCTCAAGATTTATCTTCTTACACAGGAAGTGCATTAAGGTTGTATTTTTCAACAGTTTCTGACAATCAATACGGTGAAACTTTTTCCGTTGAGCTTAGTACTGATGGCGGTTTAAATTGGACAACTGTTCAAACAATTGTTCCAACAGCTTCAACTTACGAGTGGCAAGATTTAAATACAAACCTTACATCTTATGTAGGAATGCCAAATGTCTTAATTTCATTTTTTTACAATGATCAAAGTGCTTGGGGTTCAGGTATGGCTATTGATGATGTTTCATTAGTTCTTGCAACTCCTGTAGCTGACTTAGCTATAATCAGCAACAATTCAAATCCATACACTATTGTTCCTGTTAGTCAATCTCCTGTTTTTGATATTGTTTCCAATATTACAAACAATGGTGATTTGATTTTAGCTAATTATAGTGAAGTTTCAAATGTTTACTTATCAACTGATTTAATAAGTCCTGTTCAAACATATACATATAATGGAACAAATTTGGGAGTTGGATCAAGTGAAGTTGTTACACAAGGTACTTTTAGTTCAACTGTAACAGGAACTTATTTTGTTGAAAACATTGTTTCAACTGCAGGTGATATAAACACTACTAATGATACAATCTATGATTCCTTTGTTATTTCAAACACTGAATATGCTAGAGATTTAGGGAATATAAATGCTCCTGCTTTAGGTGCGGGGCTTGGAACTGAATTAATTCTTGGTCAAACTTTTGACATCACGAACAATGCAAAATTGGATTCAGTTTTATTTCTTCTTGCCCCAACAACTGTTGGTGGTACAATTTCAGTTCAAGTCACTTCTGTAATTGGTGGATTACCAGACCTTACAGTGATTGGAATGAGTGCTGATATCCCTGTTGATCAAGCTATGGTTGATGATGTGACAGCAAATGGCGTTACTCTTTTAAAACTTGCAATTACAGACATCAATGGACAGAATTTAATTTTAACTCCTGGAGCTTATTTTATAGGTGTTAAACAAGATAATGCTGTTGATTTTATGAATTTACAATATTCTGACGGTATAGCATTACAAGGAACAAGTTTTGTAAGTGTTGATGGAGCAGCTTATGAAGAACTTTCTACTTATGGCTTTCCAAATGTCCCATTAATTAGAGCTTATGTTCTTACAGGAGTATTTATTAATTCATCGAGTACAACAAATATAATTTGTGGTGGCTCAGGTTCAGTTACTTTATCTTCTACAGAATCGACTGGAAATCAATGGATGCTTGACGGAAATCCTCTAGCTGGTGAAGTTAATCAAACACTTGTTGCTACAGTTGCTGGTGATTACACTGTAAGTGCGAATGGAAACACATCTACTCCTACTACAATTGTTGTTGCAGCAAATCCAACTGTTGATGCGGGTACAGACCAAACTGTTTGTGATAATGTTATGATAACTCTTACAGCTTCTGGTGCAAGTACTTTTGTTTGGGATAATTCAATTGTTGACAATACACCTTTCTCTCAAGTTGCTGGAACTGTAACATACACTGTTATTGGTACTGATCTTAACGGATGTACAAACACTGACCAAGTTACAGTGATTTCTAATGCTTCACCAGTTATAAGCGCTGGCGTTGATCAAGCTGTTTGTGCAAACACGTCAGTTACATTAACTGGTTCAGGTGGAACAACTTACACTTGGGATAATTCAGTTGTCGATGCAGTAGCATTTACTCCAACAAATACAACAACTTATACTGTAACTTCTATCGATGCAAACTTATGTGCTGATACAGATCAAGTAACAGTTACTATTAATGCTTTACCTACTGTTGATGGTGGAATTGATCAAACAGTATGTTTAACTGGAATGGTTACTTTAACAGCAAGTGGTGCTACAACTTTAACTTGGGATAATGCAGTTGTTAATGCGGTTGCATTCAATGCACCAGCAGTTACAACAACTTATACTGTTACTGGTACTGATGTTAATAACTGCTCCAATACTGATCAAGTGACAATTAATGTTACTGATTGTGCTGGTTTGACAGAACAAGAAAATTCTTTCTTAAATGTTTATCCTAACCCAACAACAGGAATCTTAAATATTTCTATTGAAAACACTGAAATCTTCAATACAATCAATGTAAAAGATCAATTAGGAAGAAATGTTATGAATACTATGACGTTAACTAATAATTCTTTAAATATAGATTTATCTAAATTGGCTAATGGAAATTACTTTGTTGAGTTTTCAGGAAAAGAAAAAGTGAGCGTTGTTAAAGTTCAAGTGAACAAATAATAAACTTCACAAATTAATGAAAGGCTACTCAAATTTGAGTAGCCTTTTTTGTTTTAAATAATTATTATCTGCTAATTTGTCATGTTTTGAAGAAAGGAATAAAATTTGTTACTTTTGTAGTCTGTAAATAGCTATTCATCTTAAAAATAGATTTTAGTTCGTCTAAAAAGTAAGTTGTCAAACAATGAGTGAAGTAATTCGTCTTTTACCCGATCATATTGCAAACCAAATTGCCGCTGGAGAAGTGATTCAGCGTCCTGCTTCGGTTGTGAAAGAATTGGTTGAAAATGCAATTGATTCTGGTGCATGTCAGATTGATGTTTACATAAAAGATGCCGGTAAAACCTTGATTCAAGTTTTGGATAACGGCTGTGGTATGTCAGAAATTGATTCTCGTATGGCCTTTGAACGTCATGCGACGAGTAAACTTGCTTCAGCTGACGATTTATTCGCTTTAAAAACAAAAGGATTCCGTGGAGAAGCTTTGGCTTCAATTGCTGCAATCGCTCACGTTACATTAAATACGAGGCAAGAAAATCAAGAATGGGGAACTTCCATTACAATTGAAGGAAGTCAAGTTGTATCGCAAAATCCTGAAATGTGTAAACTTGGTTCTTCTTTTTCAGTGAAGAATTTATTTTACAATGTTCCAGCGAGAAGAAACTTCTTAAAATCCGATTCTGTTGAATTTAAACACATTGAAGACGAATTTTTGAGAATTGTTTTGGCTCATCCGAATTTAAAGTTTACGCTTATTCACAACGATCAAGTTGTATATCATTTGGAAGAAGCGAATCTCAGAAAACGTATTGTGGATATTTTCGGAAGAACATACAACGATAGAATTGTTCCTTTGAGTGAAACGACTGATTTAATTCAAATAGAAGGATTCATTGGTAAACCAGAGTTTGCAAAAAAATCACGTGGCGAGCAGTATTTCTTTGTAAATAATCGCTTTTTCAGAGATTCTTATTTCAATCACGCTTTAACACAAGCTTACGATAATTTGTTGGCCAGCAAGACCTATCCAACATTTTTTGTCTTTTTCACGATTAATCCAAATGCAATTGACGTAAATGTTCATCCAACAAAAACGGAAATTAAATTTGAAGCGGATAGAGAAATTTATGCGATTTTAAAAAGCTCAATCAGACAAAGTTTAGGGAAATTTAACATCAGTCCAAGTTTGGATTTTGAGCAAGAACAAAGCTTTGATTTGCCTTGGGAAATGAATAGTAAACCTGTCGTTCAGCCAACAATTCAAGTGAATACAAGTTTTAATCCTTTTCAGTCGAATTCGAGTTCCAAATCTTTTTCAAACGGGAATTCTGCCGCTTTAAGCAATGGAGGTTTTGGAAAAAATGAAAGTTCAAAAGCTGATTGGGAATCGTTTTACAAATTTGATGAAATTCAAGAAGAAAAGACTGAAAGTCAAGAAATTGAATTTCAAGAAGATTTTCAATCTAGTAAACAATTTATCTTTTCAGGAAACTACTTACTTTCGACTGTAAAAAGTGGTCTGTTGGTGATTCATTCAAAAAGAGCCAATGAACGCGTGGTTTACGATGAGATTATGGCTTCTTTCATAATTAATCCAATCAGTTCTCAGCAATTGCTTTTCCCTTTGCTTTTTGAAACAAAAATGTCAATTGCTGCTTTGTGGGAACAAAACTCTAAAACAATTCAACGTTTAGGCTTCTCATGGGAGAAAACAGAAGAAGGTTTGGAATTTAGCGGAATTCCTTCGTATTTGAGCACTGAAAATAGTTTGACTTGTATAGAAGCGATTAGTCAAAAATTAGAATTAGATCAAATCGATAAAGGAGAATTGGCACATGAATTTATTTTATCAATTGCTCGTACTTCGTCAAAACAAAATTTAAAATGGAATCAAGAAAGTGCAAATCAACTTGTTGAGCAACTTTTTTCTTGTTCCGAACACCAATATTCACCTTCAGGAAAATTGATTTTAAAAACAATTTCAAGTGAAGAATTATTTAATCAATTTTAAGATTTAAAGATGTTTCAAATTTTTAATAATATTCCAGCGGTAACAAAAAACATTCTCATTGTAAACATTCTGTTTTACATAGCGAGTATGGTTTTAACGAAAGGTGATTTGGATTTATTCAGTTTACTTGGAGCACATTACATCAATTCTCCGCTTTTTGAACCTTATCAAATCATTACGCATTTTTTTATGCATGCACCTGACTTTTTTCATATCTTGTTTAATATGATCATGTTAGTAATGTTTGGAGCACATTTGGAACGTATTTGGGGAGGAAAACGTTTTTTTGTGTTTTACATCGCGTCTGCAATTGGGGCTTTTGCCTTGTATAATGGAATTGGCGTTTTTCAAATTATGGAATTGAAATCTCAATTGATTCAAAACGGCTATGACATTACAGAATTAAATTCAAATTTAATCAACCAACGTTATAATGATATTCCAATACTGACAGTCGAAAGTGCCGATTTAATTCGTAATTACAACACAAAAATAATGGTTCCAATGGTGGGGGCTTCCGGTGCAATTTTCGGAATTATGGCTGCTTTTGCATTTTTATTCCCAAACACAGAATTAATGCTACTCTTTCCTCCTATTCCTATCAAAGCGAAATTTTTAATCGGAGGATATTTTGTTTTAGAAGTGTTTTTAAGTTTGAAAGAAACCGCTGGAGATAATATTGCGCATCTGGCTCACGTTGGTGGTGCAATTGTTGGGTTTATCTTAGTTTATATTTGGAATAAGGATAAAAAACGATTTTATTGATTTAGAAAAAAAATAGTTAAATTGATTTAAAAATATTTACCACTGAGACACTGAGATGAAAAATTTAAATTTTCTCAGTATCTCAGTAGTGAAAAAACAAAAATATTAATTTTAAAATGACACCAAAAATACCTGATATAGCTTTTACTAACAAATTATCACCCCAAAAAGGTAGGATTTTATTATCTGACCCATTTATTGGTGACGAATATTTTGAAAGGGCGGTTGTTTATATTTGTGAACATTCAAAAGATGGAAGTTTTGGTTTTGTCCTAAACAATTACATAGATGTCAATTTGCATCAATTGAATGAAAACTTTCCTTATTTTGACATTAAAATGAGTGTTGGCGGACCAGTTGAAAAGGAAACCATGTATTTTATGCACACTTTTGGTGCTGATATTGACGATAGTTTAGAGATTTCTCACGGAATTTACATTGGAGGAGATTTCAAACAACTCTATAACTACTTAAAAAAAGAACATTTAGAAGATTTGAAAATTCGATTTTTCTTAGGTTATTCTGGCTGGACTGCTGGACAATTAAAATCTGAAATAAAAGATAATGTTTGGATTGTTGCAAATATTGACACGCAAGCCGAAGTAATGGATACAGACGAGCCGAATATGTGGAAATATTTTATGAATAAACTTGGCCCAAAATACAAGTTGATGTCAGACTTTCCTATTGATCCAAGTGAAAATTAACTAAGATAAAAATATGAAAATTGCACTAATTGGTTGTGGAAATTTAGGCCTATCTCTTTTGAATGGAGTTTTAGGGAATTCTGCTATCAAAAATGAAGATATTTACATCACTAAAAGAAACTTAAAAGCGATTCTTCATTTTGAGAAAGATGGAATTCATGTCACTTCGGATAATAAAAAAGCTATCAAAAATTCAGAACTTATTGTAATTGCTGTAAAACCTTATGATGTAGAAAAAGTTTTAGTAGATATTACGCCTTATTTGAATGCTAAAAAGCACATTGTAATTTCCTTAGCAACTGCAGTAACAATTCAAGAAATCAATAAAAAAATAGCTTTAGATGTTCCGGTTTTTAGAGCCATGCCAAACACTGCTGCCGACATCAAACAATCGATGACGTGTATTTCAAGTAATAACGCTAATGAAGAACAAATTGAAAAAGTGAAATCTTTTTTTAATTTGATTGGAAATACAATCTTTATAAAAGAAGATTTGATGGAAGCAGCAACTGTTTTAGGTGCTTGTGGAATTGCTTATGTCTTGAGATTCATGCGTTCGATGGTTCAAGGTGGTATTCAAATTGGCTTTGATTCGAAAACGGCAACAGAAATTGTAAATCATGTTGTGAAGGGTGCCGCAGAATTGTTGATCGAAAGAAAAGAACATCCAGAACATGAAATTGATAAAGTTACAACTCCAAAAGGGTGTACGATAATCGGTCTAAATGAAATGGAACACAATGGTTTTAGTTCTTCTTTGATAAAAGGGATTACGGCTTCATACAAACAAATTGAGAAATAAAATATTAAAGTTTAGATTTAATCAAAATAACTTAAACTATTGATTATGAATAAAATTGACATTTTAACTTTTGCTGCTCATCCAGATGATATTGAATTGTCAGCTGCAGGAACTTTATTGAAACACATTCAACTAGGAAAAACAGTTGCGATTGTTGATTTAACTCAAGGGGAATTAGGTTCTAGAGGTACAAAAGAAACTCGTTTTGAAGAAGCTAATGAAGCATCAAAAATCCTGGGACTTTCAGCAAGAGTAAATCTTAAGATGGCAGATGGATTTTTCACACATTCTCAAGAGAATTTATTGAAAATTGTAGAGCAAATACGTTACTTCAAGCCTGAGATTGTTTTTGCTAATGCAATAAGTGACAGACACCCAGATCATGCAAAAGCAAGTAAATTGGTTTCAGAAGCTTGTTTTTTAGCTGGTTTGATGAAAATAGAGACAAGTTTTGAAGGCAAAAAACAAGAAGCATATCGTCCAAAAGCGGTTTACCATTATATTCAAGATAGGTATGTAAAACCTGATTTTGCTGTTGACATAACTGATTTTGTTGAGAAAAAATTTGAAGCAATAAAAGCGTATAAAACACAATTTTACGATCCAAATTCAAATGAACCTAAAACTCCAATTTCTGGAGAAGAGTTTTTTGAATTTTTGCGTGGAAGAATGTCAGAATTTGGTAGACCAATCGGAGTAAAATACGCCGAAGGATTTACTGTTGAACGTTTAATTGGGGTAGATAATCTGTTCGACTTGAAATAAATAAGTTAATATTAGGTTAATTTTCAACTGTTTAAACTAAAACAAACTAATTTAGTTTAAAAAAGTATGAAAATTTGGATTCTTCTTTTGTGTTTTTCACAATTTACATTTCTACCAGCACAAACATCTCCAATTCAATGGACTAACAATTCATTCAACATTAATGTTGACATCTATTCCAATAAAAAAAATCTATGGGATAAAAATCTGTGGGGATATGATAATGGAGACAACTCAATTGGCGATTTAAAATATACCTTTAAAAATATCTGCGAACACCTTATTTCTATTGATACCAATATCTTTTATCAAAAGCTTATTGCCAATGTCAAACCAAATGAAACTTTAACGATCTCTTTGTCTTCAGGCCTATTTAATTTTGACACAGCTATTCGCAAACGAAAAGACACAATCGCCTATTTGTACTTACCTTTCTATTACGAAGGAAAAATATACAGAGAAAAAGTAGCATGTAAATTAACTTTTGGAAAAAGTAAACTCATTGAACATGATAATTTAAACATTGATGTTACAAAAAAAGTAAATCAAATTTTCAAAACTGACACCATACACGAATATCCTTCAGTTATGTTCACGCATTATTTTACGATTAAAAATATCAGTAATAAATCTATTTTTTGTACAAAAAATTTGGTCGCTTATAATGACTCACAAGCGTTGAAAAATTACAATAATTATGTTGAAATTTCACCTGGAGAAACATATGAAATTCCAGCAAAAATGAATATGGATAGAAAATATCGATTTAAGAGCGTTGGAAAAATTGAAGTTTTCTCAGAAGATGTTCGTGAAGAGTATCACTGTGATATAATCAGCAATTTCCAACCGAAAATAAACTAAATTTGAGATAAATTTTTATGCTCAAAATCTACTCATAACTCAATACTACTAACTCATAACTATTAGTAACCTTCGCTTTTCAACCATTTCGAATAAATTTTCGCTAATCGATCATGATCAGCATAATCAACTGTAAAGTCGTGTAAACCAGAATAATCCGCTTTTGCCATCATAAAAATGTAATCGTTATCATCGCGGTTTAAAACAGCGTCAACACATTGAGTTGGTGGAATGCAAATTGGTCCTGGAGGTAAACCTTTGTATAAATACGTGTTGTAAGCACAATCTCTGTCTCTGTGTTCGAAAGTTAAACGCTGAACACCAGCCAATTCATCTCCCCAGCAAAATTTAAACGTTGGATCTGATTGTAATTTCATTCCTTTTTCGATTCTATTCAAATAAAGTCCTGCGATGATTGGCCATTCGGAAGGGTTTTTTCCTTGCTCAGAATAAACAACACTTGCTAAAGTTACAGCTTCTGATGGAGAATTTAAGCCAATTTTAGCAAGTTTAGCTTTGCGCTCGTCTGTCCAGAAATTCTTAAATTCTTTTGCCATTCTCACTAAAAACTGCTCAGCATCTGTATCCCAGAACATTTTGTAGGTATTTGGTAAAAACAAAGCTGGCAATTGCTCTGAAGTGAAGTCATATTTTTGTAAAGTAGTTTCAGAAGTCAGAAAAGAAGCTAATTCTGTGCTATCTGTCATAATGCATTTTGACACTTTTCCTGCAAGTTGAACTACATCTCTACAATTGTTAAAAGTTACCTCTACTTCCACTTCTGCGTTTCCATTTCCATTTGAGTTTTTAGTAAAACCATTCAGCAAAGTTCTGTAATTTGTACCTTTTTCAATGATGTATTTCCCCGAAGCAAGTCGTTCTTTGTTTAAGTTTTTATACTCACCTACTTTCATGAAAGCATCTTTGTTTTCAATGATTTTTTCAGAAATCAACTGTTCTGCCAAGCCATTTAAATCGTTTTTTGCATCAAAATAGAATTCAACACTTTTTTCATTTGAAGTCGTTTTTGAACCAGCCAAATACAAACTTATTTTAGGCCACAAAACAATAATTCCAACTATCCCTATGATAAGGATTGCTATGCTAATTTTCTTTTTAGTATTCATTTTTTCAATAGTATTTGATACATATTTTCATTTATTCTTTTTCCATGGTCAAAAAACCATTCTTTTTTTGTTCCTACAAGTTCAAAATTACAATTTTCAAATAATTTCATACTTGGAATATTATCTTCCAACACATTTGCAAAAAGCGTATGAAAACCTAAGAAAACTTTGGCATATTCTTTAAGCAATTCTAAACTTTCTTTTGCGAAACCTTTGTTTCTTTCCGTTTGTTCAGCAATCAAAATACCAACTCCTGCCCTTCCGTGCTTGAAATTCGCTTCAAATAAGTCTAAAGTTCCAATTGCTTCTTTGTTAGAATTAAGGCAAATCATCAAACGCAATTCACCCGATTGTCTAAAATTTTGAATGCTATTGATGTATTCTAAAATTCCGTGCATAGAAAAAGGTGCTTCAGTTCCACTTACACGCCAATTTTCGTGATTATTTTCCCAAATCATCACTTTTGTCGCGTCTTCAGGCTCAATCGCTCTAAGAAATATGTTTGGACCTTTTAGCATCTTTTAATTTTAGTATTCTATTTTGTACATCATCTAACGAATAAACTGGAATTCCCTCAAAATCAGTCCCCAAATTTAAGCCAAAAAATGATTTAATTTGATTTTTTTTATCCAAATTTACTAACAATTCAACTAAGATTTTAATATTTTCATCTTCATGTAAAAATTCAATAATAGGACTTAAACATGTTGTATTAGAGTTATTTAAGGATTTATATTTTTCAAAAACTGATTCTATATTTGAGTTTTTATTCGAATCTATTTCAACAAAAAGTGTTTGAATCTGTTTCTTTTGAATAATTTTATAAATCAACTCAAAATCGACTCCAACGTCTTTTCCATTTACTTTCAAGCTATAAAATTTGCCATCAATCGAAATACCAATGTGTGGCGGAATTTTATTGACGTGAATTACCCAGATATAAAGTCCTTTCGAGAGTTTTTCCTTATCAACTTCTTGCCAAGAATGAATTTTATAATCTATCATCTAGTTTTGGAATTAAACCTCCATTTCTCCATCAAAAACATGAATTGCAGGACCAATCAAAAAAATGTTTTCAAAATGATTCTCTGAAATACAGTTGAATTTAACTTTTAATTTTCCGCCTTTCGTGTGAATTATTATTTCATTTTCTCCAATTAAATTTACTTTTTTTGCATAAGCCAGAGCTGAAGCAACAACACCTGTTCCGCAAGACAAAGTTTCATCTTCCACGCCACGCTCGTAAGTTGCAACTTCTATTTCATTTTCTTTGAGAATTTCAACAAAATTCACATTGATTCCATTCTCCATGTAATCCACAGAATAACGAATTTTTCTTCCAGCTTCATAAACATTTATATCTAAAGAATTTTCAACAAAACGAATGTAATGTGGCGAGCCAGTATTTAATTCAAAATCAGAACTAAGTGATTTAATTTTATTCACATCGTTCATTTTTAATGAAATCAAACTATCTATTTTAGAAGCTTGATGAATTCCATCAATTGCCGAAAAAGTAACATCAGAAACATCAATCCCCAATTTCTCAGCAAAAGCTATCGTGCATCTTGCTCCATTTCCACAGAAACTTTTTGAACCGTCAGAATTGTAATAATCCATCTCAAAAGCTCCATTTGAATTTTTACTTAATTTAATCAAACCATCTGCCCCAACTCCAAATTTTCGGTCACATAAAACTTGTATTTGATTCAAAGTTAAATCATTGTATTCACCAGAAAGATTGTCCAACATGACAAAATCATTTCCAGTTCCTTGGTATTTTGAGAATTTAAGTTTCATATATTTCCCGCTGATGTCCGCAGATTTTTCCGCAGATTTTAAAGTCTTATGTCTTTAGTCTAAAATCTGATGTCTATTTTACAGGTATTTCCTTCAATACGTCCAACAAATATCCCCAAAATTTCTGTACTGATGAAATTTGTACTTTTTCGTCTGGCGAATGTGCTGCACGAATATTAGGTCCAAAAGAAATCATATCCATATATGGGAAATGTGCTCCTAAAATTCCACATTCAAGTCCAGCATGACAGGCTTTGATTTTCGGTTCTTCTTTGAATTTTGTTCTATACATCTCAGCCATAATTTTCAAAATTGCTGAATCTGTATTTGGTTGCCAACCTGGATAATCACCATTTTGAACAACTGCACAACCCATATTTTCGAAAGCAGAACGAACAGCATTTGCTACATCGTCTTTTGTTGTTTCAACACTTGAACGTTGTAGAGATTGTGTCACAAAACTTCCATCTTTTAAAATGATGCGAGCCAAACTCGTTGATGCTTCTACTAAATCAGAAATATCTGGACTCATTCTAAAAACTCCATTCGGAACAGAATAAATCGCATTTAATATTTTCATTGTGTCGTCAAATGCAACTGCTTTTGTTTGTGCTTGAGTTTCTTTCCAGTCAATATTTAAAGCAGTTTCTACACTTTTATATTCAAATTTTAAAGAAGTAGATTTGTCAGACATAAATTTCTCAAAATCTTTTTTATTCTGTTTTGAAATTGAAATAACTGCAGTCGCTTCTCTTGGAATTGCATTTCTCAAACTTCCACCATCAAAAGATGAAAGTTGAATTGGAAACAAAGATATTCCCTGATACAAAATACGATTCATTAATTTATTTGCGTTTCCACGACCTCTATGAATGTCCATTCCTGAATGCCCGCCTAAAAGTCCACGAATAGAAATTTCGTAAGAAACACTCTCTTTTTCCACAGCAACTTCTTGGTAAGAATAAGATGTATTTGTATCAATTCCACCTGCACAACCGATTGACAATTCATCGTCATCTTCGGTGTCTAAATTCAATAAAATTGTTCCAGTGAAATTACTTGGGTCAATTTTCATTGCTCCTGTCATTCCAGTTTCTTCATCAATGGTAAACATTGCTTCAATTGCTGGATGAACAATCTCTTTAGAAGCTAGAACCGCCATGATTGAAGCCACACCAATTCCATTGTCAGCACCCAAAGTTGTACCTTTTGCTTTCAGCCAATCGCCATCAACATACATTTCAATTCCTTGCGCGTCGAAATCGAAAACTGTATCAGAATTTTTTTGATGAACCATATCTAAATGCGATTGTAAAACCACTGTTTGACGATTTTCCATTCCTGGACTTGCATTTTTTTTGATAATCACGTTTCCAATAGCATCTTCAAGTGTTTCCAAGCCTAAAGATTTACCAAAATTGACCATAAAAGCTCTCACACGTTCCTCTTTTTTTGATGGACGTGGAACAGCGTTTAAATCTGTAAAATGATTCCAAAGTGCTACTGGTTCTGTATTTCTGATTGACATATTTTCGTTTTTAATTTACGATTTAAAATATTTTTTCTTTCTTGAACCACGGAGAGAAGGACAAATAGAGGTTTTGTAATTCTAATAAACAATAAAATAACTTTGTTATTTCAAACTTCTCTTAATCTCTTACTCTCCGTGGTTCAAATAACTAGTTTATTTGTTTTCTAAACTTCAAAAGCTTCTAAAATACAAAGGTATCTCCTGCAGCGCAAAAAATACCTTTACATCAATATTTAATTTTATGTTAGACTTTCAATGTCCAACCAAAAGTATCTTCTTCTTTTCCTGATTTCAAATCATCTAAAAATTGACTCATTTTCAAAGAGAAAGGACGATTTTCAATTGGATTTAATTCCAAGGTTTCATCTCTATAACCCATTTTCAAAATATGAGCGATTGTTGCTGCTGTTCCTGCTCCAAAACAATCTGTTATAGAACCATCTTTTATTCCTTCAACAACTTCTTTTACAGTTACTTTTCTTTCTTCTACTTTAATTCCCCACGATTTCGCCACTTCAACAACACTTCGTTTTGTAATTCCACGTAAAATTGTATCGCTATCTTCCGATGGAGTAACCAAAACACCGTTAATCAAAAACATGATGTTCATTGTTCCAGATTCTTCAATGTATTCGTGCGTTTTAGCGTCAGTCCACAACATTTGATGAAAACCTAAAGCTTGACCTTTTCTTGCAGGAAACAAAGAAGCTCCATAATTTCCAGCAGCTTTTGCTCTTCCAACTCCACCTTCTGCAGCACGTGTATAATGTTCTTCGATTTTTACACGAACCGGCTCGTTGTAGTACGCTCCAACTGGACAAGTGAAAATGATAAATTTATATGTATCAGAAGGACGAATTCCTACAAACTCATCTGTTGCAAACATGAAAGGACGAATGTATAAAGAATATCCTTCACGATTTGGAATCCAATTTTGATCTACTTCAACTAATTTACGCACACATTCTACAAACAATTGCTCAGGAATTATTGGCATACACATACGCTCACAAGACTCAATAAAACGTTTTGCGTTCATATCTGGTCTGAAAATACGTACTTCACCAGCGTCGTTTTTGTAAGCTTTTAAACCTTCAAAAATTGACTGTCCGTAATGAATCGCTGATGTTGCAGGATGAAATGAAAACTCTCCAAATTGAGAAATTTCAGGCTCTTGCCACTGTCCATCTTTGTATTCCATAACCAACATGTGGTCAGAAAATACTTTTCCAAAAGGTAAATTCTCCCAATCAACTTGATTAATTTTTGATTCAGAAGTTAAATTTACTTTGATATTAATTGTATCTTGTAACATATTTGAGCTATTCAAAAGGTAAATTAAAGTGCGAATATATTTATAAATTTTAGCATTTTCAATAGTTTTTGAAAAATAATTGAGAATTTATTTTCTTGAATTTCACTTGGATTTAGAAATGAGAATTATAAAGGTGGAAAATAATTAATTTAATTATCCAATAAAGATAAAAATTAAACTCTTTTATAGATTTGAAAAAATAGTTTAGTTTTGTCGAAAGAATCACATCTTATATTGAATTACAATCATTAAAAATCAATGGAAACTGAAAACGAAAATAATAGATGGGATGATTTTTTGAATCCAGAACATGAATCTATTATAGAGCCTAAGATTATAAGTGGAAAAAAGTTTTCAAATGAAAAATTGTCAGATTATAAAAAGTTTAAACCAAGTATTTTAAATAAAACTTTAATAACGGTTTTTGGTGTTGGTGGAGCTGTATTCTTATGTTATATTTGTATAATTCATAAAGCTGATTTTATATTTTTATTCATGTTTTTTCTTTTTGCAGCTCTACTTGGCATCAAAATATGGATTGCGGATGCTAAAAATATATTAATAGTTTCCAAAAGCGGTATTTCAAATAATGAGTTTAATATAAAATGGGAAGATATAAAGTCTATTCATATTTCTTATATCTCAAGAGGGAGAATGGAGTCTGACAGTTTTTTAATTGTCAAACTAAAAAATGGAAAAAATAATGTTTTAGAGTTGACAAAAATTAATTTCAAGAATTTTTTAACTGATAATTCATCTTATGATGAAGAGGTTTTGGGGCATTACATTGAAAGATATAAACAATTAGCGCAACTTGATAGTTTAAATAAAAGTTAGTTCAATTTTGCAACAAAGTCAAGAAATATTAAAAAAATATTGGGGATTTGATTCTTTTCGTCCACTTCAGGAAGACATTGCTGATGCAGTGATTTATGGAAAAGATGTGTTGGCTTTACTTCCAACGGGTGGTGGAAAATCGCTTTGTTTTCAAGTGCCTGGTTTGGCTCGCGAAGGCTTGTGTTTGGTGATTTCGCCTTTAATTGCCTTGATGAACGATCAAGTTGAACAGTTGCAAAAAAAAGGAATTCGTGCCAAAGCTATTACAAGTGGTATGAGTTTCAAAGAAATTGACATTACACTTGACAATGCTCGTTTTGATGGTTTGGATTTTTTATATACTTCGCCAGAGCGACTGCAAACACGCATTTTCATTGAACGCTTCAAACTGATGAAAATCGCTTTAATTGTTGTCGATGAAGCACATTGTATTTCAGAATGGGGTCACGATTTTCGTCCGCCTTACCGCAAAATTGCAGAATTAAGAAAAGTTCATCCAGAAGTTCCGATGATTGCTTTGACGGCAACTGCCACAACCCAAGTGAAAGAAGACATTCTCAAGCAATTGGAATTGAAAAATGCTGAAATATTTGAAGCAGATTTCTCACGACCAAACATCAGTTACGAGGTTTATCCTGTTGAAAACAAGTTAAATGCAATTACTAAAACGATTGATAGTTTTCAAAATTTAACGGGAATAATTTATTGTCAAAAACGGAAAAGCGTTAAAGAATTAGCTCAATATCTCATCAATTTAAAATACAAAGTCGGAATTTACCACGGCGGATTGGATAAAACGACTCGAGAAAACATGATGAAAGCTTGGCTTTCGGGAGAAATTCCGATTATGATTGCCACAAATGCTTTCGGAATGGGAATCGATAAACCTAATGTACGTTTTGTGATTCACTACGAATTTCCGAACAATCCAGAGGCATATTTTCAAGAAGCTGGTCGTGCTGGTCGTGATGGTTTGGAATCGCGGACTTTTGTGTATCACGAGCAAAATGACATTATTGAAGCGAATGAGCAAAATGAAAAGCTCTTCCCTCCTATTTCCATTGTGAAAAACACGTACAGAGCTTTATGTAATTACCTGAAAATCGCTATTGGTTCGGGAGAAAATGAAAGTTATAATTTAGATATTAAGGCTTTTTGTTCAACATTTAAAATAGATATTTATGACACCTATAAAGCTTTGAAAATCCTTGAAACGAACGGGAATTTACTTTTTTCAGAAAGTTTTTTTCAGCCTACGAAATTGAAGTTTAATGTTGGAAACAAAGTTTTGTATAGCTTTCAAATTTCCCACGACAAATTATCGCATTTAATTACCTTAATTTCAAGGTCTTACCCTGGAGTTTTTGACCAGTATTTTGAAATCAACGAAAAAGAGTTTTGTAAACGTTTAAAAATCACTGAAAAAGAATTAGAAAATCAATTGAAATTTTTGGAACAAAATGGCATTATTGATTTGGTTTTAAAAAGTGATTTACCACTCGTTACGCTTTTACACGAGCGACTTCCAGACAATTATTTACAAATAAATCCTGAAGTTTATTTAGAACGAAAAACAATCGCAACAAATCGATGGAAAGCTATGAAATCACTTTTGCTTTCAAATGTTTGTCGTGCTCAATTTTTAATTGCCTATTTTGGGCAAGCAAGTCCAAAGTGTGGAAAATGTGATTTTTGTCGTTCAGAGCAGAAATCTAACTATACTTTTAAGGAAAAATTAATCTTAGTTGAAGAAAAATTACTTGAACCAAGAAAATTACAAGAAATCGTTAGCAAAATCGATTTTATTACAGAAAGTGAAATTATTAAAATCTTAAATCATTTACTTTTAGAAGAAAAAATAAGTGTAAATGATGGGTTGTACATGAAGATTTAAGATAAATTTCTCATTTTCTTGATAAAAAATAGCATCTTTTTTACTATATTTGTAAATCAAATTTAGAAAAACTAGCCACACAAACAAAATTCGTCTTAGTGAAACTTGGGATTTTTTAGTCTTTTGGCAATAAAAATATTTAAAACATGAAAACAAAAAAAGAAATCGTAGATAACTGGTTACCAAGATATACCGGTGAAAAATTAGAAAATTTTGGTCAATACATTTTGATTTGTAATTTCCACCATTATGTTGAGAAATTCGCAAAAGATAATTCTGTTGAAATCATTGGAATTGGAAAACCAATGCAATGTGCAACTGCAAATAATATTACAATCATCAATTTTGGAATGGGAAGTGCATCTGCAGCAACTTGCATGGATTTATTATCTGCAATTAAACCCAAAGCAGTCTTGTTTTTAGGGAAATGTGGTGGTTTGAAAAAGAAAAATGAAGTTGGAGATTTCGTTCTTCCAATTGCTGCCATTCGTGGCGAGGGAACAAGTAACGATTATTTTCCAGCTGAAGTTCCAGCTTTACCTTCATTTGCTCTTCAAAAAGCAATTTCTACAACAATTCGTGATTTTGGTTGCGATTATTGGACAGGAACATGTTACACAACAAACCGCAGAGTTTGGGAACACGATGATGAATTTAAAGAATATTTGAACAAAATCAGAGCGATGGCAATTGATATGGAAACAGCAACAGTTTTCACAGTTGGTTTTGCGAATTCAATACCTGTTGGAGCTTTATTACTTGTTTCTGATCAACCAATGACGCCAGAAGGTGTTAAAACATCTGAAAGTGATTCAAAAGTATCTTCAAATTTTGTTGATAAACACTTAGAAATAGGAATTAGATCTTTAAAACAATTGATTGACAACGGAAACACTGTGAAGCATTTGAAGTTTTAAATTTTGGATTATTAGAAAGACATATTGAATTTATAAAAGTTAGTTGAGCCTGTCGAAATCAACTTTTTAATTCATAACTATTTTAAAAGTCCTGCAAACTTTCCAAAAAAGAAATCAATTGATTTTTTTCTTTTTTGGTGAGCGTAAATTTTTGAATAATTGGACTTTGATTATAGACATTTCGTCCACCATTAGCATAAAAATCGATTACATCTTCTAAATATTCTAACTTTCCATCATGCATATAAGGTGCAGTTACGCTAACATTTCTCAAGCTTGGCACTTTAAACTTTCCAATATCTGAAGAGTCAGAATGAATTCTAAAGCGACCTAAATCTGTTGCTGTTATCGGTGTATAACCATTGTTTTCAACTTTGAAAGTTGTGAAAAAAGGTAAAGTGTGGCATTTTGCACAATACAATTTTTCTGAAAAAATCTTAAATCCAGCTTGGGCTTTTTTTGATAAAGCAAATTTCTTTTTTTGGTAATAAAATTTATCGAAATCAGAATTATTAGAAATCAAGCTTCTTTCATAAGCTGCAATGCTTCGCGACAAAACAAAAGGATCAAAATCACGATTAAAAATCTTTTTTGCAGCTTGTTGATATTCGGAAATATTCCTTAATTTTTCAATCAATTTTTTCATGTCCATCGCCATTTCAGTATGTTCTTGAATGGGAACAATTGCTTGCATTTCCAAAGATGGAATTTCACCATCGTACATCACAGTTGGTAAATAAGCTGCGTTTAATATACTTGGTGAATTTCGTGTTGTTTTACGATCTAAAACTCCATCGCTGACTTCTAATCCATCCGTAAAAGCCAAACCTGGACGATGACAAGTTGCACATGAAATAGATTCATCTAAAGATAATCTTCTGTCAAAAAAAAGTTCTTCTCCTAGTTTTATTTTTTCATCAGTTGATTGATTATCAATTGGATGATATACACTACCTAAATTAGAACTTAAATCAATTTGACTTGATTTACATTTAACTAAAATCAAAGAAATCGAAGAAAATAAAATAAGTAAAAAACTTGTTTTCATTTATACTTTTCTAGCAATGTATAAAATCTCATGTGGAATGATTCTATTTCTTTCAATAAATTCAGCGTCAAATTTTTGTATAGGACTGTACTCCTCAACTTCAAAACCAGCTTTTCTTAACCAGTCTGGATAATCTTTACCGAATAAACGAACATGATCTTTTTGCCAAAAATGTTTCTCACGTTCTTCAGGCGAAGTAATCGATTTATCTTCGTATGTTTCTTCCCTGCTAAAATCTTGTGGAACTTGCATAATCCCCCAACCACCATTTTTTAAAACGCGATGCAATTCCTTCATACATTGCATGGCATCGTCAACATGTTCCAAAACGTGATTACAAAAAACAACATCAAAACGATTTTCTTCTAGAGGAATTTGGTGTAAATCAAAATGAATATCCGCCAAAGGAGAAACCAAATCCCCTGTCAAATATGTTAAATTTTCCTGTTTTTTGAATTTGCTATAAAAACATTGTTCTGGAGCAATATGTAGAACTTCAAGTTTTTTTGTGAAAAAATCTGATTCATTTTTTAAATAAAGCCACATCAAGCGGTGTCTTTCTAAAGTCAAATCATAAGGACACAGTACATTTTCTCTGTGAGCAACATCCGAGCCATAGGATAAAAATTTACTGAATTTCTTTTCACAAACGGGACATTCAACTTTATTTCCTTTATATAAAATTGGAGCAAAAATTTTGAAAATATAACTTAAACGAATTAAAAGTGGTCTTGGTAATTTATTCAGGAGAAATTTGTATATTTTTTTCATTCAATGATAATTGTAGCGCAAAAGTAGTAAAAATAAATTCACGTTAAGAATGAATACTTCTTAATCAATACTTAATCCCCAAGATAAATCTAAATTTACATTTAAAATTTCATTTGTAATTTTAGATTTTGTTTTTGCTGTAAGGTTTCCACTAAAAATATAAATTGGCTTGTTATTAATATCATTTCCAAGGTAAGCAATTGAATTAATCTTAAAACTTGCAGAATCATTATTAATATTTAATGACGAAAACTCATCGTTATTTTGATGGATGACAAGTTTCAACTTATAATCCCATAATGATGAAGTATTTTGCTGGAATTGGGTAAAATCTTCTATTGAACCTTGACTATTCGTTCCGTCAACAAGAATTGATCGCGTTCTTTTAGCCCCATTAGTGAAAGTGATTTCAGCTTTTATTGTATTTAGTTTACTATTTATTAAGGCTTGTAAATTAACATTTTCTGAGACCAATTCATCATTCATATACCATTTGATAGTTGCAATCTCAGTATTTGACTCTATATCAATCCAAGTGCTTAACTGTTTGTTTTCATCCAATAAATACTCTAATTCAAAATTAGCATTTTCAACAAAACCAACAATAATTTCATTACAAATTTCTTCAGGAACTTGGTTGAAATAATTAACCTGTGCACAAATATTATATTTGCCGGGGTTTGTTATACATAGATTATTTGTTCCCGCATAAATACCATCAATTTTCCATTTAATTTCCTTTATATTCTCATGATTTTGAAAATTTTCTTTACTTATTTCAAAGACTGGCTTTTGAGATAATTCTGCAAAAGGAAAGTTTGAACTTGACAAAATTTCTTCAAAATTGACATTTAAAAAATCATTATCCCCATTAAATAAACCTAATTCAATTTTTAAATCTTCGTTTGTCAAAAAACCATTAAAATAATCAACTCCATTCCATTTTTCAATAAGAGTATTAAAAATAGACGCATCATCACCAACAACAAAACTCACAGTGTCCGCACCAATTGTTCCAGAAGCAGTAAAGATTGGTTTATTTGATTCAGGAATTTCAACCAATTCTTTTTTACAAGAATTAAGTAATAATAAACAAATTAGTAAGAAAGAAAATTTTATCTGTTTCATTTTAGAGTAATGGTTTTTCTTAATGTAATTTGAGTCTGAATTGGCAAATTATTTAATTTTCCTTCAAACTTAGTTTCATTTAGTGAATTTAATACATTTGTTGAAATTTTAGCACCAAATTCAAAATTATTTTTCAAATTCAAGGTATAATAGACTTGCGGCTTTAAACCAAAATCTGTTAAGCCAGTTTTATTTCCATAAATTCGTTCGTCACTTAAGTCAATATCATTTTTAGTTTTTTTGAAATCGACAATACTTCCAAGTGTTAAACTTGGAGCAATACCAATAGAAAGTGTTTGATTTTTAATTCTTCTTGAAATCATCAAAGGTAATTCAAGTGTAGAAATCAATTTGTAATTAATTTCTTGTCTATAACGTTCAACTTCAAAACCATACACTTTAGATTCTCTATTTGACTGCAATCCAGTTGGTTTGTAATTCATGAAATTAAACCCTATTTCAAAAGCGTAATTGTTTAAACGATATTTGTAAGCAAGACCTAAGGCATAAGTCTGTACAATTTTTGAAGAAGTTCCACCAGAATTTACAAAAGATTCTGAAAAACCTAGACCTAAGTCTGCTACTAAGAAATGTTTTTTCTTTCTACTCGGTAAATTTAAAGCTAAAATAGATTTTTCTAGATCCGAATTAAAAACAGGATTTGATAAACTGTAATAATTTAATGTATTTATTTCAAAGAATGTTTTCTCTTCTCTGCTTTCATTCATTGAATTATTTTGATTGATTTTTTGCTCAAGATTTAAACTTTCAATTTGTTCACCTTTAATACTTGATTGAATTCCTGAAACTTCATCTTCAAAAATATTATGTTCAACTTTTAATTCTTCACTCTTCACTCTTAACTCTTCATTCTTTAAATCCAACTCTTCACTTTTGTACGCTGTACCTGTCGAAATTTCATCTTCTAAGGCTAGTTTATATGATTTAACTTTATCTGAGAACTCTTTTTGATTATAATTAAATTTATTTTTAACAACAATGTTTTCGCTAATTAAAGTTACAATTTTAGTTTCAGATTGAGAATCACTATCAAAATTACGACTTGTTGCTTTTGGGATTTGTGATTTAATATCTTTATTAAATACAAAAAGAATAGAACCAACAGTAAATACAGATATTACCGCAAAAAACGTCCAATAAAAATAGTTTCTACCTTTTTTTTGCGGTAATAAATTAGCTATTTCATCAAAATACGAATCATGATAAACAGGTTTTTTCCCATTTGAGGCAGCTTCTCTAAATAAATTGTCTATATCTTTATCGCTCCAACTCATACAACCATTCTTTTTTCGACATGACTATCGATTTTCTCTAATTTTTCTCTTAATAATTTTCTCGCAACAGATAAATGCCATTTTGAAGTTCCTTCAGAGATTTTTAATTCGTCTGCAATTTCTTTGTGAGAAAATCCTTCAATCACAAAAAGTTTAAAAACTAAACTATGCGTTTGCGGAATTTCATCTATCAACTTCATTAAAACCTTGTATTCAAAATTTCCTTCAGCTTCATTTGCGGTGTTTTCTGAATGTATTTCAAGCTCTCTGTCTGTTTCTTTATTCAAATAATGTGTCGTGTAATTTTTGCTTTTTCGATATTCATCAATCAAGACATTCGTCACAATCTTTTTTGCCAAGCCAAAGAAATTTATCTCTTCCAAATTTGCTGTTTGCAAAGAAGAATTAATTTTTAAAAAAGCGTTATTAAAGGCAAAACGAGCGTCCTCCTCATTCTGATTATAACGCAAACATAAAGGCATAAAAACTCGGAAGCAAATCTCATAAAGCTTTTTTTGAGCTCGACGATCATTGTTTGCACAATCAATTAATACACTTTTATCAATTTGCATATTTAATCCAAAACTTCTATTGATAGAAATTATTCGCAAGATACACCTTATTATTAATTACACATTTACACTTTAAACTATAATACATACACTTAAGTCAAAAACGAATACTTTATTAAAAGGTTGGAAAATAGTTAGAAAAAGATGAAATTTGTGACTTTAATAATATATAATTTTGAAAATACACATATTAAGACACGCAAAAACCAATCAAGAAAGTAAATCTGGCAAAGATTTTGACCGCGAATTACTTCCAAAAGGAGAAAAGCAAGCTTTAGAAATCTCAAAAACACTACAAAATCTAAATAACTGTGAAGTTCATTGTTCTTCCAGTACAAGAACGCGACAAACACTTTCGATTGTAGCTCAAAAAATCAATTTCTCCTCCATTCATTTTTCTGATGAATTGTATTTGTGCTCAAGTAAAGACATTCTAAATTACGTGAATGATTTGTCTTCAAAAAGTGAACTTTTAATTCTTGGACACAACAACGGACTTTCAGACTTTGCTAGTTATTTGTCTGATAAAAATATTAATTTACAGACTGCTGGATACTGTTGTATTGAATGCGACATCAAGGATTGGAGCGAGCTATCTTTTGGAACAGGGAAAATAATTCAAGAATTTAGACCAGAAGTATAGACTTTAAGACATCAGGATTTTAAGACTTTTAAATTGCTAAAATAAATTGGTCTTAA
>JAZKEO010000022.1:67075-124020 GCA_040386975.1 Bacteroidota bacterium | reverse complement strand
AGTATAAAAAAACATTTGGTTGATGTTCAAGAAGAAATTTTCTCCAATTTTTGTCTTAAAACCAATGTCGGCACTTGTACCGTAGGATTCTTCAGCTTTTAATTTACTTTTATCAATTCTCAAGACATTTTTATAACCTAAAAGTTCAGATTCTTGATTAAAAATTGTCGGGTTTCGATATCCTAAACCACCACCAATTCTACTTGTCAATTTTGAAGTCCATTTAAAAAGCGTGTACAAACGTGGTAAAACATACACTTTACGATTCATGACATAATCAGAGCGAACTCCTGCTTCAATTGATATTATTTTACCCAAGTCACGTGTATATTGAGCGAAAGCTCCTAAAGTTTGATAAGACTCATTTCTTAAAGCAATATCGTATAACTTTTGTTCTCTAAAATCATCTGAATAAATATTTATTCCACTCGTAAAAACATTTTTTTCATGTGTATTTGAGAAGGAGAATTCAGAGAAAGTTGAAAGTTGATTCCCAGCAAAACGATATTGTTCAGAAATATTGGATGCTGTTAATTCTAAACTTCGATTGAAAATATTGAAACTATTTCTGAAAGTCAGCAAATTGTTTTTATTGATCTGATAATCAAATTTAATTTGTGTTGTAATTCTATTCACACTGTTTTTTTCTTTGTAGAAATGCGTACTATCAGAAAATTGATTGTTTAATAGCTTTACATCTCCACCTTCCCTTATTTCGTTTGTAAATGTTGCTCCCACATACATTTTTGATTTTTCATTGAAATAGAAAAAAACCTTTGGATTAAAATTGTATTTTGTCAACTGTGGCAAATCGGAGAAACCATCATTATCGGCATCGAAAAACTTATGTGAATTTCGCTGTGCGAGCAAAGTGTAACCAATTTTATTAATTCGTTTTGAGGTGTACACATTTACATCAAAAGCACCAATATGAGAAGCATTCACATGAATTAAACTTTCTTCTTTTGAAGGATCTTTTGAAATTAAATTTATTAAGCCTGAAATTGCTCCTCCTCCATAAAGCGTTGATGCTGAACCTTTAATGTATTCAACTTGTCTTAAATCTAAAGGTGGAATTTGCATAATACTCAAACTACCTGAAAAACCTCCATAAATCGGGAAACCATCTTTCAAAATTTGTGCATAACGTCCATCCAAACCTTGTATTCTTACGTTAGCCGTATTATTTGTAGCAGAAGTTTGCTGTACTTGAATTCCAGTACTATGAGTCAACAAATGTGCAATTTTGGAAGGATCCATTGTACTTGCTTCGTCAATTTCTTCTGTCAAAACTTCAACGCGTGTTGGCGTGTTTTCAATACTGCGATTTGACCTTGTTCCCTCAACTGTTATTTCTTCTAAATCTTCAACTAGTGGGATAAGAAGAATTTCGATTGTTTCATTGTTTGATAAGGGGAATAAAAAAGTATCTTCATAAGTTTCATACCCATGTACATTACAAGTAATTATATTTTTCCCATTCTTTATGTTTTGAATTTGAAAAAAACCTTCAGCATCTGAAATTGCACCTTGATTTGTTCCTTTTAGGATTATTTTGGCACCAATAATTATTTCGTTGCTTTTTTTGTCTTTAATTTGACCTTTTAAACTATTTTGGGCATTTGACAATGATGAACATAGTGCCAAAATCAAGAAATAAAACAGTGTTTTCATAATCTTAAAATAGTTTTAAACAAAAAAACCACCTGTAAAAACAGATGGTTTGATTAAGTGACCCCGACACGATTCGAACGTGTGACCTACTGCTTAGAAGGCAGTTGCTCTATCCAGCTGAGCTACGGGGCCAGAAAAAACTTTCAAAAAAAAAGAGGATGATTTCTCATCCCCTAAAAGTCGGGGTGGCCAGATTCGAACTGACGGCCTCCTGCTCCCAAAGCAGGCGCGATACCGGGCTACGCTACACCCCGAAAATAAAACTTATTTTCTTCGTTTTTCCTAATTTCATTCTATCCTTTTTCGCTTAAAAGGAGTGCAAAGATAATCATTTATTTTACAATTACAAGTAATAAAAACTAATAATCGAAAAATTATGCGGAGGAAGCGAGATTCGAACTCGCGGTACAGTTACCCGTACGTCAGTTTAGCAAACTGGTGGTTTTAGCCACTCACCCATTCCTCCATAATTCTCAAAGAACTGGGTGCAAAAGTAATAAATTCTTTACATTATCAAAGCATTTTGAGAAAAATTCTTCAATTTAACTCAAAAAAAATGTAAAAATCTTCGTTACATTTAAGATTCCAAAAAGTAAAAAGAAATAATAGATTGATTTATAATACCTTGAGCTTATGTCTTTGTTGTAAACAAGAGCAATCGGTAAAAACAAAAATGTCAAATAATAAATGTAATAAACGATTTGCATTTGAGAAATTACTGCACAAAAAAGTGCCAATACTAAAAATATCCAAGAAAATAAATTCTTTTTTTCTAAATTATACCTAATAAAAAGTATAAAATAAACTAAAAAAGTTCCAAGGTAACAAAAATCAGGAATTAGACTTTCTGATAATTTTGTCATTTGCTCAGAATTCAAAAACAGTTCTAAATTGTAGAAATTATTAACGAAATTCAACAAAGCAAATAAAACCAAGAGAAAAGAGTTTAATTTATTTTCTTTAAAATTCAGAAAGAAGAAATAAAAAGAAACCGCAAGTAAAATAAAATCATTCATTGGGAAAGTAAAAATGAATTTTCCTGTGTTTAATAAATTTGATAACGCAAGAAAAAAAATTGTTAGTGTTGCTAAAAAAACAGTTCTCTGTTCTTTATTTACTAAATTCTCTTGATTGCTTTTCATCATTTTTTCGCTAAAGCTTCCTCAACAAATTTAAACGTTGACAATACTTCTGGCAAACCGTTTACAACAGCTACATTGTGTTCAAAATGTGCACTTGGAAGATTATCTTCTGTGTAAATTGTCCAATTATCTTCGGCGGTAACTACTTTCCAAGTTCCCATATTTATCATTGGTTCAATAGCGATAACCAAACCTTCTTGAATTTTTTTTCCTTGTCCGCGACGTCCATAATTTGGAACTTGTGGTTCTTCGTGTAACGTTCTTCCTAAACCATGTCCAACCAAATCTCTCACAACTCCGTAACCATGTTTTTCAGCGTGTTCTTGAATTAAAAAACCGATATCTCCTACTCTATTTCCTATGCGAGTTGCTTGTACTCCAATATCCAAACATTCTTTAGTAACTTGTAATAATTTCTTTACTTCTGGAGAAACTTCTCCAACTTCAAAGGTATAAGCGTGATCGCCGTAATAACCTTCAAAAAAAGATCCACAATCTACAGAAACAATATCTCCAGATTTGAATGGAATATCTGTTGGTAAACCATGTACAACTTGATCGTTTACTGAAATCAATAAAGTACTCGGGCAACCGTACAAACCTTTAAAACCTGGAATAGCATTTTGCGAACGAATGTAATCTTCTGCCATTGCATCTAAGAAATTTGGTGTAACACCTTCTTTGATAACTTCTGCTACTTTCCCTAAAGTTCTACTTACGATTTGCGCAGCTTCACGCATGATTTCAATTTCTGCAGCTGTTTTGTAAATGATTCTTTCTCTGTTGAACATTTTATTCTTTATGAAAATGATAAAAAAAAAGCTGAACCCAATTAAGAATTCAGCTTTTAAATTAAAGTAATTTTTAAGCTAAAACTTCTCTCACTTTGTCTGCTGCTTCTTGCAACAATACTGCTGAGTGAACATTTAAGCCTGATTCGTCAATTAATTTTTTCGCTTCAACTGCGTTTGTCCCTTGAAGACGAACGATAATTGGAACTGGAATATTTCCCATATTTTTGTAAGCATCAACAACACCTTGAGCAACTCGGTCGCAACGAACGATTCCTCCAAAGATATTGATTAAGATTGCTTTTACATTTGGATCTTTAAGAATGATGTGGAATGCTTTTTCAACACGTTCAGCATCAGCAGTACCACCAACATCTAAGAAGTTAGCTGGATTTCCACCAGAATATTTGATGATATCCATTGTTGCCATTGCTAAACCTGCTCCGTTAACCATACAAGCAACGTTTCCGTCTAATTTAACGAAATTTAAACCTGCAGCATCCGCTTCAACTTCTGTTGGATCTTCTTCCGAAGTATCACGCATTGCCAAATAATCTGGGTGACGGAAAAGTGAATTTCCATCTAGAGTTACTTTCGCATCAACAGCAATGATTTTATTATCAGATGTTTTTAAAACTGGGTTAATCTCAAACATCGAAGCATCACATCCTTCGTAAGCATTATATAAAGAAACAACAAATTTTGTCATTTGCTTGAAAGCTTCACCAGATAAACCTAAATCAAAAGCAATTTTACGTGCTTGAAATCCTTGAATACCAACTCTTGGATCAATTTCTTCTTTGTGAATTAAATGTGGTGTATTTTCAGAAACTGTTTCAATATCCATTCCACCTTCAGTCGAATAAATAATCACATTTCTTCCTCTTTCACGGTCTAATAAAACAGACATGTAGAATTCAGAAACTTCAGATTCACCTGGATAATAAACGTCTTCCGCTAATAATACTTTATTAACTTTTTTACCTTTACCGTTCGTTTGAGCAGTTGTCAAATGTCCTCCTAGGATTCCTTTTACTTTTTCTTCAACTTGATCAATTCCTTTAGCAAGAACAACTCCGTGAGAACCAGTTTCTTCAACAACTCCTTTTCCACGACCACCAGCATGAATTTGTGCTTTCACAACATACCAACCTGTACCCGTTTCTTCTGTTAATTTTTTAGCAGCATTCACTGCATCTTCCACTTTATCAACAACAACACCTCGTTGAACAACAACTCCGTATTTTGTTAAAATCGATTTTCCTTGATATTCGTGTAAATTCATTGCTTTAATTTTTTCGGTGTAAAGATAATGCTTTAATTTTATTTGAATCGATTTATACTTAGAAATTTTGATAATTTTATTTATCTGATTTTTTTGGTTCAACTTTTGGCTCCTCTACTTTCTCTTCTAAAGGTTTTGGCTCCATCATTTCCATTAATTTCAAACCTAATAAACCTTCCATTGGACCACCATTTCCGTTTCCTCCAATCAAAACATCTGGAATCAATTTCACATTCCCTTTTGCCAATTCTTCTGTGATTTTGTATTTCGTAAAATTATCTCCTCCGATTGCTTTTACAGCCAATTCATAAGCTTCTGCATTCGATTTACCAATTGCAAGAATTTTTCCAGCCTCAGCGTTTCCTGTCAAAATAATTTGCTCCGCTTGAGCCGATGCTTTTAACTTAATTGCTTCAGAATCTGCTTGAGCTCTTGCTTTTGTAGATTCTGCCTCAGCGTGAGCACGTAGTTTTGTTGCTTCAGCTTCAGCTCCAACAGCTAATTTCACGCCAGAAGCATCTCCTTCAGCTTTTTTGACAGTGGCACTTGCTGTTCTTTCAGCAATTTCAACACTTTGTTGTGCCTTCACAATATCTTTTTGCATATCAGCAATGGCGGTTTCTTTTTCCATTCCTTGACGAGTTTCTTGTGCCTTTTTCTGAGTTTCGTATGTAACTTTTTGTTCCTCAGCAATTTTTCTATCTGTCAAAGTTTTCATCAAAGATTCAGGCGGAACAATATCTCCAATCAAGGTGTCAACAGCATTTACATTGTATTCGTCCAACACTTTTTTAATATGTTCTTTAGCTGATTCTTGACGCTCTTTTCTTGTAGAAAGAAAGGCAATAACATCACTATCTTGAGCCGAATTTCTAAAATAATTTCCAATCGTTGGCTCCAAAACTTGAGAAACAAGATTGACCATATTACCAAAACGAGCAATCACTTTTGGAGCTTCAGTTGTTGGAACATGAATAATTTGTGCAACATCTAAATTAAAAGGGAAACCATCTTTTGAACGAACAGTAATTGTAGAAAGATTTTTATCCAAATTATGGGCTTCACTTCTTGCAGATGCCCAATTCAAAACAAGATTCGTTGTAGGAACAAGTTCAACCTTCATAATGTATTTATTTACAGGATATTTACCTGGTCCAAATGGTTGCAACCAAACACCTTTATATCCTTTTTCAACAATATTTCCATGTTTAAAATCTGCACCAGTTAAATCTGCTCCATCTTGACCGACATAAGAAATTACAACTCCAACAAATCCAATTGGAATTTCTGTCATTGGAGTTTCCTCCAACTGAATTGCCCATGGATTTAAGTTGTAAGAACCAGCTAAAATTACTTGTGGTTGCAAACCTCTATTACCTCCATTAGCTAAAAATAAGTCAAAATCTTGAAAATTATTATGACCATCAACCAATTTCCCCGCGATTTGTCCAATTTCTATTGGTAAACCGTCTAAAGTTGTAATAATTCCAACCATACTTTCTTGAATTCTAATCATATCTGTTGTAGAAACTTGAAAAAGTAAAGTGTTAATCCTATATGAACCAGCTGTAATATATGAAGTTTGGCGTCCTCTTTGTCCTCCATTCATCAAAAAGCTTCCAGCATCCTGAAAATTATCGCATTCAACGTATTTTCCTAAAATATTTCCTATTGGAATTTCTACACCATCTTTTGACAAAATCAATCCAATTTTCCCTTCTGGAATTATTGTAAAAGACTCCATATCAACTTCGTACTGCCAAACCCACATCCAAAAATACAAACCTGGAGCAAGTGTTTTTGCTTGAAAACCAGCTTCGCCTTGTGTTGCTAAAATTCTTCCATCAGGTAATTCTTTGTGTTCTCCAAAAAGAACAAATTTTTTCGTCACTAAACCAATCTTATCTTCAGGCACGATAACCATTCCGAAAAGAAACCTAAGAATGTATTTGTATAAAATTAAACAAACAACAATCACTAAAATCCACCAATAATTTTGAAAGAAATTTACCATTTTAAACATTTTTAATTAAAATCCAACTTCGGATTTCAGATTATAAACGTACTATATTTTTTTAATAAACTGTCCTAATTTTTGCTAAAAATTATTAATTATTTTAATTGTCTAAAACAGAAATGATTATTTTTTTTAAGTAAATTTAATTTCATACTTTAGAAAAATTAAAATACTATTTTTGTACAAAAAATCACAATATGTCAGACGATTTCTCAGGTTTTTCGAAAAGAAACAAATTAGAAGATGACGAATTCTATTTAAGTCCTGAAGGCTATATTGTTTTTACTGAAAAATACCATTTAAAACGAGGATATTGCTGTAAAAGTGGATGTAAACATTGTCCGTATGGTTTTGATAAGAAAACTGGCCTTTTTAAGAGTGATGAGTTATGAGTTATGAGTTATGAGTTATGAATAAAAAATATGTGTATGAGTAATCCATTTTATATTATTGAACCAAGCGTAAAAAAAGTACCTTTCATATTAAGTATTCCGCATTGTGGAACTGATTTTCCTTCAGAATTAGTTGAAGATTATAAAGCTGAAATGGCTTCAAAACCAGACGATACAGATTGGTTTGTTCAAGATTTATATAATTTCGCAAGTGAATTTGGTATTACAATCATTTACGCAAAATACAGTCGCTGGGTAATTGATTTGAATCGTGATCCAGAAAGTAAACCACTTTATAATGACGGAAGAATTATTACTGGTTTAACGACAACAACTGATTTTTTCGGAAATGAAATTTATGTTTCAGATGACAAAATTCCAAATGAAGAGGAAATCAAAAGAAGATTAGAAACGTATTATTGGCCGTATTATCAAAAAATCACTTCTTTATTGGAAGACCGAAAAAATGAATTTGGTAAGGTTTTACTTTGGGATGCACATTCCATTCGACGTTCTGTTCCAACGATTCAAAAAGATTTCTTTCCTGATATGATTTTAGGTGACAACGATGAAAAAACAGCTCATCCTCAATTAATTGAATCTGCTTTGAAGAATTTAGCATCAGGAGATTTTGGCGTAAATCACAATCACCCATTCAAAGGTGGACATATTACACGTTATTTTGGAAAACCTGAAAATAATGTTCATGCTTTGCAATTGGAAATGAATAAAATTCTTTACATGGACGATTCGGAAACGATTTTCCATGAAGAAAGAGCAAATAAAATGAGAGCAGTTTTAACAAAAACATTCCTCGAATTAATTGACTTTTTACAAAAAATAAGAAAAGCGTAGCTTTGATACAAACAAGTGTGAGCACAGTTAAGACAAATAAAATATTTTAATTTAATGAAAAAATACGCTTTAAAAGGCTTACTTCAACGTGATAAATGGATTGAAAATGCTTTAGTTTCAACAAACGATTTAGGAATTATTACATCGATTGAAGAAAATCAATTTTCAAATGAAGCAATTAATCTGAATGGTTTTGCACTTCCAGGTTTCCAAAATGCTCATTCTCACGCTTTTCAATATGCGATGGCAGGTTTGGCTGAAAGACACGTTTCAAGTTCCGTTTCTGATGATTTTTGGTCGTGGAGAGAAGCGATGTATCATTTGGCATTGAAAGTCAATCCAGATCAAATGGAAGCAATTGCGACGATGTTGTACAGTGAAATGGTTCGTCACGGTTATACCAATGTTGCTGAATTTCACTATTTACACCATGATTTGAATGGAGCAAAATATTCAAATTTAGCAGAAATGGGAAGTCGATTAATTTCTGCTGCGCAAACTGCTGGAATAAACATCACTTTAGTTCCGATTTTTTACCAAAAAGGAGGTTTTGGACAAGAACCTAACGAAAGACAAAAACGTTTCATTTCTCCTGACATTGATTCCTATTTACGTCTATTGGAAGCGAGTAAAGAAGCTTGTAAACCTTACTCTGGAGCCAATATTGCCATTGGAATTCATTCCATGCGAGGCGTTGAGCCAAAAGATATTGCTGAAATTGCAAAATCTGGACCACAAGATATCCCATTTCACATACATGTTTCAGAACAGTTAAAAGAAATTTCTGATTCGATTGCCTACTTGAATAAACGTCCAGTTGAATGGCTGTTGGACAATGTTGATATGAATGAACGCTTTCATTTAGTTCACGCTACACATTTAACTGATGCTGAATGTATTGGAATTGCAAAAAGCAAAGCAAATGTAGTACTTTGTCCAACAACAGAAGGGAATTTAGGAGATGGTTTATTTCCGATTGAGAAATACCAAAACGCAGGTGGTTCTTGGAGTATTGGAACAGATTCACACATTGGGATTAATCCTTTGGAAGAATTACGCGTTTTAGATTACGGTCAACGATTAATCACTCACAAAAGAAATACATTCACATCTTCAAAACAGGGTGATTCTGGTTTATATGCCTTTGAAATGGCAACTATTGCTGGAAGAAAGGCGATGAATAATTTTTCAAGCGATTATTTTAAAGTTGGAGATACATTTTCAGCTTCTGTAATTGATGCTTCTGCCCCACTTTTGGCTTGTACGTCAGCTGAAAATCGCGCTTCAAGTATTTTATATACCTGCGATGCTAGTCATCAATTGGCGACCATTGTAAACGGAGAAATTCAAGCAGAAAACGGAAATCATTTGAAAAAAGCAGCAATTGAAACTGAATTTGTGAAAACATTGAAGGAACTAAAAAACAGGTAATACTTTATGAATTTTGAAATCATCAAAGCTTCGAATACCAAAACAACAACTTGGTCGGGAGGCACAACAAGTGAAATTTACATTTTTCCTAAAGGAAGTGATTTCCAGAAAAGAGATTTTCTTTTTCGCTTAAGTGTTGCTACTGTTGAGTTAGAAGAATCTACTTTCACGAGTTTACCGGAAGTAAATAGAACCTTAATGGTTTTAAAGGGAAATCTTCATTTAAAACATGAAGGACAACACGAAAGTCATCTGAACGAATTTCAGCAAGATTCGTTTAAAGGTGAATGGACTACAAAAAGTGTTGGAAAAGTAACCGATTTCAACTTGATGTGCAAAGGAGATACAACAGGTGAATTAAAACACATTCATTTAGTGAAAAGTCAAGAATTTGAACTTTCAGCAACTAAAGAATTATTTTATGTTATTGAAGGAGAATTTACTTTTGAAGGAGAAAGACTTGAAAAAGGAGATTTACTTATTTTTGAGAATAAAAAGCAAAAAATTGAACTTTTTTCTAAAAATGCTGATTTGATTTGGATTAGGATTAATTAGATTCAAGTTCCTATCAAATTATATAGATATATTAATTTTCCCTTATAAAAATGAAATTCCCAATGACTAACAGACATTTGTACATCCATTTCGTATAAATCAACGTCTTTGCGTCCAATTATTGTTTCCCTACCTGATTCTGTTTCCCAAAACTCAATTATCTCAGTACGTAAGTCAAATGTGTAATTACCTTCCTTGTAAATATTAATATGCTCATTCATTCTTTTTAAAAAATTACGATAGGCATTTGGGAAATATTGACCTAATTCTTCAATTTTTGTGTTTTGATTTATCAAATGTCCAGCTATTAGGAGCGAATTATTTTCAGTAAAACTAAACCTATACGTCCGAATATTTTTATCTGCGTCCCTAACAAAAATTGATTGATTTCGTTTTAATTTATCAAAATTTTTAAAATAATAGCTATAAAGAAATGCGGTATCTCTATCATTTATACAGTCATAAGGGGAAAAAGGTCGGTCACCACAAGAAATTCGTTTAATAATTGAAGGTTCTCCAAAAGTGCTTTTCAAAAGAGAATCACTTGTAAAAAATGGAATAACATTTCCTTTAAATATAAATGGATTAATTGTATTAATCATATAAATTTGGTTAAAATTGACAACTTCATACTGAATAAAAAGTGTATCAATACTTTCTTGGCTATTGAGCTTAAAACTTGTAAATAAGATTAAAATGTAAAGTTTAAATTTCATAAAATCAGTTTAACATTGCTAAATTCAAGTTCCTATCACATTTTTAATATAAATTAATTTTCCTTTGTAGAAACGAAACTCCCAATGACTGGAAGACATATGCGCGTCCATTTCCCATTTATAATTGCTTTTTGTCGAAATAATCAATTCTCTTGCAGACTCAGTTTGCCAATTTTCATATATATTAGTTCGTAGAAAAAACGTATAATTACCTTCTTTCGAAAAATCAACATTTAATTTATTCATCCGATTTAAAAAATTGCGATAAGCATTTGGAAAATATTGTCCGAATTCTTCAATTTTTGTGTCTTGATTTATCAAATGTCCAGCTAAAATGAGTGAATTATTTTCTGTAAAACTAAACATATACGTTTGAATATTTTTATCTGCATCTCTTACAAAAGAAGAAATATTAAGCTTTTCTATTTCAAAATTAGCAAAGGAATATTGATAATAAAACACCGTATCTCTTTTATTTTGACAATCATACGGATAATAATGAATATCCCCACAATTAATTTCTCTAATAATAGACGGTTTTCCAAAAGTACTTTTCAATAAAGAATCGTTTGTGAAAAATGGAATAATATTCCCTTCAAACATAATCGGATTAATTATGTTACTCATATACACATCCTCAAAATTAACAACTTCATATTGACTAAAAAGTGTATCAATATTTTCTTGACTATTAAGCTTAAAACTTGTAAATAAGATTAAAATGTAAAGTTTGAATTTCATAAAACGAGTTTGACACTAATATTGAACGTTTGGATTATGAAAAGTTACATTTAAAACTTAACAACTCAATAAATCCCTTTCTCTGGAAATTTCCCTTTAAATTGTTTTAAAGTATCTTTGATTTTCTGAATGTCTTCATCAGAATTTCCTGTTGGTTCAAACAAGGAATGAAAACCTCCAATTTTTCGTTCGTAATCCATGTAAGCGATATAAATAGGAACATTTGCTTTGATTGCAACGTGGTAAAAACCTTTTTTCCAATTGGGATTGTAGCTTCTAGTGCCTTCAGGAGTGAAAACCATAAACATGGAATCGTTATTTTCAAAGTAACTTACGGCTTGTTCAGTGAAATTATTATTTTTCTTTCTATCGATTGGAATTCCTCCCATAGCTTTTAAAATATAGCCAAAAGGAAAGAAAAACAAATCTTTTTTGATTAAAAACCGACCTTTAATTCCATAATTCATAAAAGCCATTTTTCCGATAACAAAATCCCAATTTGAAGTGTGTGGACCAACAACGATTACCGCTTTTTTGACACCAGTTGGCGTAAATTTGTCAATTTTCCAGCCAAAAAGTTTTAAAATTAAGAACATAAATTTTCCCATTTTGCAAAGTTATTAAATATAAGCCATTATATTTGTGGTAATGAAAGTATTTTTTGTTTTTAGAAAATTCCTGATAATTGTGTTGGCGTTCTTTTTTCTTTGGACGAGTTTGCTCGCGTTTTCTACTCTGAACAATAAATCGAGTCAAAAAGCAATATATTTTCTTCCCGAAAAGCCAAACTTCTTGTTAAAACTTAAAACAAAGGATTTTCTAAAGTCGGCTGCTTATAATTTGGTTTTTAAGACCAAGGATCAAATTTTAGTTACATCGCTTGATAATTACCGTAAAAAATTAAGTCAAGATGAAGATGGAATCAATAGATTAGGAATTAATTTTGGTTCAGAAGTCATTATTTTTGGAGAAGAGTTTGAAGGTGGACAAAATTTTGTGGCTCTTGTAGAATTATCAAAACCTGATTTATTTAAAAAAAATATTTCCGATTTTTTAGCTTCAAATCAAACTTTCGAAGTAAAAAACGACATCGGATTTATTGTTACACATTTTTCAGATAAAACTATTTCAAAAAGTAAATTACAACACTATTTAAAATCTTTAAAACAGAGGAAGAAAAGCGAAAGCTTTGATAACTTGAAAGGTAGTTCAAGTAAAAGTTCAAGTACAAACTTAAATCCTCTTTCAAGCGATTCTTTTTTTGATTTAAACTTTGACTCCTTTACTTTTAATGATGAAATTCAATCTAAAAAAGGAAAAATATCGTGTAAAATAAACGAAACTTCAATGGATTTCTCTGGACAAATATCCATGCTAAATCCACCTTTGATTGAATCCAAATGGTCTTTAATTTCTGACGGTTTGCACATTGAAACTGCCATGATTTCAAATGCCATTCAAGATAGTATTCAGAAATATTTTTCTAAAATAGGTTTAAAAACGCCTAATATTCAACGAATTTCCATGAATTATTATGGAATGGAATTACAAGAAGGAGATAAAGGTTTGGTTTTGGCGCCAGTATTTGATTTACTCTTAACCTTTAAAGATGATTACAATGTGGATGAAATTTTTTCTGACTTTTCAATATTAGAAAGTTTTGGTTTTGAAAAGGAAAATAAAATTATTTCAACAAACGGAATAAATTATTTTATAGATCGAATTGATGATAAAAATTTATTTCTAGGATGTAATTTAAAAAATGTTATTCATCGAAAAAACAATACACTTTTTGAAGTTAACGGGGAGGTTACAAGATTAACAACTTTAAAAGGTGGTGGTTTCATAACTTCATTTGTTCAAGTTTTACCTCCTTTTAAATCATCGAAAAATTTACTTTCATCCATTGATAAAATTCATATCAAATCGAAACAAATTAACAAAAGAGTTGAACTTTTTGGAAATGTCACTTTCAAAAAAGACCGTTATTCTTATAATGAACTCTTAAGGTTTTACTTAGGATTTATTGGAGAACTTTAAATTTTAATTGCGTTTTTGTTATGCTTTTTATTTCGACAACTTTCGTCATTCATAACTCAAAATTCATAACTTTTTTTTCAGTTCTTCAAAATACGCAGGAGCGAATCTTAAGCGTGAACCATACCAAGAAAAAATTTCTCCATCAACAAAAATTATTTTTGATTTCGGATATTTTTTTTGAATTTCGATTTTGTGTTCTTCTTTAAATGGAAATGGTTCAGAACTCAACAAAATGTAATCAGGATAATTTTCTTCATTGGGAACACAGATAGGATAACGTTCTTGATTTTGATAAAAATTCACAAAACCAAATTTTTGCATAATTTCATCAATAAAAGTATTTTTAGCAGCTGCCATAAGTGGTTCGTTCCAAATAAGATACATCGCAGTTTTCTTGTCTGGAATTGCTTTGTAATTTAAAAAATTAGCCTTTATTTCATCTATCAGATAGTTCGCCTTTTCTTCTAAATCACAAATTTCCCCCAAAGATTCCATCATTTGAAATGAATCTTCCATTGTGTAAATATCGCTCATCCAAACAGGAGCTATTTTTTCTAATTCTAAAATATCAGCTTCTGTATTTTCTTCCTTATTACCAATAATTAAATCTGGGTTTAAGGCTCTCACTTTTTCAAAATCAACATTTTTTGTTCCTCCTACTCTATTTTTTGATTTATACCAGTTTTCAGGATAAATACAAAATTTTGTGATTCCAACAACTCGTTCATCCAAACCCAAATCATACAAAAATTCCGTTTGTGAAGGGACTAAAGAAATAATTCGCTGTGGAACTTTCTCTAAAGTGATATTTCGATTCATTTGGTCGGTGAAAAACATAAAATTATATAACTCAAAATTGTTGAACACAAATTTACTTCAATTTAGATTCAACAAATCAATTGTTAAAAAGTTATTATAAATTCTATTACTAAATCAATTTTATTATACTTATTTTTGTGCTCAATTTGAATACAAGGTTTTTAGATAGTATTAATAAATTGAAATATAAGCGCATAAAATGCCAAAAAACAACTCCATTAAATCAATTTTAATAATCGGAAGCGGACCAATTGTTATCGGTCAAGCATGTGAATTCGATTATGCAGGTTCTCAAGCGGCACGTTCATTACGCGAAGAAGGAATAGAAGTTACTTTGATTAACTCAAATCCAGCTACAATCATGACAGACAAAGTTGTTGCTGACAATGTTTATCTTGAACCACTTGAACCTGAAAGCATTATCAAAATTCTACAAAATCATAAAATTGATGCCGTTTTACCAACTATGGGAGGTCAAACTGCCTTAAATTTAGCCATTCAATGTGATGAAATGGGAATTTGGGAAGATTATGATGTTGACATCATTGGAGTTGATATCGCAGCAATTGAAATCACTGAAAACAGAGAATCATTCAGAGAATTAATGCTTTCGATTGGAGTTCCAATGGCTCCTCAAGCGACAGCAAAATCATTTTTAGAAGGAAAAGAAATTGCACAAAAATTTGGTTTTCCTTTGTGTATCAGAGCTTCCTTCACCTTAGGAGGTGCTGGAGCTTCAATCGTACACGACCCAAAAGAATTTGACGATTTATTGGAAAGAGGTTTACAACTTTCTCCAATTCACGAAGTTATGATTGATAAAGCTTTGTTGGGATGGAAAGAATTTGAGTTGGAATTATTACGTGATTCAAACGATAACGTTATCATCATTTGTTCGATAGAAAATTTTGACCCAATGGGTATTCACACAGGAGATTCAATCACAGTTGCTCCTGCGATGACTTTATCAGATACGACTTATCAAAAAATGCGTGATATGGCAATCAAAATGATGCGTTCGATAGGCAATTTTGCTGGTGGATGTAACGTTCAGTTTGCTGTTTCTCCTGATGAAAAGGAAGATATTATTGCTATTGAAATCAATCCACGTGTTTCTCGTTCTTCTGCTTTGGCGTCAAAAGCAACGGGTTATCCAATTGCGAAAATCGCAGCTAAATTGGCTATAGGTTACCATTTGGATGAATTGAATAATCAAATTACAAAAACAACTTCTGCCCTATTTGAACCGACTTTGGATTATGTTATTGTAAAAATCCCACGTTGGAATTTCAATAAATTTCCAGGAACAGATCGCAGACTTGGACTTCAAATGAAATCCGTTGGGGAAGTAATGGGCATTGGACGAAATTTCCAAGAAGCCTTGCAAAAAGCTTGTCAATCATTAGAAATTAACAGAAATGGTTTGGGAGCTGATGGTAAAGAATTGACAAATCAGGATGAAATTCTTCACAGCTTAGAATTCGCTAGTTGGAATCGTTTATTTCATATTTACGATGCTATCAAACTTGGAATTCCATTCAAAACAATTGTTGAAAAGACAAAAATTGATATCTGGTTTTTAAAACAAATTGAAGATTTAATCAAATTAGAACGTAAAATCGAGCGTTTCCATTTAGGAAATATGCCAAAAGAATTATTGTTTGAAGCAAAACAAAAAGGTTATGCTGACAGACAAGTTGCACATTTACTTCGTTGTTTAGAATCTGAAGTTTATAAAAAAAGACAAGAATTTAATATTCAACGTGTTTACAAATTGGTAGATACCTGTGCAGCAGAATTTGAAGCAAAAACTCCTTATTATTATTCAACTTTTGAATACGAAAATGAAAGTGTTGTTTCTGACAAGAAAAAAGTAATTATTTTAGGTTCAGGACCAAACAGAATTGGTCAAGGAATTGAGTTTGATTATTCCTGTGTTCACGGGGTTTTGGCTGCAAAAGAATGTGGGTATGAGACCATTATGATTAATTGTAATCCTGAAACGGTTTCGACAGATTTTGACACAGCAGATAAATTGTATTTTGAACCGGTTTTCTGGGAACACATTTATGACATCATTCAGCACGAAAAACCTGAAGGTGTGATCGTACAATTAGGTGGGCAAACAGCACTTAAATTAGCTGAAAAATTAGAGCGTTACGGAATAAAAATCATGGGAACAAGTTACGAAGCTTTAGATTTAGCGGAGGACCGTGGGCGTTTCTCAAAAGTTTTAGAAGCAAATAACATTCCTTTTCCGAAATATGGAATCGTTCAAGATGCCGAGCAAGCCTTGGAATTATCTGATGAATTAGGTTTCCCATTGTTGGTTCGTCCTTCATACGTTTTGGGAGGTCAAAAAATGAAAATCGTTATCAACAAAGAAGAATTGGAACATCACGTTGTGGATATTATTGGTGAAATGGGGCAAAATCAAATTTTGTTAGATCATTTTATCGGTGGAGCAATTGAAGCTGAGGCTGATGCTATTTGTGACGGTGAAGATGTTTACATCATTGGTGTTATGCAACACATCGAACCTGCTGGAATTCACTCAGGAGATTCTTATGCTTTACTTCCGCCCTATAATTTAGGTGATTTTGTGATGCAACAAATTGAAGATATTACGAAAAAAATCGCTGTAGAATTAAAAACAGTTGGTTTGATTAATATTCAATTCGCCATCAAAGAAGATAAAGTGTATGTGATTGAAGCAAATCCTAGAGCTTCTCGTACTGTGCCTTTTATTGCCAAAGCTTATGACGAACCGTATGTAAATTACGCAACGAAAGTGATGCTTGGACACTCAAAAGTGAAAGATTTTACTTTTAACCCAAGAAAAGAAGGTTATGCAATTAAAATTCCTGTTTTTTCTTACGAAAAATTTCCTGATGTAAAAAAAGAATTGGGTCCTGAAATGAAATCTACTGGAGAAGGAATTCGTTTTATAAAAAACCTTAAAGATCCTTTCTTTACTAAAATATATAACGAACGAAATATGCACTTATCAAAATAGAGTTTGTTATAAAGTCCATGTTAGTCGTTATTTTTTGAATTAAATTTATCATTAGCCAAAGCTAACTCAAAATTTACTTCTTAAAAAATGCCTATAACTCAAACTTTCTAAATAAACTCTTAGTATTTTTGTACTATTGATTTACATTATGACAATAATATTAAGTATTTCTGGTTTACTAAAAACTGTTCTGATAATAATCGGAGTGTTTGTTGCTTTACGTTTTTTAGGTCAAATGATGATTGCAAAAAGAAATATTGACGAACAAAACTCCTTGAAAGAGAAACAAACTAAATTTAATCAAGAAAAAGAATTTGTTGAGAAAAATAAGGGTAAAATTTCAATTTCAAAAAATACCGATAAATCAGCAGTTGATGTTGATTACGAAGAGGTAAAATAGAAAAAGGATTGTTTCGACATGCTCAACAACCCTTTTCATTTTAATATTTTTTGATTATTTCAAATTAAGCTTATTGTGCCTATCGAAATAAGCTTCTTACATTTTCTTCATTTCCAAAACAGATTGAACAGTCATTTTCATTCCCATTGCATCCATATTTGTATTTACAGTTCCAGAAACACTTTGAAACATTCCTTCTGAGTAGTTGAAACTTGAATTGATATTACACGTCATGTCTGGAGACATCGATTTTGCCATTCCCATAGCATTTTTATCATCTTCCGTTAATTCCATATCGCCCATTCCATCTATTCCTCCCATGTTCATATTCATGTCAATTTCCGAACCACCTTGATTTCCTTTTGCTTCGCCTCCAAACATATCAGCTGATTTATCAGTTGTAAGTGTTGTGTTTAATTGTGCTATACCATTTTGAAGTGAGTTTGCAGTAATATCCATCGTGTACATACCTGATTTAACACTCATTTTATCTCCTTGAGCTATTACTCCTTCTGGTAAAGCCAACAATTCTAAAAACTCATAAGGAAAAACATCAATCATTTGTGTTTCTTCATCCAATTTAACGCTTACTTTTTTGGTTGTTTTAATTTCTTGTACATTATATCCAGCTTTCAAAGCTCCCGTTTTAGGATTAAACTCAGCATATGCATCTACTTTCATATCACCAGCTTGACCTCCAACTTGAACAGAATTGTCTGTTGCTGAACCATAAGCCAAAACATTTGTCGATCCGGAAGTAATCAGGAAAACTTTTTTTAAGAAAGTAAAATGTCCTTTTTTATCAACGCTAACTTCGCCTTGAATAGCACTTTTTGGGATATCATTGATTGAAGCTAGCACATTATTCTGAGAATCAGTAACTCTAAAGTTTACCAAATACAAGGTTCCAGTTGCATAACCATTTGCAGCAACATTTTTTATCAGTAAAACAAAATCTGTTGTTGTTTTAATTTGCTCTGTCATATTCATTCCCATCATCGACGTTGTGATATTGTCAACTTCAACTGCCGAAAAATGATGAGCAGAACCAGAAACCCAAATGTAATTTAATTCTGCTGAAGTCAGATTTGACATAGAATTATTTGTTGTTACAACAGTTGTAGAATTTACTGTATTATTAGTTCCATTTTGACCATTCATTTCAACATTTCCTGTTGTCATTTCAGTTTTAACTTCATCCGTGTTTGTTGTAACGTTTGTGTTATTGGTATTTGTCACAACATTTGTATTCGTATTATTTGTGTTAGTCGAACTAACTTCACTTGTAGAATAAGTCTCAATCCATTGGTTGTTATCAACAGGAGCCTGATTCAATGGAATTTCTCCAAAATACCTTAATTTATAACCTTTTTTCTTTGTTCGTGTTATTTTCATTGTTGCCTCCACACCCATTTCTTGAAAGAAAATAGATTTATCAAGACTTGGAATACTTTCATTTTTGAAAATAATTCTAACATGATTGGAAGGATTCGTTAAACCCGTAATTTTCAAGTTCGTTCTAGGTTCAACGTTTTGTTTAATTCCGTTTACAATTACATAAAATGGATTCCCATCTTCGGAGAATACAACCAAATTAGAGTTTGTTTGAGATATACCAAGAGATAAACTGAAAACAGTTGCGAAAAGTAAAAGTATCGTTTTTTTCATATGATTTTTTTTGAAAATATATTTTAGGTACTTTTCAAATACCGTACCATAAAAAAATCCCACTAAAAGTGGGATTTAAAAATACTAAATTTTATATTTAATGAATTAATTTCCTTTAATTACTGTCTTTACTATTACCTTACCTTTTGGTGTTGTAATTGTAATAAAAACGACTCTTTCATCTCTTCCAAAATCAAATTGTGCACCTGGTCTAGCAAAATCAAATTCTTTACCAGTTCCATCTTCTAGAATAAATCCAGAATCTTCATCATAAAAATCTACTAATTTTCCTGTTCTTTCTGTTTCAATTACTGACATTTTTTTATATATTTACAAATTAATAAGACAAATATAAAACTATTTCATTGAAAAAAGCATTTATCAATTTTTTTGTTTTCTTTTTTTATCTAAGCATTTCTTGTTTTGGTCAAAACAATATAGATTCTTATCTTTCAAAAATCGAAAAAACAAAAAACGATACTACGAAAATTAATTTGTATTTAGATTTAGTTCAAGAAATTAGAAATGAAAATCCTCAAAAAGCACTTTTCTATCTTAATGAAGTTGAAAAAATTGCAAAACAGGAAAAATTCAAATTACATGTGGTCTATAACAAGTTTGCTTTTATTTATTATAATTTATCAAATTACAAAAAAGCAACTGATTATTCTTTTTTTTTACTTAATTATTGTAAAAATTTAAAAGGAAATGAAAAATTTGATTTTGAAGGTCGAGCAAATGAATTATTAGCTACTATTTATTCTGCCTTGAGTAATAATAAATTGGCTATTAAATATCAAATGCAAGCGATTGATGCTTATAAAAAAATTGATGGAGATACATATTACTTAATTTCATATATAAATCTTGCCAATTATTTTATGATTTCTGGGAAAACTGATCAAGCAATCTATTATTATGAATTTGTAGAGAGAAATTTATTTGAAAAAAAGCAATACGAATATTTGTCTTATACATATAGTGGATTGGCTGGCTGCTATAGCGATAAAAAAAATATGATTAAATCTCTTGAATTTTATGAAAAATCAAAAAATGCTGTTTTAAAATATAATCCTGAAGACAAAAATTCACTCGCTGTGGCTTACAACAATATAGGTAATAAGCAAAATGATTTAGGAAATTATCCATCTGCTATATTCAATTTATCACAAGCTGCAGAAATTTTTAAAAAATTAGATGATAGATTAAGTTTAAAAGATACTTATTACAATTTATCACTCGCATATAAAAATTTAAAACAATTCGAAGAATCAAACAATTACATGATGGAATACATGGAGCTGAAAGATTCCATTTTTGATGAAGATACCAAACAAACCATTCACGATTTATCAATTAAATATGAATCAGAGAAAAAAGAACAAGAAAATAAAATTTTAGCAAAAGACAATGAAAAGAAACAATTAACCATTTATTATTCACTCGCAGGAATTTTATTGGTTTTCATAATTTTGCTTATTATTTTTAGAAACAATCGTATCAAAGCAAAAACAAACCTTCTTTTAGAAAAACAAAATAAAATAATTGAAGAACAAAAAGAACTTGTTGAAGAGCAACATTTTTTATTGGAAGAAAAATCGAAAGAAATTACAGACAGTATCAAATATGCTGAACGCATTCAAGGAGCAATTTTACCACCGGAACAAAAATGGAATTACATTCTTCCAAATTCATTTATCCTAAACAAACCAAAAGATATTTTAAGTGGTGATTTTTATTGGATTGCCGAAACAGAAAATCAAATTTTTGTTGCAGCAGCTGATTGTACAGGTCACGGTGTTCCCGGAGCATTAATTTCAATTGTCAACTTTAACCTTTTAAATAAAGCTGTTTTAGAGCGCGGATTACATTCTCCATCTGAGATTTTGGACGCTGTAAACATGTGGTTAACTGAAAGTTTAAATCAAACGACGGATGAAAGTTCAATAAAAGATGGTATGGATATTAGTCTAATTTCTATTGATAAGAGAAATGGGAAAATTTTATTTAGTGGTGCTAACAATCCTCTTTATATCTTTTCAAACAACGAATTGATTGAAGTAAAAGCCGATAAATTTCCAGTTGGAGCTTATGTAAATGAAGATGTTCGTTTTTTTTCAAACAAAGAAATTTTAGCTAATTTCAACGATACCATTTATTTGTTTTCAGATGGTTACGCCGATCAATTCGGTGGTCCAAATGGAAAAAAATACAAATACAAACAATTCAAAGAAACCTTATTTAAAGCTAAAGAACTACCTATTGAAAAGCAAAAAGACTTTTTACATAAAGAATATCGTGCTTGGAGGGGAAAACTTGAGCAAACAGATGATATTTTAATAATTGGAATACAAATTAAATAAATTTCAATGCTGAAAATTGAATGTGATATTTCTACTGTTTCTTTACTTAAAGAAGATACTTTATTGATTGATATTCAGAAAGATAAAGATTTTACTATTGGGGATTTTAATCAATTAAAGGATGCTGCTTTTCAACTAGGAAATGGAAAACGGTTTTATAACTTGATTATTGTTGGTTCTCATACGCTTCCAAATCACGAAGCTAGAGTTGCATCAACATCTGTTGAAGGTTCAATTTATAAACTAGCTGATGCTTTTGTTATCCATTCAATTTCACAAAAAATTCTTTCAAATTTTTATTTGAATTTCCACAAACCTTGTGTACCAACACGTTTTTTTAATGATGTAGAAAAAGCAAAAGAATGGTTAGCAGAAATTGAAATTAATGCTTTACAGACAAACCATTAATTCTTACTCATCTTCTAAATTTTCACGTAATTTCTGACGCAATTGTCTCACATACGTTTCTAGAATAAATTTAAAATAATTTGGTGTACTTTTAGAGATACATTTGGTATATTGTTTCAAACGGTGTTCAATATGTTCCTGTAAAGCTTTAATAAACTCTAATGAATCATAAAAATCAGTTGAAGCTTTCATAATAACTTCAAAATGATTTTCCAAAGATAAATCAATGGCTTTTTTTCCTTTTTCACTATTATCTAAGCAATCGTAATAAACTGCTTTCATTTCAAATTTCTCCAAATACTCGATATCCAGTTTTTCTTTCAGAAATTTGCTGTACTCAAACTCGATTTCAAATTCAATATCATCACCTTCTGAAAGTCTAGCCTCCAAAAAACGATCTGGAAAGCGGAATGCATCTTGCCAATTGATGTAATCTTGCCAATAGCCAAAACGACGAACATTGTTTCCTAAATCAATTAGTTTAAATTTACTTTTATTTGGCAATTTACGAGATCCACGACCAATCATTTGATGATACAAAGTCAGGGAACGCGTAGCACGATTTAAGATAATTGTTTCAACTGTTGGCTCATCGAAACCAGTCGTCAAAATTCCAACAGAGGTTAGTATTGCGTCTTTTGTAGTCTTAAACCAATGTAATACATGCTTTCTATCTTTATCACTGAAAGTCGAATCTAAGTGTTTGATTTTATACCCTCTTTTTCTGAAAGTTTCTTCAACAGAAAGAGAAGTTTCAATTCCCGAGTTAAAGATTAATGTTTTATTTCCAATGGCAACTTCTTCGTAAGCAAAAAGTAATTTTTCTTGCATGAAATAATTCCCATAAACAATTTCAGAACTACTTACGGTAAAATCTCCATTAGAACCTATTTTCAATCCGTGAAGATTTACATCATAAGTAAATGTTTCTGCATCAGACAAATACCCATCTTCAATTAAAGATGATATACACTCCCCAACCAATAATTTATTGTAATTATCGTTTAATGGTAAAGCTTTATTTGAACTTAATGGTGTTGCAGTAACGCCTAAAATATTGGTGCTGTTATAATATTGAAATATCTTTCTGAAACTATTGTAATGTGCTTCATCGACGATTACCAGACCTACATTTTTAATAAAATTCTCATCTTCTTGCAAACGGTTGTTTAATGTTTCAACCATGGCAATGTAACACGGGAAATCTTCGTCAGCACTTAATTTTTTCACATCACTGCTAATCACTTTATTGCCAACACCAATTGCAAGTAATTGCTTAGAAGTTTGAACAGAAAGCTCAATTCGATGAGTTAGAATTAATACTTTTTTTCCATACTTTTCGATGTAACTTTTAGCTATTTCAGAAAAAATAACTGTTTTACCACCTCCAGTAGGCAATTGAAAAAGCAAATTGAAATTTTCATCGTTAGACTCAAATTCATTTAAAATGGAAGTAACCGTTTTTTCCTGAAAAGGATATAGCGTTTTGGCTTCGTAAGTGATATTTTCTAACATTAAAAACTAATTCATTAATCCAATTAAGGGGGTACAAAATTACGCTTCTTTTAAGGAAAAACAAAATGAAAAAAAATTTATTTACATCTTTTAACGTAATTCACTTACAATTTCTTATTTTTGGTACAATGAGGATTCTTTTATATAGTCTTATACTGCTTGTTAACACGCAATTACATTGTCAAAATGTTTTTTTTGATAGTATAAAAAAAGTCTATAAAAATTCTGAAAACTTTCGTAAAACAGTTGAATTAAGTCAAGAACCTAGCACAATTTCAGGTACAAAATTTTCTGACTATCATTCTGGAATCAAAAAAGCGTATCTTTTTAATGGAGATTTTCAGTTAGGGATAACCATTGGGGGCGAAAACTATGTTTCGGGGAAAAATAGAGCCTGGTTTCACAGTTTACAACTTATTCCAAGTGCACGAATTCGAATTTTTCAAAATGATCCAAAATGGAGTGATAAATCTAAAGCAGTTAGAACACCAAGTTTTAATCCCAAAATATACTATTATATAACAAATCAATATTTTTGGAACAAAAAAAGAAAAATGTACTTAGGAACAGGGCTTGGTCATCATTCTAACGGTCAAGATGGAACTGAGTTTGTTGATTTTACAGACACAGTAAATATTTACAACGGAAGTTTCAGTGAAAGTTTGATTAATTATTTTGTAATTGGCGGAAATAAAAATTACAAACATTTATTTAAGGAAAAAAGCTTAAACCAAATAAAAGACACTTTTGAAACTGAAATAAAATTAGTTTGGAAAACAGGTTTTGAATATCATCCCCCCTATTTTTCGAATCAAAAATTTTATCAAACTGGTGTTTATGGAGGAAATCGAATTTTAGGAAATTTACAATTAATGAGTTCAAAAACGTTTGTTAAAAATAAAAATCGTAAAGATAAAACCAAGAAGCTAGGTGAAAAAGAAACTCATCGTTTGAGCTTAAATTTTGAATACATTACAGATTTATCCTGCATTTTTTGCTCAAGTAGCTTATTATGGATCTGAAAACTACAATATTTATTTTCAAAAGTCAAGTTTCCAAGCACGAGTTGGTTTAGCTTTTGGCTTTTTTAAATACGAGAAGAAATGATTTCTACTTCGTTATTTTAGAAGTATTCTTAGAACTAAAAACCCCAAAACCATTCGTTATATTTGAGTAAACTTTAACGGGTTCTGTGAAAAATCCTGAATTAGCAGATTTTCTAACTGAGATAAAATACTGATAAGTAGCTTTATCCATACAAATCAAATTATAGGTGTACTTCACAGAATTTTGTGTTGTATCTTGTGCATAATAATCAGGGAAGTCAATTTCTAGTTTCTTTTGTTGTCCTTCAAATAAAACATCATTGAAATAAATTTCTTCGTATTCATTATTTCCATTGTTTATTCCTGTATTTGATTCTCCATCTTCAAAAACTGGATCTGCACAGGCAAAATATTGTGTATTTGTGTAATTGTAAAGTGAATCATATGAAAAAACTTGAACTAAATAAAAGTTTTCACCAACAGGGTCATTCCAATTTAAAATGGCTTTTTTACGTTTTGAACCGCCATCTACAGAGAAAGAACTCGTATCAACATCAAGTAAAGAAACTTTAGGAATGGTTGTCATTTCAGATGAAATAGTTTCATAATCTGGATGTGAAACTTCAATTTTAAATTTCTGATTCGGACTTGTTGTAAACGGAAATTCATATACATTATCAATAGTCGAAGCGTTCATTGTAAACACTTGACCAGTTGTTAAATTTGTTAATGTAACTGTCGCTCCCGTTTCAATATATTTATCATCTTTTCCTTCGCTACTTAAAAAGAAAAAACTTCGCTCTAAATAAATTTTAAAGGTTGAATCGTTTTCTTGAATTCCATTTAAAACCAAAACTGGGTCTTTTCCTTCTCCTTCATATTGGATTTCTTTTTCACAAGAAAATAAGGCTAAAACTAGTAAGCTGTATATAATTCTATTTACTTTCTTCATCTTTCGTTTTATTAAGTTTTTCTACTTTATTTTTCTTGATTTTTTCAAAATCAAATTTAAATTTCCAACTAAATGAAGGAATCATTTGAAATAATGAAACTTGCATCAATGCAGGATTTCCAGCCTTGTTGTAGCCTTGATAAAGTAAAAATGGATTTTGTCTGTTATATAAATTGTAAACTGAAAAAGAAATAACGGAATGTCCCCATTCTTTATCTTTTTTGTAATTCGCACCAAAATCCATTCTGTGGTAATTTGGCATTCTATAACCATTTAATTGGTCAAAATTTGTTACACTTTGTGGATAAAAATTTGTCCCAATATTTGGTGCAACTGAATAATTCTGTGAACCAATTGTTACTGCATTTCCTGTTCCATAAACAAAAACCAAACCTAAATCCCAAAATTCGTTGATATCATAAGTTGCAACAACACTTAAATCATTCCTTCTATCATAACGGTAAAAGAATTTTTCACCCATGTTTAAATCGTCAAATTGTCTTTCCGACCAACTAAGCGTGTAACCAATCCAACCAGTAAATTTTCCTTTTTTCTTCTCAATAAAAACTTCAGCTCCGTAAGTCCAACCTTCACCAACAACAATTTTATCTTGCCAATCTTCGGCGGCAGAAAGAAAATCTGCACCTTCTTTGTATTGAATTAAGTTATTCATTTTTTTGTAATATCCTTCAACGGAAAAATTCATTTTTTTCAAAATTTCTCTATAATAACCTAAACTAACTTGATTGGCTAAAACAGGTTTCACTCTTTCAGTTGCTGGAACCCATAAGTCTGTTGGTAAACCAATTCCAGTATTTGAGAGTAAATGTAAAAATTGAGCCATACGCGTTACCCCAAGTTTCAAACTTGAGTTTTCATCCAACATAAAATTTGTACTCAAACGAGGTTGAAGAGCATGATAGGTTTTGTCTCCCGTTAAAAAAATGGCATGATGCAAACCAAAATTTATTTTCAAGCGATTTGTAATTTTGTAATCATCTTCTGCATACAAACTTAACTCATGAGAATATTGAATATTAGAACCAATAGCGGTATCTAACTGAAAATTATTGACATTAATATCAACATAAGTTACACCTGGAGTGAAGGTGTGATAGACTTCAGAAACTCCAAAACGAATGTTGTGATTTGGATCAGGGAAATAAGTAAAGTCTGTTTTTAAAGCCCAATCTTTTATTCCCGAATTATACGCAACCGAAAAATTTTCCGATTCACTCGTTCCATCTACATTTTCAACATCTAATTTTTGCTCAAAACCAACTAAAAATTTGTATTTGGAAAAAGTAGCCGTTGTATTTAAGAATAATTTTGGGTTGATAATGTGATTCCAACGAATTGCACCTATTGAATTCCCCCATTGCAAACGAGCTAAATATTGATTTTTATAAAAATTACCATCAGCATCATAAAAATTTTGACCTTTTTCTTTGGCGAAAACTTTATCCAAACCAAAGTATCCACTCACAAAAATATGATTATTTTTATTTATTTTATGATGAATTTTCGTATTAAAATCGTGAAAAAAGAACCCTCCATCAATTTTTTGAGCCAATAAAAAAGGTCTATATAATAAATCTAAATAGGTTCTTCTTGCACTAAAAGAAAACGCAGTTTTATCTTTTTTAATTGGCCCTTCAACTAAAATACGACTTGAAATTAAACCAATTGAACCTTCAACATTGTAGTTTTTCATGTTTCCTTCTTTCATTCTCATATCCAAAACAGATGAAACTCTTCCACCGTAACGTGCTGGAAAACCACCTTTAATCATTGTGACATTTGACAAAGCATCGGAGTTAAAAACAGAGAAAAAACCAAATAAATGTGAAGCATTGTAAACTGGTACTCCGTCTAATAAAATTAAATTTTGATCTGGCCCACCACCTCGGACGTAAATTCCACTCGATGCTTCACCCCCAGATTTTACTCCCGGTAGAAGTTGCAAAACACGTAAAACATCTTTTTCTCCTAAAATTAAAGGTAATTTTTCAACTTTATCTAATTGTAATTCAATCGTTCCGTTTGATGTTCCTTCAACAACTCTTTTTGCCCCTTCACTTGAAATAGTAACTTCTTCTAAATCCTGAATATCTGTTAAAGCGATATTTAGTTCAGTTCTGCCTTTAGGACATAAGGTATATTTTGTTTTCAAACCCAAATAGGAAACACGAATAAAAGCGTCTTTTGAAGGGATTGTTAAACTGAAATAACCATATTCGTTTGTTCCAGCTCCTTTTTTTGAAACAGTATCATAAATTGTCGCTCCAATTAGTTTTTCACCTGTTCTTTCATTGGTTATGAAACCCGAAATTGTTCTTTTTTCTTGCGAATAGAACTTAAAACTAAGTGTTAAAAGAATGAATAGAAGAGTTAGTTTTTTCATTTATTGTAAAATAGTTATTTCTGAAAATATTGTCTAAAAATAATGACTTTTTTTGAGAATAAACGACAAATTCATTAAAAAATTTGAAAAATCAAAACTCAAATTAAAATAATAGATTAATTTCACGACTTAATTCAAAATTTCATTTTTATAATACCTTAATTTCTCGATGAAAAACAACAAATTATTTATAGCAATTATAATCGGTTTAATTTTAGGAATTGCTGTTGGGGGATACATTCATTCCTACTATCCAACAAGCACAGAAGGTTTTTCTAAAAATATCAAATTATTAGGAACAGTTTTTATTCGTTTGGTACAAATGATAATTGCTCCTTTGGTTTTATCCACTTTGATTGTGGGAATTGCTAAAATGGGCGACATGAAAATGGTTGGTCGCGTTGGAGCAAAAGCAATGGCTTGGTTTTTCACAGCTTCATTGGTTTCTTTGCTTTTAGGTTTAGTTTTAGTAAATTGGATGAAACCAGGAGTTGGATTAAACATCGATATGGAGAATCTTTCATCGGCTTCCGATTTAGTTGAAAAAACACAAGCTTTTTCTTTGGAAGAGTTTGTAAAACACATTGTTCCAAAAAGTCTTTTTGAAGCTTTAGCAACGAATGAAATCTTACAAATCGTTATTTTCTCCATTTTTTTCGGAATCGCATTATCATCAATCGGAAAAGTGGGCGAACCAATCATCAAAGCTTTAGACGCAGTTTCTCACGTTGTGTTAAAAATGGTTGGCTACATCATGTGGGTTGCACCAATAGGTGTGTTTGGTTCGGTAGCAGCAGCGGTTTCAACTTATGGTTTTGAGATTTTCTCACTTTATGCAAATTATTTAATCGCTTTCGTGATTGGAATCGCATTGCTTTGGCTTGTTTTGCTTTCTGTTGGTTATACAATATTAAAAAAACGTCTTTGGACACTTCTTCGTAGAATAAAAAATCCTTTGCTAATTGCTTTTTCAACGACAAGTAGTGAAGCTGTTTTTCCAAAATTAACGGAGGAATTAGAACGTTTTGGTTGTGATAATAAAATTGTTTCTTTCACGCTTCCACTTGGTTATTCTTTCAACCTCGACGGAAGTATGATGTACATGACTTTTGCCAGCGTTTTCATCGCACAAGTGTATGGAATCGATATGCCAATTGAAAAACAATTAACGATGCTTTTGGTTTTGATGCTTACAAGTAAAGGTGTTGCTGGTGTTCCACGTGCTTCTTTGATTGTTGTTGTTGCAACTTGCTCCATGTTTGGTATTCCACCTGAAGGAATCGCTTTAATTCTTCCAATCGACCACTTTTGCGATATGGCTCGAAGTATGACTAATGTTGTCGGAAATGCTTTAGCTACAAGCGCTGTTAGTAAGTGGGAAGGGAAATTACACCATTAAGCTTAGTTAGAAGTTTGTAGTTATGAATTAGTAGTTTTCTTTGCGTTCTTTGCGAAAACTTAGAAATCTTTGCGATAAAAAACATCTTTGCGTATTTGCGAGAAACAATTCTGAATAACTCCTAAAACTCAAAATTCCACGTCACACTCGGAATAATAGGAAAAAGCGTTACTTGTTTCACGGTTATTTTAAAATCTCCTTTAAGTAATTCTCCATCGTTGTCCACGTAAAGAAAATAGGGATTTGCTCTGTTGTAAACATTGTAAATAGAGAAACTCCAATTGGATCTAAAACGCTTATTTACTTCTGTAGTTTCACCCGTTTTTTCATCTGTATGTTTTTTTGTAGGTTTATCGTATAAAGTTGCAGATAAATCCAAACGATGATAATCCGCCATGCGTGTTGAGTTGCGTGAGCCATAATGAAACAATAAATCTTGATCTTGCACATACCAACTCGATGGTAAAGTGAGCGTATTTCCTGTGGCGTAAATAAAAACTGCTCCAAAAGTCCATCGTTCGTTCAATTTATATCCAGCGGCGATTGATAAGTCATGTCTTCTATCGTATTTCGCAGGGAAAATTGTTGGTTGTAATTGAGGGAAATAACGATCTGTTTTTGACCACGTATAACCAATCCAACCCGTTAATTTACCCAAAGATTTTTTGATAAAAAACTCTGCTCCATAACTCCATCCTTCACCAAAAATGAGTAAATTATCCGTGTTATCACTCACATTATCTTGTGGTAAAGCACCTTCTTTGTACTCAATTAAATTATTCATCTTTTTGTAATACACTTCAACGGAAGTTTCATAAGTGCTTTTTTTGAAATTCCTAAAATAACCGACTGAACCTTGCCAACCCTTTTGCGGTTTTGCTAAATCAGTTGAAGGAAACCAAATGTCTGTTGGAAGCGAAACAGCACTCAAAGAAGTCAAGTGAACATATTGGTAATTGTAGTTGTAACCGAATTTAAACGAACTGTTATCAGCAAATAAAACGCGTCCAGAAATCCGTGGTTCAAGTCCGTTGTAAAACTTTATTACTTCATTTTTCTTATATTCAATTTGAGAATCTTGACCGTTGACCGTTCCGTGAATAAAACGTGTAAAAGGTCCAACAAAATGATACATATTGTAACGTAAACCCACATTTATTCTGAAAATTTCGTTCAAATCAATTTCATCTAAAAGGTAAAAAGCTGTTTCATGGCTCTTTAACTTTTGTGCTTTTCCAGTATCAAAAACAACATCTTCTTGCGAGGCGGAAACACTCGTCGGTGTAAAGGTATGAAACAAATATTCCGTTCCCCATTTGATTTTATTTCGTGAATTTGGATAAAAGGAAAAATCAACCTTCCCTCCTACGTCTTTGATTCCAGATTTCAACTCGAATTTAAAAATATCTTGAGCTGAAATAAATTTGAACAAATAATCTGTAAATGTTCCTGTCACATTCATAAATAATTTTGGAGTGAAAATATGATTCCATCTCAAAGCTGTAATCGCATTTCCCCAAGGCATTTTCACAGAAAATTGATCTGCTTTATTCGTATAAGTAAATTGATCTTTTCCGTAATAGGAACTCAAAAACAATTTGTCTTTTTTTCCTAATTTGTAATTTGCTTTGAAATTAAAATCGTGAAAATAATATGCTGAACCAGCAAAATTGGAAGTTTTGGGAATAAATGCTTTCATCAAAACATCGATGTATGTTCGACGAGCCGAAATCACAAACGAACCCTTGTCTTTTTTTATTGGACCTTCCAAAGTAAAACGGGAAGAAATCAAACCCAAACCACCTTTTATTTTGAATTTTTTGTTGTTTCCTTCGTTCATCGTTACTTCCAAAACGGACGACATTCTTCCACCAAAATTTGCTGGCATTCCACCTTTTATCAAATTGACACTTTTTACAGCATCAGCATTAAAAACGGAGAAAAAACCAAATAAATGGGAAGCATTGTAAACCTGAGCTTCATCTAATAAAACTAAATTTTGATCTGGTCCACCACCACGAACATAAAATCCTTGTCCACCTTCACTCACCGAAGAAACCCCAGGCAACAATTGAATCATCTTTATAATATCAACTTCTCCCATAAAAGCAGGAAGTGTTTTCAGTTTCCCAATTTCCAATTCAATTTGTCCAATTTTTGTGCTGTTTACATTCTCATTGTGTTTGGCATTGATGTTCACTTCATTCAAATTTTGAACTTTCGAACCCAATTCTAAATTGAACGTTAAATCATTTGTCAAATCTAGTGTGTCAACTAAAGAATCCCCAATAGAATTACTAAATTTAACTTCGTAAATCCCAGCTGGAACAGTTAAAGAATAAAATCCATAGGAATTTGTAGTTGTACCAATTTTTAAATCTTTGATGTAGATTTTTGCTCCAACCACAGTTTCTCCCGTTTTTGCATCATTTATCGAGCCACTCAAAGTAGATTTTTGAGAGAAGGAAAAATTGATTACAATTAGAAAAAAAACGAAAACAAACTGTTTCATTGGGTTTTATTTTCTGTAAAATTAAGCAAAAACTAATACGAATTTCAAGAAAAAAGAGATAAGTTTTAAATAAAAATAAATAAATTTTCATTCTAATTAATTGAGTAAATTTGTCGAAATAGATTCAAAATCCATGACAAAAAAGCAAAAAGCACAATACATTGTTGAAGAATTAGAGAAATTATATCCTGAAACTCCAGTTCCATTAGATCATACGGATACGTATACTTTAATGATTGCCGTTTTACTTTCTGCTCAATGTACTGATGTTCGCGTAAATCAAATTACACCAACGCTTTTTGCTAGAGCGAATAATCCTTTTGATATGATTAAATTATCTGTTGAAGAAATTCGGGAGATAATCAAACCTTGTGGACTTTCGCCGAAAAAATCAAAAGCAATTTTCGACTTATCACACATTTTAATTGAAAAATACAATGGAGTTGTTCCCGACAAATTAGAATTATTGGAAGAATTTCCTGGTGTTGGTCACAAAACTGCATCCGTTGTTGTTTCTCAGGCTTTTGGAATTCCTGCTTTCCCTGTTGACACGCACATCCATCGTTTATTGACTCGCTGGGGAATTACCTCAGGGAAAAATGTAGTACAAACGGAACTCGATGCAAAAGAGATTTTCCCAGAAGAATTGTGGAATAAATTGCATTTACAAATTATCTTTTACGGAAGAGAATATTCTCCTGCAAGAAGTCCAAAACGAGAAATTGATTATATTACGAGGGAAATTGGGACTAAGGAGGCTTTGTTGGAGTTAAAGTAACGTTTTAATATAGAAAAAGTTATAAATATTTTTTACACTGAGAAACTGAGAAAATATAAGGCTAAGTTTTCTCAGTTTCTCAGTGGTAAAAAGAAAAAAAATATAATTAGCTATTTATTTTTAGTTTAGCCTTTTCTTTAATAATTGATTCAACAGAGCGTTTTTCAATTTTACTTTCCAACCAAGAAATGATATCGAAATACATAAATTCTCTTTTTTCAAATTGCATTTTATCTAAAACCAATAACTTTTCTTTGAGGGAAACAAATTGATTTTTAATATTTTCCTCCGAAGAATCAATAAAAATAAACTTCAAGAAATCTAAAATATTTTTCTGGTAATTACTCAATTTTCCTTTTTTGGTGAAGTAACGATAAGATGATCGAATATTGGATTCCAATAAAATATCATTCCCTAATTCAAAGTGGCAAACAAGCAATAAAATTCGTGTAAAAGCATGAATATCTTCTCTTAAATTGATCTCTTTTTCGTTGTAAATTTTATTCAACCATTTAATCGCAGTTTTGTAATTTCCACTTCCAATATACAAGCAAGCAATCTTGTAAAATAAAAGTAAAACCGAATGTTTATCCAGTTTGGGAATAAACTTATTTAATTCAACTTCCAAAGCATTCACAATGCGAGTTCCAGATTTAAATTCACCCAACATAAAATGGCGATTAATCTCATGAACGTAAATTGCTTTAAACAAATTTAAGTTAATGTTCTCCGTTAAAACTAAGTTCTTATCTCTTTTAATTGCAATAAGTTGTCTTTGAGTAATTAAAAATTCATTGTATTTGTACAACTTGTTTTGAACTGCCAATAAACTATTTAATGCTTTGATGTAAAACTCTAATTTATGACGTTTCATTTCGGGATTTACCTCAAATAAATCAAGCCATTTTTTTGCAAATTCATAGCCTTTTTCAAAATCTTGAATAAAAAAGTAATATCCAACATAAGAATTATACAAATACATTTTCTCTTGAAAAGACAAGTTGTTTTCATCATAATTTGGTAAACTCGAGTAAAAAAATTGACTCAAATTTTCTAAATCTTTTTCACTTTTACTAAAGCCTGTTTGCGTATAGTAAGCGTTTAATTTCAAGGAAAGATTTGAAAACACGTTTATATTTTTAATACTTTCAGCAACTTGTTTTGTCGTAGTAATCAATTGATTTACACGTGCTTCATTTCCTGATTCTAGCGTTTTTGGAATCACTAATTTCTCTAAATCTAAAATTTCAAGTAACAAAACCGAACAATCATTTTCTACAGCCAAAAATTTGGCTTTATCAATCATTTTGACACATTCTTTATACAAACATTTAGAGTATAAAATTCTTGCATAATCAAGAAATTCTGTGATTTTAATCTGCTCAAGATTTGAACTGTTACATAATTTTGTACTCTTTAAAACTTGCAAATAAAGATGTGCTTTTAAGTTTGATATTTGCTTTGGATTTAAAGACTTTTCTTTCGCTAAAATTTTATTTTCGTCATACACTTTTTGCTTCTCCAAAGCATCAAATAAAATCATAAATTTTTTATCCGAGCTATTATCTAAACGCGATGCGTATAATTTAAAAAAACGTTTTTCACCTTTGGAAAGTGATTTAACAAGATGAAATAAATGATCTGATTTTTCTTTAGACATCGTATTTATATTAAAACAAATATAGCTATATTTTATAAATAAAATGACAAATTATTTACATATAAAATAGTTTGAGTATCGTACTTTGATTTTTTTTTAATACTCAGTGTTCTATTTTTAGGAATAAATTTGGCACATGAATATTACAGCAGCAATTACAGGAGTCGATTCGTACGTTCCAGAATATATTTTGACAAATAAGGAGTTAGAAACAATGGTTGACACAAACGACGAATGGATCATGTCGCGTTGTGGGGTCAGTGAACGAAGAATTTTAAAAGATAGTGACAAAGGGAGTGCTTTTATGGCTGCCGAAGCTGCTAAGAAAATATTACTTAAAAAGAATATTTCAGCTCTTGACATAGAATTAATCATCGTTGCAACAGTAACTCCCGATCATCCTTATCCTGCAACAGCAAACATTGTCGCTGACATGATTGGAGCAACAAATGCGTGGGGATTTGATGTGCAAACAGCTTGTTCAAGTTTTTTAACTGCTTTGTTTACTGGTTCGAAATTTATTGAAACTGGAACTTACAAAAAAATATTAGTCATCGGCTCTGATAAAATGAGTAGTATCGTTGATTATACCTGCAGAAAAACATCCATTTTATTTGGCGATGCAGCTGGAGCAGTTTTACTTGAACCGTCAATTGATGAAACGGGAATTATCGACACAAGAATGTATGCAGATGGAAGCGGTAAACAATTCCTTTTTCAACCTGCAGGAGGAAGTTTAATTCCCGCAAGTCATGAATCTGTGACAAATAAACAGCATTTCGTAACCATGGACGGACAATCTGTTTTTAAATTTGCAGTTGTAAAAATGGCCGATGTTGCTGCAGAAATGATGGAAAGAAATAAATTGGAAGCAGAAGATATTGCTTTCTTGGTTCCACATCAGGCAAATAAGCGAATCATAGAAGCAACAGCTAATCGAATGAACATTTCGATGGATAAAGTAATGTTAAACATTCACAAATATGGAAATACAACTTCTGCAACAATTCCTTTGTGTCTTACGGAGTGGGAATCACAATTAAAAAAAGGTGATAATTTAGTTTTAACAACTTTTGGTGCAGGTTTTTCGTGGGGTGGAATGTTTTTGAAATGGACTTATTAATTTTTTAGAAAATCCAATATTTTTAGTATCTTCGTTTTAAGTAAAATCTTTCTAAAAAGAATTTCATGAAACATAAACCTATTTTATTGATCATTTTCATATTCTGTATTCTTTTATTTTCGTGTAAAAAAGACAAAGCAATTGACAGTACTGACCTCGAACTTTATGATATGTCGGAAAATTCTGCAAATTTCACGTATTATAAAAATTCAAGTATACTTTTACCAAAAAGTTCTGGTTCTGGTCACGGACAACCATTTCTTAAAACACGATTCAACAGTATTGCTGCTACAAAATTAGATTCCACAGGAAAAATAATTTCCAATGCTGTTTTTCCTGAAGGTTCATTGATCGTTAAAGAATTATTTGACGATTCCACACACATTGGTCGTTATGCCATTTTATATAAAAGTACTTCTCACAAAAATGCAGATGCAAAAGGTTGGGTTTGGGGATACATCAATTCTGATAAAACGGTTGCTTCTCCTTCATCAAACAAAGGTGGATCGTGTATTTCTTGTCATTCTCAAAGTGGCAATATTGATTATATGTTGATGAATAAATATTTTCCTTAAATTCTCTTAATCATTTAAATGTTTAAAGGGAATTTTAATGAATAAAGTTCACCAAAAAGTGGAATTTAATGTTAACTTTAACAAAATATAATTTCACGCAGAAAATATCGAAAATCAAATGGCATTTATAGATTATTACAAAATCATGGAGCTTGACAAAAGTGCAAGTGAAGCTGATATTAAAAAAGCTTATCGAAAATTAGCTCGAAAATATCACCCAGATTTGAATCCGAATAATGCTGAGTCAGAAAGGAAATTCAAAGAATTAAACGAGGCAAACGAAGTTTTAAGTGATCCAGAAAATCGAAAAAAATACGATAAATATGGAAATGATTGGAAGCATGCAGATCAATTTGAAAAACAAGGTTCTCAAAGCCATTCTCAACAAAGAACAGCACAAGATTATTCGCAAGGTGATTTTTCTGGAGGTGATTATTCAGACTTTTTTGAATCCATGTTTGGCGGATCATCTAGAAATGCTGGTGGAAGAGCTGGAAATACAAAATTTAGAGGACAAGATTTATCCGCAGAGTTAAAACTTGACTTAAAAGAAGTTTATGAAACTCACAAACGTACGTTAACGGTTAACGGGAAAAATATTAGATTAACGATTCCGGCTGGAGTTAAAAATAATCAAACAATTAAAATCAGTGGTCACGGTGCGCCTGGAGTTAACGGTGGGCCAAACGGTGATTTGAATATTAAGTTCATCATTGAAAATAATACGCAGTTCAAATTAGATAATGATAATTTATACCAAACTGTTGACTTAGATTTATACAAAGCAATTTTGGGTGGCGAATTAACAGTCGATACTTTTGATGGAAAGGTAAAACTCAATATAAAAGCGGAAACACAAAATGGAACGAAAGTGAAATTAAAGGGGAAAGGTTTTCCTATTTACAAAAAAGAAGGTGAATTTGGTGACTTATTTATTACTTTTCAGATAAAAACACCAACAAATTTAACTGATAAAGAAAAAGAATTATTTACAGAGCTTTCTAATTTAAGAGCATCATGAATCTAGAAAAACTTATAGCAATCAATGAATTGTGTAAACTCTACAATGTCGAAATTTCATTTTTTCATTCTTTAAACGAAAGCGGATTAATTGAAATTCTTACTTTGGATGAAGTTCATTATTTACATCAAGATAAAATTTATGATGTCGAAAAAATCATTCGAATTCATCTTGATTTGGAAATTAACGTAGAAGGAATAGATGTAATTATCAATTTATTAAAAAAAATCGATGAACTTCAAGATGAATTGGATTCAGTAAAAAATCGACTCAGTATTTATGAACATTGATACTTTTTAAGATTTACCCGTACATTTGTAAAAACAAGAAATGAAAACAGCATTAATAACAGGAGCATCTAATGGAATTGGTTTAGAATTAGCAAAAATTCACGCTTCAAAAGGTGGAAATTTAGTTTTAGTTGCTCGAAATAAACAAAAACTTGATGAATTAAAATTAGAATTAGAAGAAAAACACAAAATTCAAGTTTACGTAATTGAAAAAGATTTATCGCTTTTAAATGCTGCCAAAGAAGTTTATGAGGAAACAAAAGCTCAAAATATTAAAATTGATTTCCTAATAAACAATGCTGGCTTTGGAGATTTTGGCTTTTTCTATGAAACAGATTGGCAAAAAGAATCACAGATGATAAACTTAAATATCACCGCTTTAACTGAGTTTACAAAATTGTATCTGCAAGATATGATTAAAAACAAAAGCGGAAAAATCATGAACGTTGCTTCAACAGCTGCTTTTCAACCTGGACCAACTATGGCGGTTTATTACGCAACAAAAGCCTATGTTTTGAGTTTTTCAGAAGCAATTAACAACGAATTAGAAGACAAAGGAATTACAGTTACAGCACTTTGTCCTGGAGCAACAGAAAGTGGATTTCAAGATGCTGCAGCAATGAATGAAAGTAAATTAGTTAAAGGTAAAAAGCTACCTAGCTCTAAAGAAGTTGCAGAATTTGGTTATCAAGCGATGTTAAATGGAAAAACTGTTGCTATACATGGATTCTTGAATAAGTTTTTAGTCAATCTAGTTCGTTTTTTACCCCGCAAAATGGTTGTAAAAGCAACAAGAAAAGTTCAAGATAAAGCTAATTAATCAACTAAAAAACGTAATTTCGTTCCATGTTTTCAGATGAAATTTACATGCGAAGATGCATCGAACTTGCCCAATTAGGAATGCAAGATGTTGCTCCAAATCCAATGGTTGGTTCGGTTATTGTACATAACGATAAAATTATTGGAGAAGGTTATCATCAAAAATACGGTCAAAATCATGCGGAAATAAATACAATTGAAAGTGTTGTAAATAAAGATTTATTGTCTGAATCAACGATTTATGTCAATTTAGAACCTTGTTCACATTTCGGAAAAACTCCTCCTTGTGTTGATTTACTTCTAAAACACAAATTCAAACGCGTTGTAATTGGTTCAAAAGATCCATTTCACGAAGTAGCTGGAAAAGGAATTGAAAAATTGATTGAAGCAGGAATCGAAACAAAAGTTGGAGTTTTGGAAAAGGAATGTTTGAATTTAAACAAGCGATTTTTTACATTTCATCAAAAAAAACGACCTTATATTATTTTGAAATGGGCTCAAACCCAAGATGGATTCATTGACAAAAAGAGAGATGAAAACCAAAAAGCTGGAATAAACTGGATTAGTTCACCAGAAACGCAAACTTTGGTTCATCATTGGAGAAGTCAAGAACAAGCAATTTTGGTTGGTCGAAAAACGGTTGAAACAGATAATCCAAGTTTGACAGTTCGTGAAGTTTATGGCAAAAATCCAATTCGAATTGTGATTGATAGTCAGTTAAATATTTCCACCGATTCTAGCCTTTTTTCAGATGAAGTTGAAACAATTATCTTCAATCGTGTAAAAAATGAAAAAAAAAGTAACATTTATTATGTGAAATTGGACTCTATCGACACCGAAAACATACTAAAAGCTTTGTATCAGCTTAATATTCAATCAGTTTTCGTTGAAGGAGGAAGTCGCACACTTCAGTACTTTTTAATCAATCATGTTTGGGACGAAGCAAGAGTGATCGTTGGTAAATCGATTTTTAAAGATGGAATCAAAGCCCCAATCATACAAGGCGTTCCGAAATTTTCTGAAGAATTTTCTAATGACAAAATTTACTACTACTTTCGCAAATGATTTATTTAATTTCAAGTATTTTTGCGTCTTCTTGCATCTTCGTAATATTTAAACTTTTCGCAAAATTTAAAATCGACACACTTCAAGCAATCGTTTTCAACTACATTACAGCTTTTATCTTTGGTTTTGCACTTTATGGAAAAGAATTTAAATCAGCTGCTTTCGATGATTTGTCTTGGGTTCCTTTTGTTGTTGTTTGCGGAATTTTATTTATTGTTTCATTTTTAGTATTAGGCTTAAGTGCACAAAAAAACGGTGTTGCGATGACTTCCGTTTCGGTAAAAATGAGCATGGCGATTTCAATGCTACTTATGATTCTTTGGTACAGAGAACCGCTTTCTTTGTTGAAAATTCTTGGAATGATTTTAGCCTTAGCTGGAGTTGTTTTTATGTCAATTTCAAAAAATGATGGCGGAAAAAAGTCACAAAAACCAATTATTTGGATGTTAATCTTTCTTTTCGTTGCTGGAGGATTTTTAGATTTTGTCTTAAATTATGCACAAAACAACGTATTGCAAAATTTAGCTCCTTCCCTATTTAGTGCAATCGGATTTGGAATTTCTGGTATCATCGGACTTGGAATCATGTTTTATTCCTTCGCTAAAAAAACAAGTAAATTTGAGTGGAAAAACGTGCTGGCAGGAATCATTTTAGGTTTCCCCAATTTTTTCTCGATTTATTTAATCATGGCTACTTACCAAAATTTAACTTGGAACGATTCCACCATTTTAGCAGTAACAAATGTTTCTATAGTCATTGTAAGTGCATTCACAGGATTTTTAGCTTTCAAAGAGCAATTAAATAGTTTGAAAATTTTCGGTTTAATTGCTTCTGTTTCAGCAATTGTAACTTTATATTTTGCAAGTTTGTAATGATAACCAAACCACTCATCATCTCGGAAGTTGAAAAATTACTTCAACTGAAACTTTTTTTAGCAAAAGAAAATTACGAGCAAGCCAATGAATCAGTTGTAAATGAAACAAAAGGTTCTGCTGGCGACAAACACGAAACAGCAAGAGCAATGGCTCAAATTGAAGTCGAAAATGCGGGCAAAATCTTAAAAGAAGCTGAGAGAAATTTAGAGTTTTTCAAATCAATTCCTGTAGCACAATTTGAAAAAGTGAGTCTTGGTTCTTTAATTAAAACAAATTTTGAGACATTTTACATTTCTTTGGGCTTAGGAAAAATTAGTTTTCTTCAAGAATCAATTTTTTGTTTAAATTTGAATTCTCCGATTGGAAAAATTTTAGTTGGAAAACAAGTTGGCGATCCATTTACATTCAACGATAAAAATTATTTAATAAAAGAAATCATTTAATTGTAAATTTTTCACTTTTAGTTTTTCACTTTTAACTCTTAACTTTTTAAAATGAAAATTCATGTAATAAACACTGGAAATTTTAAACTTGACGGTGGAGCGATGTTTGGCGTTGTTCCGAAAAGTTTGTGGCAAAAAACGAATCCTGCAGATGAAAACAACATGTGTAACTGGTCAATGCGCTGTATGTTAATTGAAGATGGAAATCGTTTGATTTTGATTGATGCTGGAATTGGCGACAAACAATCAGAAAAATTTTTCTCGCATTATTTCATGTCTGACACCACTTCTTTGGAGATTAGTTTGAAAGAAAAAGGTTTTCATTTGGATGATATTACAGACGTTTTTTTAACACATTTACATTTTGATCATTGTGGTGGAGCAATCAAATGGAACAAAGACAGAACAGGTTTTGAGCCAGTTTTCAAAAATGCACATTATTGGAGTACAGAAAATCATTGGAAATGGGCAACTGAGCCAAATCCAAGAGAAAAAGCTTCCTTTTTAAGTGAAAACATTTTGCCAATCAAAGAAAGCGGTCAATTGAAATTTGTTGAACGAGTTGGAACTTATACTCAAAACGTTTTTACTGATTTTGATGTCTTTTTTGTCGATGGACATACCGAAAGTATGATGATTCCACATATCAAATACAAGGAGAAAACACTTGTTTTCATGGCGGATTTATTGCCCAGTGTGGGACATATTCCATTGCCTTATGTGATGGGTTACGACACACGTCCACTTTTGACCATGACTGAAAAAGAACTTTTTTTGAATAAAGCTTGTGACGAAAATTTTGTTTTATTTTTGGAACACGATTCTGTAAATGAATGTGCAACTTTACAACGCACTGAAAAAGGAATTCGTTTGGATAAAACGTTTTCATTTAAAGAGCTTTTCGGAGAATAATTTCAAGTCAAAATACTAATTTCCAAAATATTATTCTAAATTTACTTTTTATTTACGAAAGTTGTTGAGCTTTAAGGAATCAACTTTTAAATTTACATTATTATGAATAAGTATTTATTGCAAATTTTACACGAAGTAAACACCATTATCATTCCAGGTTTGGGTGCTTTAACCGTTACAAATAGTAAAACGGGTGAAATTATGTTTATGTCATTTTTGAAGCACGATGACGGAAAATTAGCAAAATACATTTCTGATAACGATGGAATTTCTGAGAATGATGCTAAAAATCTAATTGCAAAATATGTACGTGAAATTTTAGCTCAATTAGACAAGGGAGATTCCTATGATATGTACCAATTCGGTCGTTTCATCAAAGTAAATGGCGAAGTTGAATTTGAAAATTGGAATAAATACAACAATACAGAAGTAAATTCTGAAAACATTATAAATGAAACTCCAATTGTAGAAACTGAAACGAAAGTAATTGAATTAGTTCAAGAAGCAAAAATTGAAATCATTCCATTACAAGAAAAAATTGAAATAGTTCCTGAAGTAGAAAAAGTTGAGGATGTACCTACTATAAAGGCTGAAGAAAGTCCAAAAGCTCCAAATCCGATAGCTATCGGATTAGATGAGATTTTAGGTAATTCGTTGGTTGAAGAAAATACTATTGAGGAAAGCATCATTGAAAAATTAGCGGTTGAAGAAGCAAAAAGTGAAACTTCGACAAGCTCAGTTCCCGATAATTCATCAAGCTCAGTTTCACAAAGTGAGCAATTGGAAAAACCTGAACAGATTGAGAAAATTACTGAAGAAAAAATAGTTCTTGAGAAACCAATTCCAGCTAAAACAGTTGTTAAAAAACCTGAACCAAAGCAAAAAGCTTCTGTTAAAAAAGAAAAAGTTGTTAAAGAACATAAAAAAAGAGGTGCAGGTTTTTGGGTTTTGATGATTGTTGTCTTTTTACTTGTCGGAGGTGGAATTAGTTCAGCGATTTTTTATGATAAAATAGAAAAACTATTCTCTTCCAAAACTGAAGTGAAAAATGAATTAGATGAAGAAGTAAGTGATGAAAATTTAGAGAAAATTGAAAATCAAGTTGAACTAGAAGAGGAATCTTCCATTGAAGAAAATGCAAAAAAAGAATTGTCTGAAACGATTGAAGAAACAGAGAAAACGGAGAGTTCAGAACCAGTAAAAGAAACTCTTACTCAAATTCAGCCTCAAACAACAAACTCAGGACTTTCTTATCACATCATATCTGGTGGTTTTGGTGTTGAAGCAAATGCCAATCGTCAAGCAGAAAAATTCAAAAGTGAAGGAAAAAATTCAAGCGTTTTAGGGAAATTTGACAATTTATATTTAGTTGCTTACGAATCTTTTGCTACAAAAGAAGAAGCAAATACTGCTTTAAAAACTGCTGGCGTAAAAGGTTGGATTTTTAATTACCAAAAAAAATAATACTTCAACAAGCTCAGTATACTGGAAAAAAAGAAAGTATGTCTTGTAAACTCGACATACTTTCCTGAGAGAAATCTTTTTCTCTCTTACTTAATTAACTTTTAGCTGAAACTTTAGCATCTTGCCAATACTGCATGGAGATAAATGAAATCATTATTGCTCCTGCCATTCCTTCCAAAAAGAGTGAAGCTACAATTTCAAATAAAGTTAATTTTGAACTTAACCAAAGGATTCCTCCAATGAACGTACTTAAAAATTCCGGGTCAATGATTTTTACATAAAAAACAAAACCTCCGATAGATAAAACCAGCGCCAAAAAATTTGCTAAAAATAAAGACGCTAAAGCTTCCAAATATCCAATATCAGATTGATCTTGAATGTTTTTTCGAGCTAAACGGTTTGTGAAATAAACAATAATAAAAATGTTAAAAATACGCAAACCAGCATACTCTTCTAAACCAAACAATTTCATGATAAGGAAAAAAGAAGCAATTCCGACAAAACTATATATGCCAAAATTCAATGTGTTGCTGTTTGTTTTCATGGCTATTACTTTTGTCCCTAAAAGTTAAGAAAAAAATAGGACATTGGCAATAAAAACAGCTAAAAGAAAAAGGAATTTAACATTTTTTAGATTGAGTGAAAAAGTTGAGTAAAAAACACTTTTCACTCTTAGTTTTCAACTTAAGATCATGTCCCGTCACTAACGCTCGGTCTTCAAAAGCTTAGCTTTTTCTTCTAAACTTTTCAGTAACACAAACCAAATTCCACAAAGCTCTCGCTCCAACGTTTGCATCCCAATCACTTTCTTCAGAAGTTCCAACTTCATTTAAATCAAAACCAACAATTTTTTTTCCTGCTTTTATTAATTCAAAAAACAAGTAATTGATGTCTTCCAATTCAAATCCCCCAGCAACTGGAGTACCTGTATTTGGACACAAATATGGTTTTAATCCATCAATATCAAACGAAATGTAAACATGTTCTGGTAAATGGTGAATGATTTTCTGAACCAAATAAGCCCATGTTTTTCCATTGTACAATTCTTCTTTCAAATCCCAATCAAAAAAAGTTTTGATTCTTCCTTTTGAGTTCTCGATTAAATCAATTTCATCTTGACAAATATCGCGAATGCCAACTTGAACCAAACGTTCCATATTTTGACAGTTTTTTAACACATTGTACATAATACTTGCGTGAGACTGCTCAAAACCTTCGTAAGCTTCACGTAAATCTGCGTGAGCATCAATTTGTAAAATCGCAAAAGGTTTACCTAAAGAATCAATCGCTTCAATCAAACCCAAAGGAGTTGAATGTTCGCCACCCAAAACCGCAGGGATTTTACCTTGCTGAATCAAGTTTAAGGCTTTTTCCTTTAAATTGGCTTTCAAAGCGTTTTGTGCTACGTTAATTTCCTTTACAACTTCTTGAAAATGAGTATTTGTTTCAATATTTCCTCCATTTTCTAAAAAATCAATGTATTCGTTTGCCGAAACACACAATTCTGCATTAATTTTCTTCCATTCTTCTGAAATTTCGGTCATAAAAACCTTTGTCTCAAAAGCTTTTTCCAATTTTGGGTGATAAAAATCCAATTGTGTGGAAGCATCTAAAATTGCTTTTGGCCCATCACTCGTACCTTTTCCATAAGAAGCAGTTGCATCCCAAGGAATTGGAATCAATACAATGTTTGCTTCGCTTTCCGTAACTGGAAAACCAAAAATATTTCCGTTGGCAATACCAACACCGTTTGGATCGAATGACATATAATTGCAGATTATCAAATTACAGATTACAGATTAATTTGCAATTTGCTAATCTGTAATCTGCAATCAAAAATTTATTTTAGTAAAGTTTTAACAAAATTAGGCGTTGCAAAACTTCCCTTGTGAATATCTGAATTGTAATAACGTAAACCTTTCGCATCAACAAAAGCGTCGATTTCTTCTTCTCTACCGATGTTTTTTGGTAAAGTGTCGCCTTTTATTCCGTATTGGAACGACCACATTCCTGTTGGGTAAGTTGGTACGAAGAATAAAGAAACTGGAGCTTTATCTTTTCCGAAAATCCCTTGTAAAGTGAAATTTAATTCAGCGAACGCTTTTTCATTGAACTTTGGAGATTCTCCTTGTGCAATTAAAATCCCGTCTTTTTTCAAAGCATTGTAACAATTTTTGTAGAAAGAAACTGAAAATAATCCTTCTGCTGGACCAACAGGATCCGAACCATCAACAATAATAATATCGTAAGAATCAGCTTTAGCATTTTGAATGAAAGCAATTCCATCGTCAACCAATAATTCTAGTTTTGGATTGTCGAACGCCGCAGCGATGTTTGGTAAAAACTCTTTACACGATTTGATTACTTCTCCATCAATTTCAACCATTGTTACTTTTTCAACACCTTCGTGACGTAAAATTTCTCTTACTGTTCCACCGTCTCCACCACCGATAACCAAAATATTTTTTGGATTTGGGTGCGTAAACATCGCTGGATGAGAAATCATTTCGTGGTAATGGAATTCGTCTTTTTCTGTTGTCATGACCATATCGTCAAGAGCCAACATTTTCCCGTATTTGTATGATTCAATTATTCTTACACGTTGAAATGGCGATTGTACATCATAAAAAACTTCTCCTGTAAAACGCAAAGAAAGTGCTTGATCTTCGTCTTTATCAGTAAACCAAACGTTACGCGTGTACATGTCTGGATTTCTCCATTCTGTAGCTTTTTCACGCATAGTAGTTAAATCAAAATCCGTACGTGTCAACAATTGTACTGCTCCACGTTTCATTTCGATCGCAGAATATTGTTGTGCACCAAATTTTTCTTTCAAAAAGTCGAATGAAATCCATGCGTCCATTTCTCCACAAGTAAACAAATCTACCGCAGCATAACCATATTCTGGCCAAGTATGTATCGCTAAATGACTTTCTTGAATCACCACAACACCAGAAACTCCATACGGAGAAAAATGGTGAAAAGTTGAATTAATAACCGTTGCACCTGCTTTTTGGGCAGCACCAACCATATCGCGCTCAATCGATGAAACATCGTTCATGATGTGCGGATCACAACCCATAAATTCTACTAAAATATGGTTTCCTAAGGCATTACTCATTTCTTATCTGAAAGTTAAAAATTAAAAGCACAAAATTAATAAAAAGTTGGGAGATAGATGTAATTTGGAGTGAGAATTAATATTTTAGTAATGGAGTGAGGCTTGTGGAGAATTTTTGTTATGTTTGTTAAACTTAAAGATTATAACAAAAGACAACAAAATTGTAAATAGAAAACCTTAAAATTCGATTTATAATGTCAGAAGAACTATATTTACAAAACAATTAGTAACAACGATAAAGGTTATATTCACAACTTGAATCCGACAATTAAATAAGCAATAATCGACCAACTTAAAATAACTAATTATGAAAAAAACATGTTTAACCGCTATGCTACTTTTGACAACTTTTATTGTATTTTCTCAAAATAAAAAGGAGCAGATTCAAATACTAAATTCTAGAATTGACAGTTTCACGATAATCGTTAAAAGTCAAATAATGGATTTGAACACTAAAGAAAATCAAATTTCAAAACTTAATAAACGAATTGATAGCTTAGATAATGTTGTTCAAAACCAAGCAACTATTTTAAAAAAGAAAGAGGAAGAATTAATTGATAAGCAAAATCAACTAATTAAACTTTCCAATGAAAATAAGGAATTAACAGTAAGTTTAGTTAAAAGTAAAGAAGAATCAACTGAAAAGCAGAATCAACTGACGAAACTAACAGATGAAAATAAGGAAGTGAAAAATACTTTCCTAAAAAGTAAGGAAGAATCCGTTGAAAAGCAAAATCAACTAGCCAAACTTTCAAGTGAAAACAAGGAAGTAAATGCTAATCTATTAAAAAGTAAAGAAGAATTACTTTTAAAAGAAAAAGAAATAAATCAAAAATTACAAGCAACGTTGGATTTACAAAATCAACTAGCGAAACTTTCAGATGAAAACAAAGAAGTGAAAAATAATTTATTAAAAGCTCAAGAAAACTTACTTTTAAAAGAAAAAGAATTGACTGAAAAATCCCAAAAAATATTAGATTTACAAAGTCAAACTAAATAGAAAAATTTTCAATTATTATAATAAAATTAAACCTTAAAAATCCAAAGTCATGAATGCAACAAAAATAACCGTTCAAGCAACAATACAAGCTGAAAGACAAAAAGTGTGGGATTATTACACAAACCCAATTCACATCACAAAATGGAATTTCGCCGATCCATCGTGGCATTGCCCGAGTGCAGAAAACGATATGAAAATTGGCGGAAAATATAGCGCTAGAATGGAAGCGAAAGACGGAAGTTTTGGTTTTGAGTTTGAAGCGATTTACAGCGAATTGGTATTAGGTGAGAGTTTCACTTATGGAATGCCTGACGACAGACAAGTAAGCGTAGTTTTTAAGGATAATGGTTCTCAAACGGAAGTAATTATTGAATTTGATGCTGAAACAGAAAATTCTATTGAATTACAAAAAGGAGGTTGGCAAGCGATTTTAAATAATTTCAAAAATTATACGGAGAATAATTAAACTATTCTCCATTATTTTTTTAAATCAGTAGCTTGTACCCACCGTGATTCTGTTTTTTCGGAATTGAAGTAAACTTGGTACATGCCGCTATCACCAACTTGAACGATTTCGCTTTCAAGCCAAGCTCCACCATCATAGACCTTGACTTTATCACCAACTTTAAATTCACTGGATTCAGAAGTTTGTTGTGTTTTTGATTTAATCAATTCAATATCAGCTTCATTAATCCATAAAATAGAGTTTTTAGAAGCATCACTATACACTTGATATTTTAAATCTGCACCTCGCTGAATGATTTCTGTTTCAATCCATGTTCCATTACTTTTATACTTTATTAAATCTCCTGGGAAAAATTTAGGAACAACAGTATATTCAGTAATTACAACCTTTCTTTCAATAATCTTTTGTTCGGCTTTATATAAAGGTTGTAATTCTTCACCATCAAGCCATTTTGTTTTAGCTTGATTTTGATTCAAATAAATTAAATACTGATTATTAGCACCAACTTGTACTATTTTACTATCAATCCAATTTACTCCATCAAAATATTCAACATCATCACCAACTGCATAAACAACCTTTTCTTGTGCTTGAATAATAAAAGTCGAAACTAAAAATATCACTAATAAGAGTGCTTTTTTCATACTAAATTATTTTAATGTGAAATTCGTATATATCAAAGATAAATAAAAAAATGATTCTTCAAAACAATTTAAAGAAAAATCGGGCCTACTTCACTCCTATTTCGTCGACAAATAACCACGATTTTTCGCCTTCACCTAAATGTCCTTTTGGACAGGTTTTTCGATTTACGATTGAATATTTGATTGCTTTTATTCCCTCCAAATTAACTGGAACTAGAATTTTTTCTTGAAAAGAACCAAACTTGTCACTTGGATAAATTACTTTTCTTTTAATTGACTTTTCAAATTTTATTCCATCATAAGAAAGCTCAAGCTGAATTTCTGTCGGCATAAAAATCCACGATTTGATGTCTTGCAAACAAGAAATTTCGAGTGATTCCACTTTTTTAGGATTTTTAAATGTTATAATTCCAGAAGCGTTATCGCCTTCGTAACCTTGCCAAGCTCCTGAGCGGAAATCAGTTAAACCATAAATTCCATCAATTAAAGCTAAATTTCCTCCAGCTGTATATTGATTGTTGTATTTTGCAGTAACTTCCAAATTTAAATCTTCTTTTAGTTTATAGAAAATCGATGAAACTGCCTTCTTGTCATTCAATTTGTAAAGAAGACTTCTTTTTTCACTGCTATTGTCAACTTTTTTCACTTCAGAATTCCCACCTTCATATTGAAAACATTTTGCTTTTAACTCTGTTGTAGCATGGAAAGTCAGAGGCTGTCTGTAAATCTCAGAAGTTAAATTTGGCTCTGCTCCATTTGTAGTAAAGCGAATTTGAAAATTCGGCAAATCAATCATCTTGATTTCCGTTGTAATCGAATCGTAAAAAGTATTTTTTGTCGCTGTAAAATAAGGAACAGGCATAAAATTTGAATCGATGAAATCTTTATCCTTAATTTCTCTTTTAAAGGAATTTAAGTCCGAATTAACTTCATTTCCCATGTAAAAAATCAATTCTCCACCTTTCAATAAATCTTCGTGAGAAATAAATAAATTCGTGTAATTTTCTCCATTCAACTCCACTTTTTGAATGTATTTATTTTCTTTGGAATTGTTTTTTGTCAAAATAGCCATCGTTTTCCCATTTTCAAAATGAAAATTAGCATACTCTTGTAATGGTCGCCCAAAAGTATAAATCGGACTTCCAGGACAAATCGGATACAAACCTACCGCTGATAAAACGTACCAAGCTGACATTTGTCCACAATCCTCATTTCCACTCAACCCTTCTGGAGTTGGTGTGTACAATTCATGTAAAATCTGATTGACTTTTTCTTGAGTCTTGTAAGGCGAATTTGTGTAATTGTATAAATATGCCATGTGATGTGAAGGTTCGTTTCCATGAGCATATTGTCCAATTAAACCCGTAATATCCGATTGCTGACGACCTTCCAATTTACTCGAAGTTGTAAATAAACGATCTAACCAAAATTCCAAGCTATCTTTTCCACCCAATAATTTACGCATTGCATTGATATTGTGTGGCATGGACAAAGAATATTGATAACTATTTGCTTCTGTGAAATTAAAATTCACTTCCGATGGCATGAAAGGATTTAACCAAATCCCACCATTTTTTGGACGCATAAATTTTGTTTGAGGATCAAAAATATTGATAAAATTTGACGAACGACTCAAATATTCTCTGGCTTCATCTTCTTTGCCCAAGGTTTTCGCAAATTGTGAAATTGTCCAATCGTCATATGCATACTCCAAGGTTTTTGAAACTGATTCAGGTTCTTTATTTGAGCTTAAAAAACCATATTCCTTGTATATTTTTTTACCCAATTCATCTTTTTGAGAAGTCACAAGCATTGCTTCTAGAGCTTTTTCAGAATCAAAGTTTGTAATTCCTTTAAAATAGGCGTCGGCAATGATAGATGTTGCATGATATCCAATCATACAATCGGTTTCATTTCCCCACAATTCCCAAACAGGTAATTCGTTGGTTTCCTTATAAATATCTAAAAAAGTTTGGATAAAATCTTCAGTCCTTTTCACTTGCGTTAAGGTATAAAGCGGATGAGCAGAGCGATAGGTATCCCAAATCGAAAAAATAGTATAACGTTTTTTATTTACAGATTCATGAATCAAGTTGTCATTCCCTCTAAATCTTCCATCAACATCAGAAAAAAGTGAAGGACTCAAATAAGAATGATAAACAGCCGTATAGAAATTTGTCATGACAGCTTCATCTTCAGAGTGAAAATGCAATTTATTCATTTCTGTATTCCATTGATTTCGTGTCAAAGATTTGATCATCTCTAAATCAAAACCTTGAATTTCTTCAAACACATTTTTTCTTGCTCCTTCAATATCTACTGCTGAAATCCCAACTTTTAGTTTGATTACTTTTGTTGATTCTGGAAATTCAAGGATTAATTTTTTGTTTTTAGTCAGTTTGAATTTTTTATATGGAATTTCTGTTTCCAAATAAAAATAAAAGTGCTGATTTTTCGCCCAAGCATTTGAAACACGTTTTCCTGAAATTCTATTTTTATCGATTACATTAAATTCATAATCCAACAAATTATCGCGGTGTTCTAAATCAATTAAAATATATTTTTTTCCTTTTGTTTGGTTAAACGTATATTCGTGAATTCCAGCTCTTTCTGTTGAAGCCAGTTTCACGTCGATATCATTTTTAAACAATTTTACTTCATAATAACCTGGACTTGCTTTTTCTTGCGAATGTGAAAATTTTGAGCCGAAACCTGCTTTATTTTTGTAGCCTGCCTCTGTCAAACATTTTCCTTGTTGCGGAACAATTAGTAAATCACATAAATCCTCTACTCCTGTTCCACTTAAATGTGTGTGAGAAAAACCATAAATGACTGAATCACTATAATGATAACCTGAACAACCGTCCCAACCATTATAACGCGTGTCTGGTCCAAGTTGTATCATTCCAAAAGGTGCTGTTGCTGCTGGGTGTGTGTGTCCATGAGCTCCCGTTCCAATAAAAGGATTAACGTGTTTTGAAAAATCGTAACGCAAACGTTGTCTTACTCCTCCATTTGTATTTACAGCTCTTTCAAATTTTGTTTTACGTAAATCTTGATTCGTTTTTAGCTCTTCAACTTGACTAAAAGCATTTAGTGATGTGATTAAAAAAAAAGAAAATAATAACCTCATAATCAATTAGTTATTTAATAAGATTTCATTTAACTCTGAGAAAACGATTGCGGAACTTCCTAAAACTGCTGCATTTAAATTGTTTAATTCAGAAGTTCTAAGTTCAATTTTATTTTTATAAATGTTCAAAATATTTGCTTCCATGGCAATTTTAACTTTGTTTGTAAATTCATCACCACTTTTTGACAAACCACCAAACAAAACATAAGCTTCTGGATCTGAAAAAGTTGCAAAATCTGCCAACGCTGAACCTAAAGTCTCAGCTGTGAAATCAACAATTTCTTGTGCAAACACATCGCCTTTTTCAGCAGAATCAAAAACATCTTTTGCACTTGGTTTCGCTAAATCAATTAAAACTGATTTACTTTTATTTACTGAATCAAGTTCTTTGATACTTCTTACAACTCCTGTTGAAGAAGCATAAGTTTCCAAACAACCATTTCTTCCACAACCGCAAAGTCTTCCATTATGAGCAACACGAACGTGACCATATTCGCCAGCTAAAGCGTGTTTTCCTTTCAATAATTTTCCATCGCAAATAATTCCGCTACCGATTCCTGTTCCGAGAGTTATCATTACAAAATCAGTCAAATCCTTTGCGTTTCCAAAAAGTTTTTCACCAATTGCTGCTGCGTTAGCGTCATTTGTTAGAAATGTTTTCTTTTGAAATACTTCTTCAAAAATTTGAACCAAAGGAACAATTCCTTTCCAAACTAAGTTTGGAGCGAATTCAATTGTTCCTAAAAATTGATTTCCATTTGGGGCACCAATGCCAATTCCGCACAACAGATCTAAATTGATGTTTTTTGAAACATAATTTAATATATGTAAGGCTAAATCCCTTGGTTCAGCAAAATCATTTGTTGTTGTTGATTCTTCACAAATAATTTCACCCTGCTTGTTAACCAATCCAAACGCAGTTTTTGTACCACCAATATCAATTCCTAAGGCTAAATTTTCCATTATCTAGGACAAAGATATAAATAATTATGCAAAAAAAAAGCTGCTTCAATATTGAAACAGCTTTTAATAAATTTTTGTTTTCTTACTTAATAATCATTTTTGTTACATTCATTTTTTCATTTGAAATGTTAACAACATATTGACCTTTTGCTAAATCAGAAGTTGAAATTGTATTAGCTGAATTTGTAAGTTTTTGCGTTTTAATTACTTTACCAGTAATATCAGAAATAGTAATAGTCGCAGTTTCTTTCAAATCAATTATTAAAACATCTTCAACTGGGTTTGGGTAAACTTTAAAATCATCGGCTTTAATTTCTTTCGTGCTCAATTCTAAAGCATTTATATAAACGCGATCAGTCGCATACATGTATTTAGCTTCTGATTTTTGAGGACAGAAAATCTCCAAAAGCAACTCATATACTCCAGCAACTGTTGAAATATCGTAAGACTGTGTAAAAGTAATCGTTCCGTTAGCATCAATTACAGACCAAGTAACCAAAATTGAATCATTTGAGACGTAATAAATATTTGAAACAAAAGCTGAATCTAAAGTCAAGAAATCGATTACACAATTTTCAATTGTACCATAATTTAATGTGTCAACAATAGTAGAATCTCCATAATTTCCAGTATTGTAAATTTCTGATGGATCAGCAATGATATATGTTAAATTTAATGTATCTCCATTAGAAGCAGTAATAAATACTGAATAAACACCCGCACAAAGTCCTGTAACATATTGTGTTGTATCTCCTGTTGAATGGAAAAATGTATATGATGTGTCTCCGTAAACATCTACATAAGCACTTCCATCACATTGTCCATCTGCCGAAGGCATGTATTCATAAACATAGCCAGATAAACCATAATACCAATTTGTGGAATCTATGATTCCTACGCTAAAAGGTACAGAGAAATTACAACCATTAGAATCAGAAGCATATAATTCATAATAACCAGGACATAAATTTGTTGCTTGATTTCCAATCATTCCATTACTCCATTGAAAATTATATGGTTCTGTACCACCTACACCAATTGCTACAGCATAATCATCGCATGCACCTTGATTTTGAAGGTTAGAAGTACTAGCTGTTGCATAAAAACTGCTACAATCAGGGTTAACATTTGATGTATCTCCAGAAATATAAACAGAAGCAGAATAAGAACATCCATTAAAATCTGTAATTGTAACGGTATAAGTTCCAGTACATAAATTACTAATTTGAGCACCAATTTCTACATTACTCCAAACATAAGAATAAGGCTGAGTTCCTCCATAAGGTCCAGCGGTAGCAATACCATCACAAGTATTTGGAGAACTTGCATTTATAACTGAAACTGAAGCTCCAAAACCAGCACAAGAATCTATAACTTGACCATCCATTCCATCACAATCTTCATCAATTCCATTGTTTGGTATTTCGATTGCTCCAGGAAAAATTGCAACATTATTGTCATTACAATCATAATCTGAAAAATAACCATCTCCGTCAAAATCAATTACCCCAACAGAATCTCCTGTAATTAAGAAAGTTGAAATATTAGCTCCTGATGAATCAGAATAATTAAATGAATATGTACCTGGACATAAATCCCAAATTGAATAACCTCCCGTTTGTATGATTTGTGAAGTACCTGTTGATAAGTTAGACCAAGAAACCCCTGTGTATAATACGTTTGAATCTAACAAAAAGGCATATCCATTACATGGATTCAAACTTGTTGCCCCAGATGTATAAATATTATTTTGAGAATTTGCAAAACAACTTACACAAACAAAAGCTGTAAGTGCAAATAAATGTTTAATTTTTTTTGTAAAAAGTTTCATAGTGATTTGATTAAAAAGTTTATACTATTCAAAGACGAAAAAAAAACTGAAAGGTTGGCTTTCAGTTTATTATTTTTTAATATATTAATAATCATCATCGTCATCAACATTAAAAAAGCGGTTGTTTTTTCCACTTTTTTTGTACGCTTCCATTTTTTGTTGTTTTGGTTTACCATCTGAAAGATTTTTACCCGAATTTTCTTTCTTTTTAGGTACATCTTTTTTTGCTAAGCCCTTAAATTTATCGTTTTCTGGCAAAACAAAAACAGGTTTGTCATCATCGTCAGAAATAGAAAAATCTCTCGTTACAGGAGCTGGACGCTTCTCAAAAGGTTTTCTTTCAACAGATGAATCTCTACTTGGACGTGAATCACTTCCTCTCGAATTTGATCGATCTTCTGCCTGTTTTACAGCGATTTGCCTTCCTGACAAAGTAATACCATCTAAAGCCTCAATAGCTTGTTTAGCTTCATCTTCGTTGAACATTTCAATAAATGCAAAACCTTTTGATTTTCCAGTTTCTTTGTCCATAGCAACAGAAACCTTGCTTACCTTACCGAATTTCTCAAATTCAGCTTTTAAATGTTCTTGAGTTACGCCATAATCTAATTTGGCTACAAAAATATTTGTCATAAGAAAAAATAGATGGTCAAAGACCGCTTTAAAAATTTAAGTTTGTAATTATTTATTTATCGAAAATAGTACTTTTTTTTATATTGACAAAATAAAATTGAAAAAAGAACGATTTCACACTCGTTTTTCAATTTTATTACTTTTTTAACAAATCTCTTATTTCGGTCAATAATTGTTCTTCTTTAGTTGGTTCTGAAGGAGTAGCCGGAAGTTCTGCTTCTTTCTTTTTCATTTTGTTCATTGCTTTAACCAACAAGAAAATAATGAAAGCTGTTACAATAAAATTGATTACAGATGCCAAAAACTTGCCATACAAAACACCATTCCAAGCAATTTTTTCTAATTCAGAAACACCCAAACTCTTCATCACTGGACTCAGAATCAAAGGTGTAATTACATCTGAAATCAAGGAACTCACAATTGCACTGAAAGCAGCACCGATGATAACTGCAACAGCCAAATCAACGACATTTCCACGCATGATAAATGCTTTAAATTCTTTTAACATAGTTTTGTTTTTTAATTTTAACCAAATATAAAAAATAATTTGAGTTTTATTCGATTTTTACTTGAAAATTTAATTCGATATCCGTTTCACCCAAATCACACAACCCATTTTTAATGCCAGGCTGATGCTTTAAGGAAATAATAACATTTCCATTTGAAGCAGCAGATATTGTCCAAAGTGAAGACAAACCAATTTCATATATTCCATCTGAATCTGTTTTTAAAATAGATGCATTTATATTTGAATGTGAAAAACAAATTAAATGATCTGCAGCTTCTTCCAAAATCTCATTGGTGATTGTATCTACTGGAGAAACAGACTCGTTCAAAAAATCAATTTTTGCTGAATAAACTGTATTTGCTTTTAATTTGATGGTATCAAATAAACTAGGCTGATTCCCTCCTGTGCCATCGATATCTTTAAAAATCGCTGTGTATGTTGGCTGAATCCCAGATGTATCAGTGAATGTGATTTTAAACGTTGTTATCAATTCTTCTTCATTAACTCCTGGTGGAATCCAATAATCTTGTTCATCTTTTTTACAAGCTGATAATCCAAGTAAAACAATACTTGAAACTAATAATAGTGCATTTTTCATAATTTTATATTTTTAATAATTTATTGGAATAATAAGTTTTAAACCGATATTTCGTCCGATTTCATCAGAGAAGTAACGGAAACGATTTAAATAATCTCTGTAAATTGTGTTTGTGAGATTTGAAATTTCCAAGCACAAATCAATTGTTTGTTTTTTAACTTTAAATGAATAAATAGCTTGTGTATTCAGCAAAAAATATTCTTTTGGTGGTGAGACATAATCGCTATTTACATCAATCCTGTCTTGCGTTCTGATAATTGGTGCTGAAACTTGAAACACAAATTTGTTTCCTTTTTTGAATTCTTTTTTGAAAGAAATACTTGGCTCAAATCGATCTGCTGGAATTCCGACCAAAAATGTTCTTGAAGTCAAATTAAAAGCCCTAACGATAGAACTTTTAAGAGAAAATTCAACTTTTTCAATGATTTTGTAAGAGAAATAAAAATCAAGTCCCGAAAAACGAGCGTTAACTTGCTCAAATTCAAAAACTGGGAAAGCTCCTTTAATGGTCAATTCTGGTTCTAAAGTTGGTTTTAAATAAATAAATCCCTGAATTTGATTGTGATATACATCAAGTTCGGCATTAAACTTAACTGATTTGTAACTCAATCCACTTTGAAGAGCATAACTTTCTTCCATTTTGAGCTTGCGATTTCCAATTTCAATAGCTGCAGCTCCGTGATGTAAACCATTGCTATACAATTCATTCACACTTGGTGTTCGCCATGCACTTGAAATATTTGTGCGAAACAAAAGATGATGTCCAAATTTTTTAGAATACCCTAAAGACGAACTCAATTTTTGAAACTCGTGTTTATAGTTTTGAATTTTTTCCAATTCATAGATGTAAACATTCAAATTCACATAATCAGCTCTCAAACC
>JAZKEO010000022.1:53073-67065 GCA_040386975.1 Bacteroidota bacterium | reverse complement strand
CAACTCATTGTTTTTCCATTTTAATACCTCCAGTAAATATGCTCCAAGTGATTTTTTTAGAAAATTTGGAATAAAAAATCTTCCTTGCCATGTGTTTTTTTGATAAATCGAACTAAGACCAATTTCTCCAGTCGTATTTTTTAAAAAAGAATGTTCGTATTTCAAATCCAAAGTATGCGTTGTTAAGGCGAATTGAAAAGCTGGCAAATTTAATGCTGCTAATGAATCATCGTAAGACAAATGATTGTCAAATTCTTGTCGTAGGTTAAATTGTCTTCCATAAATCAAATTGATTTTATGTTTGTCATTAAAAACATATTGATTTTTCACTTTAAACAATTCATGTTCAATGTGTTGTTTTGGTCGATTTATTTCATATGTAAATTCTCCTTTTTCAATCGGTTCCTTAGCTTGAAAAGCATTTTGCAAATCAGTCAAATTTCCAATGTGAGCTCCAGCAAAAATCCCCAAATCCGTATTAAATTGAGAATAAAAAAATTCGCTTTGCCATTTTTTGAAAGTATAAACTGTATTCCATGAAAAATTATATTCTTTCATGGCTGTATTTTTTAAAAAATAATTTGGAGTTTTCATCGTTCCACCTTGCTTTGCTGTTCCTTGAATTCTCCACGAAAAAATATGTTTATCGTCTTTTTTAGTCAGTTTTGAACATCCTCCTTCTAAAATGCCTGAAATACTTCCCGATTTTCCATTAGAAAAAGCTGTCGTTTGAATTTTACCTCTTAAACCTTTCGTAATACTTAATTTTTCGGGTGAAACTTGAATTACACCAGCAATTGCATCTGAGCCAAAACGAATCGCATTTGCACCTTTTATCAAAGAAACATCTGTACACAAAAATGGATCAATTTCTGGAGCATGTTCGCTTCCCCATTGTTGACCTTCTTGTCTTATTTCATTGTTCATACTCACAATTCGGTTGCTGTGCATGCCGTGAATTACAGGTTTTGAAATAGAATTACCAGTATTTAAAGTTGAAACACCAGGAATTTGTTTTAACAATTCTCCAAGTGTTTTCCCCAAAGCCATTTTCTTTTCCAACTCGTTTGGTTTTACAACAGAAATACTTGAAATTTCAAAAACCGTATGAACAATTTTTGTTTCATCTAATTCTTGAAAATGAAATTCAATGTAAATCGTGTCAAAATAGTTTGAAATAGATTTTTTGAATTCTTTATCGAATTTAAACGGTTCACAACCAACATGATGCAAACACGAAAAATTGTAAACTCCCTCACAAAGTGACGAAAAAGTAAAATAACCGAGTGAATCGGCTAAGGCTCCGATGTTTTTGCCCTTTATCTGAATTTTAGCAAAAGGAACTGGTTTGTTGTCATGTTCATCTAATACAATTCCTTTATACGTAATGGAACAGTTTTCTTGAGAAAAAGAAAAAATAGAGAAAAATAGACAAACAATTAAAAAAAAGTTTGACATTTTAGCTTAAATAAATGTTCTGGTTATAAATATTTAATTCAAAATTGAACTAAATTCCCCTCCTTGAGGAGGGATTAAGGGAGGTGACACAATAATCACCCAACAGAATCTTCCCTAAGAAGTATAATCATACTTAAACTTGAGGTGGACCTCTTAAACTTTTTGAAAATAAAGGAATTACATCAAAATCAAGAACTTTTGTCGCTTGAATCTGAATCTTTAATTTTTTGAATTTAAAGTTTGTGAAAGATTGACTTTCAATAGGGAAAAGTTGAAAATCGCAAGTAAAACAATCACCCTTTTCAAAATGGGCTTTATCAGAAACTCCTTTTTTGTGAGAAATGTGTAAATCCTCACATTCATGCCACAAAGAACTCGGAATCAGTAAAAAACTGAAAGCAAAAATGACTGATAAAAGAATTATTTTTTTCACTTAAAATTTACTTATTTCTTAAGCATTTTTTCACTTTTTTCTCGTGAGCCGCTCTTTCTTCTGGTGTTGTGTTTGGTTGAGTAAGAAATTCTTTACATTTTAGTTCAACATCTTCCCAACGAGCCATCAATTTTGTTTCTTGTTTACTTGTAAGCGTTTTTTCAAAAGCATTGTTTATCGAATCATTGGCTACAACACAAGTACAAAAATCCCATTGCTCGCCATACTTTTTTTCAATTTTTGCTAAATTTGCTTTCTGTTCAACAGTTTTAGATTCAACTTTATCATTTTTTAAAGCCGTTTCCAAGGAATTTGTAGTGTCTTTTTTAGCAAGTGTATCATTTGTATTTTCTAATTCACAATCCTTACATTTTTCTTCATTTGTACAAGAAACAAAAGCAAAAAGAACTAAAAAAATAAGAGTCAAAAAAGAGAAATTAATATTTTTGATAATTTTCATGAGTTTGTTATTTTATGGCAGTAAATTTGTATTTGTTAATTTATCCGATTCAACATTCATATAATGAACTTTAAAGTTAAATATTATTTTTCAATTTACAATTTTAAAAGAATATTTTTTTTAATATTTATCTGTTTTTTTTCACATCTTGTTAAATTAAACACTATTCATGCACAAGAAGACACGATTCGTTTTCAAAGTTTACCCGAAATTTTTGTTTCCAAAGATTATTTTAAAAAATACAAAACAACACTTCGCAGACTTAGAAAAGTTTATCCTTTAGCTCTCTATTCTGCGAAAAAACTTCACGAAATTGACTCTCAATTGGTTTTAATTGAATCTCGAAGAAAGAAAAAAAAGCTTACAAAAAGTTTTAATATTGATTTAAGAGAAGATTTTCATTACGTAATTCTCGATTTATACACTTCTGAAGGAGTTTTACTCATGAAATTAATTCACAGAGAAACGGGTTTAACAGTTAGCGAAATCATTGAAAAATACAGAGGGAATTTTCGTTCGGAAATCAACGAAACTTTAGGTAAAATCTGGGACCAAGATTTAGATGCAAAATACGATCCAAAAGGCGAAGATTGGATGATTGAAAAAGTGATTCAAGACATTAAAAATGAAATTGTTCCTTTTGAATTTGAACCTAAATTAATTACAAAAGAAGAACATAAAATCAAGCAAAAACAGTATAGAATTGATGTGAAAGAAGCGAGGAAAGCGAAAAAAGTGAAAAGTGAAGAGTTAAAAGTGAAAAATAATCGTTAAAAGTTATTAATTATCGCTTTGTCGATAATGTTTTAAGATTTTTTTTGATTTAAAAATGTATATTTGTTTAAAAAGTATTTATGAACCCATTTTGGACACAAGTATTAATTCAAGTAAATATGTTCGGTAAAAAAGACAAATTAAATTTTGAATCTCAAAACGAAAAACTTTTACGGGAACAAAAAATTCACTTCAAACATTACGTTAAAGATTTCATTTTAATCACTTTAGGCGTTTTTTCTGCTGCATTTGGTTTTAAAGGTTTTTTGTTAACAAATCATTTTATTGATGGTGGAGCAACAGGGATTTCCTTGCTAATTTCAGCAATCACTTCCGTTCCACTCTACTTATTAATTATCTTAGTTAATATCCCTTTTATTTTCTTTGCCAATAAAGTTGTTGGAAAAGCTTTTGCCATAAAAACATCTTTAGCGATTACAGCACTTTCAATCGTCGTGGGTTTAGTTGATTTCCCAAATGTGACTGATGACAACCTTTTAGTCGCCATTTTTGGTGGATTTTTCCTTGGTGCAGGAATTGGCTTATCCGTTCGTGGTGGAGCAGTAATCGACGGAACAGAAGTTTTAGCAATTTATTTGAGTCGGAAATTCGGAACAACAATTGGAGATATCATCATTATCATCAATGTATTTATTTTCTCTGCAGCGGCATATTTATTATCCATTGAAATTGCGCTATATTCCATGATAACCTATTTAGCAGCTTCAAAAACTTTAGATTTTGTGATAGAGGGAATTGAAGAATATCATGGAGTGACAATTATTTCATCAAAAAATGAAGAAATAAGCGAAATGATAACACAAAAATTAGGTCGTGGGGTTACAGTTTATGCTGGAAAAGGTGGTTACGGTAAAACAGGAAAAAATTATTCTCAAGATATTTTGTTTACCGTTGTAACTCGTTTGGAGTTAAATAAATTGAATGTTGAATTGGAAAAGATTGACGATGAAGCATTTGTCGTCATGAATCGTGTAAAAGACACCAAAGGAGGAATGATTAAAAAACGACCTTTGGAACATTAAAATAGTTAGTAGTTATGAGTTAGAAGTTAGTAATGTGTTTATTTCACTACTTACTTCTAACTCATAACTACTAACTAAAAGTATTATTTCGCTGAAGCTAATTGCTCAGCTGCACTTTGAGAGATAGCAGATTTTTCTAAACGCAATTTTGTACCTTCAGAATTAATTAAAATTGTTGAATCAGCGATTTCTAAAATAATTCCGTGAATTCCACCAATTGTAACAACTTTGTCACCTTTAGCTAAATTTGCTCTGAAATTTTTTAATTCTTTTTGTTTTTTCATTTGTGGTCTGATCATGAAGAAGTAGAAAACTACTAAAATCATAACCAACATGATTAATTGTTGCATACGTGTTTATTTATTTTACTTTGATTACTAATTTACTTACGGAAAACATCTGCATTAATCTTGCAAACTGTTAACGAAGGTTCTGTATTTGCTAAAATTCTAAGTTCTTTAGACAATTTTCCAACTGAAGCATTATTTGTTTTCACTGTTGCAGTAATTTTCCCTTTTTCTCCTGGTTGAATTGGTTCTTCTGGCTTTTCTGCTACTGTACAAGAACAGGAACCTTTCACTTCAGCGATTACCAAAGGATAATTTCCAACGTTTTCCACTTCGAAAGTTGCTAAAATCTCTTCTCCGTGTAAGACTTTACCTGCGTCAAAAACTGGATTAACTGTGATTTCTGTTTTTTGTCCTATTTCAACAGCTGAATTTCCTGAACAAGAATAAAGTGCTAAGGCGATTGATAGAATTGATACTATTTTCATTTTATTAGATATTAAGATGTTAGGACATTAGGATATTAAGACATTAAACCACGTCCGATTTTTACAATTTTATTTTCAGCTGTTAAACGATCAATTGCTTTATCCAAAATTCCATTGATAAAAGAATTACTTTTTGGTGTGCTGTAGAATTTAGAAATTTCAATGTATTCGTTTAAAGTTACTTTTGTTGGAATGTTATTGAATTCTTGAAACTCTGTAATTGCCATTTTCATTAAAATAACGTCCATTTTCGCGATACGATCGATTTCCCAATTTTGAGTTAATTCATCAATCAAAGCTTCATTCTCAGAATTTCTTGAAATCGTTTTGCGAAGTAAAGTTTTCACAAAAGGAATTTCATCTTCTGGATCTTTATATAAAGGTAAAACTGTTAATTCTTCGTTTTCTTTAACCGATTTTATCGTTTTTAAAACCATTGAACAAGCCAAATCGATGTCGTCCATCCAATGAATACTTGTTTCTTCAAAGAAATGATAAATGAATTCAGAATTTGCAATTTCAGTTTTAAATAAATTGATTGTAAAATCTAAATCGCTTTCAAAAGAACTTTCTTCCTCAGACATATAAGCAAAATAAATTTCACTTTCCTTAATTTGAGCGAAAATCTTACGAAACATCTCTTTGTTAGCATCACCAACCCAAGAAACTTTATTTTCTTCCGCTTGTCTTCTTAAATGTTTGCTGTTTTCAATATTGGCAAAAACTTTATTTTCAACGAATTTCAAATTTGGATTCAAATCGGCTGCTGTCGGACGAATTTTACCTTTACTTTCATCTAATTTTTGCTCCGATACATCTTTCAATTCATCAAAACTCAACAATAAATAAAGATACAAATCGTAAATTCGATCTATTTGATGAAGCATTTCTTTTTCCGTACGGTTGAAATTTTCTTCTTCCGACTGAAAATAGGCATAAAGGGCTTGTAAAACTTTTATTCTTAAGTGACGACGATTTAACATTTAGTTTTACTTGATATTATAAAGGTAATTTAACTTTTCCAATAGCTTCGATTCTTTCCTCAGCCATTTTATTTGCAATTTGATATGTTGGAATATTTTCTGCTTTCGAACGTTTCACAATGTTTGAAATTGTGTTGTAAATTTCGTCCGCTTTTGCCAATGCCCAAGCAGCAGGTAAATCTTTCACTTCAGAATAACAATTTATAACTCCACCAGCGTTTAAAGCATAATCTGGAGCATAAATAATTCCTTTTTCCATGACTTTAATTCCGTGAACAGATTCGTTTGCCAATTGATTGTTTGCAGCACCAGCAATGATTGAACATTTCAAACGAGAAAGTGTGTCATCATTTACAGTTGCACCCAAAGCACATGGTGCGTAAATATCCATGTCAATATCATAAACATCATTGATTCCAACAACAGTTGCTCCATAAGTTTCAGAAACACGCTTTAAGGTATCTTCGTGGATATCAGAAATATAAATTTTAGCTCCTTCTTTCGCTAAAGACTCAACTAAATATTCTCCAACGTGTCCAACACCTTGAACCATCACTTTTTTTCCTGAAAGTGAATCTGAACCATATTGTTCTTTGGCACAAGCCTTCATTCCCATGTAAACTCCTTGAGCTGTAACTGGTGATGGATCTCCACTTTTTCCTGGTAAACCAACAACGTGATTTGTTTCCATATTTACCCAAGTCATATCGCTTGTTCCAATCCCAACATCTTCTGCAGTAATGTATTTTCCAGCTAAAGAATTCACAAATTTTCCAAATCTTCTGAATAAAGCTTCCGATTTCATTGTACGAGAATCGCCAATAATAACTGCTTTTCCACCTCCAAGATTTAATCCTGAGATTGAATTTTTGTAAGTCATACCACGAGAAAGACGCAAAACATCTGTTAAAGCATCCATTTCATTGTTGTAAGCCCACATTCTCGTCCCACCCAAAGCTGGGCCTAAAACTGTGTTGTGAACAGCAATAATGGCTTTTAAACCTGTTGCATTGTCGTTACAAAATAAAATTTGTTCGTGATTTAATTTGCTCATTTGAGCGATAACTGGATTGTCAACCAAGTTCGTTTCTTGGATATTTTTTACTTCAATCATTTCTTTCAAAAAAAATTTCTAAGTATAAATAGATTTCAATTGCTATTTTTGTACAAATAACTTTGCAAAAGTAGAAAAAATATCTGATGAAGTCTTTAAGCTATTTAAACAAATATATAATAAAATATAAATGGAGGTTGTTTTTTGGAGTAATCTTCATGATATTATCCAACTATTTTGGTGTTGAAATGCCTAAATTGGTTAAAAACTCCGTGAACGATTTCCTAGGAAACATTAGCCAAAACAGAGATTTTAATTCCATTTTGATGTTAAGCATGAAACTTGCTGGAATCTATATTTTACTTTCTGTCTTAAAAGGTTTTTTTCTTTTTTTAACACGTCAAATGATAATAATTGTTTCGCGTTACATCGAATTTGACCTAAAAAATGAAATTTACCAACAATATCAACGCTTAAACTTCTCATTTTACAAAACAAATCGTACAGGAGATTTGATGAATCGTATTTCGGAAGACGTTTCTCAAGTTAGAATGTATCTTGGTCCTGGCTGGATGTACACCATCAATTTAGCGATTTTATTTGTGATGGTAGTTTTTACCATGATGAAAATAAATGTGACTTTGACTTTAATCGTTTTGGTTCCTTTACCAATCATGTCAATCTTAATTTACAAAGTTTCTTCCAAAATGAATAAATTAAGTAAGGAAGTTCAAGAAGAACAATCTTTGCTTTCGACCATTGTTCAAGAAAGTTTTTCAGGGATTCGCGTGATTAAAGCATACATCAGAGAACGTGAAGTTCAAGCGAAATTTAATGTTTCTTCGGAAGAATTTAAAAACCGAAACATGCGTTTAGTAATGGTAAACGCTTTGTTTATGCCAACAATTGTGTTTTTAATTGGTTTAAGTACTTTGCTTACAATTTATTACGGTGGAATTTTAACTTATTCAAAAGAAATTACTCCAGGAGACATCGTTGCTTTTGTATTCTACGTCAACATGTTAACGTGGCCTTTCGCGAGTGTTGGTTGGGTCACATCAATTAATCAACGTGCAGCGGCATCGCAAGCTAGGATCAATGAGTTTTTGAAAATTAAACCTGAAATTGTAAATCCTTCTCAAGAAAAGTTAGGAAATATTGAAGAAATTAGATTTGAAAACGTTTCTTTTTCTTACTCAAATTCAGGAATTGAAGCCATTAGAAATTTGTCTTTCACAATTAACAAAGGGGAAACTTTGGGAATTGTTGGACGTACAGGAAGTGGAAAATCGACTATTTTGAATCTGCTAACACGTTTGGTTGATCCTAGCGAAGGAAAAATTTATGTTAACAACAAAGATTTAAAAACTATTAATTTAGATGATTTCAGAAATCAATCTGGAGCGGTTTTACAAGATGTATTTTTATTCTCCGACACGATTGGAAACAACATCAAATTTGGATTAAACAGCGATGACGTTACAGAAGAAGATTTAATTGAAGTTGCAAAAACGGCTCACGTTTACCACAACATTGTTGAATTTAACGATGGTTTTGACACACTTTTAGGAGAACGAGGTGTAAACCTTAGCGGAGGACAAAAACAACGTGTGAGCATCGCTAGAGCATTAATTCGCAAGCCGAAATTACTTTTATTAGACGATTGCTTGAGTGCAGTTGACACCGAAACAGAAGACATCATCTTAAAATCACTTGAAGCAAAATTCAACGATAATTTAACGGTAATTGTAAGTCATCGCGTTTCCAGTTTGCGTTTTGCTGACAAAATTATCGTAATCGAAAACGGTGAAAAAGTTGAAGAGGGAACGCACGAAGAATTATTAGCTTCGGGAGGAATTTACGAAGAAATGTATCATAAGCAGTTGGCGGAAATGTAGGATAGTTATGAATTATGAGTTATGAGTTATGAGTTTTTAATTCCTATGCTCAAAAACTTCAACACTCTTAACAATCGAATCTTTATTTAATTCTAAAATTAAATCTTTTGTATAAACTGGGTCTATATTCCAACCATAGTCTGTTACTATATTAAAAGATATTCTATAATGATTCTCAAAAGTATCAACTACAACATTATTAAATATTTCATTAAGTTCTTTTATGTGTTTACCTTTCAAATGATAATTATTAATTAAATCGTCCAACATAAACTCACGATTACTATAATAGAAACCATCATTTTTCACGTCCCAAAGCTCTTTATTGTATTCAACGTTCCTTGAACATGAAAAAAGTGAAATAATCAGAATTAAACTGAATATTAATTTAATCATTTAAGTTTATATTAAATTTCGCAAACAAATCCTTTTTTGCATCTTCCCAAGTTCTATATTTCGCAGTACCATTTTTATGTTCTACTAAAGCTAGGTCTAATTGTTCTATTTGCCAAGCGGTCAAATCAATATCTTTTTCACCTAAAATGTAATTTTTTTCCATGGATAAATTCTTGTAAGAAATTTTAATCAAAAAACTAATAACTCATAACTCCTAACTCATAACTTAAATTAAGGTTTCTCCAAAATTCCTTCTCCTTTTTCTTTTAACAAGCGTTCAGCTTCTGCTAAAGTAATGCGTTCTCCATTGTAATAAGCTGTAACAAATGCATCTGTAATTCCTTTGCTAATCGCCATGTTTTTAGTTTCCATACACGCTGGAACGGATTGGAAAATCCCTGTTGAGTAGCGAATTTTTCCGTCAGCCAATTTTTTAGAAACTACATTTTCAATGTATTTCAATTGTTTGGATGTAGCTGGGGTTTTGTAAGCTCCAATTTGCACGGTGTAGAATAAACCAAGTTTCGTTTCAACAGCTATCGCTTTGACAGCATTTTTTCCTTTGTTGTAGTCAGAAACTTTTGAATCAGTCGTTTTATTTTCTTCAACCTTTATTCCTAAAGCTTTTAACTCTTTGGCTTTTTCCTCTTGCGTTTTCACTTTTTTATCAGTTGTTTTATTGGAAACTGAGCCTGTCGAAGTTTCAGCAATAACTGGATTTCCTCCTAAACTTTCGCTTGGCACACATTGACCTGATTTTTGTAAACGTTTCGCTTCACCAATAGAAATTCGTTTTCCATCGCAATAAGCCACGATGAAAGCATCTCGGTAACCAAATTTACGAATTGCTTTTTTGGCGTCGGAAGCATTTAACAAACTATTGAAATATCCTGTGATGTAACGTGTTATACCTGTTTTGATAATTTCACCTGTTACTGGAGTAAATTCCGTAAATAAATTCGTTTTTAAAGGTTTTCTAAATGCCCCAACTTGTACACGGTAAACCAAGCCCATCGGCATTTCACCGCCAACTTTCACACGTTCTTCAACCCTTGCAGTTTCTGGAACATCCAAAATTTTGAAAGGAACAAAATCAGTAGAAACGGGATTCGCTTTGTTTTCAACAACTGCAAGTGTTTTGTAATTTGATTCAACGCCGTCAGCAAACATTTTTTCCAATTTAGAAAGAGATTTTTCATCTGCACTCAATTTAGTGTACAAAGCAAGAGTTTGGCTTTCTTTTTTGCTCTCCTCTTTATAAATTTTCGTTTTAGCAAAAACTTCATTGAAAGCTACCTTAACTTTTTCTTGGTTTTCAACACTTGGATTTTGTGCTTGTTCAGAAACACGATTTATGTATTCATTTTTAGCAGATTCTAAGTCTGTATAAGCTTTTTGCTTGTTTTCAAAAGCAGTTTTCTTCGCAACAAAGGCATCTTTCAATTCTGAATAAGAGGAATTATTTGCCAAGACTTGTTTTTCTTCTTCAGTAACAGATTCATTCGTTAATTCAGGACTGATATTTTTTTGTTCTTCAGCAATTTTATTGTTTAATTCTAAATCAATATTTTTCAATTCTTCGTTCAACAATTTCAATTGTTTCTCTTTGTTCTCAACTTCTTTGATGACTCTAACTTTTTTATCCTTGTCTTTTTCAAGGTTTTGTTGGGCTTTCAAGACTTCAATTTCTTGTGTCATTTCTGTAATATCGACAGAAATAACACCTTTTCTTCTTTGAAGTGATTCCTTACTCTCTAAACTTAAGCTTGAAGAACTTGGTTCCAAGCTTTGTAAAGAAGTCGCATCTTTTGTCAATTGACTTGAATAAAGTAAATCTACTTCTCTGCTTAAATTTTCGTTTTGTTTTTGTCTAATTTCTTTTAAAATTTGTGCTTTTTTACTGTCCTTTTTGGTTTCAAGTAATTCTTTTTGCAAAATAGTTATTTCCTGATTGTTTCTGTAAATTAATTTCAGACTCAAAGAATCTTTGGTATATATTGATTTATCAACTAAGTTGGTAGAATTTTTCGAAACAGCTTGAGAAGTAATTTGTTGATTTTGTTTAATCAAATTTTTACTAGTTTCATCTGTTTTTTTATTGATTGAAATTTGTTTTTCTTGATTTGAAATTAACTCTTTTGTTAAACGAATTTCATCTTTTTTAGCTAATTTAGGATTCGACAATTGAGACAAAATTTCATTTTCCTTCGTCGTCAATTCCTTTAAAACTGGATCTTGAAATTCAGCAGTTTTATTTTCAGTTGTCTTGTTTTCAGTTGTCTTGTTTTCAGTCGTTTTATTTATTTCTGTTTGATTCTCGTTAACTTTTGTTTCATTTGTTGACAAAGAAGGGTTTTTAATTTGTTCTACCCTACTTTTAGATTCTTCAATTAATTCATTTAAAACTTGATTTTCAGCAAGTAAATTCAAATCTTCTTTTACAGTAATTTTCTTTTCGTTAGCTGCGATTTTTACTTTGATATTCTCCTGTAATTTCTCTTCTCTGGAAATGTTTTGAGTAGCATTTTCAATTGTCGTTGGAGTAATTTCTTTTGCATATGTTTTATCAACTGTATTCAATAATTCTTTTTTGTCAATCGCTACTTTCACCTCATTTTGAATCACCATTTTTGATTCCTTTTCGCGATTTTCACTTTGTTGTTTTACAGCAAGTAAATCTTCTTTTTTATTTGTCAAACTTGTATCCGCTGGATTTTTAAGAACTTGTTTATCCAATTCTTTTAATTTTGCATCAACTGAAGTCTGTAATTTATTTTCTTCTAGAATTAACTTCTCTTCTTTTACTTTTGGAGAATAAGACTTCATGTTTTTAATCCCAGTGGTATTTTTCTCATAACTTGGACTTACTTCTTTAATTGTCGCAAAATCAATTGGGGTTTCTTTGTTTTCAGAAGTTTTATTCTCGACAGTTTTATTTTCAGAAGTTTTATTTTCAACTTGAATTCCCAAAGCTTTTAACTCTGCATCTTTCTGTTCCTGAGTTTTTGTTTCTGTTACTTTATTTTCCGTTGTTTTGTTTTCAGTCGTTTTGTTTTCATTAACCGACAAAGCAGGATTCTTAGTCTGCTCGACTCGCATTTTGGATTCATCAATCAATTCATTTAAGACTTGATTTTCAGCAAGTAAACTCAAATCTTCTTTTGTAGCAATTTTCTTTTCGTTAGCTGTGATTTTTGCTTTCAGATTTTCTTGTAACTTTTCTTCTCTTGAAATATTTTGAGTAGCATTTTCAGTTGAATTTGGAGTAATTTCTTTTGCATATGTTTTATCAACAGAACTTAACAATTGTTCTTTATTGATGGCTGATTTCACTTCACTTTGAACCAATTGTTTGGATTCATTTTCACGATCTTCACTTTGTTGTTTTACAGCACGAAGTTTTTCTTTTTTATTCACCAAACTTGTATCGGCTGGAGTTTTTTGGATTAATTTATCCAATTCTTTTAATTTCGTATCAACAGAAGTTTGTAATTTATTCTCTTCAACAATCAATTTCTCTTGTTTTACTTTTTGCGTTGTTGAAGTCGAATTTTTAATTTCATTTGTCGTTTTCTCATAACTTGGATTAAGTTCTTTAACCGTTGCTAAATCAATTGAATTTGTTGAAACAGAGCTTGTCGAAGTTTTATTTTCAGTTGACTTATTTTCAACTTGAATCCCTAAAGCTTTTAATTCTGCATCTTTCTGCTCCTGTGTTTTTGACTCTGTAACTTTGTTTTCTGTTGTTTTATTCTCTTGAGTCTTATTCTCTGTCGTTTTATTTTCAGTAGTTTTATTAGCAATATAATCTTCTTGAACTTTCGTATCGGTAACATTAAAAGAAGCCATTCCCATTGTACGTTTTTCAATGCGTTTATCTGTTTCCTCCAACAAGGTTTTAATCAAACTCATCTCATGTTTTGCCAATTCATTTGATGGATCTTTAGCAAATTCTTGTTGCAATCTTAAGTTTTCTTTGCTCAATAACTTGATAAATTCTTGATCTTCTGTTTGAGCTTTGTCAAGTTTTTGATTTTCAGACAATTTCTCATCTTCATCAATAATCATCAATTTAGCAAAATGATTTGGTTTAACACGATTAGCTAATTGAGCATCTGATAATTTTTTCTCCGGATTTGTAGCTGGAAATTTCTTTTCCAAATCTTTTTGAATTGCTAAAACATTGTTGTTTAAAGTTTCATTTAAATCAGTTAAATTTTTCAATTTCGTTTTAAGTGAAACATCATTCGGACTTTGCTTTAAAGCTTCTTCTGTAGCATTAATTTCTTTTGACAACTGAAATTTCAAGTATTTTTCCTCTTTTTGGGAAAATTTCAATTTTTGTTCCTCATCCAATTTAGGATCAGTCGCAATATCTTCTAAATTTTTATTGTAATCAGGTTTTAATTGATTTGCAATTTCTTTCTGAGAAGCTGATAACTCCACTTTATTTACAAGCGTTTTAGTTGATTTATTGTCTCCTTTATTCACATATCTTTGAGATGCAAGATCTATCCCAAGTGTTTTGGACTGCGCTTCAACATAAGATTTTAGAGTTCTTGAATTTTGGTTATCAGAATCTAGCAATGCTTTTTTAACATCAGTAGCACTTAAATTTGTTTTTGTCGCATTTGACTCTTGAATATTTTGTAGATAATTTAATTTCTTTTCTATTGTTATTAATTCCACCATTAAAAATTAATATGGAGTTGCATTGC
>JAZKEO010000022.1:36856-53063 GCA_040386975.1 Bacteroidota bacterium | reverse complement strand
CGACCCCAACTATTAATTCTTCTTTCTTTGTAATCATTTTAGAATCAACACTTTTTAATTCATCTTCAGCCATTTTAATTTCTTCTAATTTAGCTTCTATTTTCTTTTGAAGTGCAGGTTGATCCTTAGTTTTTGCCTCTGCTAATTTAATATCTAGATCTAGTAGTTCATTTTTAGCTCTGATTTTCACATCTAAAAAATCTTTTTGTTTTAAATCTAATTTTTTAATTTCTTCACGTTTAGTTATCAGTTCTTTTATAATTGCTTCTGAAGCTAATTCACTTTTGTCTTTCTGTAAATCTTGAATTTGTTTTTTGTTATCGTTGATTTTTTGGATTACCAAAGCCATGTCTTTTTTATCAAAAGCATTGCTTATATCGTTTGATAAATTTCGTGCCGTTTTAGCTTCTTCTTGATTTACACTTATAGGTTTCGCTAAAGAATCTGAATAAGGAAGTAATTTCTTACTTTCTAACTCAAGTCGATTGATTTCATTCACTATTGAGGCAGATTTTTCCATCAAAATTTTTTTCTCATCTCCAGATTTTGTTTCCGCCTGAGCAACAGTCGTTTTTAATTCAGTTTGTAATTGTGTGATATTTTTGACGTTCTCAAGAACAACATCTAATGCTTTTCTCTGTAATTCCTCCAAATTTTTGGCTTGACTTTCCTGTGTTACTGCTAATTTATTAATATTTTCAACAACTTCTCTATCCGACAATTTCGCATAGCCAAGTTGAGCATACAGTTCTTTATTATCACTTCCTTTATCGAGAGCATTTAAATCAAATTGTTGAGCATTTGGATTTAATTCAGAGCGAACGCGAGCTATTTCTATCATTGTTGCTTGTGGATCTTCTACGTTCTCATCAAATAAATTCACGACTTGAACTGTTTCACCAGATTCACCAATTTCATGTATCAATTTTTGTTTTAGAGGTTTAAGTTCCTTCAAAAATGGTACATTGATAATCGATTTAAAAATCGTAGCCACACCATCAACTTTTATCTGATACTCATATTTTCCTCCTTTAGGGAAAGTCATCAACACATTTCCTTTTTCTGTTGAATTAAATGTTCCAATTTTTGAATTTGTAGTAAAATCATATACTTCAACTGTAACTTTTTTGTTTTCAGCTTTGATAGTCGAAGAAAATCCTGCTTTGATAACTGCAAGTTGAATAGGAACTTGTTCAACTCGAACTTTATATACGTGAATTTTCCCATCTAAACTTTGTCTTGAAGAAGCAAAATAAGCATTTTTATCCAATGAATCTACAACATAAAATAAGTCATCATCTGGTGAAGAAATGGCAAAATCTAAATTTTCTGATGGACCAAAAGTATTGTTTTCTTTATCAAATTTAGACCTAAAAACATCAAATCCACCCATCGAGTTATGTCCTTTTGAACAAAAATACAAGTATTTTCCTGATGGATGCATATAAGGATAATCTTCATCAAAAAGTGTATTAACTCCACCATTTACAGTTTGTGGCAAAGACCAAGAACCATCAGGTAATTTTCTTCGTATAAAAATATCTTTTCCACGTTTCTCATCTTCCCCATAACTGGAATAAAAAATTGTTGATGGATTAGCTGGGAAATGAATAATTGGAGTATGTTTAAATTTTTTGTCAATTTTTGATTGAAATTGTGCATTAACAATAATAGAACCACCAATATTTTTTAGATCATATAAATCAAAAAAACGTGCTGCAACAATTTCTGTTTTTTCTAAAACAACCATTTCATCAACTGAAGACAGTAAACGTTTTCCATTTTCAGACATTTCAATCTGTCTGTTAACATCCAAAGCAGTATTTAATTTTGAACCGGCCTTACTTTTATAAAGATTATAATATTTGATTGCTTCTCCGAATTCAAAATTTAAATGATAGGCTTTTCCTAAATAAAAAAACACTTCAGGATCAAAACCTTCCTCTTTTGAGGCGAAAAATAAATGTTTTATTGCATCTTGTTTCTTTCTTGAATTATAGATTAAACAAACTCCATATCTATAATTATAAAAAGCGTCCGTTTTATTGATAGCTAATAATTGTGAATAGATTTTGGAGGCATCCACAAAATTATCAGCTTTAAAGGTTTTTTCCGCTTTGGCTTTTAAATCAGCTTCGGATTCTTGACTAAAAGTCACTGAATTTAAAGAAATAGCAAAGAAGAGTAAAATAAATTTCACACAACTAATTGATGATAATAAAGACCTAATTTTCATAAAAGTTTTATCATATTTATCAATAACTTTTTCTTTTTATACGCTCATCTCTTAAAAAGGTTCATTTTATTTTCCTCTCCGTGTAACAAGCGAATGATATTTTTTTTATGTGTCAAAATCACAGTGAAACCAATAACAATTGAAAAAATAATTAAATACAAAGATGTTTCTTTAAACAGAAAAAAAACAATCAATGGAAAAAAGAAAGAGGCGACAATTGCTCCCAAAGAAACGTATTTTGAACTAATAAAAACAAGTAAAAAAATTAAAAAACAAACTCCAGCAGCAGGAGGATGAATCCCAACGATAATTCCTAATGAAGTTGCAACACCTTTGCCTCCTCTGAATTGAGCAAATAAGGGGAATAAATGCCCTAAAAACACAGCAATTCCATTTATCAATTGTATCTGTATCAATTGCTCTTGTTCTAAATCCTTTAATAATAATTTAGGCAACAAAACAGCGATAACACCTTTTAAAACGTCCATTAAAAGAACAAGGATTCCAGCTTTTTTACCTAACACACGAAAGGTATTTGTTGCTCCTGCATTTTTACTTCCATGTTCACGTACATCCATGTTGTGAAATGTTTTCCCAATCCAAACGGCAGATGGAATTGAACCTAAAATGTAGGAAATTACTACAAAAAATAAAATATAAGCAACAAAACTCATTATTCTGGTGTACTAAATAATTTGAGAAATTTACTTAAATAAATTCGATTTGTTGTCATTTCATAAGAAAAATCTTTCGCTTTTCTTTTGTCAGGTTTCAATTCGTTTACAGCTGTTTCAAGTTCAACATCTCCAGAATAGATGAACAATTCTCCATCTTTTTTACCCATCGAATAGTTTAAGAAGTATTCTGAACCTGCAGGATTTGTGATGAGTAAACCATATTTATCTCCTCCAGCACCTGAATAAATTTGTTGAAAGAAAGCTTTAACTGGGAAGTATTTCATAACTGCTTTATCAAAAACACTTACAACAACTGCTGATTCAACATCTGTATATAAGCCTCTTTCTTCCATTTTAGGATTTGAAAATGATGATACTTTTAATCCTGTTATTACAACAGAGGCTTTCATCTGATCAGGAATTTTCCTGTAAACTCCGTCGACTGTATAATCAGATTTCACTTTATCGGCAGTTTTTCTATCAGTCCACTCTACCAAAGCTTTTTCAAAAGTTGTAGATCCAAAATCCATAGGTTTAGAATCTACATTTGAATTTAATTTTTCAGCAATTTTTTCAAATGATTTTTCCTCTAAAGGCAAATTGTATTTCACTGTTAAATTCATATTAGTCTGACCACTTTCTTGATAGTAATTTACGGTTCCAACAGCATCAACACTTGTTGGACCGTAATCCATTCCTAATTTAATGACACCATCACCATTTAAAGAACAGTTTCCCGCTTGGAGTGCCAAGTAATTTCCTTTTTCACCTCTGTTAATGAGTTTTTCTTTCGATGCAATTTGAAATTCATTTGTAAATGCACTATATTGAAGAAAACCATTTGATGTAAAAACAACTTGATCTCCTTTTTCTCTAATTTCAGATAAGAAGGTTGGATAAAGCGTAATCTCATCTGTTTTTTTAGAATCGCGCCAAACAATACCAGCTGTTAAAGACAAACTATCTAAACTTTTCATTTCAGAAGAAACTGGAATTTGAATGTTTTTCGGGTCAATTGCTGAAGTAAATGCCATCCAACTTCTAGTAAATTTATCACAGGTATGAATAATACGCGTGGCACCAGAAAAGCTTATCAATGGAATTGTAGAATTGATTTTTACATCCCCATAATATTCAAATTGCTTACTAAGTTGAAAATTATCTTTCGGACCAATCTTACCCAAAGCAACAGTTTGAAATGAAGAATCCACTTTTATACTCTTCATTTTTATAATGGATCGAGTACTATCAGCATCATAATAAGGATAATCACCTTCAGCTTCAAAAACTCTTCTTGCTTTTACTTCTACTTTACAATTTACAAATTTATGATATTTGGTAATACTATTTGCAATCAAAACTGTATTCTCCAAAGGATCCATTCGTGCTTTCTTTCGAATTGTAACTAAGCCTGAATCAGGATAAATTCGAGCATCGGCAATTTCCATATATTCCACTTTTTTACAATAAATAGTTTTTTCTTTTTGACTATATTTTGCTTCTCTTGATCTAAACCTTAAAGAATCTTGTTCTGGATGTAGTGAAAAGAAATTAGCACCAACTAAATCTAGATCGGTTTTTAAATTCAAATCCTTATCAGCAGATGTAGAAAGTTCAATTGCTTCATCATCCATTAACCAAGTGAAAAAATCCATTTTACACATATATTGGTTATTAGGGAATTCTACACGAGACTGACCTGAATTAGATCTAAATTGACCTTTTCTAGTTTTAAACGAAACATGTGCATTCAAATTTTCGGTTTTAAGTGTCAATGGATCATCTCCTGGTTCAAGATATTTATTTTTCAAGTTAAAATTAGCTGTATCTGAGTCAATATCCCAACGAGTAAATTTCAACAACTTCGCACCTAAATTTGCATCAGGAAAAGTAACAACTCCAAAACCCGTGCAACCTTGTGGCGTAATAATTGCAGTTCCTTTCAAACGAGCTTCTTTATTATACATGTTTAACTCTTGACTAGGAGTTGAAGCCGCTTTCAACATATTTCCTTTGGGAATAAAGGTAACAAAAGCATCAGGTGAAATAATGTCCGGGTATTGTACACCTTCCTCTACTGGTTTATTTTCAAATGTTCCATATCCTATAGTCGAATCTGGTAAAAAAGTATAAGCTTTTGAAACAGTTGTAGATTGTATGAAATTTATTGTTCCAGCACCTTGTAGACCTTTTCCTGATAGAATAATTTTATTGTCGTATTTTGCTTTTGTGTTGTAAAAATCATACCCTCCAGTAGCTGCTTTTGTTGAAAACCCGAACGAATAATCAGGCATTATTTTTAAATCTTCTCTCATTTTTGGAAAAATCCCAGCTGATGTCAACTCTCCTTTAAAGCGCTGAAATGACTCTTTAAAATTATCCAAGCTATCCATTTCAAATGGATCCATTGTAAAATAAAATCTCGTACTATCGTAAGCTCCCTTAAAAATTGATTTGTGATTGTAGTAAACTTGAGTTGGTTTTGAAACTGTAATTTTTGGAAAGTCAGTTACTTTTTTATTATTTCCAGAACGATTGTTTGGAGCATCTACGAACAATTCACCTGTAATTGATTGAATTTCATTTACCATTGTAATCATCTGTTTCCCATCCTGTTCAGACATTGGCTTCACTCTGAAAAGTGATTTGTCAGTTTTGAATAAATTTATTTTATTTGAATTATAAACATAATTCGCTTCAATAGAATTTAATTCCATTTTACCAGCAACAATCCATCCTGAAAAATTGAAATCACGGTTCTCTTTAATTGTTACCTTGTAATCATCTGGGAAAACTGCTGTATTTTGTGTTTCAGAAATCGTAATATTATCAACAGCATCTAAATTTATCTCTAAAGTACCTAAATTTAAACTTCCAAAATTCTTTAAAGCATTTCGTTCTTTGTTAACTTTTTCATACTTTTTAGATACTTCTTGGAGGTATTCTTCTTTTTGAATTTGTTCATCACTATAACCTGTAAGTTTTTTAGGACGCATATCAGACATGAAAAGTAAATTGTCATAATCCATTTTTCCAGCCTTCGATTTTACGAAATTTATCAATTTTTGAGTCACAGTAACCATTTTTGATTCCGTATCATAATTTAAAAATCCAAGTGCTGCAAGATCTAACATCAATGATTTAGATTGTTCTACAGTTTTCCCTAAAGCTGTCGCTATTTTTCCTTCATTCACAACATACTCATCGTATTTAAAGCAATAATTCCCAATTAATATCAAAGGATTAACTGACTCTAATCCTTGAAGTTGATCGTATAATCTTGAATCAAAATAATTTTTAGACTCTAATTTTGCAAAACGTTGATCTTGACTTGAACCAAAATTATATGACAAGAATATTTCTGGTGCATCATAGGTCCATGCTAATCTTGATACATACATATCTAATTGATGCAGTGAATTTGAAAAGGGAGATTGAGAAATTCCTGATGTACCTCTAACAAGCTCAACTAAACTTTTTTCTAGGTCATAAGAAAAGTCTAATCCTGGGTGGAAAATAGAATCCTTTAAACCGATATACATACTCACTTTACTCAATGGACAAGAAATTCTTTTAGCATTAACAATAACAAGCTGTGCTTGAATTCGTGTAAAAAGTTTGTCATTTCGTGAAATCTTAAGTAAAGCAGGAACTTGAGCATTTCCAATACCAACAAAGTCTTTTCCTTGAAGAGAAAAACCACCTTCATAATCCACATTAGGTTTAATTTGATCGATTTTCAATCTTTTCTCAAAAGACAAAAACTGTGGGTAAATTTTATCTTCCTCACGATTAATTCTAAACGCACGATCAGTCAATTTTCCTTTAATTGGCTTATCAAAAAAAGGAGTAGTTAAAATTACTGTGTCACAGCCAAGATTTGAACTTTTTAGAGATAAATCGTAAGACATAAGTTCAGCACTTGTTTCTCCTTTTGGCAAACCAACTTTTTCCCAAGAAACAACACCTCCTCGACCTTGCCATTTTTTCAAAATGGGATCATATGTTCCTATTGCATCATAGACAACGATACTATCAACAAAAGGGATTTTCTTTTCTTTTTTATCAGAGTTTTCAATCAAGCAAACTAATTTCCCTCCCTCTAACTGAATAAAAGGTTTGTCTGTAAATTCAAACGAATAAGAACCGCCTCGAAATAGCCATGTACAACTGGCATTTGTTGACAGAATATTTTTCGAAAAAAAAGTTGCTGAAAGCTCAATGAAATCTTCAAATTTATTTACATTTCTAGCGTCCAACAATTTATCGACAGAACTATGCCAAGCGTTGAAACTTGCGTTAGGTTGTTTGTTTTTAACAAAAGAATAAACAGAAAAAACATAATTGTAAATTGCTGGATAATACTTCAATTTTTTCGTTTCCATCAAATTACATGTTTCCACCATTTTTTTGAAATAGCTATCAGAAAAATCCTTTGTTTCAATGAGCATTGGTTCAAATTCATCTTTAATAAAATCCTTTTGTTCTTTTACTATGAATCCAGAGAGAACTTTTTCAAATTGTTTGATGAATTTTTCTCTATCGGAAGGGAAATTTTGAGCCTTAACAGCATTTGAAGAAAAGTTCAAAGCCGTAAAAAACGCAAACAAAACGAATATTTTTTTCATAGTAACAAATTTTAAATAAAATTCAATTCACAAAACTGAGTTGTGCCCAGGTTTCTTTAGTCAAGGTTTTTAAATGTTTTAGGCCTAAATTCTCTGAAAAAGCAATCATTTCTTGAGCATCAGATTCAAAAAAACCACTCAAATAGATTTTTCCTCCAATTTTCAAACTTTTAATGTATTCCTCTAAATGTGCTTTTAAAATGTTTTTATTGATATTAGCTAAAATCAAATCAAATACTTTGCCATGAATCAAATCTACATCTCCATGTAATGCTTCAATTTTTGTGCATTTATTTCTTTCAGCATTTTCAATCGTATTTTCAACTGACCAATCTTCGATATCAATGGCTAAAATAGATTCAGCGCCAAGTTTTTCAGCTAAAATTGCTAAAACTCCTGTTCCTGTTCCCATATCGAGCACATTTCCTATTATTTCCTTTTCGTCTAACATGGCTTTCGACATCATCCAAGTTGTTTGATGATGTCCTGTACCAAATGACATTTGAGGTTGAATTTCAATAACAATTCCTTTAGCAAGACTTTTATCGTGAAATGGTGCTAAAATAGATAATTTATCTTCCACATAAACAGCTTCAAAATCTGCTTCCCACTTTTCGTTCCAGTTCTGAAAAGGAATAATTTCTTGCTCAAAAGTGAATTCAAAATCTAAACTTTTATCCGCTAAAATTGTATTTTCAATCAAGGATTCGACAGCAATTTTACTTTCTGGTCCATATGCTTTAATTCCTGTTTCTGTTTCTTCAAAGGCATCAAAACCTAAGTCAGACAATTGTGCAACAAGAATTTCGTTCCAAGGTTTTTTTGGAATAAGTTCAATCGAAACTACAAGTGTATCATTCATTTCACTGCGATTTGGGCTAAAATGATTTTTGTGAAATCTTCAGCTATTAAAGATGCACCACCAATTAACCCTCCATCAATATTTTCACAGGCAAACAATTCAGCGGCATTTGAAGCATTGCAACTTCCCCCGTATAAAATTGAAATATTTTCAGCTACATCTTTGCCATATTTTTCTGAAATCGTTTGACGAATGAACTTATGCATTTCTTCTGCTTGTTCTGTTGTAGCTGTAACACCGGTTCCAATTGCCCAAACAGGTTCATACGCAATAATTATTTGTTCCATTTGTTCAGCAGAAAGATGAAATAAATCTGTTTCAATTTGACTTTTAACAAACTCCAAATGTTTTCCAGTTTCTCGGCTAATCAATTTCTCTCCACAGCAATAAATGATTTCCATTTTATGTTGAATAGCAACATCCAATTTTGATTTTATCGCTTCGTTACTTTCATTAAACAAAATTCTTCTTTCTGAATGACCAATTAAAACACATTCAACTTCTAAATCAACTAAGTGAGAAATAGAAACTTTTCCTGTATAAGCACCGCGAGCTGCTGGATGAAAATTTTGGGCTCCAACTTTTACATGGTGTTGTCTTTGCTTCAAACAATCTAAAAACACATAGGGTGAGAAAACAATAATCTCTTGATTGTCGTCTAATTCAACCTCTTCCAATTTATCATAAATATCAATTGCTTCTTTTTTTGTCAAATTCATTTTCCAATTTGCAGCAACAATTTTTTTTCTCATGTTATTTTCTTCTTTTTTAATTTCTTGAACTTGTCGAAACAAACTATTTCAATATGTGTTTTTTCAACCAATCAAATGTTGGAAGCGATCTAAATGGATATTTTCCTTTTACAACACCATTTTGTAGTACCATCAAGGATGGATTTGAACGTGCAATTGCTTTCAATTCCGTTTCATCATTCGTGAATGCTGGTATTTGGAAATTATGCTTATTTCTCCAAGCATTTATATCTTCTCTATTTGATGAACATACTAAAATCATTGGAATTTTATGACTTTGAGCTTTTTTGAAGAGCGTTTTGTAAGCCGTAATTTTTTCAAAATTTGCTTCTTTCAGATTTTTTGAGAAGATAATGATAATTTCTTTCGAATCGATAATAAAATCCTTTATACTAATTTCAGATAAATCAGGATTATTCATTTTTACTTTTCCTTTGAATGTATAAAAAGCGGTATCGTAATCATTCAAATTATATTCATTTTCCAATACTTCAATATCTGTTTCAGCAGATTTATCGTAAAGTAAAACACCATCAATAGTTGCATTCTTTAACATTTCAGCTATAAAAGGCATTTTTCTTTCTGGGTCAGTTAAATCAGCAAATTGCAACAAAGGATTAAATTGTCCTGTAATTGAAGGCAATCTTGTTGGAATAATTTCTTTCGTTTCCGTTGAAATGTATTTGTAATTTTTATCTTCCCAAATCTTACGAACCGTGTCTGTATATTGTGCTTGAGTGAAAAATTCGTTCTTTCCTGTCCTTAAATTTTTCAAGGTGAATCCAGATTCATATTTCCCTTCTTTACCATCGTTCATTTTTTCTTTTAAGTTTGAACCAACGGCATAAGGACGATAATCTTTCAGCGGTTCAAACATCAAGACATAGGATGTAAACAAGAAACAAATTAAGATTACAAAAAGAGCACTACCATAATAATTTCCAAAAATTTTGCCTCCAGCTCTAAGCACCCAAAGTGCGCCAAGAATTGAAACTAATCCAAAAATTATTGGGAAGTACCAACCAAAAACGAAAGAGAAGAATGCAATAATTGCAAGTGAGATTGGAATTACATAGAAATTTTCTTCACGTGTATTTGGCTTGATTTTACGTTGAGCTATGAATATCCAAATTGATAAATAAACCAAAACAATGTCTTTCCATAAAGATTCACTTGGAGTCAAAGATCTACCCACCGAACCCTTCATAGCATCACCAAAACAGCCGCAATCTGAAACACATTGAGGTTGTTTTTTCTCTTCAACGACAACTTCATTTGAGTTTTTAGAAATCACTTTTATCTCTGCGTTTGATTTGGCCTCGTCAATTTTTATTTGGGCAAGAGGATCAGTCATTGAATACGTATCTCTATCAACAAATTTGATATCTGGGTCACAGTTTGCTGTGTGCCAAGTTAAAAAAGTAAAGAATAACATCATCAAAATCAATAACCATGAAATCAGTTTTATTTTTCCACCAATTAAAATCAAAACTCCAATAACAATTTCTGCAATGCAAATGATTACAGACAAAGATAAAGCAGATTCAATCAAAAACTCTAGCGAAAATCCAGGTGCACCAAACCATTCTTTAATTCTGTAAGCTAAAGCTCCATCTTCAAAATATTCTTCTAATTTGTAGCTAAAACCAAGTGGATCGTTTGCTTTTATCAAACCTGAGACGATAAAAAGTCCACCAACCAAAAGTCTGGAAACCATCGCCATAAACAGCCTTCCTTTTAAAATCACCAAGCCAATAGTACTTAAAAGTAAAAGTCCAAAACCAATTCCTGCGAATATCCATTTTGACTCAATAAAACTTTCGTGATAACCGATTGTAACCAACGTTAAACCCGCTAAATTAATAGCAATCAATAAGGCATTAAAAATAAATGACTGTCCTTGTAAAGTGTTTGTTTTACTCATCTTATAGTTTAAATTTTGATTTACACAAAACTAATTAAAAAATCTTATAGTTTTGTTAAATGAATGTTATTGAAATAGTTAATTTCGCTTAGTTAGTCTCTTCCTTTAGATGAATCAAGGAAAAAACCGCATAATTGAGCATATCGTAATAATTTGCATCAATTCCTTCACTAATCAAGGTTTTTCCTTTGTTATTTTCTATTTGTTTAACACGTAAAATTTTCATTAAAATCAAATCAGTCAGGGAACTAACACGCATATCTCTCCAAGCTTCACCGTAATCATGATTTTTCTTTTTCATCAATTCAAAAGCTGTTGTTGCATACTTTTCATATAAAGCAAAAGCGATATTTTCTTCAAGTTCCATCTCTAAAACATCTGATTCATGCAATTGAATTATTGCCATGACACAATAATTAACAATGGCAACAAACTCATCTTCAACACTTTCACCTACTCTATTTTGACCAGTTTCCTGAATTGTACGAATGCGTTGTGCTTTTATGAAAATTTGGTCAGTCAATGAACTCGGACGTAAAATTCGCCAAGCTGTTCCATAATCTTTTGTTTTCTTTTGAAAAATTTCACGGCAATTTGAGATAACTTCCGAATATTGTTCCGATGTTTGTATCATTATTTTTACAATATGCTTTTAAAAAATGCTTAAATCAAGGGTTGAAGATACAACAATTTATTCTAAAAACAGTATTCGTGTTGGTGAAAAATTATTGGATCTATCCAAACCAAAAGTAATGGGAATCATAAATTGCACCCCAGATTCTTTTTACAAAGGTAGTCGTTTTGAAAGTTTAAAAGCTGTAATTCAAGAAGTTGAAACACAAATAAATCATGGAGTTTCAATTGTAGATATTGGCGGAAATTCAACTCGTCCAGGCTCAAAAAAATGTTCAGCAGAAGAGGAAATTTTGCGTACAATTCCAATTATCGAAGCTATTCGCAAAGAATTTCCAGAATTAATTATTAGCATTGACACTTTTAGAGGAAAAGTTGCAAAAGATGCCATCGAAGTCGGTGCTAACATCATCAACGACATAAGTGGATTTTCGATGGATTCAGAAATGCTCGAAACTTTAAAAAGGTATTCAGTTCCTTACATACTAACGCATATCAAAGGAAATCCTGAAACAATGCAAAATTTCACACAATACGATAATATTTTCAAAGAAATTTCTTTTTATTTTTCAGAAAAAATTAACGTTTTAAAGCAAATTGGAATCAAAGATATTCTCTTAGATCCTGGATTTGGTTTTGCAAAAACGATGGAACAAAATTATGAACTTTTAAATCGTTTGGAAGATTTCACTTTTTTAAATCACCCCATAATTGTTGGTTTTTCGAGAAAATCAATGATTTACAAAAAACTAAATATCACAGAAGAAGAAGCATTGAATGGAACAACGGTTTTAAATACGCTTGCTTTACTAAAAGGAGCAAAAATCATTCGCGTTCACGATGTGAGTGAAGCTACACAAATTATTGGATTGTTAGATTATTAGATTTTATTATTTCTGCGGTCTATAAAAAATCATTTTCCCTTTTTTCTTATTGTTTGTGTTCAAAAGATCAATCGTAACTTTTTTACCTTTTTCAGTGTTTTGTTGAGCAATTTTATAAATCCCTTTTTCTAAAACTTCATACACAATTGCTGTATGATGATAAAAATTTTCTGTAATCTGCTTGTTTCCAACAGTGTATTGAATCACAACCTTCTCAAACTGAATAATATCACCTGGAAAAACAGTTTCTTTTTCTATATTAATTTTTTTGCCAAAAACATATTGCTGATCCCAAGTTGCGCCAAGTTCTTCTAACGGAATTTGAGCTAAATCCCAACACTCACCTCGTCCAACTTTTTTACCAATATGTTGATTTACAAAATCAATTATTTTTTGATTTAATTCAGGAATTTCAGAATCAATCGTTTGAGAACTTAAAGCAAAAAACAAACTAAAAATTAGAACAAGGTTTTTCATGGCTATTTATTTTAAAATTTCAACAATAGGTTCGCCAGTTGTAGCGTTTGGTCTTTGAAGATTCAAAATTGGTGCCAAAGTTGAAGTTATATCCGTTATGTTAATTCTTCTATAAATAGATTGGCTTGGAATGTTTTTTCCATACCAAAGCAAAGGAACATGTGTGTCGTAATTGAATGCTGAACCGTGACTTGTTCCTTTGTGTGTATTTTCACTTTCTTTAGATTTAGGTAAATATCCCGGTTCTAGTAAAAATATCACATCACCACTTTCATGATAAATATATCCTCTTTTAACCATTGTCAGCCATTCATCAGATGAATTTTCTTTTGCTAAATCATCAGTTGTATATACTTTTTTAATTCCTTTTTTGGAGATAAGAACTTCTTTTATAAGATTTTGAACCGCTTCTGAAGAAATATTTTTCTTAGACATCAATTTTCTATCTAAATAGATATTGTCATTTGTAATTTCATCAATTAAGGCAAGAGCAAATTTGTCAATTATTTTTTTGTTTAATTCTTCTTTTAATTCATCCATAAAAACGTATCCTGCAGGCAACTTTTTATCCTTTAAATATTGAGGAACAGGAACTACAGCGTGATCTGCTGTCAAGAATAAAACAAAATTATCTTTACCTAATTTTGTTTCTAAAGCAGTTAGCAGTTTTTCAATTTCCAAATCTAAACGCAAATAAATATCCTCAATTTCAACTGAATATGGTCCAAAAGCATGTCCTACAATATCTGGTGTTGAAAAACTAATGGCTAAAAAATCTGAAAATTCATCTTCTCCCAAATTTTCATTTTTCAAGGCCTTTAGTGCAAAATCAGCTAAAAATGTATTAGCAAAAGGTGTAATAGTAAATAAATCAAACGTTTTCATCCCCTTATTTAATTCCTTAAAATTATAAGGAAATTCAGGCGTTAATTTTGTTGAAATTTTCACTTCATAAGGAGAATTATCTACCTCACTTTCTGTATATTGTTCAATAGGTAATAAAGTCTTCCAAGTTTGTTTTAAATAGGAACTTGGCTGTTTTTCTTTATTAAAATCATCCACCCAAACTGGCATTTTTTCTTTAAAAAAAGTACTTGTAACAAAATTTCCAGTCTGATAATCAAACCAATATGAGCCATCGGACAAATGTCCACCTGGTAAAATCGCCCCTCTATCTTTGATTGACATTGAGATTACCTTGGATTTTTTATACGTTAGTTTTAGTTGGTCGGTAATGGTGTTTACTTTTAAATTAAGAGGAGAAGCTTGACCTTCATTAGATTTTGTTCCAATGCTTTTAACCAAACTATCTGAAACACAACCTTTTTCTTTCTTTGAATCTCTATCAAACCAATCGTTTGCTACAATTCCATGATTACTTGGAGTTGTCCCTGTGTAAATAGAAGCATGACCTGGCCCTGTAAATGTCGGAACATAATTATATTGCGTATTTTCACAAAAAGTTCCATTTTGAATCAATTTCATGAATCCATTTTTCCCAAATTTTGGAGCAAAGCGATATAAATAATCGTAACACATTTGATCAACAACAATTCCAATAACTAATTTAGGTGGGGTCTTTGTTTCACTTTGTGCATTAATTTTTATTGAGAAAATGAAAACACTAAAAAAGATAATTGATTTTGACAAAAGAGCATTTTTCATGAACAGATTTTTTACAAATATATCATTTTAATTTATTCATGATAATAGATAAATCTTGACGGATTTCTTGAATAGATTTTCCAATTTGACTATCATCAATTTTTATTTCTGGCAAATCTGGAGAAATGTAATTCACGAACTTCCAAACTTCCAAAACAGTTTTCGCATCTACTTGATAAGGTTGATAAAACGGATTTGTTGAATGAAGAGTAAAAGTCTGATTTTGTACCAAATTGTTATACAGCACTTTAAACACGATTCCTTCATCTTTAGTAACGACTATACAAGGTGTTTCATTTTTTAAATGCATCCAATTTTGAACAAATTCTGCCACAACAAAAGAACCTTCTGAAACAGGTGGCATGCTATCACCTTTTATAGGAAAAGAGCGATATTTTCTATCTTTTGACAAAAAAGGCAAACTAAAAGTCGGTAAAACTTTCAAATATTCAGGATCAGAATAACCTAAAGCGTAACCAGCACTAGCTTTCATTGGAATCATTTCAATCATTTCTTCATCGTTTTGATTCACTGTTTGCGTTAAAATTCGCAGTTTACTTCCTGTGTAATCTTTTTCTTCAAACAAATGACTGTTTAAATTTTCTGGAGGAAGTAAACTTAAATCTTTTTTCAAAATAATATCCAAGGAAATTTCATAAATATCACTTAACAAAACTAAGGTTGAAATACTTGGTTCGGCAACATTATTTTCATAACCGCTGTAACTTGAACGTGTTAATTTCAATAGACTTGCCATTTCTTCCTGAGAATTTCCGAAGTGCTTTCTCAGAATTTTTAGATTATTTCCGACTAACATAATTATAATTTATGACGGAAAATTAATCAAAAAATTTTAATTGTGCAAATTTTTGATTAATTTTTAATCAACTTGAATTGGTTTTCCAATTGCTTTAGCATACATTACTGTATATTTTGCTCCCAAAAATATGATGTGTGACGAGTAATACATCCAAACCAAAATAACTAAAATGGTACCAGCCAAACCTCCATCGCGGGCAAAGAAATAATTTCCTAAATAATATTTTATTAATAATTGACCTAAATAAAGTAAAACAGAAGTAAAAATACTTCCTGCAAAAGCAATTTTCCATTCAACTTTAGCATCATGTAAATATTTAAAAATTAAAGTAAATATAAGAATATTGGAAAAAATCACCAAGATATGTTGAGTAAACATGAATAAAACCCATTGTAAAGTATCTAAATTTCCCAATAATTTTGAACCGAATGACAGTAAAATTGTTTGTGCAAAATAGGTCAAAATAACAATTAAACCGAAAAAAGTCAATAAAATAATTGAATTTAATTTAGTCATCAGGTTTGACATAATCACTTTCTTTTTTGTATTAAATTCTTTTTCAATATCAGCAATCAAAGGTTGGTATTTTAACTCTTGTTTTCCTTTGATATTATTATTATGTATGTAAGATTTATTTTTGTTGTCAGGA
>JAZKEO010000022.1:0-36846 GCA_040386975.1 Bacteroidota bacterium | reverse complement strand
ATATCAAAAAACTCATTAATGCTCTCTTTTAATGAAGCAAACAACGCCGAGGACGAAACTAAAATCATAATTAAACCAACAAATTGCATGGCCATATTTCCATGTTCAAAATCAATTTGATCTAAAAAATCAATTATTCCACTCACATCAGTAATCCCAATATTTTCCTTTAAAAATTTAGTAATAATCTCAACCATAGTCTTTTGACCAATGAAACGACCAAAACTAACGATGCTTAAATATATAATCGGAACAAGTGTTAAAACCGTATAATAAGAAAGTGCAGCACAATGAATTGATGTTTTTTCTTTAAAAAACTCAACAACTGTGTCTTTTATCAGAAAAATGATTTCTCTCCAACTTAGTTTTTTACTTTTACTCAATTTTCAGAATTTAAAACAAAGATATTGCTAATTTCATTCATTTTTAAAGAATCTTTTTCTTTTAATAAAATTACACGATTTTTATTCACTCCTGAACTAATTTTGAATTGAGAAAGTGAATAATTTCCATAAAATACCGAACGCAAAAAATGTACTTCTAACTCAATTAAATCACTTTGTAAATTAGATGAATTTTCTAAAAAAAAGTTATTTGGTCTGAACAAAATTTCTTTTTTCTGATGTTTAATTTTATTCAAATCTCCAAAAAACAATCCTTCTTGATAAGACTTCGGCTTAGAGAAAAATAAATCTGGAGAATCTATTCGTTGAATTTCAGTTTGATCAAAATAAACAATTTTATCAGCTAAACTTAACATTTCTGAACCATCGTGAGAAACCAAAATCATGGTCGTTTTTCTGATTCTTTTTAATTCAAGTAAATAAGCCAAGACTTTCCTTTTGATGTGTGCATCTAAATGTACAAATGGTTCGTCAAGTAAAATTATTTTTGGTTCCAAAGCCAGTGCTCGTGCCAAAGCCAAACGCTGCTGTTCACCACCAGAAAGTTCAATTGCTTTGTGTTTTTCCAAGGTTTTTAATTCAAAAATCTCGAGCAGTTCTTCAATAAAATCATCTTGAATCGATTTTTGTAAATGCGAGGTCTTTAAAATTAAATTTTCGTAAACCGTGTGATAAATATCCAAAGCAAAATCTTGATTTACCAATTGAATGTTAGGATTTCCTGGAATCAATCTATCTTTTGGACCAAGAATCAGTTCCCCATCGAGTTTTACTTCTCCCAAATCTGCGTCCAATAATCCAGCAATAATTTTCATCAAAGTAGATTTTCCTGCACCACTTGGACCAACAATTCCATAAAATTCTCCCGTTTTAATTGAAAGATTTACTCTATGTAAAATGGGTTTTTCTCTTGAGAATGAGATGTTTTTGATTTTCAACATAAATTCAATTAGCTAATTAAATGATTTGTTAATTAGCTAATTAAAAAACTAATTCTTTTGGAAACTCTTTCGACGCAATATAAACTCCAGGCATTGGATTTGCGTGCGGTTCGTAATCTTTTATGTAAATCGTGATTTTATTTTCAGTTTCTTCAAAACTCTCTAAAATACTTTCCGAAATTCCTAAATATGCCTTTTGCTTGGACGAAGTTAAAAGTTCGATTACGCACATTTTATCAACTTCCACCGAAAAATTTTCTCCATTTGGCAATTCTCCACTTAAAGGTAATTTCCCATTTCGAATGATTTGAAAGGAATCAATATCGTTTATATCAAATTCATCTTCCCACTCGTATTTTGGGTTGTTTTCTGTTTCTTCTCCTTGATGGTTTGCTTCCGCATATTCAGGAGAAAAATTCTCATTTAATAAAAGGTAATGGAGTGTTAATTTCATTTATTTTGGTATTCATTTAATTGAATTCTAAGCCAAATAATCGCTTCTTCTCTATCTGTAAAGGCTTGTGTACTGATATATGGTTTATGAACAGTAATGTAAAAATTAGCTAATATTTTTTGTGCAAAACTTGTAATCAAAAGTGCTTTTGCTATTGAATTTCCAGCAAATTCTCTACTTGACAACAATTCTCTTGCATCTTTCGTAACACTCAAAAAATCCTCAGCATCGATTAAAATGACATACTTTTTTCCTTGTGTAAGTTTGATATTTGCGGATTTTATTTCCAACACCTCATTAAAATCTATAACAGTACCATGCTTTACCGAATCCTCAACGATTTGATCTTCGATTAAGCGAATAGTGGCATATTCCAATTCTATTTGTTGTGGAACTTGATCGTTCATGTTTTCAAATTTAAAAAACTTTTTCGTTTCACCTTATAAATATAGTGTTTTTTTTGCTCAATTAAAAGTTTTACACCTATTCTTTCTTTTCATTTGACTAATTTTACGCTCTTAAAATGATTGCATGCAGATTATTGAAATAAAAAAAGGGAAATTAGGTTCGATTGAAAGAAAACATCCATGGATTTTTTCAGGAGCAATTGAAACCGATACAACGAATATTGAAGAAGGAGAATTGGTGCGTGTTTTTGCTAAAAAACAATTTTTAGCAGTTGGACATTTTCAGCCAAGTACGATTGCTGTTAGAATACTCTCTTTCAAAGACGAACATATCGATGCTAAATTTTTTGAAGAAAAAATCAAAAATGCGGTTGATTTACGTTTGAAATTAAATCTATTTACTGAAGAAAATAATATTTTTAGATTAGTTCACGGAGAAGGAGATTCTCTTCCAGGATTAATTATCGATTTTTATAACGGAGTTGCTGTAATTCAATGTCATAGTATTGGTATGTTTCACGCAATTGAGCATATTTCGTCTGCTTTACAAAAAGCTTTTGGAGATAAATTAATTGCCGTATACTCAAAATCTGCAGAAACTTTACCCGCACGAATTGAAGCTGAAAATAAATACATTTTTGGAACGTGTGAAACCCCACATGTTTCTTTAGAAAATGGAATCAAATATGCCATTGATTGGGTAAACGGACAAAAAACGGGCTTTTTCATCGATCAGAGAGAAAATCGTGCTTTGCTCAAAAAATATTCCCTTGGAAAAAAAGTCTTGAATACTTTTTGTTACTCTGGAGGTTTTAGTTTATCGGCAATTCAAGGTGGAGCTTCCTTTGCACATTCTTTGGACAGTTCAAAAAAAGCGATTGAATTGACGAATCAAAATGTTGATTTAAACAATATGGCGGATAAAAACCGTTCGATTTGCGACGATACGATGCATTACATCAAAGATTTACCAGAAGAATACGATATTATTGTCTTGGATCCACCAGCATTTGCTAAACACAGAGACAAACGTCATCAAGCGATTCAAGGTTACAAACGTTTGAACGAACATGCTATTCGACAAATAAAACCTGGAGGATTGATTTTTACTTTTTCTTGCTCACAAGTTGTGGATAAACCGTTATTTACAAATACAATTATCGCTGCAGCGATTGAAAGCGGTAGAAATGTTAGAATTATTGAACAAATTCATCAACCAGCTGATCATCCGATAAATGCTTTTCATCCAGAAGGAGAATATTTGAAAGGATTGGTTATAGAAGTGGATTAGATATTAAGACTTCAACCTGCCTGTCGGCAGACAGGGACATAAGACCGCTTCGCTCCAAGACTTGATTTATATTAAAAACACAATTTAAATTATAACTCAAAATTCATAACTCATAACTCATAGTTAAAATAAAGTGCTCGATTTAAAATATAAAACAATACTCATGGTGGCTTTACCTTTAATGGTTTCAAGCTTCGTGCAATCTATTGTTTTATTGACCGATGTTGCTTTTTTGAGTCGTTACAGTACTTTGGCTTACGATGCGAGTGGAAATGCGGGTTTATTATTCGTAACAGTTTTTGTTTCTTTGGCGGGAATGAGCGACGGAGCACAAATTTTGATTGCTCGAAGAATCGGACAAGATAAGGAACATGCAGTCGGTCGAATTTTCGGTACAACGATTTTCACGCTTGCAATGATTGGAATAAGTATGTTCCTCATACTTCGTTTTTTGATTCCAATTCTTTTACCATTATATTCACATGATCAGGAATTAGCACAAGCACAAATTTCCTTTTTGAATATTCGTTCCTTTAGTTTATTTTTTGGCGTTATTACTTTATCCATTCAAGCCTTTTTCTTTGCAATTGGAAAAACCTGGGTTGTTTTGATAAGTTCGATTATCGTTGCAACTTCAAACATTTTGATGGATTCAATTTTCATCTTTGGCTGGAAAGGAATTCCAGAAATGGGACTTGAAGGAGCTGCTTTGGCTTCCACTTTAGCTGACGGACTTGGCATGTTATTTTTATTAATCTTTTTGATTTACTCCAAAGAACGCAAAGATTATGAATTGTTCAAATATTTCTCTTTTCAATGGAAATCATTCAAAGAATTAGTTAAAGTTGGAAGTCCCTTATTTCTCCAAGGATTTTCTGCTTTAGTAACTTGGACGATTTTTTTTACATGGATTGAGCACATGGGAAAAGACGATTTAACGATTTCTCAAAACATTCGCTCCATTTATTTTTTAGCTTTTGTACCGATTTGGGGCTTTGCTGCAACTACAAAAACTTATATTTCACAATACATTGGTCGTGGCGATTTTGATGCTTTAAAAATCATTCAACGCAGAATTCAATTGATGACAATTATTTGCCTTTTAATCTGTTTTCACGGAGCAATTTTGTATCCCAAAACCTTGATTAGTCTCATAAATCCAAATGAACTTTACTTGGAAGAAAGTGCTAACATTTTGAGATTTATTTCAGGTTCCGTTTTCATTTTCGGACTCATTTCTGTAAAATTTCAAACAATCAACGGCTCGGGAAATACACACGTGAGTTTATTAATCGAATTTGTGAGCGTATTTATTTACATGATTTCAAGTTACTTACTCATAAAAGTTTTTAAATGTGAAATTTATTGGGTTTGGTCGGTCGAATACATTTATTTCATCACTCTTGGTGTGCTTTCAATTTCTTATTTGAAGCTATTTGATTGGAAGAAGAAGAAAATTTAAATTAGTTAGGAGTTAGTAGTAATGAGTTAGAAGTTGAGAATTTAACTCATCTTTTTAATAAAATTCGTAATTTCGCAGCATGCTAAAAGTTTTTATTTCTTTTCTTTTTACAAGCATCCTATTGAATCAGTTTTTGTTTGCACAAAAATACGATGTTGATTTTGAATTGAAGTCGAAATACGGTTTTTTGATTGCTCATCGTGCAATTATGAGCCACATTCCAAAAGAACACACAAAAGGATTTGAGTTTTCAATGATTTTACAAACAAAAGGTTCAAAATCTTGGCAAAAGAGTTTGAATTTTCCAAAAATTGGTCTTTCTGTAATGGGAACAAGTGCTGGAAATAAAGAATTGCTAGGAAATTTGTGTGGCGCTTATTCTTTCATTCAATTTCCATTATTTAAAAGCGAAAAGAACTTTATTTACGGAAAATCAGGCGTTGGTATTGGTTATGCAAACAAAGTTTTTGACCAAGAAACAAATCCTAAAAATATCGTTTTAAGTTCCCATTTCAATGCACTCATCAATTTCGGCTTGTTTTACCAGTATAATTTTAAAAAAACCTATTTCACAGCAGGTTTGGATTTAACGCATTTCAGCAATGGAGCAGCAAGAGTTCCAAATTTAGGAGCAAATTTACCTTACATGGCTGTTTCATTCGGTTATAATTTTAAAAAATCAAAAGAAAATATTGAAACAAAAGACCAACTTGGCTTAGATAAAAACTGGAATTTCACTGTACTCGGAATTGCATCGTTTAGAGAGGATTATCCAACTTATGAAGCCAAGTACAAGGTTTTTGCATCGAGTTTTTTAGCTCAAAAAATCTTTACGCATAAAGTAGGTTACGAAACGGGCGTTGATTTCATGTATAAAGCAAGTTTGATAAATTACAAACCTGAAATTTACAAAAGCAAAGAAAGTTTGTTTCAAATTGGTTTTTATAATGGATATTTAATGACTTTAGACAAATTTCAGATTGCTGTGGGACTCGGAATTTATTTAAAAGACGAATACAACGCTGACGATCAATTTTATCACCGCGTAGGTTTTCGTTATTTTGTGAACAAAAACTTCTATTTAAATCTTACTTTAAAATCCCATTGGGCGAAGGCGGATTACTTTGAATATGGTTTAGGAATACGTTTTTAAAATTATTTTTATGAAATTAGTTAATTCATATAAGCCCCTTTTAAACTCCTTAGCTCATCGTTATTTCAAAAAATTAACTTATTCATTTACCAAAGTAAACTCACAAGCTAATTTTTCAAAATGCCTCGATTTAAGAATTTTTAAATGGTCTTCACTAATAATCTTATTTTTACTTTTCGCTTGTAAAAAGCCTGAAGATAGAAAATGCTATAAATCGACAGGAGAAAATTCGGTGCGAATCGTCTATTTAGCTGATTTCAATAAATTAGTTTTAAAAAAGAAATTAAAATATGTTTTGGTTCAAAATGATTCCAGCTATTTAAAAATCATTGGAGGAGAAAACATGTTAAATTTGGTTTCTTACGAGCTGAATGAAGAAGGAAGTTTAGAGGTTTTTAATGAAAACAAATGCAACTTTTTACGTGACTTAAAAGAATCGATTACAGTAGAAATTCATTTTAAAGATTTAAGCGAAATTCAATTTGAAGGTTCAGAAACACTTGATTGTCCAGATACTTTAAACTTAAACAATTTAAAATTTGTGATTTTAGACGCTTGTGGAACAATGAATCTGAAAATTAATGCAAATTCGGTTGATGGAGAAGTTGCTTACGGTTGGGGAGATTACACGATTTTGGGACAAGTTCAAAACGCACAACTTGGAGTTAGAAGTAACGGCTACTGCAACATTGAGAATTTAAGAGTACTTGGCGATTTTAAATTAAAAAATGAATCTGTTGGAAATATGTACATCAACGCTACAAATTCAAATTTAAGTGGACACATCTCTGGAAAAGGAAATATCTTTTACAAAGGTCTTCCTTTGACAAATACCGTTAGTATGTTGGGTGAAGGAAAAATGATTGCTAATTAAAACAAAAAAAGCTTTCAATTTCTTGAAAGCTTACTCTTTTTTTGGGTGGATGATGGGGTTCGAACCCACGACCCTCGGTACCACAAACCGATGCTCTAACCAGCTGAGCTACAACCACCATGTTGTATTCTGAGTGCAAAGATAGGAATTTTCTTGTTTTTACCTTCCTTTTTATTGTTTTTTTTGAATATTTTTAAAATAAAAATAGAAACTCATTGAAAATGAGCACAAAAATTTGAAAAAACTAACTAAAAAAACAAATCAATTTATTCTTTTCTTTTTCCACAAAAGAAGAAAAAGCTCAGCTTTTGATTACCAAACGTTAGAGCAGGCAAAAGAAAACTCGTCGCTATTTATTCTTTAAATCATTCCAATCCTGAAAAACGACCACTTCGGCGAGCTTTCAGCTTCCTTGTGGTGCCCGCTTTTCATTTCTTTTCATTCATTTCAGAATAAAAAGGCGACATTGGATTTAATCAACAACTAAGATTTTAATTTGTTTTAACGATTTTTAAAAATATTTGAATTTATTTAATTTTCAAGTTAAACATTTCTTTCTCTCCGATATAACCGGTCAACTTATCCCCTATTTTCACTGGACCAACTCCTGCTGGAGTGCCAGAAAAAATCAAATCACCTATTTTTAGTGACATAAATTGAGAAATGTAAACAATAACAGCATCGATATCAAAAATCATGTCGCTGGAATTTCCATTTTGCACGATTTCATCATTTTTGAGTAAGGAAAATTGAATGTTGTTCAAATCCAATTCTTCTTTTGGAATAAAAAATTCAGATAAAGGAGCACTGTGTTCAAATGATTTGGCAATCTCCCAAGGTAAACCTTTCGTCTTACATTCTTCTTGCAAATCACGTGCTGTAAAATCAATTCCAAGACCAATTTCATCGTAATACGTATGTGCAAACTTTTTAGAAATATTTTTTCCCAATTTACAAATTCTGTAAACCAATTCACATTCGTAATGTAAATCGTTTGTGAATTTCGGATAATAAAATGGATTTCTTTTTGGTAATAGAGCTGTATCAGGTTTTAAGAAAAAAATAGGTTTTGTTGGCAAAGGATTATTTAATTCTTTCGCGTGTTCACTGTAATTTCTTCCTATACAAATGATTTTCATCTTATTTTGATTTATTTACCAAATTTATTTTTTAAATCCTCTAATTTAGATTGCGTAATCGTTTCAGCTTCTTCTTTTTGAAGTGCTTTCAAGCGATCCATTTCTTCTTTCAATTTTTGTTTTGTAAACTTAGGAAAATCTGTTGAATCAGAAATAAACCAACCGTAATATCCTGGTTCGATTTTAGAAATTTCAGCAACCGTTTTGTTCTTATGCTTACCAAAATTGTAAACGACTTCACCTTTTTCATTTCTAGCCAAACGACCTGCAAAATCAACTAAATCAAACTGACTTCCCTTTGAAAAATCAGCCAAAGAAGCAACATCCGTTTTCAAATCTGAATATTTCTCCAATTGTGCTTTTAACACCTCCCAAGTTGCTCTCGTGTCATCTAAAGCAGCGTGAGCATTGGTAATATCTTTTTTACAATAAAATTGATAAGCGGCAGCTAAAGTACGTTGTTCCATCTTGTGAAAGATGTTTTGAACATCAACAAATTTCTTTTTTGATAAATCAAATTCGTTTCCAACACGCAATAATTCTTCTGCTAAAAGTGGAATATCAAATTTATTGGAATTGTAGCCCGCTAAATCTGCATCTTTTATAAAATCAACAATTTGTGGAGCTAATTCTTTAAAAGTTGGAGCATCTTTTATTTTTTCGTTCGTAATTCCATGAATTTCTATCACTTCTTGAGGTATTTCCATTTCAGGATTTACCAAAGAAGAAAATGTTTCCTCACTTCCGTCAATTTGAATCTTGATAATTGCAATCTCAACAATTCTATCCTTAGAAACATTTAAACCAGTTGCTTCTAAATCAAAAACAGCGATTGGTTTTTCAAGAATTAATTTCATTCTTACTTAAGTTTAAGAATAACAAATTCTGTTCTACGATTAGCTTGATGTTGATCTTTTGTATATTTCGCGTATTGTTTTTTCTCCGTTTTACCTTCACAAACACAACCGTTCAATATCTTACGTTCTCCATAACCTTTACCAAAAATACGTTCTGGATTCGTGATTTTAGCTTTAATATAATTTGCTGAAGACGAAGCACGTTGTTGTGATAAATAATCGTTGTAAACCATTTTACCTCTACAATCCGTATGAGAACCCAACTCGATTTCCATTTTTGGATACTCGTTCATGATAGCAATAATTTTATCTAATTCTGTTGCTGCATCTGGACGAATATCAAATTTATCAAAATCAAAGTAAATTGGACTCACGTTGATAATTTTACCTAGATCTTCACCCACTTTCACTTCAACATTATTGATGACAACTCTTGTTGTATCGTAGGTAATAACTTGCATTTTATCAACATCAAGTAAAACTTCTCTGTAAATCTCGTCGAATTTTTTATCACAAGAAGTTGAAACTAACTCTTTGTAAAATTCTTTTTCTCCATTTTGATAATGGAAAACCAACTCATACTGACGGCATGGCTCAAGTGAACTATAAAACAGTCCATTTCTCATATTTGGATATACTTTTCGTGTTAAAGCATCTCCACAATCCAAACAGCTAACTGTAATTCCCATATCTTCTGGGAAAGGTTTGTTATCAACCGTTTTAATTTTCCCTTTAAATACTGCAATTTGATTTAATCCTAAGAAATCATTTTCAATTTCGTAAATATCCTTTTCACCATAACCATCTCTTCTGAAAGATGTCAAATATCCTTTTAAACCGTTAACAGTTGTTGTATAAAACAAATCATCGTTACAAGAATTTAATGGATATCCTAAGTTTATTGGGTTTGCCCACACATTATCTTCATCTCTAATCGTTTTGAAAACATCAAATCCACCCATGCTTTTCACCCCATTACTAGAGAAATAAAGTGTTTTGTTGTCTATGGCAATAAATGGAGATTCTTCGTCGTGTTCCGTATTAATTGTTGGACCCATATTTTGCGGTTCACTCCAAGTTCCATCAGGTAATTTTACTACACGGTAAATGTCACGTCCTCCAAAACCACCTGGACGATCAGAAGTGAAGTACATATTTAAACCATCTGGTGTAACAGTACAGTGTGTTTCCCAATATTTAGTATTTACTTTTTTCCCTCTAAAAGCTTCTAATTCTCCAAATTTATTTGAAGTAAAATCAGAAGAATAAATATCTCCACCACCAGTAATGTCTTGGTAAACATAAATTTTTCTCTCATCAGAACTTACAGCAATCGTTGCTTCGTTTTGTTCAGCATCACAAAATTCTAATTTATATGGACTCATCCATGTACTATCAAAATCTAGGTAACTTACATAAATATCTTCTGGGTAGATATTGTAACGAATATCTGGTTTTACATTAGCACTCACAATTGTATCCTCCCATTTTCTACGAGAAGTAAAATACAAAGCTGAACCATCTAAAGAAATTACAGGTGAATATTCTGCAAGTTCTGTATTAACAATATTTCCAAGATTTTTCACCTTGTAATTCTTTGGCTCAGAAATAATTTTTTTAGCAATTGCACATTGTTTTAAATACAAATTTGCAAACGGAATTAATGGTGAATCGTTTAAAGTCTCCTTTAAAAATTTATTAAAAAACTGTTCAGCCAACTCAATATTCTCCATCAAATGATAGCATCTTGCCATATGAAATAAAGCATCTGTAGGTGCACTTTTTTCATTCGCAGAATACATATCAAAATTTTTATCCACATTCAAAATTGCTTTTTCAAGCATTGGAAAAGCTTTGATGTAATCACTTGTCATATCCAAATAGATATAAGCTCTTCTATAGTTATAGTTACAACTTTCTGGATCAATCGATAACAATTTGTCAGCAACTAAACTTGCATGATAAAAATAACCTTCTTGAAGCATTCTACTATTTTCAACAACAAGTTCTTGTTCGTTTGCCGAATTAATAACTGCTCTTAATTTTGCCTCATCGTATTGACTAAAATTCAATAGTGGAAAAGCGACAACAATGAATAGTGAGTAAACTAAGTTTTTCATAGGTTTTATTTTTTCTTAAACTCCTGATTTAAAATGGATTATAATTCTCTTGTAATGTCAAATTGCTCTAAATAATCTGCAACTCTCTTCACAAACATTCCTCCTAAAGAACCATCAACAACTCTGTGGTCATAAGAATGTGATAAAAACATTTTGTGTCTGATTCCAATAAAATCTCCTTCTGGAGTTTCTATGACAGCTGGCATTTTACGTATCGCCCCTAAAGCTAAAATCGCAACTTGTGGTTGATTAATAATTGGTGTGCCCATAACATTTCCGAAAGAGCCAACATTTGTAACAGTATATGTTCCACCTTGAATATCTTCTGGTTTCAAATTATTGTTACGAGCTTTACGAGCTAATTCATTCACTGCTTTCGTTAAACCTGTTAAATTCAATCTATCAGCATTTTTAATTACTGGAACAATTAAGTTGCCACTTGGCAAAGCAGTAGCCATTCCTAAATTAATATCTTTTTTCTTAATAATTGTTGTACCAGAAACAGAAACATTAATCATAGGGAAATCTTTGATTGCTTTTGCAATGGCTTCCATGAAAATTGGTGTAAACGTAATGTTTTCTCCTTCACGCTGTTCGAATCCTTTTTTGACTTTATTTCTCCAATTCACAATGTTTGTAACATCTGCTTCAACGAAGGAAGTAACGTGAGGTGAAGTGTGTTTTGACATCACCATGTGATCAGAAATCAACTTACGCATTCTATCCATTTCAATGATTTCATCACCCGGAGCAGGAATAATCATTGGAGCTGGTTTAGCGTGAGCATTTTGCGGAGTCTGAGCTACTTGTACTTTCACTCCTGCCTGTCTGGTAGGCAGGTCTTGAACAACAGGAGCTGTAACTGTTGGTGTAGCAACAGCTTTATTTCCTCTATTTTCAATGTGCTCTAAAATATCTTTTTTTGTTACACGACCATCTTGACCTGTACCAGAAATTGTGTCTAATTCTGAATAATTAATCCCTTCTTTATCAGCAATACTTCTAACTAAAGGAGAATAAAATTTATTTGAAGAGTTGGAATCATTTGAAACTTGTCCGTTTGAAGAAGCAACTGGTGATTCTACTTTTACTGCTTCTACTTTAGTCTCAGCAACTGGAGAAGCTGTAGAACTTGAATCTTCGCTTAAAGTTCCATCAGTAGAAATAATTGCAATAACATCTCCAACTTGAGCAACTTGATCTTTTTCAAAAAAACGCTTCACTAAAACACCTTGTGCCTCAGAAGGAAGTTCATTATCAACTTTGTCCGTTGCAACTTCAACTAATGCTTCGTCCATTTCAACAGTTTCACCAATGTTTTTCAACCAATTAGTAATTGTTGCTTCTGTTACGCTTTCTCCCATTTTTGGAAGTCTGATTTCAATTTGTGCCATTTTCAATAAGTGAATTTTCAAAAAATAATTAGGCAAAAGTAAAGAAAAAAATCTGATTTTTGAGATTCATAATGTAAATTTTTCTAAGCTTTTAATATTTAGTAGTTCTTGAAAACAAAAAGGGAAATATTAGAGCAGAATATTCGCTTTGATTTTTTTTAGAAATTTAAAATTATTGGCAATCAAGCATCAATTAAAATAGCATTTAATTCTTCAAATGAAATAGAAAGTGATTGGCTAATTTCATTTATTTTATTAACAATAAGTTCTTCTTTTACATGAATTTCTTTTCCCTCAAACTCAATTTCATTAAGTAGTGATTCCAATTTTAAATCACCGAATAATTTAGCAGGAGATTTCATTTTATGGGCTTGATTACTTACCTCAATCCAGTTTTTCGAATTAAAATTTTCTTTCAGCTCTCTAAAATATTCTGGCATTGTACGCAAATACATTACAATTATCTCTTTTAAATATAACACATCTCCAGAGGCATGTTCTCGTAAAAAGACTAAATCATTTGCCATTTTTTTAATAATAGTGATTAAAGCTTAAGTAAATTTAAGTATTTTTTTTTAATTATCTAATTTTCTCCATGCTTTTTGAATTATTTCAAAATCCTTAAAGATGTGATAATCACGTGCGTAAATTAAATTTAACTTGACATCATTAAAGTTTTCTGAATATTTTACAGCATTTTGGGGACTTAAGATACCTTTTTTAATTTTTGGAAGATGTTCATTTTCAATGGATTCTAAATTAGAATAGCCAACCAAAGTTCTTTTTCCAAGCAAACAAAAAAGCATGTTTTTCAAAAATCGCAACTTTGCTTTGAAAAACCAAATAAAAACGGGTAAAAGCATAAGTAAAATCAGAGAAACAGAAAAATCACAGGTTCTTTTCAAGCGTTTATTTGATTTTTTTGAGATTTCATTTACATCAAAAATGTACAAATCTCCAGCAGAGTTAATCGAATTACTTCCAATTAAAAACAAACTTTCTGGTTGTGCAATTTTAAAATCCAAGTCATAATTCCCTAAAATTGACATCCATTTTATGATTTCATGGGCTGAGACATCTTTGGCACAAAAAATCACTTCATCGATTGAAAATGAATTGACAAACTGGTCTAGTTGTGAGATAATTCCGATTTGATGTTCTGATTTTTCCTCATTACCCGAAACAAAATGAATTTTATCAATTTTTGAATTGATTTGTGTCAACATATTTTTCACCCGTTCAGCTTCATCTTCTGAACCAACAATGATAAAATTTGAATTTGTTTTTGCATTTAATTTGAATTTTTTGGAAACAACAAAATGCAAATAGATTCGTGAAATGAAATAGTAAGTAATCACCCAAAATGTTCCAACAAGTATAAAAAGCCTTGAAAATTGATACGATTTAGGCAATAAAGCATAAATTATTAAGATTAATAGAGTTCCCAAAATTGTTCCGAAAATACTCCTTTTTAATTTTTGAGGAAAATCATACATCCCAGAAAAAACATTGGACATAAACCAGAAAAACGTATATGCTGGAAGAGCCATTTTCAGAACTTCTTTGGGGAATTCTATCGTAGCACTTTCCCAATAACGAGTTAGAATAAAAAGTCCTGAAAGAATAACAAAAAAGTCAACTAAAGGCAAAAAAGCGCGTTTTACAAAGCGTGAAAAAATTGCCAAACTTGCTCTAAAGTAAATCGCAATGTTGATTAAAATTGAAAATAAATTAGCGTTCTTTTTACTGAAATGTTTTTGAGCGAAAATTACCATGGCACGATAAAAAACAAAAACATAATTTACTGAACTTTTTTTTGTACTTTCTCCTTTATAATGAATGATTCGAGTTTCTGGATAATAATAATTTTTGTACCCCCCAAGCGTGATTCGATATGACAAGTCGATGTCTTCACCGTACATAAAAAATGCTTCATCGAGCAAACCAATTTTGTCCAATGTTTCCTTTCTTAAAAGCATAAAAGCTCCACTCAGTACATCGATTTCATGTGTTTTAAATTCAGACAAATAGCCCAAATGATACTTCCCGAAAAGTTTAGACTTTGGAAATAAAGCTGATAGTCCAAAAATTTTATAAAAAGCTACTGCAGGTGTTGGTAATCCACGTTTTGATTCAGGTAAAAATTTCCCTTTTCCATCAAGCATTCTCACTCCCAACCCTCCAGCTTCTGGTTTAGAGTTCATAAATGAAATTACTTTTTCAAAAGTATCTTCTTCAACAACGGTGTCAGGATTTAAGAGTAAAACATATTTCCCTTTTGAAATTTCAATTGCTTGATTATTTGCTTTTGAGAAACCAACATTTTTTTTATTTTCAATTAAAACAACTTGTGGAAATTTGGCTTTTACCATCTCATTTGAGCCATCAATGGAATTATTATCGACCACAAAAATTTCACCTGAAACATTTTTTAAAGCCTTTTCACAGGAATTCAAACATTGCTCCAAGAAATATTCAACGTTGTAGTTGACAATAATTACAGATATATCAAAATCGTATTCTTTCACTTATTTCTTTATTTTCGCGTCCACTAAGAAATTAGTATATACATTTATTGTTACATCTTCAGGAATCGTTTCATCCGAAACTGAAACCAATCTAAGTTTGAATTTATCTTCTTTGATGAAATCTTTCAAATCTAAATCAACAAGATCACAAATAATTTCTTTTCCTGCAGTAGAAGGAATATTTTCTTTAAAAGCAACTTTTTTCTCCGAAAAAGAAGGACTTGAAATATATAATTCTAGCGAATTTATAAAACTAAATGTTTCACCGCTTGGAGAAGTTATCGTTAACTTTAAATCTTTGAGGAAAATTGTGTTAATTCGATCAGCTCTCGTGTCGTGATTCTCAAATTCGAATTCTGAATTTGTTGCAACGTCTGGTGTTAAAATAGAAATTGGAACCAATGAACTCAATGATGATTCGACAACAACTGTTGAATCAAAATCCATATAAAATTGCGTGATTTTCTTTTTACAAGAAGAAAGTAAAAAGAACAAAATCAAAAGTGAAAGGAATTTAGTTTTCATAAGCAATAAATTAGTTTACAGCGATACAAGAAATTTCAATAGCAACATCCATTGGCAATTTACTTACTTGAACCGTTTCTCTTGCTGGTGGATTTTCTGAAAAAAAAGTCGCATAAACACCGTTTACAGCAACAAAATCATTCAAATCTTTCAAGAAAATGGAACATTTAACAACATTGGCAAAATCCATTCCTGCTTCTTTTAATAATTCTCCAATGTTATTTAAAACTTGTTTACACGAATTTTCAATCGAATCATCGACAAGCAAACCCGTTTTTGGATTTAGGGGAATTTGTCCGCTCACATATAGCGTATCTTTCACTAAAATCGCTTGGCTATAAGGACCAATTGGAGCTGGTGCTCCTGGAATTTGAATTATTTTTTTCATTTTACCTGTGTTGCGTGATGCAAGTTTAGTAATTTTAACGCAAAAAAGCAGTGAAGATTTTAGTTATTGATAATTTTGATTCGTTTACTTACAATTTAGTTCATTATTTGGAAGGATTAAAATGTGACGTTTCCGTGATGCGAAATACTGAAATTGATTTCTGCAAAATTCCATTTTTTGATAAACTTGTTTTATCTCCAGGACCAGGTTTACCAAAAGATTCAGGTCAATTAATGCAAGTTATTTCTGAGTTTCACGATAAAAAACCAATTTTAGGTGTTTGCCTTGGCATGCAAGCTTTGGCTTATTTTTTCAAAGAAGAATTATACAATTTAAACGAAGTTAAACATGGAGTTCAAGAAAAAATAAATCTTGAAAATAGATCAATTTTATTTAAAGACCTTCCAAATAAAATTCTGGTGGGTTTGTATCACAGTTGGGCAGTAAAATTAAAATCTGAAGAAAATTTCAAAAAAACTGCATTAAGTGAAAGTCAAGTTTTAATGGGAGTTGAGCATAAAAAACTTCCTATATTTGGTGTACAATTTCATCCAGAATCAATTTTAAGTGAATTTGGTAAAGAAATTTTATTTAACTTCGTTAAAATTTAACTTAAAAATATGAAATTAGCTACAAACATTTTAGGATTAGTTTTTACACTTGTTTTTGGAATTGTGATCCTATATTACATGAGTGAAGTACAAGATGCTCGATTTGAGTCACTTTATTCGTCACTTTCTTCGAGTACGTATTCTTCTTACCCTTATTCATCGCCATATTCAAGTTATAGTTCGTATTCTGATTCTTATAGTTCTTTGACTGAAGAAGCTGGAGTTATATGTTTGTTTTTCTTCTTGTTTTTTCTTTATCAATTTATTTTCAACCTTGTAAAAGTTAAAACTAAAACATCTAAAGTAATTTCAATCATTGGTTTGAGTATTACTGGAATCTTTTTACTTTGGGATTTATTAATGATTGGAGACGGTGGCGCATTATCGTTTGATGAAGTTGGTGCAGGATTCATTCTTTTCTGTATGATTTCACTTGCATTTTCAATTGTTGGCTTGGTACAATGTCGCGTTGATGCGAGAAAACAAGCTTGATTTCATTCCCACAAAAAAGAAAACTCTTTCGTCTTCCATTCTCCTTCAAATAGGTGTGGATAATGTTTTTTCATCTCAGATTTCATTAATTTAAGTGGAACATCATCAAAAGTTCCGTAAAAATGTTTGTATTCCATAAATCGTTTTTCGTTTTCAAATTCTTGGAACATTGAATCTGATTTCCCGTTCCAATTTAGAGGATTGACACCTGAAAGTCGGCAAATCCGTTTGTCAAAAGCGGGAGTACATTTGACCCATTTCCCATCTAAAAACAATTCCACATAGCCGTGAAAGACGATTTCATCTTTTTGCAAATAGTGAACTAATTTTTCTACACCTATGTGATTGGTAACAATTGCAAAGCCCAAACGGGATGGGATATTAAAAAAGCGTGAACAAGAAGCTAATAAAATTGATTTTTCAACACACCAAGCACGTTTTTTTGAACAAATCACACTCGATTTCAAGGTATTTTCTCTTAAATCCAAATGATAAGGATCATATAAAAATCCATCACGAACTTTGAAATAAAGATGAATTGCCAATTCTTTTTCATTCAAAATTTTAGGAACATCACTCAAAAACTGCTTGATTTCAAGCGAATTGTAATCTAAAAACGATGTTTCCTTTAAATAATTTTTCATTTAATTTCACCTTGAGTTAACATTAAAATTAATTTATTGACATTTTAATCAATTAAAATAACACTTAAAATAATATTTTTTTTTATTAACTAAAAACGATTTAGCTTTGTCTCATAGTTAAACATAGTTTTATAGTTTTTTGATTTAGAAAGTCTGATTTAGTATCGCAAATGATTTATTGGTTTACATCTAGATATTAAGTCAGACTTTTTGTATTTAAAAATAAAATGTCAATTTCTTCGTTAAGCTCAGTCGAAAATTTTTCATTTACAAAAGTAAACTCAAAACCTTCTTCTTTCACTTGCCTTGAAATTTTAATTTTATTTTCAAATACAGTTTTTTTTTGTTTTAAAATGTCAATTTCTTCGTTAAGCTCAGTCGAAAATTATTCATTTTTCACTCTTTTATATATACTAAGTTTCCGTCTAGAGCGCAAAGACGAAGTCAAATTAATTTTACTCATAACTCCTAACTAATTACTCAGAACTAAGTTTATCCTCCTTTCCTAACCGTTTGAAATCCTTCTTTTTTAAGTAATTCCAAAATTTTATCTCGAAAATTCCCTTGAATAATAATTTCGCCATCTTTCACTGTTCCACCTACTCCACACTTGGATTTAAGCATTTTACCTAAATCTTTTAAATCATCTTCTGAACCAACAAAACCTTCAATCAAAGTAACTTCTTTTCCTGCACGTTGCTTTTTGTCGATGGAAACATATAATTTTTGTTGCTGATTTGGTAAAGTTTCTTGCTCAGCATTTTCTTCCGATTCAAAATTAAAATTTGGATTCGTTGAATATACAACGTTGATTCTATTTTTATCTTTTTTACTCATTTGATGTTTAAATAATAAACAAAAATACAAAAATTAAGGTTTTTGTCATGGTTTTAAACAAAAACACATGCCAAAAACAAATTTATTTATACTACCTAATCGATTTCGATAAATTGAAATCTCTAAGATATTTGTCCTTTCACTAACGTTCAGTCTTCATCAGCCGAGGCTGATTCTTTTTCAGCATCATTCATAAATTATATATCATAGCAAAACTCATAACTTCTAACTCATAACTATTTAAAATTTCTCAACTATTGCTGCTTTCACATCATCGCTCAAAATAATAGTCGGATATTTGTTCAAAGCTGAGCGAATTCCTTTTGGCGAACGAACTTCAAAAATAATAATTTCGTTGCCTTTATTTTTTTCCGTTTCAACCCTTTCTTTTGTGATTTCTTGATTTTTGAATAAAAAACATTTCACGCCATACGTATTTACAATTTCATCTAAATTTTCATTTTCCGATGGAGAATAACAGAGTTTTAAATTCAAACTTTGTAATGGAGTCAACCAAGCCAAATAATTTGTATTGAGGTAAATTTCACTTTCAGAATTTTTTTGACGAAATAATTCAATTTCAACAATCATTTGGTTTACATCTACAACTTTGTTTTCACAGGAATTTGAATGTCTTAAATCCAAGACAACTGATTTCCCTTTTAACTGCAAATCTTTCAATTTGATTAATTTTTCATCATTAAAATGATTGTAAGACAACGATTCAATCTCTTCATCTGAAAGTGAATTGATACAGGAATTAAGGTTGGTTTCCTTTTCCAAATTTTGATCGTGAAAGAGCCAAGCTATACCGTCTTTTGAAAGTTGTACGTCCACTTCTACTCCATCACAGCCATTTTGTGCCAAGGCAAGTTTGATTGAATTTTCAGAATTATCGTGGTAAACAGAATTTGAAATATTTAAACCATTCCCAGCATGTCCAAAAAGTTGAATCGCCTCATATTTCTCTTTTTTAGAACAGGAGAAAATTACAAACAACAGAAATATGATTCTAAAACGCATATGAAATCCCCATTTTAGCACTGTAAGTAAAATCTAACAGAAAAAGATTTTTTGAATAGAAATCTGAATGGAACGATTCCGAAAACAAACCAATTTCTGCTTGAAAATGAAATTTGAGTTTTTTTCCCATTTCTAGCTTAAATCCAGTCAATAATTCATTAAAAAAATGTATTTCTCGCTTATTGCGATTTGTATTATAAAAGTTCAAATGAAACGAAGCTACTAATTGAAAATCAATTAAATTATCGTTCCTGAAATTTGAACTTAACATATAATAAAATTCAGGATTAATTCGCTGTTGAAAGATTGTTTTATTAATTCCAAATCCAAGACCAAATTCGTTTTTTAGTTTTTCTTTTTCAATTTGTATACCGTGTGAAAAATAAAAATCTAATTTATTATATCGAAGAGAATTACTGAAGCTGACATTTGAATCTAAAAATTGAGTTTTTTTAGTTGAATTACCTTGTGCTGATAGGCAAAAAGAAAACAACGCTAAAAAAAACAAAAAAATCAATTTCATGATGTAAAGTTAATAAATAGAAAAAACTTTAAGGAAAAATTATTTATTTTTACATCAAACTTTTTACATGAAAAATTTATTCTATTTAGCTTTATTACTTTTTTCTAATTCTTTGTTTTCACAAGATATTCTCAAATTAGAAGAAATCATGAAAGGCAATGAGTTTGTTGGAAATCAGCCTTCAAATCCTTCTTGGTCATGGGACAGCAAACGTATCTTTTTTGAATGGAATCCATCTAACGAACCTGGAAATTCAATTTACTTTTGGGAAAAAGGAATGAAAAATCCTCAAATTCTTCCTGATACTGAATACAATTCAACCTTAATCGCAGATATTTCTCAAAATTCAAATAAAATAAGGTATTACTTAAAAAATGGAGCACTTTTCAGTTTCAATACTTCAACAAAAAAACATGAAAAAATCATTCAAAATTCAAAATACATTTCTAATTTAAAAGTATTGAACTCAGGTGAAAGCGTTTATTTTCAGCAAGAGGGAAATTTATTTTTATTAAAACCAACAAATTCTTCACTCATTCAATTAACAAATTTCAAATCGGGAAATAATACTGAAAATGAAGTAGAAAAAACATATTTAGAAAATCAACAAGCAGAACTTTTTGATTACATTCAAAGTCAGAATAAAAAAGAAAGCTGGTACAAAGAAAAAAACTCAAAAACGAAAGAAAAATTCCCAAAAGCATATTTCTATGGCAAAAATTCTTTGGAAAACATCCAAATTTCTCCTGATGAGAAACATGTGTTATTCAGACTTTCCTCCTATCCAATTGATTTGGAAACACATGTTGAAAATCACATTACAGAAAGCGGTTACACACAAGAAATAAAAGCACGTGAAAAAGTTTCGATTCATGCTTTGAGCGATCACAAACTTTTTATTTTTAATCTTGAAAAAGATTCAATTTACGAAGTTTCATTTTCAAATTTAACTGACATCCGTAAAAATCCAGTTTATTTGAGCTTATATCCAAACTTTGAAAGTGAAAGCAAGGAAGACAGAAAAATTGCGATGCATGAAGCTATTTTTAATAAAAATGCTACTATATGTGTGATTGATGTCAGAAGTTTAGACAACAAAGACCGCTGGATTGTTCGTTTGGATATTAAAACTGGTAAAATCGAAGAATTGGAACATCAACACGATGCAGCTTGGATTGGTGGACCTGGAATTTCAGAATATAATTTTGAAAAAGGAACTTTAGGCTTTTTAAAAGACGAAGAAACAATTTATTTCCAGTCTGAAGAATCGGGATTTTCGCATCTTTATTCTTTAAATGTTAACACAAAGAAAAAAGTACAACTTACCACCGGAAAATGGGAAGTTCGAGAAATCATATTTTCACAAAACAAAGAAGCTTTTTACATCACTGCAAATAAACTTCATGCTGGAAATCGTGAATTTTACAAATTAAACTTAAAAACGAATGTTTTAGAAGAAATTCTTATTGAAAATGGTGCACATGAAGTACAAATTAGTCCTGATGAAAAAAGTTTAGCTTTTTTATTTTCAACAAAAAATAAACCGTGGGAACTATATTTCTCTGAGAATAAAATAAAAGCAACAAAAACACAGTTAACTTCTTCCACAACGAAAGAATTCAACAGTTATATTTGGAGAAATCCTGAAGTAATCACTTTTACAGCAAATGATAAAACGTCTGTAAACGCACGAATTTATGAAGCCGATAAAAGTAAAAAAAATGGTGCAGCGGTAATTTTTGTTCACGGAGCTGGATATTTGCAAAATGCACATAATTATTGGAGTTATTATTTAAGAGAATTCATGTTCCACAATTTACTTGCCGACAAAGGTTACACTATTTTGGACATCGATTACCGCGGAAGTGATGGTTACGGAAGAGATGTAAGAACTGGAATTTACCGTCACATGGGAGGTTTGGATTTATCTGACAATTTAGATGGAAGAAAATTATTAATTGAAAAATATGGAATTGATTCGTCTAGAATTGGAATTTATGGCGGTTCTTACGGTGGATTTATCACTTTGATGGGATTGTTAACAGAACCTGGAAAATTCAAATGTGGAGCAGCTTTACGTTCAGTTACCGATTGGGCACATTATAACGGTGAATACACTTCAAATATCTTAAATTTTCCTGAAACAGATCCTGAAGCTTATCGCAGAAGTTCTCCTATTTACTTTGCAGATAATTTAAAAGATAAATTACTGATGTTGCATGGAATGATTGACGACAACGTTCAATTTCAAGATATAACGAGAATTTCACAACGATTTATTGAACTTGGAAAACAAAATTGGGAATTAGCTGTTTTCCCTGTTGAAGCACATGGATTTAAAGAAACAAGTTCTTGGATTGACGAATACCGAAGGATTTTGAATTTATTTGAGACAAATCTAAACACAAAATAAATGATAGTAAAAGAATTAACAACAATTGACGAAATGCTTAAACAGATAGACATAATTCGTTTTTTATATCCAGAATTGAGCATTGAAAAATACCGTGAAATGCTACTAAAAATGCTTCCAAATTCTTATGGACAAGTTGCAATCTTTAAAGATAACAAATGTATTGCTATCAGTGGTTTTTGGCTTGGAACAAAGCTTTGGTGCGGAGATTACATCGAATTAGATAATGTAGTTGTTCACGAAGATTACCGTTCTTTAGGAGCAGGAAAAATCATGTCGGATTATTTAGAAGAAAAAGCTAAATCCTTAAATTGTACAATTTTAGCCTTGGATGCTTACACATCAAATTTCAAAGCACATCGTTTTTATTACAACCAAGGTTATGGACCAAAAGGATTCCATTTTGTAAAAATATTAAACAAAGAAGGAATAAATTGAGTTTTATAGTTTAGTAATTAGTAATTATTTCAACTGTATCAAAAGCTGGTGTTACTATTGTTTTAAATGCGGGTGTTGGTGTAGAATTTGATAAATAACTATACGAATATGTTGTATTCCCATCGTTTAAACAATAAATAGTTTTTCCAGTTATTCCAGTTACTTCTTGTTCCGTTTTAGGACAACATTCCTCACAGTCTTGTTTGCCTTCTTGTTTAGTGTAATGTAAAAAATCTGATTCTAAAATTGGAGCATTATTATTAAAGGTTAATTTTACCCAAGCTTTTGCTTTTGAAGAATAATTTTTAACTAAATCCTCTTCTGTACTAAAATCACCAAAAGGAATTTCTTCAAAAATGTTAAAATAATTTGGTTTTGTTACAGTCAAAATATATTTAAGCGAACTATTTCTTTTAAAAGTTAACTCGTAATTTCCATCAGATGAAATTGTTGCTTCAGCAACGACACCCAAATTTTTTCCATTTGATGAAATTTCTTCCAAATTCAAAACTGCCCCATTTAATCCACCACCGAAAGTATGATCTGTTACAGTACCTTTAAGTGTGAAATTTAATTCTTTCTTTTTACAAGAGACCATTAGTAGGAAGAATAAGGAACTGATTATGACTATTTTTTTCATCTATTTATTATATTTGCTACAAAGGAACAAAATCACTTTTATATTTATTAACATCAAAATTGTTAATAAGATTTATTTAACAAAAATTAGGAATTTAAAAAATTAAATATATATTTGCCTAACTATAAATTAATCATTAAAACAAAAATTATGTCAGAAACATTAGACTTAAATCAAGAAAGCGCAGGTAAAAGACCAGGTTTTTTAACTGTATTGTGTATTTTAACTTTCATCGGTTCTGGATGGGGAGCAATTTCAGCTGTTGCTTTTCAAGATGCTGGATTAACTGCTTATGCAGCTTATTACCCATGGGTTATGTTAGTATTAAACTTAGGTACTTTATTTGGTGCTTTACAAATGTGGAAAATGAAAAAATCAGGTTTAATGATTTGGACTGCATGTGAAGTTATCGGAGTTGTATTAATGTGGGTTGTTGTTAAAGGATATATTTCTTCTTTAATGTCTCCAGCAATGGACAACGCAATGGAAGGAATGAGTTCAGAATTAAGTGGAGCATTTGCTAATGCTGGTAATGCTATGATTGAAAGTGCTATGAACATGGCTCTTATCATTGGTTCTATCTTCCCAGCTGTTTTCATCATCCTTTACTGGGTTAATGCAAAACACTTAAAATAAGAATATTTTAAACCAATTAAAAGCTCCATTTTAATGGAGCTTTTTTTTTGTTTATGTTAAAGAAAAAATTATGAATGATAATTTAGATTTAGAAGAAAATAAAGGATTGCCAACTTTCTTAAAAGTTTTGTGTATTTTAACATTCATTGGTGCAGGAATTGGATTTCTTTCTGCCTTATACGGAATGTTCACCACAGAAACAGCTATTAAATCCTTAGAAAATTCTCAAGAATTAATGAGAAATTCTCATTTAGGGGACTTAAGCGGACAAATTGAAGCAATGAAAAAATGGGGAGTCATTTCCAATATTTTAAATTTTGCAGGAAATGGCTTATGTCTAATCGGTGCTTTAATGATGTGGAAGCTGAAAAAAGTAGGATTTTTCCTATACGTTGGAGGACACGCAACAGCATTAGTAAGTTCTTTTTTAATGATGGATACATCGAATTCATCTTCAAACATGATGTCACTTATGACAACAGTTGCAATGATTATTGCTGTAATTTTCACAGCTGCATTCATAATCATGTATGCCGTAAATTATAAACATTTAAAAAATTAACAACTCAAATAAATAATAAATTATGTCAGACGTATTAGACGGACACGGTTCACAAACAAATTTTTCAGGAAGTAAGACTCTTCCAAATGCTACGGGTTCTTTGGTTTTAGGAATTATTTCAATTGCAACTTGTTGGTTGTATGGAATTCCTGGAATTATCTGTGGAATCATTGCAATTGTATTGCATTCAAAAGATAAAAGAGTATATAACGAAGATCCAGTTGCTTACCAACAATCATTTAAAAATTCAAAAGCCGGATTTGTTTGTGGAATCATTGGTTTAAGTTTATCTTTATTATTTTTAATTTACATTATTGTAGTTTTAGCTCTTGTTGGAACTGCTTTCATGAACTTTAGATAAATGATAACTTGCAGTTGGAAAAAAACTCTTGGAATTGAATGTCCAGGTTGCGGATTTCAACGCTCATTTTGGAAATTAGTGCAGGGAGATTTTTACGATAGTATCGTACTTTTCCCTGCAACAATTCCGCTAATTGCTACTTTAATACTTTTACTACTACATCTAAAATTCAAATTCAAACACGGAGCATACTCTTTAGTAGCTCTTTTTTCTCTAAGTGTTTTTTTGATTCTTTTTAATTTTATTTGGAAATTGTGTTAAAAACGAAAAAGCCTTCCATTTCTGAAAGACTTTTATTCATTTAATTATGAACTTATTTTTCTAATCATCTTACTTCGTCAACTGGCTCCCACAATTCTATTTTGTTGCCATCAGCATCCATTATATGTACAAATTTTCCATAATCATATGAAGCGATTTCATCAAGAATCGTTACTCCATTTTTTTTGAGTTTCTCAACCAATCCTTCCATATTTTGAACTCGGTAGTTGATCATAAATTCCTTTTTTGAAGGTGCAAAATGAGCACTTCCATTTTTAAAAGGTGACCATTGTAACACACCAACTTCTTCAGGTTTATTCACATTTCTAAATTCAAAACTAGAACCATAATCATTGGTGTCAAGTCCCAAATTCTCGCTATACCAGTCTCTTGTTTCTTTTGGGTTCTCCGAAAAAAAGAAAATTCCACCAATTCCCGTCACTTTAGGACTTGCATTATTCGTTGAAGCTGTATTTGTCGCTTCGTTTTTTTGTTCTTCCATTTTATTTTTATTAAATATAACTATTACCTTTTCTTATTTATTACATAAAGCATTCCTGAAGAAATCAAACACATAATGATAGCTGCAATAACAAGTGAATTCTCTTTTTGTGAAAGTCCAATAAAAAAGTCTCCAACAAACATAACCAAAAAGAAAATGTATGTGATTGTCAGCATTGGAATTGACTTCTTAAGTGTCGCAACAGCAAAAATAACGCCTAATGCAAATTGCCGCGCAGCCCACATATGAACTAAGTAATCAACACCTTTTGCTTTTAAATCAACTGTCTCCAAAACTGATTCTGGTGCAAAATAAATAGAAAAACTTACCATAAGTTCCATTAAGGCAAAAATTCCCGATACAATAAGTATCCATGTTGGCAATGATTTTTTTTGTTCCATGATTTTAATTTGTTTTGTCGTCTATTAAATGTAAATTAATATTTGTAAAATTGTTTCAAAGAATTTGAAGCGTATTTTGAATTGCTCTTTTCAAATCAATACTAACGTGTGTTTCATTAGCATATTTTTCCCAATCTGAAACTGTACTTGCTACTTTATCAATTATCTCAGTTGTATTTTTGATATTCATCATTTTCCCTACTTGAAGAAGGTCTTCCCTTGTGATATTTTTTCGTTTCCCGTTGACACTTAAAGCGTGTTGACTTACCCATTCGCTTCCAGGTCTGTAGGCATGACAAATATCGTAAGCTGGTGATAAACACCATTGTCCTTGTTTATTCATCATGAATGCAAAATTCTTAGTATGATCATCACAGTTTCTCGACATAACATTAAAAACCATTCTTTTGAATAACTCTTGCGCTTCTGGATATGTTAAACCTAATTCTCTCATAGTTTCAAATAGCTCCTCATAACTATAGAGTTGAACTTCATTGAAATCATAATGACGCATGGCACAAAATGTTTGCACATGAATTTTTTCCTTTCCCTGTTCCCTATCAAAACGTTTTGTCATAAAATGTGCTCTACCATTTTCTTCCATAATTCGGGATTCCATCATATTTATTCCAGCAGCTTTAGCCATTTTATAATAAGCCATTTCAACTCTTCCATAACCCATTGAGGTTCCAAATTGAGAATCCGTTACACCGTCAAATTTGATTAGCCAATGCTCGAACCCTTTTGGTGCATTGGTTTGACCGCTTCGTATCTCTCTAGTCTTTTCATTGTACGCAATTAATGCTTTTGCTCTTGCTCCACCAGCTGACGAACCAATTTTTAGTATTTCGAATAAAGCCTTTTCCTCATCTTCTGTTAAATTAGTTGAAAAATCTTTTCGACCCGAAAGGATCTGTTCTGCAATTTCAATTAATCCTTGTATTTCTATTTTTGTTGAAACATTTTTTGATTTTGGCTCAACAGGTTCAAACTCTAGTGCCCCCATACCTCTTTCACCAATAAAACAAAGAATTTCTACAGGATTTAAACTATTTGCTGGCCTTCCTTGGCTAGTTAGCCACGTATTTATTAATGCATTACCATATTTGTCTGGTAAAATATCTGCTAATAAACCTGGCAAACCTTTAAATGTTGATTTATCTCTATTTTCTCTAAATTCATAAATGATATCACCTTGTCTTAAAGGCATAAGTATTGGAGAAAGTCCTAGTCCTGATTTTAAAAATTCTTTGTCATACTCAAATGCCCCTAAACCAGTTTCCTTATTCCAAGATACAGCACCAACTCTTTTATTCCAGATATTTACAAACGCATTACTTATCATTACCAATCAGATTTCTTTCTATTCTTATCTTCTTTATTAGATGTAGCTCTTTGTCTTTTATTCATCTCAAGCTCTGCCAATTTTATAGGACTTATTCTTTGTTTAATTTCGAATTCGTCAAAAATATACAACTTATCAAGCATCCTTAGAACTTGTATTAATGTTAATAGTTGACATCTTCGACCCGATTCCAATTCGGCCAATGTTGTTCGGTTAATACCTGCCTTTTCAGACAATTCCTTTTGAGTGATATTTTTTTCTAATCTATGATGCTTAATGAAATCTCCTATAGTTTTTATAATAGCATCATCACTCATCTTGGAAGTGTTCGCGATGTTTTTATCCGACATTATGATTAATTATTGTACTTTATGTTGTTTTTATACGACAAATATAAGAAATTTTCACGAAGTAAAAAAACAATAATGATGGAATAAAACAACGCAAATACACTTTTAATAACTTAATGTTGGTTTTTGTCAACACTACAAACAAAATTAATTTATTAAAATCAATACCATTACATAAGTATTCTTATATTAAGTGATGAACGAAATGTAGATTTTTTCTTTATAATTAACAAGAATTTATGCTTAATCCCCAAGTTTTGATGTTGACACAAAAACACCAATAAATTAAGCACTATTAACAAAAAAAGCCTTCCATTTCTGAAAGACTTTCTGTTGGCCCACTAGGGCTCGAACCTAGACTCTTCGGTACCAAAAACCGACGTGTTGCCAGTTACACCATGGGCCATTCTGACATGCCTTATTTTCATTAGGCGAGTGCAAATTTAGTAACTTTTTTTTGAATGTCAAGCAAATATGTAATAAAAAATACATTTATTTATAAATATTTCATTTAAAAGCACTTAAAATCAAAAAATTCTTAATTTTAACTTTATGAAATTAATTTTAGCATCGCACAATAAAAACAAAGCAAAAGAAATTCAGTCTTTGTTGCCTTTAAATTTTGAAGTGGTTTCTTTAGCTGATTTAAATTTTACGGAAGAAATCGAAGAAACGGAAAGTACCTTTCACGGAAATTCATTTTTAAAAGCAAATGTTGTTTCCAAAAAATTTCACTCAAATGCTTTTGCTGATGATTCAGGCTTGGAAGTAGAGTCTTTAAACAATGAACCTGGCGTTTTTTCAGCTCGTTATTCGGGTTTAAAAGCTACGGATAAAGAAAATACAGACTTACTTTTAAAAAACCTGAGTGGAATCAAAAATCGAAAAGCACGTTTCGTTTGTATTATTTGTTTGATTTTGAACGGAAAAGAATACTTTTTTGAAGGTGAAATCAAAGGTGAAATTTCAGAAACACCAAAAGGTGAAACAGGTTTTGGCTACGACCCCATTTTTATTCCTGAAAACTCAAGTAAAACCTTTGCAGAAATGACTTTAGAAGGAAAAAACAAATTCAGTCATCGTGCAAAAGCCCTTGAAAAAATGATTGAGTTTTTGAGAAAACAAATATAGACTTTTTGCTCACCTACCTCAAAGTATGGCTTTTTTAAAGCCCTTTTCGTCTTCGCAAAAACATTTGCTCTTTAGGCAATGAAAAAAGGTGGAAAAAATTCAAGGTAATTTCGTCTGATACAAAAATTTCTTCTGAGCAGACTCAAAAGGTCGATAAATGTAATACGCTTGATTTCCATTAATCGCAATTTTATCAATGTATTTGTGCTGAAATAAGACTTCTGAATCTAAAAATCCAGTTTTTGTATTGACTTTTCGTAAACTACAAATACCATCTTTTTCAAAAAAAGCATAAATAATTCCTGTTTCTTTATCTTGTAACAATTTTCTTCTCCAACCAGATTCTTTTGGATTGTAGTGATGGTAAATTGGAATAGAATCTACTTTTTCTCCGTTCAAATTAAAGGTAAACAATTTGTCTTTGTAGTAATCGAATACAAAAATAGAATCATTTTTTTTGAACATTGGTGCATACAATTCTTTGTAATAAATAGATTGCGTAAAATAATTTGCTCCAACCCAAATTTCTTTGTCGATTCCTGTTTCGTTTTCTAAATTTTTTGCCCACAATTTGGTTCGAACATCTACCCATTTGTATTCCGAACGATACAATTCCATCATAAATTCGTCTTTAATTTCGGTTATTATAGAATAAGATGAATCTAATAAATCGTAAGTTTTGTAATCAAAAGCGGGATAATTTTTATTGAAATTAGAAAAATAATATTTCGTATAACTCGTGTCAACAATAGGGAAAACGTATTTTAAAAAGTAAGATTTTTCAATGGTAGAAATTCCTAAATCATTCTCTGTGCGATGAATTCCAAAAACACCATTTTCACACACTACTTGCGCATTTCCTCTAAAATCGTGAACCAATTCCAAGGGTTTTTCAGGAACTTTAAACGATTTAATAATTTCATTTTCTGATAAAATAGCTAGTTCACTCCCCTTTTTTAATGTTTTGGGATAAAGTAAAAGCAATAATTCTCCATTTGGTAAAAACTCAAAATCCGATACGCTAAATTGTCTCGATTCGTAAACTATTTGTGGTATTCCAGCAGCAGTTACGTTTACCGTTTTTAATTGTTGAAATTTTTGCGTCAATTCAAACTCCAATAAAGTCGGGTTTTCTTTTAGAGGATAATTTTCTGGCTTGATTTCCTGCTTTATGCTTTGATAAAATCCATGTAAAATTTCGATTGTAAATGGCTCATACTCATCAATCGTAAGTACAGCCTCTCCTTTTTTGTTTGTCTTAGCAGAGAAAATTTTTCCTTTTTGATTGATATTAATTTGTACTTCATAAATGCCGTTTTTACTTTCTTTATCGACACAATGAACATCTAGGGAAATATTATTTTGAGAGAATAAAATACCCGTGAATATGAGAAAAAAGTATAAAAATTTAATTTTCATGTAATGGATTTTATCTTAGATGCAAAATAAATGTTTTTCCATAATTTCAACTCAAAATCCTTCAAAAGCTCCCAAACCAAAAAGTGCGAAATCGTATTTCACAGGATCTTTTGGATCTAATTTGATGAGTGTTTGTTGAATTTCTTCCAAAGCGTGCCAATCATTTTTTGTTCGTTGAAGAATTCCTAATTTTCGAGCTACATTTCCTGTGTGAACGTCTAATGGAAGATACAATTCAGAAGTGTCTATGCTGTTCCAAATACCAAAATCAACTCCTTTTTTATCTTTTCTAACGAGCCATCGAAGGAGCATATTCAAGCGTTTACAAGCTGAATTTTGCAAAGGATTTGAAACGTGTTTTTCGCTTCGTTTGTCGTGCTCGATTTTAAAAAACGTTTCTCTAAAAGAAGCAATTCTTCCTTTTGCACCAAAATGGTTTTCTTGTTTTCGGAAAATTTCTTCTAAAGAAGATGTTTGATAAATTTTATGTAAGGAACGAAAGAAAAAGTCTAAATCAATGGCATTAAATGTTCTGTGAACAAATTTAAAATCTTGTTTTGAGTCGTAATTCATCACAAATTCATGTGGTTGATTCCCCATGATTTGAACCAACTTTTTGCCATTCGTTATGATTGATTTTCTATTTCCCCAAGCAATTGTTGCAATGATAAAAGCAACAATTTCAATGTCTTCCTTTTTTGAAAATTGATGTGGGATTTGAATCGGGTCGGTTTCAATAAAATTGGAATTGTTGTATAATTCAACTTTTGAATCCAAAAAATCTTTGAGTTCAGCAAAACTTAAAGTTGAAACTTCCATCAAAATGACTTAAATTAACCTTCCATCGTTCATCACAATCTTTCTATCTGCCATATTTGCAAGCGATTCATTGTGTGTAACGATAACAAAAGTTTGATTGAATTTATCTCTCAACTCAAAAAATAAATGGTGTAATTCTTCCGAATTTTTTGAATCTAAATTTCCTGAAGGTTCATCAGCAAAAACAATCGCTGGTCTATTAATCAAGGCTCTGGCAACGGCAACACGTTGTTGTTCACCACCAGATAATTCATTTGGCTTGTGTTCCAAACGATGAGAAATATTAAGAATTTCAAATAACTCTTGTGCACTTTCTTTCGCTTTTTGGATTGAATCACCTTTGATTAAAGCTGGTAAAATCGCGTTTTCGATTGCTGTAAACTCAGGTAAAAGTTGATGAAATTGAAAAATAAATCCCAATTGTGTATTTCTAAATTTAGCTAATTCTTTTTGTGATAAAGTAAAAGGATTTATTCCATTTAAGGTAATTGTTCCCGAATTTGGTTTGTCTAAAGTTCCTAAAAGTTGTAAAAAAGTTGTTTTTCCAGCACCCGAAGAACCAACAATGGAAACGATTTCGCCAGTTTGTATTTCCAAACTAACACCCTTCAGAACTTCTAAAGAATCAAACTTTTTATAAATATTTTCAGCTCTTAACATCTTACTTATTAATTCCTTTTTTCACTTCGCTAACGCTTGTTCTTCATCTGCTATCGCAGATTCTTTTCTCGCAAAGACGCAAAGACGCTTTTTAACTCAACATTTTATACTACTAACTTCTAACTACAAACTCATAACTAATTAAAGTTTCCCAAGTTTCAAAGAATGTCCCATTTTATCTTTTTTTGTCTTCAGATAAAGTTCGTTGTGAACGTTACTTTGAATTTCAATTGAAACGTTTTCTGTAATTTCAAGTCCATAACCAACCAAACCTGTTCTTTTTGTTGGATTATTTGTCATCAATTTCATTTTATGAACACCTAAATCTCTCAAAATTTGTGCACCAATTCCGTAATCACGTTCATCTCCCTCAAAACCTAACTTGATGTTTGCCTCTAAAGTATCAAATCCTTGTTCTTGTAATTTATAAGCTTTTAACTTGTTAATCAAGCCAATACCTCTACCCTCTTGATTCATGTAAACGATAACTCCTTTTCCAGCTTCTTCAATCATGCGCATGGATTTTTCCAATTGAGGACCACAATCACAACGACAAGAACCGAAAACATCACCCGTAATACAGGAAGAATGTACACGAACTAAAATGGATTCATCTTTATTCCAAGTTCCTTTCACCAAAGCCAAATGTTCTTTTCCTGTCAATTTTTCTTTGTAAGCATATAGTTGAAAATCACCAAATTGCGTTGGCATTTTGACATCAACCAATTGCTCAATCAAGCTATCATTTTTTAACCTGTATTCTATTAAATCTTCAATAGAAACAATTTTCATATTGAATTTTTTAGCGATTACTAAAAGTTCTGGCAAACGAGCCATTGTACCATCTTCGTTAAGAATTTCAACAATTACTCCTGCTCTATCAAAACCTGCCAATTTGGCTAAATCAATTGCAGCTTCTGTGTGTCCAGCTCTTCTCAAAACACCCCCTTTTCTTGCTCTCAAAGGAAAAATATGTCCCGGCTTTCCTAAATCTTCTGGTTTTGTATCTTTATCAACTAAAGCTTTAACCGTTTTCGAGCGATCGCTAGCAGAAATTCCAGTTGTACAACCATGACCAATTAAATCCACAGAAACGGTAAAAGGTGTTTCATACGTCGCCGTGTTTGATTTCACCATTAATTCAAGTCCAAGGTCATCGCAACGGTCTTCCACCAAAGGAACGCAAATCAATCCACGACCGTGAGTTGCCATAAAATTGATTAATTCTGGAGTGATGTTAGCCGCAGCAGTTAAAAAATCACCTTCATTTTCGCGATCTTCGTCGTCAACAACAATAATGATTTTTCCAGCTTTGATGTCTTCAATTGCCTCTTCTATGGTGTTTAATTGTGAACTCATGAATCAAATTTATATTTTGGGACATCTAAAAAATCTAATTTTGTAGAAATCTTGCTACAAAAGTACTGAATTTTAGGGAAAGAAGAATAAAATCAAGAAAGTTTACAAAAACGATTTAATTAAAAATAGACTTAATGAATTTTAAGTAAGAAAATCTTTAAGCTATTTCTTTTTTTATCATCTCAACAAGTTCCAAATTTATGGAATCCCAGGTGTATTTTTTTTGAATAAATTGTTTTCCGTTTTGACTCAAAATTACATAAAATTCAGCGTTTTCTTGCAACATCTTGATTTTATCCAACATCAATTTTACATCGTCAGCAATCAAAATTTCTTTGTTATTTTCTGCTAAAATTGCATTGTTTGCCAAACTTGTTGTGATGCAAGGAATTCCCAAAGCCATGGCTTCCAAGATTTTATTTTGCATTCCAGTTCCTGACATCATTGGAGCAATGAAAATTTTTGCTTTCAAATAACTTTCACGAATATCATCCACCCAGCCTGAAACAAGAAAATTTTCGTCTTCCAATTTTTTCAAACTTGGACTTGGATTTGAGCCTGAAATCAAAATACGCGTTTTTGGATTCAATTTCAATAATTCTGGTAAAATATCTTTTTTGATGATTTTTGCTGCTTCCACATTCGGTGGATAATTCATGTTTCCCGTAAAAACTAAATCAAATTCCTTTTCAATTTTCAATTCACAATTGTAGAACTTTTCATCAACTCCATTTGCTAAAACCTGAATCTCTTTTCCTTTGGGGTAAATCAAGTAATTTTTATCTTGTTGAGAAATTATTGTTGATTTTTCAAAATAATTTAATATTTGTCGCTCGTATTTCTTCAACCTTTTGGCTTCTTCACGGAAAATAAATCTTATAAAAAAATTTGCTTTTTTTTCTCTTCTTTCGATTCCCATTGAAAGTGCATCCATAATGTCAATGGTTTTTGAACAAGTATGGTAATTTTTTACATATTCCGCAGGGCGAATTAATTGACAAAAAATATGATCTGGTTTAATATCTAAAAGAAGCTGATTGATTTTTTTTTGAATCCACGTTTGTGTAAAATAAGCTACTTGAAATGGTTTTGAATTCAATAAAGCAAAAAATAAATTAAATAGAATGAGTCCTTTTTTCAACTTAAAAGAATGAATTTCTTCACAAAAAGGTTGAATTTGAGCTAAATCTTCCTTAGAAACCTCATTTTCAGTTGTACAAATCAAATGAATTCTAAAATGTTCACTCAAACTTTTTATTTGATAAAATGCACGCAATTTATCTCCTTTTTCCAAGGGAAATGGAAAGCGAGAAGTACAAAAAACTAATTTGGGTTTATATCTTTGAGATAAATTCACGTATTTTTTTTGACACAATTTCTAAACTATATTCTTGCTCAATAAAAAGTTTTCCTTCTTTTCCCAAATTCTCTTTCACTTCCGTTTTATCGAATAAATATTTCATTTGTAAAATAAATTCTTCGGTAATATTTGCTGTTAAAAAATGTCTTTTTGGTTGAATTTCAATTCCTTCTTTTCCTTTCTCAGATGAAACGATTGGAACACCAATGCTTAAAGCTTCGAGAATTTTAATTCTAACTCCAGAACCACTTTTTAATGGTACAATCAACGTTCCATGTTTAGACATAAAGTCATGCATATCTTCCACTTTCCCATGAATAATAACATTTTTTATGTTTTTTTCTTTCATTGACTTCGGCATAGCTGAACCTGCAATATGGATTTTAGCATCAGGTAAAATTTTTGCTAATTTTGGAGCTATTTGATACATAATCCAGCGAACAGCATCAACATTTGGCTTCCAAGACATTGAACCAACAAAATGAAAATCATTGCATGCATAATCAACTTGAAAATCATTTACAACTTCCATGTAAACTGGAATCACAATCGTTGGAACATTTACAGAACGTCTTCTGAAAAATTCTCTATCTTGTTCTGAAATACAAAAAACTCCATCAACTAAATTGATATTCGTCAATTCAAATCGTTTTAAATCATTAGCTAATTTACGATAAATATATCGTCTAAAAATTGACCTTTCTTTTTTAGAATGTTGACGCCAAATACGATATTCAACATTGTGAGCTCTTAAAATGATTTTTGCATCGGAATACTTTCGAATTGCATGAATATAGGACATTAAAAACGCACTCTCTAAAACAACTATATCATATTTATTTGTTTGGAATAATTCTTTTAACTTATGTTCAAAGTTTTTGTCCAAAAAACGTTTTACTTGATAAGATTCTTTTTTGAAAAATGATTTAAAAATTTCCCATGGTCTAACTTTCGTATCAATATAATGTGCTTCTGGAAAAATTACATCTTGTAAATCAATTGGATATTCATTTATATCAAAAGGATGTTTTTTTGTTTCAATAGTCACATTTTTCACATTAAATCCCAAGTGTAAAAAACACATCAACAAACGATTCATCGCCATTTGTCCTCCATCTAAAATAGGAAAAATTGGTTTATTTGTTACATGAAGTACATTCATTTTTTTCTAAGTTTTAGCGTTTTTTTCCAAGCCTCTTTATCAAACACTTTTGAATCTAAGGCGGCACTTCGCATCAATAAAAGTGCGATTGGAATTAATACAAAAGTGGCAAGCCAAACTCCCACAAAGGGTGAAACAGTTTTTGATTCTGCCAATCCAAGTCCTATTTCAGTTAAAACGTAATATAACATGAATAACAAAGCTGCAATTACAACTGGAGCACCAAATCCTCCTTTCTTGACAATCGCACCGAGTGGAGCACCAACAAAAAACAAAACAAAAATGGCAAAAGTCAACGCAAATTTTTTGTGAAATTCTGTTTCAAATTGATTTAAACTTACTTGAAAAACATTCATAAATTCTTTTTGAGAATCTAAATTTTGGTTTTTTCGACGTATTTTACTAATCGCATTTTGATAAGCAAGAATTAAATCAGTTTTATCTAATTCTTCAATTTTTACGGTTTTTGAATCTTGAGTTTTTTCTTTATAAGAGGAAACTGAGCTTGTCGAAGTTTTATCTTCTGATTTTGCTTTTTCAATATTTGTGTATGATTGAAAATAAATGTGGTCATTTTTTATGTTTTGAAAGAAATTTCCACGCATTACACCAACACTTTTTTGAATCGAATCTAATGCATGATTTATTTGAAAAACATTCCACATTTCGTATTGATTCTTAAATAAATCCTCGTCAGTACGATTAATTTTAAACCCTGATAAATCAATTTTATAACTCGATGTTTTAAATGAACTTCTTCTACTTGGATAAAAATGTCCTGTTTTTCCAACTTCTGAAGCTTGATTACTCGCTAATTCTTCAAAAACTTCTCCGTCTGTTAGTTTAAAAAATAAAAATGAACCATTTTTAGATTTAAAGACCTCTCCTTCTTTCGCTTTTATCGTTTTAACACCTGCTGGATCCGTGTGGTCATGAATCGTAATTTCTTTAAAGAGTTGG
>JAZKEO010000021.1:0-35829 GCA_040386975.1 Bacteroidota bacterium | reverse complement strand
CATTTCTTATACCCATTCCACAACAGTTGCCAGTTGTTTGAGGTGAACAAAAAGCATCTATTGGGCCAAAAGAAGTAATATAATTAATTGATTGTGTCATTGAATCACACGAAATATTATTACAAACAACTAATTCAACTTGATATGTTCCCGAACTTGCATACGTATGAGATGGATTTTGAAGGTTTGATGTATTTCCATCTCCAAAATACCATGTCCATGAACTTGGAGCGTATTGAGTTTGATCTGTAAATTGAGCTATTCCATCACAATCTGTCAAACCTGAAACTGAAAAATCAACTACTGGAGGATTTGTATTTGGTGCAATAATAATAGAATAATCTTCAAATTGACCATAAGTAACATTATTACAAGATAAAGGAACAGAATTACTATAATATTCAGAGCCAATTCTCATTCTTAATGGTGTATTTAAAAAGGTAGTTGCTGGAATGGTAATTGTTCCAGTATGATTTGTTAAAATATTTAATGATGTAAATACTTTTTCATCCGTAGTATTAAAAACACCATCATTATTATAATCAATCCAAGCAACAACATTTTCATTATATTGAGTTCCAGTCATTACATTCAAAGTATAACTTTCCCCAACTACCAAATTTGTATTAATAGTACATGAATAATCTTGATAACCGATACTTCCATCTGCACTTGTATTATTAATCGTATTGATAGTAACATTTCTTATACCCATTCCACAACAGTTGCCAGTTGTTTGAGGTGAACAAAAAGCTGAAACAGGTCCTGTTGTTGAAATAATTGTTAATGCTTGTGTCATTGAATCACAAAAACCATTATTACAAACAATCAATTCAACTTGGTATGTTCCTGCATTAGCATAGGTATGACTCGGATTCTCTAAGCTTGAAACATCTCCATCACCGAAACTCCATGTCCAAGAAGAACTGTTTAATGAAGTATTTTCAAAATTTACGATACCACTGCAATCTGAAGGTGTCACAAAATCAAAACCTACGCAAGGATTATCACCAACAGTCATCGTTACAGACAATGAATCCATTGAATTTAGAGGATCGTTTGAGTTAAAAACTATATTAGACGTATAAACTCCACTTTCTAAATCCGTTGAATAAAAAGTAACATTGACCAAAGCTGAATCTCCTGGTGAAACAGTTGTTACAATTTGTTCTATTTGTATCCATGAATCTAAAACATTTGAATTATGATATCTAACAGCATTTGAAAGTAACATTTTAGCATTGTTCTCTGATTCATAATAATCAAACCCAACAAAAACAGCTTTTCCATCACCTATATTCCTGTAAGCAACCAAATCATCAGAATTTAAAGTTGCAACACTCACTACATCAGTATTTGTAAAATTATGAGTAAACGAGGCATTAGAAGAACTAAATGAAGTATTTACATTATTCGCTATATCAATTGTTGTATCACCTATTATGCAAGTACCAGTTACAAAAGTATTAAAAGTACCACTAAATAATCCCATTGAATACAAATTAATAGGAGTAGTACTACTTCCGCATACAATTACAGTTCCTCCATTATTTGCAAAGTTTTGAACAACAGTTGCTATTGAAGTAAATACTGAACTTGTACCCGATTCATTTTCTGGAAATAAAAGAACATCTACATCTTCTAATAGAGTTTCCAAAGTAGTGGGATCAGTTGTAGCCGTATTAATTAAAGTATAATCAGTATAGTATTGATTTATTGCAGAAATTGTATTTATATACTCCTCAGTCATGTCAACACCATGATTAAACGAAAGTACATTTGGACTCGAATTAGTAGAATTTCCAGAAACATTAAAACTCAAATCTCCAGTTCCTGTATTCAGGACATACATTGGTACTGTAATAGAATCCGAACAAGCAGCTAAAGAAACCGCAATTGAATCTGGATGAAGAGTAATAATTGGTGCACCTTGTGTTGTAATTGTTTGTGTAATCGTATCAGATGAAACACAGTTGTAAGCAATTAAAGTAACCGTGTAAGTTCCAGCATTTGTAAAAGCATGACTAGGATTTTGTACTGTTGCTGTATTTCCATCACCAAAATTCCATAACCATGATACTGGAACTTCCGTTGATAAATCAGTAAATTGAACAGGAGTAGCTAATGCAGGATTTGATGAACTTATTGAGAAATCAGCAACTGGTGGAACTCCTGTACCAACAACTGAAGACCATGTAGCTTGAAATCCTGAACCAATAACTGAACCATCACTAGACCATTGAATAAACATTGTCCCCGAATTAGCTGTAACACTTCCAGGAATTGTTGTACCTACAAAAGTACCTATCAATGGCGCTGAGTTATTTATACCATTATAAACTCTAAAATAATCACAGCAAGATTCACCACTGAATTGTGTAAAAGCTAAAGTTACACTCAAAGCACATCCTGGATCAATTAAAAGTGTACAAAATTCACTATTTTGATAATTTCCTGTTGGCCCTCCAGAATCATATAATTGCCCAGAAGTTGCAGTTGTAGATGTTATCCCTGAACACAGATTAATAGCGTTTACAACATTTACATAAGCTGTTTTTGTAATACTATCTTCACCAAAACTATTAGTTACAACTAATTTAACCGGAAATATCCCTAAAGTATTGTAAGTGATTGTTGGATTTTGAAGAGAAGAACTCGTTGAACTTGCTCCAGTAAAAGTCCAAGACCAAGATGTTGGCGAATGCTGTGTTAAATCTGTAAAATTAATCGTTCCTCCGGTGTTTATTGTTGTCATATTTGCTGTAAAGTCAGCTTCAGGAGGTAAAACATTTGCAATAAATGTTATTGTATAATCTTCAACCTGTCCATTTTGAGGTGCATAACATGCATCCGCAATAGTGTATGTACTTCTATCGTCAATAATTCTCATTCTCAAAGGAGTATTTAGTACTGCTGAATTAGAAGTACTAACATATCCCGAGTGATTAATTAATTTATTAATAGAAGTAAACACAAGCTCATTTGTGTTATTAAAAGCTCCATCGTTGTTATAATCAATCCAAACTTTTACATTTTCATTATAGGTAGATCCAGTTGTAATGGAAATCGGAATTATATCACCCGCTGTGACTGTTGTTGCATCGCTACATGAAAAATCCCTGTAACCTTCAGTTGCATTTGAAGAAGTTTTATTTATTGTTGCAAAACTTAGATTTGAAACACCTACATTACAACAATATGCTACTGTTGCTGGAGAACAAGTTGAACTTGCAGGACCTCCACCATTTGAAACAGTAATTAAATTTGATAAAATTAATGTATCTGATGAAGAACATGCTGAAGTTCCTTGAACTTGTAAAGAAACTGAATAAGTTCCTGCAGAAGAATAGGTATGTGTTGGAGAAGTTAATGCGGAAGTACCGCCATCGCCAAACTCCCAAAAATAAGTACTTCCATTTACACTCGTATTCGTAAATGTAACGTTAGCAGGTAAAGTACAAAAATAATTTTGTGAAGCTATGAAATTGGAAACTACATCATTTGAATAAATTTCTCCTACACCAACTGCAAACCAAGCATTTGTTACTTGAATTACTTCCTCCGAACATTCTCCATATAAATCGATCGCTGCTTGAATAGAATAAAAACGTGCATCTTCGTGTGTACTATTTGGTGTTAAATACGTAGATAAATTTCTATATGCAATTTCTCCTGCTTTATCAATTCCAATCGCATTAATACTGTAAGAATCGCCCAAATCGTTAACACCTGAACCTCCCATACTTATTAAATAAAACCAAAAATTTTGAACTCCACTGTTGTTGTGAACTTCATTTGGATTATTCCAGTATGTCCCACCATAAGTATCAGGATTCCCATAGTCATTTGGGTTAGCCATACCTCTAAATGGAATTCCGTTCAAAGCAAATTGATCACCCATATCAAAATTTGCAGTTGTTGGGTTGTTTGCGTAATCAATTGCTACTCCAAAACAATCACTAAATGACTCATTTAAAGCACCAGATTCATCGGCGTATACCAAACCAGCTGTATATTCTGTTACAGCATGTGTAATTTCATGACCTACAACGTCGATTGATGTCAAAGCCGTATAATCAATACCATCTCCATCACCGTAAGTCATTTGTGTTCCATCCCAAAACGCATTTACAAAGTCAAAGTCATAATGTACATACGAATTTATTGATGCTCCAGCATTATCATAAGAATTTCTACCAAAACGGTTGAAAAAATAATTGTACGTTGCTTGAGCACCAAAATGTGCATCATAAGCATACATATCTGAACCTGTTGAATTCCAAATATTGTCTGTATCAGTAAAATCTGTTGCAGAACCGTAATTCGTTCCATTATTCATGTTGAAAGTACTAACTCCTCCAAACCCCATAGAAGATCTCAAACGAAATGAACTTTCACTGACTTGGTCTGTTGTTATTGAAACCGTTCCGTTGTAAGCAGTATTTGCTGTTCCTGTGACGTCAGTGTGATGAATACGATTGATTTCCTTAATCTTTTGACCTGTTTGAGCATCAATATAAACATACACTCTTTTTAAAGGTTTTTGACTATAAATATCAAATTTATAAGCCAATTTAAAACCATTTTTAACGGGTAAAATCAATAACTTACCTTCATTTTTCATTTCCGTTAAACCACGACCATTTTGAACCAAAATTCGTTCTGAATTAACAACATTTAAAGCGCTAACAAAAGCTGAATCCTTAGAAATTTCTGGATTTATTGAAACAGAAATATCACTATAAAATTCACCATTTGCAGATTCTATAAGTCCTCTTTCGACATGAACATTATAAACTCCGTACTCAACAAGTAAATTTTTATAATATTGATTGTATTTAAAATGTGTAAAACCTTTTTTGTCTGTTTCTTTTTTCTCAAATTGAAAAGAAAAATCGGGATTTATTTTTAACACTTTTTTTGTTAACCAATCTAAATTTTCAAGCTCAGAAATTCTTGATGTTTTTGATAATTTAACATAATCAATTGAATTTCGATTTTTGTTTACTTTCACTAAAGTAGAACCATCAACCTTCATTTTCGCCTCTTTATCTTTGAAGATTTGAGCTGAAAATTGATTAAAAACAAAACCAGAAACAAGTAGCAATAAGAGACTCAGGCAATTTTTCATATTTTACATTTTAACATTAAAAAACGTAAGTTTAGAAAAAAAAAATGAAATATAAGTGAAAAAAGTTAGTAAATGAATATTTATGCGTTTTGACTTTATATTAATCTAAAATCCAAAAGATGATTGCTATTATTCAAAAGATAAAACCCCATACTTTTCTTTTTTCCCGTAAACCAAAAGCATTAACATTTCTTTTTTGTTATAATCCACTGAGAATTTTTTAGGAACAGCGTATGCTTTTGTATCTTTTCTATCGAAAAAAGTTTTTCTAGTAAAACCACCTTCTTCCAGATCAAGTTCAACTAAGGAAACGGTATTTGTTTTTTTACGATAACTTGTCGAATAAAAACGATTATTATCATCAACAAAATTTCCACCTTCATCGTAATTTTTCAGATTATCGTTAAACAAAATGTTTAATTTATTTCCAGAAACAAAACTCGCCACCGAACTAAAGTAACCTCCATCATTGCTTGAAACCTGTGATTTCTTGATTTTCTTCATCCAATCAAAACTTCCGTCTTTGTTGATTTTATAAACGATTAAATCGTTGTAGTAATAAGTGTAAGTGGTAGTGGTGGTACCTGTTTTTGGATCAGTATAAGTTGAAACACGTACAAAATATTGCTCCAACATTCCAATCATACTTCCATCAGCTAAAGTGTGAATATCTCGTAAATCATATTCAAACAATTCTGGTTCTCCCTTACCCTTTGCTGTTCTTTTTTCAGCTTTTTCTTTTGAGCGATCAGACCAACCTTCTGTTATAAAATCTTTTCCAAACTCGTTCCAACCTTCGTTTGTAATTTGTTTTTTGGCATAATTCAATTGAAAAAAGAAAACTCCTTTTATTCCAGACGAATTATCATCCCCATACAAACCTGTAAAGCTCATGATCTTATTATTGTCAGAAGAAAATGTTAAGTCTGAAATCGTTTTACCATTTTTAAATTCCAAATCAAACTCTTCTAAACCTGAAGGAGTTACGTGCATCAAAACAACTTTATCCAAATTTGTACGCGATTTAAACATTTTTTTAGAACCATCATTTTTATACACTTTTGCTGCTAAAAAATAATCTCCAGTATTGGATAAATAATTATTTGAAATACTCACCATATTTGACTCATATGGCAATTCATATTCTCCTTCTGAAACAACCTCAAAATCACTCGTCAATACTTTGTAACCAAATTTATCTTTTTCTTCTTTTGAACCTGGAATTTCATAATCAATACAGAAAAAATCTTTGTTTTCTGACGTATAAATATAAAACTCACCTTTTCTTTTCCATCCTTTAGGCATTTTGTAAGAAATGATTTCTTTGGGAGTTCCAAATGGTTCACATAAATTTGAATATTTTTGATAATAAATCGTATTTTCTCCGTCTTTCTTATCCGAAATAAAAACAACTGGAACATCATTAATAATAGATAAACCTTCAACAATTCCAACTCCTTTCTCAAGTTTTGAGGTAACTTTCCCCTTAGATGTTACGGCAAAATTTGAATGTTTGCTAATATAGAGCGATTGAAACATACGAGGCCCCATATATCGGGTCGTATAAAAATCTGAATAAGAAACTGGTAAAACGTTTAAAACCCTTCCTTTCGCTGGAAGCATTTCACTCCATTTAATATCAAATTGTCCAAAAAAGAATGAAACCTTGCTAACAAGTAATAAGAAAAGTATTTTTTTCATTGTAAAGAATTTATTTTTTACAATGATACACAATTTATTTTACTAAATCAATTCCTGTATAAGATTGTGGTGAAATTGTTTTCAATTCTGACTTCAATTCAGCTGAAACAGCTAAATTATCGATAAACAAATGAACTGATTCCTTAGTTGTTGCTTCGTTTTTACGTGTTAAATTCTTTAATGCTTCGTAAGGTTTTGGAAAGCCTTCTCGACGTAAAATCGTTTGAATAGCTTCTGCCACAACTGCCCAATTGTTTTCCAAATCTCTTTCTAATGCTTGTTCGTTTAAAACCAATTTTGACAAACCATTTAAAGTTGATTTTATTGCCAACAAAGAATGACTAAGGGGAACGCCAATCGTACGTAAAACTGTTGAATCTGTCAAATCGCGTTGCAATCTTGAAACTGGTAATTTAGCAGCTAAATGCTCATACAAAGCATTTGCAATCCCAACATTTCCTTCGGAATTTTCAAAATCAATTGGATTCACTTTGTGTGGCATTGCTGAAGAACCAATTTCTCCTTCTTTCAATTTTTGTTTGAAATAATCCATTGATATATAGGTCCACATATCACGATTTAAATCCAAAATAATCGTATTAATGCGTTTTAAAGCGTCAAAAAGCGCTGCTAAATTGTCGTAATGTTCAATTTGTGTTGTCGTTTGACTTCTATCTAAACCTAAAATATCGTTCACAAAATGATTTGAAAATTTCACCCAATCAACATTAGGATAAGCTACGTGATGTGCGTTGAAATTACCCGTTGCACCACCAAATTTTGCTGAAAAAGGAATGTTTTTGGCTTGGTTTAATTGAATTTCTAAACGTTCGCTAAAAACTTGAATTTCTTTCCCTAATTTCGTTGGAGTTGCTGGCTGACCGTGAGTTTTAGCCAACATCGTGACATCTTTCCATTGTGTTTTTAAGTCATTCAATTTCTGAATTAATTCATTTACTAATGGGAAAAACTCATTAATTAATCCATCTTTTAATGACAAAGGAATACTTGTATTGTTTATATCTTGAGAAGTTAAACCAAAATGAATGAATTCCAACACTTCCGTTTCACCCAAAAGTGTCATTTTTTCTTTCAAAAAATATTCAACCGCTTTTACATCGTGATTCGTTGTTTTTTCAGTATTTTTAATCCAAAGTGCATCTTCTTCTGTGAAATTCAAATAAATAGACTTTAATGAATCAATTTTGTCTTTCGGAAATTTATCCAAAGGCTTGATTCCTAACTCAACTAACGCAATAAAATACTCCACTTCAATTAAAACACGATATTTTATCAAACCAAATTCTGAAAAATACTTCGCTAATTCACTTGTTTTGTTTCTATATCTTCCGTCAACTGGAGAAATTGCTGTTAATTCATTTAAAGTCATCTCGATTTTTTTTTGCAAAGATAGTAAATTAAGTCAATATCGATTTAGTTTCACTTTTTCCAAACATGTATCCTTCAACAAAATTTTACATTAAATTTGTACGTGAATATTTTCAAAGAAATTCTAATCGGAATCCAATCGTTTTGGCAAGCGTTTTTGTTTATAAAAAAACATAAACTGTATTGGTATGGAATCATTCCAGCGATTTTAATGCTTGGAATTTATAAATTGGGTTACGAAATAAAAGACCATATTTTCACCACGGATTTACATACGATAAACGACATTGTATGGTACATCATTCAACTCTTTTTTGAAATTTCACTCGCGATGCTTTTGATGAATTTCTCAAAATATTTGGTTGTCGCCCTACTTTCACCGCTATTGGCTTTTTTATCACAAAAAACAGAGCAAATTGTCACTGGAAATAGATATGTTTTCAATCGTCAACAATTTATTTTGGACGTAAAGCGAGCAATAATAATCGTTTCACGCAATTTTATGTGGTATTATTTTTTCTTTTTGATTGTCGTTATCATTTCGTTTATTGGTTGGAAAAATCCAAAAGATAGTCCCGTTTTTTACATTACATACTTCATCGGTTTTTATTATTATGGCTTTAGTTTTATCGACTACATCAACGAAAGGAGGAAACTATCTGTAAATGAAAGTATCATCTTTATTAGAAAACACCGTGGTTTAGCACTTGGAATTGGAGCAATTTATTCTTTACTCATTTTTGTTCCTGTAAATTTGAACGCTTTATTTACTTGGCACAATTTTTATGAATCACCGCTTGAAGTTGTTGCAAACTTCATAACACATTTATTTCTATGGATTTGCGCTTCCTTTGCTCCTATTTTAGCATGCGTAGCCTCAACTTTAGCCATGAATAAAATTGTTGGATTAAAAAAATGATTATTTTTATAAAAAATTAGTAATTTAAGACCATGAAATTCAAAATCTTTATTTTTATTGTTGCTTTTTTAAGTACAAATGCAATTTTCGCTTCTTCTTTTAACTTAAGTCCAAAAGATTCAACAACAAAAATCGTTGATAGAACAGCAGCACTTTTGACACTTGAAGAAGGTAAAGTGCTTTTTTTAGAAGGGAAATACCGTGAAGCTTTAAATAAATTTAAAATTGCTTCCAACAAAGATTTATACAATCCTAATTGTCCATATTGGGTTGGTTTAACGCATTTACGCCTAAATAATTACGGTTATGCTTTGCAATACGGAAAACAAGCAGAAGCTTTGCGCAAAGAACAAAATGTGGACGATGCTGAATTGTTAGCTTCAGCTTATCATCGTTTAAACAACATCGATTCAGCATTAATTTACTTCAATTATTGCTTGGAGAAATTACCAAAACAACGTCTCAAAGATTTGAGCATCAAAGAACATATCGCGGAATGTAATTTTGTAAAACAAGAACTTGAAAAGCAAAAAGGATCAAAACGAAAATTATTCTCAAATGATATAAACACGGGTTACAACGAATATGCACCAATTTTATTGAACGGAGGAAAAACACTTTATTTCACTTCAAGAAGAGACAACACGACTGGCGGAAAAAACAATCCAGACGATGAGCAATATTTTGAGGATAATTACCGAGCCATTTGGAATGAAGAAGACCAAATGTGGGATAGTATCACAAATAAATTAGATCGCATCAATTCTCCAGGTTTTGACTGTATTTCTTACATCAAAAATGATGGTTTATCGGGTTTAATGACTTTAAACACGACTGCCACCGACTTAAAAGAAATCACCATGAGTTCAGATATTTGTGAAATTTCATTGACTACAAAAAACAAATGGGCAAGTCCAAAAGTGATTAAAAATAAAACGATAAACACATCTTTTTTTGATGGTTCAGCTTGTTTGAGTGCTGATGGAAACACGATGTATTTTGTCTCCGACAGAAAAGGCGATAAAAGTATGACTGACATTTACGTCGTTTCAAAAGTGGACAAAAAATGGGGAACTGCAAAACCAATTTCTGACAGCATTAACACAGTAATGCGCGAAACAACGCCTTTTATTTCTGAAGATGGACGCTTTTTATTCTTTAGTTCTGACGGACATACAGGAATGGGAGGTTACGACATCTTTGTTTCTGAAAACTTAGGCAAAGAATGGTCGAAACCAGTCAATTTAGGAAGTGAAATCAATTCTGTAAACGATGACACACATTTCAAGTATTATGAAGCTCTTAAAAAGATTGTTTTTGCAAGTTTTACGATTGACAAACTAAAATCCAGTATGGATATTTATGAAGTTGATGGAAAGGAATATGAGTTTCCGATTAAGTGAGAATTTAAGTAAATATTTGCAAGAAACCTTTTACACAATCATAGACGGATACAACAAAAGAGTATGTATATTTGTTGTAAACAATTTATTTAAACAATAAAAAATGAAAAAAATATTGCTGACGTTCACAGTTGCTTTTACTACAAATATTGCGACCTTGAACGCACAAAATGTTAACATTCCCGATGTGAATTTCAAGAATGCTCTACTCAATCATAGCCCCATAATAGACATTAACGAAGATAGTGAAATACAAGTAAATGAGGCTGCGGTATTCAGTGGCTTTATGCAGGTTTCAGGCATGGACATTTCCGACCTTACAGGTATTGAGGCTTTTACAGCCTTGGATACTTTGTGGTGTAACATGAATCAATTGACGAACTTGGATATCAGTAACAATTTGGAATTGAAACAATTGGACTGTAATTCAAACCTACTAACGAGTTTGGATGTGAGTAACAATACGGCTTTAACTTCTTTGTATTGCAACGATAATCAATTGACGAGTTTGAATACAACCAACACCCCCTTAACATTCTTGGCTTGTCCGAACAACCAATTAACAAATTTAGATGTCAGCACCAACATTGCTTTAACGGATTTACATTGCGGAATCAATCTATTGTCGGATTTGGACGTTAGTAACAACAATGCATTAACCTATTTGAGTTGTAGTCATAACCAACTATTAACTTTAGATGTTAGTAATAATACGAATTTGATGTACCTAATTTGTGTCAATAACCAGCTAACAAACTTGAATCTCATTAATAATATTGCTTTAACGGAGTTATGGTGTAGTATTAATCTTTTTTCAGTGTTAGATGTCAGTAATAATACATCTTTAACAAAATTATACTGTTCTGACAATCTACTCACAAGCTTAAATATCAATAATATTATAACATTAACACTTTTGCATTGTTATAACAACCAACTGTCAAATTTGGACATTAGTAGCAATAGCGCATTGATAGAGTTGACATGTAGTAGTAACCTATTAACAACATTAGATTCGCAAACTAACACTGCTTTGGAAACATTGATTTGCAGTAATAACTCACTGGCAACATTAGATGTGAGTGAAAACAATGCATTAACAACTTTGTTTTGTCTCGAAAATCAACTGACAAGTTTAAATGTAGCGAATAGCAACAATACGAATTTTATAAAATTTGTTGCAACATATAATCCTAATCTTGAGTGTATTCAAGTAGATAATGCCACATATAGCCATGATAATTGGATAGCAGGAGCTGATTTTGCATTTGATACGAACGTAAATTTTAGTGAAAATTGTAGTGCAACAACTTCGGTTGACGAAATCACAAATAATAAACCAGAAATTGTTATTTATCCAAATCCGGCAAAAAATGAAATCAATTTTTCTATTCTGACCAACGTGGAACTGACGAACTTAACAGGACAATTTATTACTTGTAGAAAAGATACAAATACACTTGACCTTTCAAATCAGCCAATAGGTATTTACTTCTTGACACTTACCGACAAAAAAGGACAAGTTATACAACGAAGTAAAATTATAAAAGAATAATCTATCCTTAATTTTAGCTTAAAAACATTGTTTTTGCGAGTTTCACGATTGACAAACTAAAATCCAGTATGGATATTTATGAAGTTGATGGAGAAGAATATGAATTTCCGATTAAATAATAATTTAACTAAAATATTCGCTAAAAAATTGCGCCAATACACCCAGAACAAAATGATTGGCGAAATAGAATTAAGGAAACATGTAAGTTTTTAAAAATGAAAAAAATAACCTTAATATTAATTTCTCTTTTTAATCTACAAACACAATGTTGGAGTCAAGATAATTTATGGAATAATCGAGAAAATATTATTTTTCAATATGAGAGTTACACTGATACTATTTATCAATATATTATTTTGGATAACACCAATAATATTTCAGTAGGTATATACGGTTCAGACACTTTAGAGATTAATCATTTCATTAGACCATATACGAACAGAGAGATTGATAATGAGTCAATTTGTGATAGCCTCATAATTAAACTAATTTGTCAGGATTGCGTTGATTTCCATATTTCAAAAGCTATAAATTCCAAGGAACGCAATTGGATAAAGCTCACGGATTCCTTATTTATTTCGCCTAAATGGGTGAGTAAATTTATTCCTAATGACAAAACCACCAATATTTACACTCTTCCAGTTATGATAATAACTAAAGTGGATAGTTTAACCCAAATTATCTTATATACCGAGAAGGTGACTAAGAAAAAATGGAAAGAACTGAAAAAGGGAACTTATAATCACATCAAGTAAAAACCACACATAACAACCATCATCAGAATCCTGCGTCTACTAATAAAAAAAGTCAAAACAAGACAAAAATAATTTTAAATTGCAGTTCGATAAATTGCTAGAAAAAAACTTTCGCTTACTTTCTATTTCTCGTTTTCAAGAAAGGATTCATTGAAAACTCATTTTTTCTCCTTTGTCTTTTAGAAATTGTAGGAGAACCTGTTGTAGCTTTAGAGTCTACATGTTTAGACTTCCCAAGTTCATCGCCAGGCAATTTAGCAACATGAACATTTCCACCATTAGGAGCATTTGGATCTGATGGATCAACCCATTTGTTTTTTACACTTGCTTTTTCAACTTGATTGTTTTTCTTGTTGATGTATTGTAAAGTGTAAGAATTCGACTCTTTACCATTTACACCAACAACATTTTCTTGAATCACCCACTTATTATTTACAAACTTCAATTCATCGTAAGATAAATCTGGTACATAATATTCGTGGAAACCTTCCATACTTGGCGTTTCTGGAGAAAGGTGGTCGTAAATAATACGTTGACGAGCTTCGTCAAAATTTAAAGTCATAAAAGCCTTATTTGAATGCTCAAAAAACAAACGCTTGTAAGTTTTATCAGCCATTTTGAAAATCGGACTTCCAAGCTTCACATGGCTTCCATTAAACGATAAAACATCAATCATTTTGATATTACTCATTGGATTGTTTCCGTCCCATCCTAAAACAGTATAAAGCGTTTTATTTGATTTTTCAACAGGAATAATCTTGTAATACAAAGCTCCATACCAATTTTTCTCATCTAAAATATCGTCTGGCTTTTTGTTCAAAGAAGCAGAATTATCAATCAATTCAATTGTTTTCCATTCTTTTTTCTTTTCGTCGAAACGCAAAACGTAACAGTAATATTTATTTGAACGGTCGTCTTGCTCAACATTCCAATTAAACAAACGGAATGAATTATCAGGACTTTTAATGGAACCTAAAGTTTTTAAATCAGAAAAAGGGTATTCAAAAACTCCTTTCAATTGAAGTGTTTCGTTTAAATATGCTTTGAATACTTGGTTGTTTTTTTCTTTCTCTTCGTTGTTTTTTGAAGCTCGTAAATTAGTCAAATAGCTTTTTAATTGCTGCTCTCTTTCAAGCAACAAACTGTCTGTCTGAGCAAATAAACTCAGCGAAAACATTATAAAAAAACTATTTAATATAAATTTCATGTATCAATTTAACGTGAAAATGACTGCTAAGTTACAAATAATAAACAATTTATCCAATTTCATACTCTTTTTTCGACTAGCGAAGTCTTTGAAATTATGAATTGATAGAATTTAAACTACAAATTTCATTCCATCTTCAACAATTATCGTATTATCAAAATGAATTTTTGCTTCTAGAAAATGTTGATCTGTATTTTCGTAGCGTGAACTTATGTGACCCAAATACAGTTTTTTCACATTTGAAAATTTAGCAAATTCAGCCGCTTGACTTGCCGTTGAATGAAAGGTATGCTCTGCCCTATCCGTATGTTCATCTGTAAAAGTTGCTTCGTGATACAAAGCATTAATTCCTTCAATGTGTTTTGAATTTTCGTTTAAAACTGCTGTGTCAGAAAAATAAGCGAAACTTTTTGCATCTTTTGCTGGTAGTGAAAAGTCTTCAAAATCAATTTCTTCTCCATTTTCAGTTATGAAATTTTCTCCTCGCTTGAAAAATGGAAGTGCAGCCAAAGAAAGTTTTGATTTTTTAAATTCTTCTCCTAAAATAGCTCGTTCCTTGATTTTTTCTTTGATGATAAAACCAGTAGTTTTTATGCGATGTTTGAGTGGGATCGAATGAATTTCAATCAATTTATCTTCAAAAATAAGTTTTAATTTTTCCGAATTTGTTGCTTGAAACTTTAATTTAAAAGCTAAATAATGTCCGCTAGCTTTGAACTGAATATGCAGAATCTCTTCTAATTCGGGAGGACCATAAATTGTTAAACCTTCTGTTCTACCCAACAAATTCATCGTGCTTAAAAGTCCAATCAGACCAAAATAATGATCGCCATGAAGATGTGAAATTAAAATGTGTTTGATTTTTTGGATTTTTATCCCAAATCGCCTGATTTGATTTTGAGTTCCTTCACCACAATCGATTAAAATGTGTCTTTCGTTACAATTTACATATTGAGCTGATGGATTTCTCTTTAATGTCGGTAAAGCAGCACCTGAGCCTAAAACGGTAACTTCAAATATCATTTTTTACAACAAATATTTCTTGTGCTTTTTGAGCTGTCTCGGTAATATTTAAGACTTTATCCAATTGAGAAATTTCAATCAATTTTAGGATTTTGGCATTCAAACCACATAAAATAAATTGTCCACTTGAATCTTTACAAAGTCTGTTTGCAACTAAGATTGAACTTAAACCAGAAGAATCACAATAAAGTGTTTTTGATAAATCTAAAACGATTGAATTTATACCGTTTTTATTCAACATGACCAATTCACTTTTCAACTCCGAAGAAGCGTTAATATCAAGTTTTTCAACATTTGAAACTACTAAAGCGTACTGATTATTATGTGAAATATCAAAATTCATATTGAAATCTATTTAATTCTTACCTTCAAAACTACAAAATATTTTTATAAATCGTATGCAATTGAAATTTAAAGTCAATTTGTTTCCCAAACTTTTAAGTCAAAACCTTTTTCAGAAAATTCTCCGTAAGTATAATATTTAATCCAATCCCCTAAATTTATATACTTAGATTTTTCTGAGATATCAATGTTTAAAGGCAAATGTCTGTGGCCAAAAATAAAATAATCGTAGTGTTTTTCCTTGATTTTTTCTTTGCAGTATTGCACTAAAAACTCTTTATCGTCACCGTGATAAATTTCATCATCATTTCCTGTAGATTTGCGACTTGAGCGCGAAGAATAATTCGCCAAACCAATTCCAAAATTCGGATGAAAACGAGCAAAAAGCCATTGACAAATTTTTGAATCAAAGAATTTTTTCAAGAATTTATACTTCAAATCTCCAGGACCTAAACCGTCGCCATGACCAATCAAAAATATTTTTCCGAAAAATTCTCTTTCAATTGCTTTGCGATGCAGACTTACGCCTAATTCCTTAGGAATGTAATCAAAAATCCACATGTCGTGGTTTCCAGTAAAAATATGAACTGGAATTCCAGCATCCGTAAAAGAAGCTATTTTTCCTTGTAAACGAACAAAACCTTTTGGAATAGCGTGTTTGTATTCAAACCAAAAATCAAAAATATCTCCAACCAAAAAAAGCTCTTGACAAGTCGGCCTGATTTCATCCATCCAAGCACAAATTGCTTTCTCACGAAGTAAACTTTTTTCGTAAGAAGGAACTCCTAAATGAAAATCTGAAGCAAAATATATTTTTGTTCTCAGACTTGGATGATTGGATAGGTTTTCTTCCATTGATTAATGTCCGAAAATTGATTTTAGTTTGTTTTCTAAATCAATTCCACGCAAATTTTTATTAATAATTTTTCCGTCCCTGTCAATCAAAACGGTAAATGGAATTCCAGAAACTTTGTACAATTTTGCTGCCTCATTTCCCCAATGTTTTAAATCACTCACATGATTTGGCCACGAAAGATTATCTTTTGCAATAGCCGCCGCCCAAGCATTTTTATCTTTATCCAAAGAAACACTCATCACAGTAAAACCTTCGTTTTTATACTTCTCATACAATTTTACCACATTTGGATTTTCCTTTCTACAAGGTCCACACCAAGAAGCCCAAAAATCCAACAACACAACTTTTCCTTTTAAATCAGACAATTTCATTTGTGTTCCATCCATCTTTGCTTGAGAAAAATCTGGAGCAAGTTTTCCTTCATCTAAAAAACTCATGGATTCTTTTTTAGCTTTTAGTTGCTCGTATTGAATTTTTAAATTTAAAACAGATGGCGACTCAATAAATCCTTTAATTAATTGATTTACAACATATTCATACATTGGAAAATCTTTATCTGTATCAATCAAAGAAATCATTGGAATCAAAGCAGGAGAATTTTCATTTTCTTTCAAGAAATTGCTTTTGTATGTTTCAAAATCATAAAATATTTTTGAAAACGATTGATTTACAGCTTGTTCTTGATCTGGATGATTTTGCAAATAACGTGAAGCAGAATCTTTTTTCATATTGTAATTCTGCATTACAGCTACAAACTCGTTTAGTTTTATCGATTCATTAGAATTCACAATGTTATTAAACTGAGCTAAGTTTTTTGAATCTCCATAGATTTTAATATCCGAATTGTTTCTTAAAACCAAATTTACTTGCTGATTTCCAATTCTGAAAACGTAATAATCTGGAGCGGGAATAGTACCTTCCAAAGTATAATTTCCTTTTTTGTCAACCACTTTTTTCATTAAGTCAACGTAGCGATTTCCAACGATTTGTGACAAACGAACTGTGTCAGCATAATTTAGTATTTCACCTGAAATTTTGACCTTTATTTGAGAAAAAGCAAAGGTATTTAACAGAATAAATAAAACTAAAAAAGAAGTGTTTTTTTTCATTAATTTAAAATTTTATAAGACTTCCTTCAATTTTTGTTCCAAACTTTCTCCACGAAGATTTGTTCCGACAATTTTTCCGCTTTTATCTACCAAAACGGTATAAGGAATTGAATTAAAATTGTATATTTGAGTCAGAGGTGTTTTCCAATGTAACAAATCGCTTACATGGTTTGGCCAAACTAAACCATCTGATTTTATGGCTCTTTTCCATGCTTCAGCATCACTATCCAATGAAACACTGTAAACCGTAAAACCTTGATTTTTATATTTATTATACAATTTTACCACATTCGGACTTTCTTTTCTACATGGTCCACACCACGATGCCCAAAAATCAATCAAAACAACTTTTCCTCGCAAAGAAGAAAGTTTGATTACTTTCCCTTGCGGATTTTTTAAGGCAATTTCTGGTGCTACTTTTTTACCCGATTTAGAAAGTTTAAAATCATTATAACCAGCTTCAATTTCTTTCACTTGGTTCTGCATTGAAGCAACAATAGGTGATTCTTTGTATTTTTCAGAATATGCGTTAGCTACTTTTTTCAACACATCTAAGAAACTTGGATCCCAATTTTCAAAGCCCATCGCAGGAGTCAAAGAAGTGCTCAAAACAATATTCGCAGCATTTGCTGGATCTTTCGTCATTTGAACTTTTGCAAAATCATCCAAAGGTTTTCTCATTTTCATGAATTCAGCAAGTTGTTGTTCTTGAGTTAATTGCGTCTGTTTTGATAATTCCATTTGTTTTATAGCAAAATCATTGAATTTCGACATATAATCGCTCAAAGGTTTCGCCCAAGTTGTTCCTGACCAAACAGGAAGTAACTCGTATTTTTCGTAACTTACATTTAAACTCACTTTATCTTTTGGTTCCAGAGTCAGAGGAATAATTTTGTTGTCAGCCAAACCTAATTTCAACTGATACATTCCCATTCCTTGAATGTTTCCTTTCAAAACAAAACTTCCATCTTCATTTACCGAAGTTTGAGCCAAACGAATTGTTCCTTTGCTACTTAAAGCTTCTAAACTCAAAGGTTGATTTGCTCCACCGGCAATCATTCCATTAATTTCGAAATTGTCAGGTAAATTTTTATTTGGTAAATTCTCATTTGGATTTTGAAGATTTGTTTCAGAAAATTCATCTTTTTCTTCTGTCGTTTCAGCTGAATTTGAGCAGGAAACTAAAATCAATGATAAAATTAAAAATTTAAAAATATATCTCATAATACAACTTCGTCTAACATTTTGCGCATCAATTGATTTGCTTGTTTTGGATCGGCTTTTCCATTTGAAACTTTCATCAGTTTCCCCATAAAAAGTCCAAGTAATTGCTTTTCTCCACCAACATAACGAGCAATTTCGATTGGGTTTTCATCAATAACTTGTTGAATGTAAGCCTTCAAACTTCCTTCGTCCGATTCTTGAATTAAATTTAAGCGAGAAGCTATATCCAAAGGTTTTTCACTTGGATTTAAAATTAATTCAGGGAAAATTCGTTGATTGGCAACAGAAATAGAAATTTTTCCACTGTCAATTAAAGCTATCAATTCTGCTAAAATTTTCACTGAGATAGGAAAATCTTCAATCTCCAAACCATTTTGGTTTAAATAAGATTTCACTTCACCCATCATAATATTTGCTGCCGTTTTATAATTTGAAGTTTCTTTGATTAAATCTTCAAAATAAAGAGCAATGTATTTATTATCAGTCAAATTGTAAGCGTCATACTTTGATAAACCAAGTTTATTTGTGTATTTTTCAAATAATTCTTTTGGTAAAGCAGGCATTTCGGCTTTAATAAGTTCAATTTGAGACTTTGTAACTTGAATTGGTTGTAAATCTGGCTCAGGGAAAAAACGGTAATCGTTAGCTGCTTCTTTTGAACGCATTGACATCGTTGTACCCTTCAAAGCATCAAAACCTCTTGTTTCTTGTGTTAATACTTCTCCATTTTCCAAAGCTTCAATTTGACGTGTAATCTCAAATTCGATTGCTCTTTGTACATTTTTAATGGAGTTCATGTTTTTCACCTCGACCTTCGTACCAAAAGTATCAGAACCTTTTAACATCACGGAAATATTCGCATCGCAACGCATCGAACCTTCTTCCATGTTTCCATCACAAATTTCAAGGTAACGCAATAATTTTCTAACTTCCGTTAAATAATTATACGCTTCTTGTGAAGAACGAATATCTGGCTCGGTAACAATTTCCAACAAAGGTACTCCTGCACGGTTTAAATCAACCAAAGTATCGTAAACATCCACATCGTGAATACTTTTTCCGGCATCTTCTTCCATGTGGATACGAGTAAGTCCAATTTTTTTGAAATTTTCCTCATCCGTTTTTATTTCAATGAAACCACCAGTGCAAATTGGCGTTTTATCTTGTGTAATCTGGTAACCTTTCGGTAAATCTGGGTAGAAATAATTTTTTCGCGCAAAATATTGATTTTCAGCAATATCACACGAACAAGCGATTCCTAATTTTATTGCAAATTCGATTGTTTTTTTATTCATCACAGGCAAAGTTCCCGGATGTCCTAAAGAAATAACACTCACATTCGTATTTGGCATGGCACCAAATTCGTTTACATCATTGGAATAAGCTTTTGATTTTGTGAGCATTTGAGCATGCACTTCTAAACCAATAACTACTTCGTATTTTTCTCTCACACCTTTTTGAGTTATGAGTTAGTAGTTAGAAGTTAGTAGTTCTGAGTATAATGTAACACTCCTAACTCCTAACTTCTAACTTCTAACTACTTTTTTATAGTCTTGAAATTAATTCTTTCATTATTAAAGTCATTTTCGGCTCTTGGATTTCAGCAACACGTTGAACATCTTCGTGCGTTGTTTCCATGATTTTTCCTGGAACTCCCAAATCAGTAATAATTGAAATCGCAAAACAAGGAACATCCATGTGACGAGCAACGATAACTTCAGGAACTGTTGACATACCAACTGCATCAGCACCAATTGCACGAACATATCCGTATTCAGCTGGAGTTTCCAATGTTGGTCCAGTTAAACCGCAATAAGTTCCAGTTGCAACGCGAATGTTATTTTCTTTAGCAATTGTTTTAGCTAAATCAATCATTCCGTGGTCGTAAGGTTTACTCATATCTGGGAAACGAGGTCCTAATTCATCAAAGTTTTTTCCAATTAATGGATGAGCTGGAAATAAATTGATGTGGTCATTTTGAATCATGATTTCACCAATTTCGAAGTCAGGATTTACACCTCCAGAAGCATTACTTACAAATAAATGAGTAATTCCCATCAATTTCATAACACGAACTGGAAAAGTAACTTGTTGCATATCATATCCTTCATAAAAATGAAAACGACCTTGCATTGCCATTACTTGTTTTCCTCCTAAATTTCCGAAAATCAATTTTCCTGAATGTCCTTCTACAGTTGAAACTGGGAAGTTTGGAATATCTTTGTAGGAAATTTCATCAATAATTTCAATTTCTTTTACTAAACCTCCAAGTCCAGTTCCTAAAATGATACCAACTGTTGGTTTAACTGATGTTTTGCTTTTTAAGAAAGCTACTGATTCATTAAATTTTGTTAACATACGTTTTTATTTTTTCTAAAAAATTTATTTCTTGATCGATTTGAATCGATATTTGTTGGAAATACCAAGGTTTTTCAGATGTGAGTCCAGAAAATTGCGGTGCAACTAAACGCATATAATCTTTTTCACTTGTAACGATGATTTTATTTTCACTGGCAAAAGTATCAAATTTTTTGTTAATTTTCAAGACATCTTCCACAGAAAAATTATGATGGTCTGAAAACCTCATTGTTTCAACATTATATTTTTTCTTTAAAAACTCCTCCAAAGGTTTTGGATTGGCTATTCCAGTAACCAAAATTACGTTTTCAATTTCCTCAGATTTTGTTTCAGAAATGGAAACCAAATCCGTGTATTTTATGCTTGAAAAAAATATATTTTCCTCCTTAAATTTTAGTTTTTCTTTAATCGCTTTTTTCTCTGAATCGCTTAAATTTTCTGGCGATTTTGTTACAATAATGACATCAGCGCGGTTTTTTCCGCTTTTTGCTTCACGCAAAGTCCCTACTGGTAAAATAAAATCATCAGAAAACAACTTCGAATAATCTGTCAGTAAAATTGAAAAACCTGCTTGTACTTTTCTGTGCTGAAAAGCATCGTCCAAGAGAATTAAATCCGGTTTGTAAGCTGAAAGTATGTTTTTGATTCCCGTTTCTCTTGATTCACATACATTAACACCAAAATCAGTTTGATGTTTCACTGAAAATCGTTTGAAATACATCAAAGGTTCATCTCCCACTAAATCAGCCGTCGAATTTTCATCTAAATGAATATAACCTTTTGTTTTTCGACCGTATCCCCTACTTAAAATTTGAATTTTTTTCTCTGAAATGAATTGATCTACTAAATAGGCCGTCATTGGAGATTTTCCTGTTCCACCAAGACTTAAATTCCCAATACAAATCGCTTTTACTGGAATTTTATATGATTTAAAAATACCTATATTATAGAGATAATTTCTTAAAAAAGTGATTATCCAATAAATTCCAGAAATCGGGAAAAGTAAATATCTCAAAAACATTTTTTAAAATTAGAAATATTTTAACAAGTAAAGATTATTTTGAAATAAAAAACATAAATTTGGAGAGGAATTAATTGTAAAATGTCAAAAAAATAATACAAATTTTATGACATTATCTTTCACCACTTAGAAACTTAGAAAACTTTAGAGCTTATGTTTTCTAAGTTTCTAAGTGGTAAAAACAAAAAATAGTTTTACGTTTCAAAATTACAAACAGAAACCATGAAAATAAAAGAAGTTGTACATTTTTTAGAAGATAAATTTCCTTTGGGAAGTCAAGCGGATTTCGACAATTGTGGTTTGTTAGTTGGCGATGAAAACATGGAAATTTCTTCCGTATTGGTGTCTTTGGATTGCACAGAAGAAATCCTTGAGGAAGCGATTGAAAAAGGTGCGAACATGATTATTTCTCATCATCCAATCATTTTCAAAGGTTTAAAGAAAATTACAGGCAAAAATTACGTTGAAAAAACGCTTATCAAAGCCATTCAAAACAATATTGCCTTGTATGCCATTCATACGAATTTAGATCATCATTTAGAAGGGGTAAACGCTGAAATTGCAGCACGTTTGGACATTGAAAATCCGCGTATTTTATCTCCAAATGAAAACCTACTTTTTAAAGTGGTTGTTTTTGTTCCTAAAGATTACGTTTCGAAATTGGAAAAAGCCATGTTTCAAGCTGGAGCAGGGAAAATTGGAAATTACGAAGAATGTAACTTTGAATCTGAAGGAATTGGCTCGTTTAAACCTATGGAAGGAGCTGAACCTTTTGAAGGGAAAATCGGAAATCGCACCAAATCTGAGGAAATAAAATTAGAATTTTTGGTGACACAACACCGTTTGTCGGCTGTCATTCACGCCATGGACGAAACGCATCCTTACGAGGAAGTTGCTCACGATATTATTCCGCTGAAAAATAAAAATCAAGACGAAGGTTCGGGTATGATTGGAGAATTAAAAAATCCAGTAGATGCCTTCACTTTTTTGGCTCAAATCAAGCAAAGCTTTCATTGTGGAATCATTCGACATACAGATTTGTTGCCAAAAAAAATCAGAACGGTGGCTTTTTGTGGTGGTTCTGGGAGTTTTCTCTTGAAAGAAGCCATTGCTCACAAAGCGGATATTTTCATCACGGGAGATTTCAAATACCACGAATTTTTTGATGCCGAAAACAAGATTATTATTGCTGATATAGGGCATTATGAGAGTGAACAATTTACAATTAATTTAATTGCTGGTATTTTATCGAAAAAATTTGTTAACTTTGCAATCCATTTAACGGAAATTAATACAAATCCAATAAATTATTTTTAGGATATGGCTGTAGCAGCATCAAAGAAAGAAGTATCAGTAGCTGACAAATTAGACGCTTTATACGAATTACAAAAGATTGATTCTGAGATTGATAGAATCAGAACTGTGCGTGGTGAATTGCCTTTAGAAGTTCAAGATTTAGAGGACGAATTAGTAGGTTTGGATACGCGTTTCAAAAAATTACAAGACGAACTTAAGGAATTAGAAACTGAAGTTGCTGACCGTAAAAATGCAATCAAAGAGTCTGAAAATGCAATTGCTAAGTACAAAGAGCAACAAAAAAACGTTAGAAATAATAGAGAATTTGAATCTTTAGACAAAGAAATCGAGTTTCAAGGTTTAGAAATTAAACTTCACGAAAAACGTTCTAAAGAAGCGAAATTCAATATTACAAATAAAAAAGAAGCGTTTGACGAGGCTAAAGAAAGATTCGAATTAAGAAAAGAAGATTTAGCTAAGAAAAAAGGTGAATTGGACGAAATCGTTGCTGAAACGCAAAAAGAAGAAAGTGCATTTTTAGAAAAATCTGAAAAAGCAAAATCTTTAATTGAAGAGCGTTTGGTAATTGCTTACTCAAGGTTGAGAGACAATGCGAAAAATGGTTTAGCTGTTGTTCCTGTTGACAGAGATTCTTGTGGAGGATGTTTCAACAAAATCCCACCTCAAAGACAATTAGACATTCAATCTAAGAAAAAAGTTATCGTGTGTGAGCACTGTGGTAGAATTTTAGTACCAAGCGAAGCAGAATAATTTTTTAAAAAATATATTGTAAAAACTCTTTCTCCGCCGTGGCGGATGGAAGAGTTTTTTTTTGCTATAGATTTTAGATTTGTGGAGGGAAATTAGTATTATTGTGGTAGGGAATAAATTAATGGGGTATATAGAAATTATTACATAAAAATATGAAGGAACTAATTGAAAAAGCTATCAATTTAATTCGTCAAGATGAGGACAAAAAAGCAATTGAAATTCTATCTTCAAAATCCTTAGAAAATAATGGTGAGGCTAATCATTTGTTGGGAAATATTTACTTTCTTGCAGAAAAAGGAATTTCTGACATTAAAAAAGATAAAAAAAAGGGTATTGAATTTTGGAATAAAGCTGTTAAATTAAAAAACTCTGAATCAGCATACGAACTTGGTAATATTTACCTTTTAGGATCAGGAGTTAAAACAAATAAAAAACTTGCTAAAGAATATTATAAATTAGGATATGAATTCAAAACTTATTTCTATGAATTTTGTGGTCTTGAATTAGTTGATATTTACATTTCAGAAAATAAATTTGAAAAAGCCATTAAAATATGTGAAAATTTAATTGATCAAAATAAAATTGAAGAAAATTGTTTATTTAGGCTATATAAAATTCATTCCGATTCAAATAATATTTCTAAGAATTCAGATTTAGCGATTGAATATTTAGAGAAAGCTGTTTTAAAAAAACATGTTCCAAGTTGTTTTAAATTAGCACAAATTCTTAGTAACGGAGTATTAATCGAAAAAGATATAATAAAAGCTATTTCGATACTTGAAGTAATTTTAGAAAATAAAGATGATAATATTTATCATAATGATGCTATTTCTAAAATTGAAGGTCTAAAAAAAGAACTAAAATTTTAAACTTAGAAAATCCTACTGCCAAAACTCCAATTTTAAATTTAATCCACTCAAATTTTAAAATACGTCAAATAGAATAAATAATGGAATCAACAGAAAAATTCTACCACGGAACAAAAGCAAACTTAGAGCTTGGTGCATTGATTGAACCCGGTTTTAATTCCAATTATGGACAAAGAAATAAGGCTAAATATGTTTATTTTACTGCCACATTGGATGCTGCTATTTGGGGAGCTGAATTAGCCTTGGGAGAAAATGAAGGTAGAATTTATGTTATTGAAACAACTGGATCTTTTGAAGATGACCCCAATTTGACAGACAAAAAATTTCCAGGTAATCCAACAAAATCTTATCGTTCTTTGCATCCAATTCGGATTATTGATGAGCTAAAAGATTGGAAAGGTCATTCTCCTGAACAAGTCAAAACAATGAAAGATAATCTTGAACGCTTGAAAGATCAAGGCATTAAAGCTATTGAGGATTAATTTTAGTTTAATAATTTCCTTGATGTATCAACTCAAAATTTAAAATACGGCAAATAAACTTTCTATTAGCCATATTTTTAAGGAGAATAAATAATACTAATTACTTATAAAAAAGACAAAATCAAACTCATTGGTTTGGATTTTTACAATTAACAGCACATTATTGGTTTGGATTTTTGTAATTTATAGTGCATTATTGGTTTGGATTTTTTAAATTTGTAATCAATTATTGATTTGGATTTTTTAAATTACATATGTATTTCAATCGAAAAATAGACCAAGAGCTTTTAAATTGGAAGTTTTCAGAGAATAGAAAACCGCTGATATTAAGAGGTGCAAGACAAGTAGGTAAATCTTCTTCTGTCAAAAATTTATCAAAAAAATTCACTCATTTTATTGAAATTAATTTTGATGAAACACCTCATTTTTCTGAAATATTTGAAAAGAATTTATCTGTATTTGAAATATGTGAACAATTATCGATATTGACAAATACACCAATTATTGAAGGAAAAACTTTACTGTTTTTTGATGAAATTCAATCATGTATTCCTGCGATTAGTTCACTTAGATATTTTTACGAAAAAATGCCTAATTTACACGTTATTTCTGCTGGTTCTCTTTTAGAATTTACTTTGGCTGAAATTCCATCTTTTGGTGTTGGTCGAGTTCGATCGATGTTTATGTATCCACTTTCTTTTACGGAGTTTTTACAAGCAAACAAAGAAGATATTTTATTACAAAACTTGGAAAAAGCATCAATATCAAAACCTTTGAGTGAATTAGTACATAAAAAATTAATTTCTTTTTACAAAAAATTTCTAATTATTGGTGGAATGCCTGAAGCGGTGAGCGTTTACGTGAAATCGAAAGATTTACATGAAGTACAACGAGTTTTAAATGATTTACTTATATCCATTCAAGCCGATTTTACAAAATATAAATCTCGCGTTCCGAATGCAAGATTGATTGAAGTTTTTAATACGATTTCACAACAAATAGGAAATAAATTCACTTATTCTTATCCGAATTCAACTCTGAACAATTCACAAATCAAAGAAGCGATTGAATTACTAAAAATGGCTGGTTTGGTTTATTCGGTAACACATTCGGCTTCAAATGGAATACCTTTGGGTGCTGAAATAAATCCCAAAAAGACTAAATTATTAATTTTTGACACTGGAATTTTTCAACGAATTTTAGGCTTAAATATTGCCGAATTATTAATTTCTGATGATTTTAACACCATAAATAAAGGAAATATTGCCGAATTATTTGTTGGCCTGGAATTATTGAAAATGGAAAATTGTTATGAGAAATTGGATCTATTTTATTGGCATAGAGAGGCGAAAAATAGTCAAGCAGAAGTCGATTATGTATGTCAAATTAATTCGAAAATAATTCCAATTGAAGTGAAATCAGGTACAAAAGGCAGTATGCAAAGCCTTTATCGTTTTTTAGAGGAGAAAAAAATAACAAATGGGTTTAGGATTTCTTTAGAAAATTTTTCTTCATTGGAACAAATAAATATTTTACCAATATATGCAACTTATAAAATGGAGGAAATCAGTAAATTACCAAACCATTCTTAATATACGCAATTCTTCGTATGTTAAGAATTGAAAAATAGTTGCTATTTTGTGCTTAAAAAATTTAAATGCTATAACTATGAGAAGTCTGTTTTTTATGATTGCTGTTCTATTTGCTTTTAACCTTCAAGGACAAATTTGGGAAGAATTTCAAGAAAATGACAAATATGGTATTCAAGACTACAACGGAAAAGTCTTAATTGAGGCTAAATATGATGCTGTTTTTGGAAATTGTGGATTACGTGAATCAAAAAACGACTCTATTGCGCGTGTTAAGCTCAATGATAAATTTATATTTGTTAATATTTATACCGGTAAAGAAATTCCTTTTCAATATGAAGTTACATGGTGTTTTACGGAAGGACTGGCAGGAGTGAAATTTGGCAATAAATGGGGATATATTGATGAAAAAGGAAAAGTAATCATCTCAGCTCAATATGATGACGTTTTTCCATTTACAAAAGGTTTTGCAAATGTACAATTAAACGGAAAATGGGGTGTAATTAACAAATCGAATGTATTAGTGGCGACATATAAATATGATGATGTTACTGATTATTTTTATGAAGAGGGAAATATACAGGGAGTCAAAATCGGCAACAAATGGGGATTCATAACTAGAAATGGAAAAGAAATCGTTGCACCAAAATATGATGTAATTGAACATGCCTACCGTGGTTTTACTCACGTTAATATTGGTGGGGAGAAAAGCGCCAATTCCTATTCTATTAAAGGTGGCAAATGGGGTTGTGTTGATTCAACAGGAAAAGAAGTTTTACCTTTAATTTATGATGAGATTTCCGATGTGAACGATAAAATTGCTCCTGTTAAACAAGATGGAAAATGGGGTTTAGTCGATATTTACGGAAAACAAATAATTCCATTTAAATATGATTGGATTACTTGTTTTTATGAAGATCGAGCGATGGTTAAATATAATGGAAAATATGGCTACATAGATCGAAGCGATAATTTAGTCATTGATGCTATTTACGAAAATTGCAGGCCTTTTGACAATGGGCGTGCCGAAGTAAATAAAACCGGAAATTGGTTTTATATTGACCGAAATGGAAATTTTGCTGCCAACCAAGAAGAAGTTTTACCAGAAGGATATGAAAATACTGAAATCATTGAAGTTGTCGATGTAAAAGAAACTGAAAATGGCTGGACTCTAATTACCAAAGATGATGACAATCCCTACCCTTTTCTGTCAGAAAACGGGAAATATGGCTATAAGGATCAAAGTGGGAAAATCGTAATCGAAGCAAAGTATCATATAGCAACACACTTTGAAGATGGAAAAGCTAAAGTGAGAAAAGGTAAGAAGGAATACTATATCAATAAAAAAGGTAAAAAAGTAAAATAATTCTTTATTAGGATTGTTTCAACAAAATCCCACCACAAAGACAAGAGATCTTCAATCTAAGAAAAAAGTTATCATGTGTGAGCACTGTGGTAGAATTGTAGTACCAAGCGAAGCAGAATAATTTTTTAGAAAATATATTTAAAACTCTTTCTCCGCCGTGGCGGATGGAAGAGTTTTTTTTTGCGCTAGATTTTAGTTTTGTTGGGAATATTTAGTATAATTGCGTGAAGAATATGACAGTAACTATATCCAACAAATCTATTACATAATTTAAATCATGAAATTCATAATTTTATTTTTTTTAATTTTATCTAAAACTTTTATAACAGCTCAAGATACTATACCTCAATCTTCTGTTCCTCATACATTCATTGATGGTAAGTATTTTTTCACCTACAATAACAAACCTTTTACTGGAATTTCTGTAAATAAATATATACCGTCAAAAAACCATCAATATGCTAATTTTAAAACGAAAAATTCAAAAGGATTAGATACTTTAATTAAATTCCCAACTGACTCCATTGTCACATATACAAACTATAAAGAAGGCTTAGTATATGGCGAATTTTTCGTGTATGATTTATATTGGAATATCCTGAGAACAAAAGGTTTTAATGAGTCTGATTTCACAAAAAGCTATGTATACAATTATTTTCCAATGACTGGAAAACTCCAATCAAAGAAAATTTCAAAAAGAAATGTTATTAGAAAAAAAACTTACAATGGTCAAGGCGAACTAATTGAAAAGGAAGTAATTAAACCGAAACTTACAAAAAGAATGAAAAAAGAGTTTATGAATAAAGATCAAGATGATGAACTTGAAATGTATCAAATTAATCGAACAAAAGTCAAACGTGTTGAAAAAGTAGATATTAATCCATATAGGAATTAAAAATTCATTAATTTTCTCCAAATAAACTGGATTTTCTAATTCTACTGACGAAAATCCAATTTTCAATTATAATACACTCGAATTTAAAATAAAATAAATGATGGAAACAGAAAAATTCCTCCATGGAACAAAAGCAAATTTAGAACTTGGTGCATTGATTGAACCTGGATTTAATTCCAATTATGGACAAAGAAATAAGGCAAAATATGTTTATTTTACTGCCACCTTGGATGCTGCTATTTGGGGAGCTGAATTAGCTTTAGGAGAAAATGAAGGTAGGATTTATGTTATAGAGACAACGGGAGCTTTTGAAGATGATCCAAATTTGACAGATAAAAAATTTCCAGGAAATCCAACAAAATCGTATCGTTCTTTGCACCCAATTCGGATTATTGATGTAGTAAAGGTTTGGAAAGGTCATTCTGCTGAACAAGTCAAAACAATGAAAGATAATCTTGAACGCTTGAAACAACAAGGAATTGAAGCAATTGAGGATTAATTTTAGTTTAATAATTCCTCTTATTATCTCCAAAATCGGAGTGAATTCCAAAAGTAAAAAACACATCGTTTTCAATTTTTGGAGTACTTTTCTTAAGAAATAAACGTGGTTCAATAAATATTTTCAGATTTCTTGGCTGTGCACTAATAGTTATATTTCTACTTAATTTTGTTCCCAATTGAAATAGATAAGTCGTTTCTCCAAAACCAATGAAATAACCAAAATCTCCATTTGAACGGGCGTTATACGATTTAAAAATATCTCCACCATTTGAAGCTGAGTTTCCAGTATAATCATTTCCTTTTTTGTAGAATTGAGCCCAAGAAGTGATTTCTAAACGCTTGATTTTAAAGGCAAGTTCGCTATACGACTCAACAAAATTTGAACCCAAAGGATGAGCATTTGGAAGTCCTTGCGTAGAGAAAGTGGTACTCAAATCTGTTGCAGAATAAGTAAAAGGTGTAACTAAATTAATTTCTGTTCGGGCAAAAAAGTCTGTGTTTTTAATCTTGAACCACACTTTGTAACCCGCTTGAAGTCCGTATTTATTCGCCCACCATTTGGTTTTATTCTTTATTTCTTGAATGTTAATATCATCCAACACAAATTGTCCGTAAAGTCGATTTTTTATCTTTTCACCCCAAGAAATAAAACCATTTAAACCTAAAATTACGTTATCAGAAGAACCATTACTGTATTCTTGCGGTCTGTAAAAAATCAATGGATTCAGGTATTCTACTTCATATCCTCTATTGTAAATCGTGTCTTTGATGATGTGAACAACGGATTCAAAAATCCCGATGGAAAATTTTGGTCCAACATTAAAATTCAAGTAATGTGTCGAATTCGCTTTCGGTAAATAATGATTTGGTGTTCCTTCACGCCAAATTTGATGAATGGAATAATAGTCAAATTTCCAAAAATTTGCTTTCATCATCAAAAATGGATTTGAAACTCCTTGATTTCCGAAAAGCAAAGAACGATCGCCCTCACCTATTACTTGCTTGTCGATTCCAGTTTGAAACTGAATATATTCGTTTGCTTTGTAACGAATTCTTCCTCTTACATCATGATAAAGACCTGAACCATCTTTAAACTGATTTTTAAAAAATGTTTTTGGCTGTAAATCTCCGATATAAGGTGTATTTTGACAATTTGAATAAGTAAGCGAATAAAGAAAATTGGCTTGAATTTTTGAGTTTAAAACGTATTTCCCAACTAATTTAAGTCCTGTGTTGTAATCAAATTTCTTGTTTTGATATGCACCCATAATTTCTGGTGCTAATTCAATTTTTATTCTCTTATTAATTAAGTCCAAACTATCATATTCAGAAAAAGTAAAAATGTGGTGATATGACGAAAAATCTGAATTTAATTGATTTATCCACGTTTTTTCTGTTTGCAAAAGGGATTGTGCATTCAAGCAAAAGTTGAACAAAATGAATATTATGGAAACGATTTTCTTCATCAGAAATCCAAATATTGATTAAACAAATTCACTTTCAAACCAGCCATAAAATAATTATTGCTTTTACTCAAAACATCGTATTCAGCTGCTCTAATCTGATATTGAAAATAAACAGTTGGGTTGTATTTTTTATTGATCCTATACCCTACTTCAAAGGTATTAACGAAGGTTTTTCCAACAAATTTTGTCGCTAAATTTTTCTGGGAAAGAAAAATTGAATTATTTTCAATCTGATCTGAAATTGTTCCTCCGTTTGTAAAATAAACTAAAAATGAATTGTTGAGATAAACACGCTTGAATTCGTAATTCACATTGGCGTAAATTTCCGTAAAATTGTTTCCTTTTGGATGAGCTAAAGGCAAATTGTATTGTGCATAAGCCAATTTTGTATTTTCACTCGCGTAAAATTGATTTGGAACAACATTTACCTCCGCTTGAAAGTTCAAATTTTCAAGTCCTAAATCAAAAAGATAAAATCCTGTTTGATAAGCGACTAAAGTTTTTTCATTAAAATTATCGATTGCTATTTGTCCGTAAAAACGCATTTTATCAAAGCCTAAATCTAAATTCAAACCGCTAATTCCATTGATAATTCTATTTTTAAAAAGCATATCGGAATTAAAAAATGGAAGCGGAACAAACATTTGTGGCTGAAAAGAGTAGCGCGTAATAGAATCCGTTCTCAGCTGATTTCCTGCTGAAAATAGTGAAACTGAAAAATTTTCAAATGGCTTGTAGGTCAAATAATTTGCCGAAAACAATTTGGTTTCATAAGCCGATTCAACAGCAAGAGTTGCAGGTTTGCGAAATAAATTTTTGTGTTTTCTGTATAAAACTTGATAAGACAATTTTGGAGAAATTTTCCACAAAAAACGAAGATATGGAGCATAAATACTATTGTCTGAAAGTAAAAGTGAACGATAACCCGAACCAATAAAATGTTGGTTATTTCCCGCTTCAATCCTAATTTTTGAATTCATTTGATAGGCAAAACTTCCGTAAGAAAAAGCATAATCGTAGCCATTTACTTTAAAAGGTTTTGTTCGTGCTCCAGCTGGAATGACCGCGTTTACTTTTTGAAAAACACTATCGTTGTCGTAAAATTCGCCTCGATCATTAAAATACTGTGATTGATAATCCATGAAACGAGACTGATTTTCGCATAACACAAAAGAGTAAGTCAATTTTTTCTCAAATTCTCCACTTACAAAAACACCTCTTGTGTTGCGATATAGAGAAGAAGTATCGTTTATGGAAGTATTTTTTCCGTAGCTAAAATTAACCAATGGACTAATTTCAATTTTACCGTATTTCTCTTTTTTTTCGAGCCAATTTCGTTGAAAAAACCAAACAAAAAAGTCGTAGTAAAAAGTTGTTGTATCTTTTATTGAATCAGTCAAATTCAAGTAACTTTCATTCACAGGATAAAATGTTTCCAAAGATTTTTTGCCTGAATACTTCAGAAATTGCGTTTTATAATATGTTTGAAGTGGAATATTTTTACTTTGAGAAAAAACTGAAAAAGACGAAAAAAGAACAACGTAAACAAATACGTTTATCCTGAAATTTGATTTTATATCAGTTATAAAACTCATTCTATTTTTGAAATTTCAGTGAAAAATTTTCTGAAAATTCGTTTGCATAAAACTTTGTCAAGGCAACAAAAGATGGATTTAACAAATTTTCTTTGTTATAAATCAAACTTTCTAAAGTTTTAGCTTGAAATACTTTTCCTCCCAATTCTTCTAAAATCGCTTGTCCAGCAGCGATATCCCATTCCATTGTTGGAGCAAAACGCGGGTAAATTGATGCTTCATCTTTGGCTAATTCGAAAAACTTAAGTGCTGAACCTTTAGAAATGATGTCAAATACTCCGAACTCAGTTTTAATTTCTTCCATGAAATTCATTGTCAAACCAGAATTATGTGAGCGAGAAGCAATGATGGAATAATTTTCTTTCTTTTCTGCTGGAAGTTCAATTTTTTTCCATTTTGAAAAATCGGATACATCTTCAAATTTTAAAATAAAGACTCCAAAATCCAAACCTCCAACAAGAATTTCTCGATTTACAGGCGAAGCAATAAGTCCAAAAATTGCTTTATGATTTTCAATTAAAGCGATATTTACAGCAAATTCGCCATTTTTTTTTATGAATTCTTTTGTTCCATCCAATGGATCAACACACCAATTTTGTTTCCAATTTTTGCGAATATCATATGAAACTTGTAGTGATTCTTCATCAACTACTGGAATTTCAGTATTTGCTAATTCTTGCTTTAAATAATTGGAAGAAGCCAAATCTGCTTCTGTAACGGGCGAACCATCGGATTTTATTTCTGTATCAAAACCTTGCTCGTAAAAAGTCATGATAATTTCAGACGCTCCGATGATAGCATTTAAAGCAATTTGATATGTCTTAGAAATTTCCAATATTCAAAAATACATACAAAAATAGCATTCTTTTGATACAAGTTTTCAAAATCGAGCAATAAATGAATAAAGAAGTCTAAATCTATCCTAATTGAACATTTTAGGCTAATTTTACGCTAAATATTTATCAAAAAATGATTTCATTGCAAAACAAAAAATTAATTCTTGGTTCAAAATCTCCTCGTAGAAAGGAATTATTGAGTCAAATAAGTCCAAATATCGAAATTCGCATTCAAGAGGTAGATGAAATTTACGACGAAAAACTTGATGTTTTCAAAGTTCCAACTTATTTAGCTGAATTAAAAGCTACTGCTTTGACTCCAAACATTCAGGAAAATGAAATCATCATTACTGCCGACACCATCGTTATTTTGGAAAATGAAATTTTGGGTAAACCAGATTCAATGGAAGATGCAAAAAAAATGCTTCAAAAATTAAGTGGAAAAAAACATTTGGTTATCACTGGATGTTGCTTAAGTGATATGAATAAACAAAAAACATTTTCGGTTCAAACTGAAGTCTATTTCAATGTCTTAACTCAGGAAATGATTGATTTTTATGTGGACACTTACAAACCTTTAGATAAAGCTGGATCTTACGGAATTCAAGAATGGATTGGCATGGTCGGAATTGAAAAAATCAACGGCTCATACTACAATGTCATGGGTTTACCAGTTGCTGAATTGTGGAAAGAATTGAATGAATTCTGAATACGGACTTCAAAAAAATGCTTTTTCTTCGTTGAACTTCAATTTTAATCCCGATAGCTATCGGGACATTTACACGAGTAAACTCACTTTTTAAAATCTTGTTCGCCTAAAAAAATCAAATTTTTAGAAATCCTCAAAATTAAAGCGAAATTCCTTAACTTTACATCATGATTTTATACAATGTTACAGTAAGCATCAACCCTGAAGTTCACGAAGATTGGGTGAATTGGATGAAAAGCATTCATATTCCAGAAGTTATCCAAACGGGATGTTTTACAGAAGCTCGTTTATCTCGCGTTCAAGGTGAAGAGGAAGGTGGAATGACATTTTCTGTGATGTATTTTTCTCCAAGTCCAGATTTATACGAAAAATACAAAAATGAATTCGCCCCTGAAATGCAAGCAAAACACAATGCAAAATATGCTGGACAATTTGCCGCTTTCAGAACAGTTTTAAATGTTATCGAAGAATTCAAATCCTAAGTAAAAAGATGAGCAATAACTCGAGAACAGCGAAAATGGAAGCTAACATGAAGCTCCACAACTACAAGGTAAAAGCAAAACCTGAAGTGAGAGCGAAAAAACATTTAGGACAACATTTTTTGGTCGATAAAAACATCAGTCGTAAAATCGCTGAGCAATTTCAAAATCATAAAGGATGTACAAAAGTCTTGGAAATTGGTCCTGGAACGGGAGCTTTAACGACTTTCTTACTTGAAAAACCAGAAAATGACATTTGGGTAATTGAAATTGATCGAGACTCAATTGCTTATCTGAAAGAAAATTTCACTGCTCTTGAAGGAAAAATTTTAGAAGAAGATTTTTTAAAAATGAAACCTGAACTTCATTTTGGAAATGAGCCTTTTGCTGTTGTTGGAAATTTCCCTTACAATATTTCGACACAAATTTTATTCAAATGTTTGGAACATAGAAATCAAATCCCTGAAATTATGGGAATGTTTCAAAAAGAAGTGGCTGAACGCATTGCAGAAAAACCAGGAAGTAAAATTTACGGTATCATCAGCGTTTTGTTTCAAGCTTTTTACGACATAAAATATTGTTTCACTGTTGATGAAAACGCCTTTAATCCACCGCCAAAAGTAAAATCTGGTGTCATTCGCATGACAAGAAACGAAAGAGATGTTTTCCCGTGTGATGAAAAATTATTCATTCAAATCGTGAAAGCGTGCTTCAATCAACGTAGAAAAATGATGCGAAATACCATCAAACAATTTATTCACGACAAACCATTTGAACACCGTTTTTTAACCGAAAGACCTGAACGTTTAAGCGTGGACGATTTTATTGAGTTTACGAATGCGATTGATGAAGTTATGAAGAGTTAGGAGTTTTTAGTTAGAAGTTTGTAGTGGTACTAAGGTGGCTGAGCCTGTCGAAGTCACACTGTCGAAGCCAAAAGGTGGCTGAGTTTCTGAAGGTATCACTCAATCGTGTAGACTCA
>JAZKEO010000020.1:0-65381 GCA_040386975.1 Bacteroidota bacterium | reverse complement strand
CTAAAAATATTTCATTTTGACTTAAAGAAAACAAACTCACTGCGTTCAAACACTGTTTTCTTTTGGCGTCAAAATTTATATTTTCTTAACGCTCACTATTCCTAAGCGGGTCTTCAAGTTTCAAATTAAATCTGTCTTTGGTCTAATTTCTTAAGTCTAATTGTCTGCTTTTAAAACTGCAATTTATAAACAAAATTTGGAAAAAAGCCAATTTGATAAGCCGTATTAATTGAATTTGAAATTACATTATAACGTTGAGCAAACACATTTTTGTTATTAGTGACATTGTTTATATCAAAAAAGAACGATTGAGATAGCTTACGTTTTTTACTGTTAAAAGTAAATCCTGCTTTAAAATCTAATCTTAAAAATTCTGGGTTTCTAGCTGTGTAAGCATACTGATCGTCCATTAATATCTGAAGTTTTGTCGCTTGTGAAGCGGCTAAATCAATTGGTGTAAAAAATCTACCTCCAGCATGTGTGAATTTTAAATCTAAAGTAAAAGTATTTCTTTTTTCTGCTCCGATTTTGAACTCTTTACCAACCAAAACATTATAAACAAATCGTCCATTAAATGCTGTGTTGTGTCTCACTCCATCACTTCCTTTATAAGTTGATTCGTAGATAGAACCTGTCATAAGTCCATAAAATCCTTTACTAAAAAATTTCTCTATCGTTAATTCAAAACCGTAATTTTCGCCAGTTCCTTTGTTTACCAAATTTCCTGTTTCATTTGGTGTAAATCCTGCACCTGTATTCAACATGGAATAAGCACTTGAATCTTCAGTAACAGGCACATTTGAAATAAATTGGTAATAGATTTCTGTTTTTACTCTCCAATCTTTTATTGGAAACAATTCATAGCCCAAAACAAAATGCTGACTTCGTGTAAAATCTAAATTTTTATTTGATTGCTGATATTCATTATTCGCGTCTAATGTTCTATAAAAATAAACATCCGTTGGTTGCATTTGACTGTGCATTCCATAACCCAAACTGATGTTGTTTTTTTGATTTACTTGGTATTTTAGACCAACACGTGGTTCCAACGATTTTGAATCATTTAAAGCCAAATATTGAGCTCTCAAACCTGCATTTAAAGTTAATTTATCAGAGAAATTGTATTTCATGTGCGCATATCCTTGTAACAAAGAAGTGTAGTCATTGAAATCCCAAATTTGTGTCCACTCAGGATTAAAAGTTCGGTTTCTGTAAAATAGATTCAGTTGTAAAAGTTCTTCTAAAACTCCGAATTTCAAGAACATTTTTGAACTGATTTTCGTGTTAAAAGAAGTATTTACCGAATAACGCAATTGTTTTGCTTGATTCTCAATTACTCTTACGACCTCATTACTTACTTTATTGATCGTGTCTTCGTTGTAATCAGAACTCGAAAGTGTAACTCCGACAACAGTCTTGAAATACGAATTTTCATTCACACGAGCAATATGACTTAACCCCATAAGCCCAAGATTACTTACGAAATAAGAATCTCTATTTGGGAAAGCGAATAAATCGGTTGTGTCAATTTTATCGTGTAAAAATTTAATATTACTTGTTCCAAGCATTCCAAAAAATGAAAATTTCCCTAATTTCGTTTTTCCACTATTCACTTTGAAAGATAAATCTTGATAAAAAGGTGTTGCTGTTGTTCCAATATTTAATCCCATAGCTTGAGCAACTCCTGTGAAGGCATAGCGGTAAGCAATCAAATACGATGAACCATTTCCTTTTTTGATTGGACCTTCTGTCATAGCTTCTAAACCTGTCAACATTCCGAATTGTAAAGTGTGTTCGCGCTTATCTGAGTTTCCATTTCTAAAACCTAAATCAAAAACTCCCGCATTAGCATTTCCATATTCTGAAGGAAAAGCGGAAGTGAAAAAATCAGAATTTTTCAATAAATTGGTATTTATTCCACTCACCGGACCACCTGTTGTTCCAATCGTCGAAAAGTGATTTGGATTTGGAATGTTTAAACCATCGATTCTCCACAAAACTCCTGTTGGTGAATTTCCACGAATTACAATGTCGTTTCGAGAATCATCTGGCGTACTCACTCCAGCAAAGTTTGCAGCCAAACGAGCAGGATCAGCCCTACCTCCGGCGTAACGGTTTACTTCTTCTGTACTAAAAGAACGTGCCGAAACAGTAGACAACTCATTAATCGTTTCATTTTTTTTTGTTCCTGAAATAACTACTTCCTGTACTTCATTAATTTTTTCTTCCATGGAAATATCTAAAACAACTTCTTTTCCTGTTGTAACAGTTATGTTTGGAAGTAAAATTTCTTTGTAGCCAGAATATTTCACTTGAATGTCATACCTTCCTGGTAAAACATTTTCTAATTTAAATTTTCCGTCGATGTCGGTCAATGCTTTCTTCACAGGATCTGAGCCAAGTAAAGAAACAGTAACTCCTGGAATCGTACTTTGGGATTCCTTGTCAATTACTGTTCCTTTAATCGTTTGACTTGGATTTTGAGCGAACGAAAATGTAGTTCCCAAAAACATAAATGCGATTAAATTCAATAAAATCTTTTTCATTTTTTTTTAGAGTTTTGATTTATGAAACAAAGGTACTGAACTTCTCCCGTTTCAAAATAAGAAAGTAGTTGAATTGTAGAAAAAAGGATTTGAATTGTAAAAATGATTAATTTTCAAGCAAAATAAAGCTAATTTTCATGGAAATCAATCAAATCTTAATCGACAAATCAATCAAAGAGAAAGAAAAAGTTGAACTTTTATCGACTTTGCTTTTAAAAGGAACTTTAGATATAAATGAATTTATTGAACTCATTCTAAATTTAAAAGATATCGATAAGGGAACATGTATCGAGGCCATTGAATACACTACCAAAACAAAACCCGAACTTGCAACAGAAATGACTTTGGATTATGTTGTGGAAAGTTTATCATCAAAAGCTCCAAGAGTGAAATGGGAATCTGCAAAAGTAATAGGAAATATCATTCACAAATTCCCAGATAAAATTGATTTCGCCTTAACGAATCTCTTGAAAAATGCAAGTCATGAAGGAACAGTAGTTCGTTGGAGTGCAGCTTTTGCTTTGGGTGAAATTTTGATGCTTAAAAGCAAGAATAATACAGAATTAATTCCCAAAGTACACGAAATAATAGAACAAGAAGAAAAAAATAGCATCAAAAAGATTTACCAAAAGGCTTTAAAGAAAGTTTGATGAATCACTTACTTTTTCTCTACTTCAAAACCTTTTTCAGAAGCATTTTTCAACACGTTTTGTTTAATTTCTTCTCCAAAATCAGCAGCAGGTTTTACATCTTTTATTTTTTGTTCAGCAATATTTTCATCTCTTTGCTTGGATAAATCTTGAATGATTTTCTGAAATTTTTCTCTATCTTTCTTTTTAGATTCGATGAATGCTAACTTTTCCTTTTCGTTTTTCCCTTTTAATTCTTGCGGTAATTCTTCTTCTTTTAATTTCAGAATTTGAAGAGAATCATTTAAACTAGCATCAACGATATCCCATGTTGCATTGTTGTACACTTTTTTAGATTTCACTACGGCACGCTCCGTAATTGCTGAAACAGATTGCTTCATTGCATTTCCATCCTCATAATCTTGGGACTCTTTTTTCTCTTTCCCTTTAGAACCATAGCCATAATAAGTGCGGTTTAAAGAATCATTGTAAGATCTAATTTGCTCATCATAAGGTGTGTCGTAATGTTTTACAACTAAATTGGAATTGATGTTTGAATATTCTCCTTTTCCAAGTTGTGAACCATCGTACCAAAATTCGGTAATTCCTTGCTGATAATCTCCACAGTAAATTGTATTTACTTGAATGTTTTTCTGAACAGCAACTTTCATCACATCTTTGTAGTTTGTATTTCCTTGGTTAAAAGGTTCGTTTCCTGCAATGTAAATAATGCGTAAATCGTTTGGATTCGAACTCCAATTCAACTCTTTGATTGAATGTGAAATAACTGCTCCACAAAATTCACTTCCACCCCGAGTCGTTAAAGCAAATAATTTTTGAGAAATCAAATCCAAATCTCCCGTCAAAGGCAAAATTTGTCTTACAAAATCTTTGTTTTCCACAATATTATCGTTTCCGTAATCGTAAAGTGCAATTTCAATTTTCGGAATTTGTCCGTTGTAACGCAAACTAGACATCGTATTCACAATTGACCAAATACGTGATTTCGCTTGTTCAATCAAACCATCCATACTATTTGAAGTATCAAATAAAATTGCAATTTGAATATTTCCTTGGTAAGTTTGAGCAAAAGAATTAGAACTTAAAGTACAAACAACTATTCCAACAAGAATTTTTTGAATTAAAGTTTTCATGACAACAGATTTTAGATTTTCTGTTCGTACAACTAAGATTAAAAATGGTTCAAAAAGTTTATTTCAAAAAAAAAGGATAAACAAGTTTGACTTATTTATCCCTTTCGTGGTCCCACTTGGAATCGAACCAAGCACCTACTGATTATGAGTCAGTTGCTCTAACCGAATGAGCTATAGGACCGTTGAAAGTAAAGTTTTCGTTAAAAGAGTAAAATTAATTTGACTCAAAACAAAAACTAAATTTTCGGTGCAAATATAAAGAAAGATTGCAAATAAATAATACACTTGTGAAATTTATTCCCTAAAAATGACTGTTTTTGTAATTCGTTTTACACAAATTGTTAAATTTACTGAGAAGTTTAAAAAATCACTTACGAACAAGTTTTTACAATTGTTTATGAAATACCTTATTTTATTTATCATAGTTTTTTCGCAAGTTGAAATCTCTTTGACACAAATTTCTTCTTCAGATTCCAAAAAAATCACTAAAATCTTGGGTGAAAATTTCATTGAACTTACTCCACAAAAATCTTACCCTTATTCTTCACTGAATAAAAATGTGATTGCTGATACTTCGCTCGTTGTTCCAGATGATACAACAGGAATTTATTTCAACAACGAGTTTTTGTTATTTCGAAGTTCAATTCACTTCAAAGAGGGTTCTGAAATCAAAAAAATGATGAAAACGAATTACGTTTCTGTTGCAGAATATCAAGAGTTTCAAAATTATGTGAGGGATTCTATTGCAAGGGAAATACTTATTCTTGGTTTGGCTGAAGATACACACGCAGAAAAATATGTATTGTATGATTCTAAATTAATTAAGGAAAAAAAATTAGAAATTGGTTCTTACGATCGAGTTGCAATGCGTAAAGTTTTTCCTTTAAATTGGCAGAAAAAAATTTCTTATACTGATTTAAAAAATCAGGAAATTATGCCACTTTTAGAAGGGTTGTATTTAGAACGAAAAAAACGATTTTATAATGGTCATGATTTTGATAAATGGAAATTTATTTATAAATATAATCCAAACATAAACGCGGCTTATTATGAAGAATTTGATTCATCAACTATATATGCAGATAAATTAGCTATTAAAAAAGATGTGGAAATCAGTACTTTTGCAAAAAATTATCTTTGGACAAAAGGTTCTAATTCACTAAATGATCAGCAAGCAATATTTGCACAAGTCTATGAACGTTTATTTGTAAATTATCCTGTTATAGGACTAAATGCAAATCAAGTAATAGCATTCTGTCATTGGAAAGAGACGAAAATACAGAAAGAGTTTAAACGAAAAAATCTTAATTTTTCACTTGTAATAAGTTTACCGACTTATCATGATGTCAAAGAATTTAATTCTAACAGCTGTTATTTAATTAGAGAGCATAACTACTCTCAACAGTGGCAAATTTCAAATGAAGAATATGAACATTATATAAAATCAGTACAAGATTCCATTTTAAGAGAGTTTTTTTACTTTGAAGTAGCTAAGGATGATGTTGCATCTGAATATATTGATTATAAGGATAGTTATTACGATGATGTTATGAGAGCATGGTTGGATTTTGATAATTCGGACAGAAAAGAAAATCGTCTCCTTTTTAATTTAAACCTCAAAACAAAATTCAAGAATAAAAATGATAAGGAAAAATCAATTTTAGATTTCTTAAAAAATAATGGTATCTACAAAAAACCACAGTATAAATATTTTTACATTGATGTAAAACAATTAACATTAAATGATAACCAAAATATGGAAAAGTTCATAATTAAAATTGAAATCCCAATCCTCCCCGACTCCACAAGCACAGAAACCCAAATCATCAAAAAAATCACCTACGAACAAGCTCTAGCCTTTTACCACTGGAAATACCCTATTCATAAAATCAAAGCAACTGACAACTGGCAAGATTTCGTTTTACCAAGCAAAGAACAATTTGAAAAAATTAAGCGAGGAGAACAAATCATCGTTGAAGAAAAAAAAGTTGAATTTCCATCGCCAGTTTTTAGATATGTTGTACATATTTATCCTAAATAATTGAGTCAGCAAAGTTTCTAATCTAAAATCAATCTAAATAAGCCATTCTTGTAATCCGTTTTATTCTAACTGTTAAATTTGCAAAGAAATTTTTTAAAATTAAAAGATAAAAAATGAGTAAATCAGCTTTATTAAAATCCTCAATAGCCAAAAAATATTGGATGTCATTGACAGGGTTATTTTTGTGTCTATTCTTAGTTGGACATTTATTAGGAAACTTGCAGTTATTTAGTGGTACAGAGGAAGGAAGGCAAGCTTTCAATGAGTATGGCTATTTTATGGGTCACAATATTTTCATTAAAATAATGTCATATTTGACGTATGCTTCCATACTTTTTCATGCTGTTGACGGTTTTATGTTAACTTATCAAAACAAAAAAGCGAGACCAATCAATTACGCTTACAACAAACCGTCAGCAAATTCAAGTTCTGCATCTAGAAATATGGCTTTACTTGGAAGTGCGATTCTTATTTTTATTGTGATGCACATGGCGAATTTTTGGTGGGCAATAAAATGGTCTTCTACTCCTTTTCCATTACATACGATTGAATTAGAAATCCCAAATCCAATGGGAGCTTCTCAAAAACAAGAAATTTATTTCACACACAACAATAACATGATTCCTAAAAGCGAAGAAGTTGTTGTGAAAAATGGAACTGATTTATATTCAAAACAAGTGAATATAAAAGTTGCAGAAGGCTACAAAGATATGCACTCATTAGTTTACGCATTTTTTGGACACGATAAATCAAAACAAGGATTTCCTGCAAATGAATTTGCTTTATTAGCTGTTGTTGGATATGTTTTATCAATGCTTATTTTAGCTTTCCACTTAAATCATGGTTTTGGATCTGCGTTTCAGTCCCTAGGAATGAGACATCCAAGATACACGAATTTAATCACATTAACAGGTAAAGGATTCTCCTATTTGATTCCTCTTGCTTTTGCAGTTATTCCAGTTTATATTTATTTGACGAAATAAAATCATAGAAACATGTCAGTTTTAGATTCAAAAATACCAGAAGGTCACATTTCACAAAAGTGGACCGATTATAAAGACCATTTAAAATTAGTTGCACCAAACAACCGTCCAAAAATTGATATCATCATTGTTGGAACAGGATTAGCTGGAGCTTCTGCAGCAGCTTCTTTTGGAGAAATGGGCTACAATGTAAAAGCATTTTGTTTTCAAGATTCACCACGTCGTGCTCACTCGATTGCAGCTCAAGGTGGTATCAATGCAGCAAAAAATTATCAAAATGATGGAGATAGTATTTTCCGTTTGTTTTACGATACAATTAAAGGTGGAGATTACAGAGCACGTGAGGCAAACGTTCACCGTTTAGCAGAAGTTTCAGGAAACATCATCGATCAATGTGTGGCTCAAGGAGTTCCTTTTGCACGTGAATACGGAGGTATGTTGGATAACCGTTCTTTCGGTGGTACACAAGTTCAACGTACATTCTACGCTGCTGGACAAACTGGTCAACAATTATTATTAGGTGCATATTCAGCTATTTCTCGCCAAATTGGTAAGGGTGCTGTAAAAATGTACAACCGCCACGAAATGCTTGACATCGTTAAGGTTGACGGAAAAGCACGTGGAATCATTGCTCGTAACTTAGTTACAGGTGAATTGGAAAGACATTCAGCTCACGCGGTAATCATCGCAACTGGTGGTTACGGAAACGTATATTTCTTATCAACTAACGCGATGGGATCTAACGTAACTGCGGCTTGGAAAATTCACAAACAAGGAGCATATTTTGCAAATCCTTGTTATGTACAAATTCACCCAACATGTATTCCAGTTCACGGAACGAATCAGTCTAAATTAACTTTGATGTCTGAATCATTACGTAACTCAGGTAGAATTTGGGTACCAAAGAAAAAAGAAGATGCAGAAGCAATCAGAGCTGGACAAATGAAACCAACTCAAATTGCTGAAGAAGATAGAGATTATTATTTAGAAAGAAGATATCCAGCCTTTGGAAACTTGGTTCCTCGTGACGTTGCTTCACGTGCAGCGAAAGAGCGTTGTGATGCTGGTTTCGGAATCGAAGCAAACGATACAAACGAAGGAGTTTACTTAGATTTCTCAACGGAAATTAAAACCAAAGGAAAACAAGCAGCTTTTGCAAGTGGGAATCACAATCCAAGCGAGGCTGAAATCATTACTTTAGGGAAAGAATGGGTTGAAAGTAAATACGGAAACTTATTTCAAATGTATGAGAAAATTACAGATGAAAACCCGTATGAATTACCAATGAAAATTTATCCAGCAGTACATTACACGATGGGTGGAGTTTGGGTTGATTACAACTTACAATCTACAATCCCAGGTTGTTTCGTTGCTGGTGAAGCAAATTTCTCTGACCACGGCGCGAATCGTTTAGGAGCTTCTGCTTTGATGCAAGGTTTAGCTGACGGATATTTCGTATTGCCTTACACGGTTTCTGATTATTTAGCAAACGATATTCGTACAGGAACAATCTCAACCGATTTACCAGAATTCGTTGAAGCTGAAACACGAGTAAAATCTCAAATTGATAGTTTCTTAAACAACAACGGAACAAAATCTGTTGACTATTTCCACAAAAAATTAGGTTTAATTATGTGGAACAAAGTTGGAATGGGAAGAAACGAACAAGGTTTGAAAGAAGCGATCGTTGAAATCGATCAAATTAGAAAAGAATTCTACGCAGACGTTTTTGTACCAGGAAGTTCAGATGAAATGAATCCAGAATTAGAAAAAGCAATGCGCGTTGCTGATTTCATGGAATTAGGACAATTGATGGCGATTGATGCTTTACAAAGAAAAGAATCTTGTGGAGGTCACTTTAGAGAAGAATACCAAGATGCTGAAGGTGAAACATTGAGAGATGATGAAAACTTCAAATTCGTTGGAGCTTGGGAATACAAAGGAAGTGATATCAATCAAGCTGAATTACACAAAGAAGTGTTGAATTATGAGTTTATTAAGATAGCGGCTAGGAATTATAAATGATAAATTAGTGATTAGGCATTAGTTTTTAGTGCTTAGTTATTAAAACAACTGATTAAATTGGGAGAAATAAAGTCATATAAAGATTTAATTATTTGGAGAAATGGTTTAAAAATAAGTGAATTAACTTATAAATTAACCAAAGATTTCCCAAAAGAAGAAGTCTATGGTATGACAAGCCAAATGAAACGTTCATCAATTTCAATACCGAGTAATATCGCAGAAGGATTTGGAAGAAGTTCAACAGTTAGCTACATACAATATTTACGAATTGCAAGAGGGTCACTTTATGAATTGGACACTCAATTGACACTTTCAAGAAATTTAGATTTAACGAAGGATTTAGAACTAATTACTGAAATAGAAAATTTAATTTCAGATGAAGGAAAAATGATAAACTCATATATAAAAAAATTAAAAGAAAAAGTATAATCTCAGTTTAGGTGATAAGTGTAAAAACTAAGCACTAAAAACTAAGCACTAAAAACTAATAGTATGGCATCAAAAACAATAAATATCAAACTAAAAGTATGGCGTCAAAAAAACGCTAATGCGAAAGGTGCAATGGAAACTTATTCGTTGGATAATGTTTCAACTGACAGTTCTTTTCTAGAAATGTTAGACCAAATGAACGAGCAGTTAATCAACGAACGTAAAGAACCAATCGCTTTCGATCATGACTGTCGTGAGGGAATTTGTGGAATGTGCTCACTTTACATCAACGGACAAGCTCATGGACCAGATAAAGCTGTTACAACGTGTCAATTGCACATGCGTAAATTCAAAGATGGTGAGACAATCTACATTGAGCCTTGGAGAGCGAAAGCTTTTCCTGTAATCAAAGATTTGGTTGTGGATAGAAGTGCATTTGACCGTATTCAACAAGCGGGAGGATTTGTCTCTGTAAACACTTCTGGTAGAACGATGGATGCAAATGCTATTCCAATTCCTAAAGTGGACGCAGACAAAGCTTTTGACGCAGCAATTTGCATCGGATGTGGAGCTTGTGTGGCAACTTGTAAAAACTCTTCAGCAATGTTATTCGTTTCTGCGAAAGTTTCGCAAATGGCTTTATTACCACAAGGAAAAGTGGAAGCTAAAGAACGTGTGTTAAACATGGTGAAAGCAATGGACGAAGAAGGATTCGGAAATTGTACAAACACAGGAGCATGTGAAGTTGAATGTCCAAAAGAAATTTCTTTAGACAACATCGCTCGTATGAACAGAGAATATATGAAAGCAATGATTACTGCAGAGTAAGCGCTTTTCAAAATAATCCCTGATAGCTATCGGGATCAAAATCCCAGTTATTCATTTAGCTGGGATTTTTTATTTCTTTAAATCAGAATTATTAAGTATGTTTGTCTGAACTAAAAAATCTAATCATGAAAAAATTACTATTATTTGCTGGAGCATCCCTTTTCATTTTAAGTTCTTGTGGTGAATCCGAAGAAGTTACAAACTGTAAAATTCACTATTGTAATCTCAAAAAATTAACTGAACGAAGTGAAAAAGGCGAAGATGTTTCAGACGAAATCGCTACAACAAGTTTAATGTTAAATACAAACATCAAACATGCAACAGAAAATGGTGATTCAGACATCAATGAAATTCTAAAAAATTGCGATTGCAGTAAAATTAAAAACTAAATTAAAATCTCCCATTTAATTCATTTTAAATGGGAGATTTAGTTTATTGACAATTCGTTGTTCTTAGTTTCTCTAAAAAGTGATTTTTAGCTTGAAATGACTTTGTATTTTTGAATCCCTATTTTAAAAATCAAGAAATCATGACAGAAGAAGAAATCAAAGATAAAATCGCAGTATTAAAATCGCAATTAACTGGAAATCTTTTCCAAGATGGTGAAATTCAGCAAGAAATTTATGACTTAAAAAAAATCTTAAACCCTAGAATTGAAGAACATCCAGAGGAAGATGACGAAGAGTGTTTGAGTTGTGGAAGTTAGTTTTTACTTCTGAGTTAATCGTAAAAAACTCTTATTTCAAAATAACCACATCAACTCGGCGATTTTTCTGCATGTCTTCTTCGGTTCTTTCTGGAAAAGCAACTGGTAAAGAATTACTATACCCTTTGTAATCCAAACGTTTTGAATCGATTCCTTTTTTTATTAAAAAGTCATAAACCACTTTTGCTCTCAAAACGGATAAATCGTAATCTCGTTGGCAACAAACATGTCCACGAATCAAAACATTAACACTCGGGTTTGCTGCTAAAAAATCATAAAACTCAATTAAGTTTTTATTTGAACTTGGTAATTTATTATCTGTTCCTGGATAAAATTGCACGTCTAAGCTTAGTGCTTTTCCTGATTCAGCTTCAAGTAAATCAGCAAATTTCTGAGTTGAAACGGTATCTTTTTGTATGATTGGTAAATCTTCAGTTTTTACTTCAATAACTTCCTCAAGAAGAGCAGGGGTTTTATTTTCTATTGGTAAAGTTTGCTTAACAATGTAAAACAAATCAACTCTTCTCCAAGATTTATAGTTGGATACAGTTGCTTTACTTGGATATTTTTCTCCCTTAACTTCTTGTTGTAAGTTTGCAAGTTCTGTTGACTTCAAAAAACTTTTAATGTGATTTAGACGTTCAAGTGCTAATTTATCATTGTATCTCTTTGTTCCAAAAGTATCCGTATAGGCAACAATTTTTTGAATTTCAAAAATATCTCTTTTTAAAAATTCATCCAAAATGTTTTTTTGAGCGTCATTTAAAACACTTGAATTAAAATCAAAATATAGACTCATTTTTTCTTGTGAGAACAAAGAAAAAGATAAAAAAGCAAATAGAATTAATGTAAATTTCATGAACTGGTTTTAGTTTAGAACGCTAAAAGTAAGATTAGTTACTCATTAATTTTAATTTCTTTTGATAATTGTATAAAAAAAGTTACATTTCATCAGTGAAAATTTTTCAAATGCTAGAGGGAACTTATCATATCATTTTTTCATTATATGAAAATTTAGAATGAAAAATTTATGTAAGTTTGTCAAAACGAATTCACTTATGAAAAATTACAAAATACTATTCTTATTCTTAATTTTTTCAACATTAATTTTTTCTCAAACTACTGACACCTTAAAGAAAAACCAACATTTTGAATTGAGTTTTGGTCAATCTTTGCTTTTTATTTCGAGTTCAAAACTAAATCAAATTCATACTGAAGAATCGATTGTTTTACCTACAAGTGCTATTTTGTTTTTTGCAGAATTTCGTCCTCAGAAACGAATGAGAATTCCTGTTTTCTTTAATTTACCAACAGAAACTAAGCAGTTTTTACTGAATGGAGCATTAGTAAATGAAAAATCTTCTCCAACTTTGGGTACAGGCTTGGAATTCAAACTTTTTCAAATTAAAATCGATGAAAAATCAAAAATAGAATGTGAACTTGGACCTTTAGCTAGTTTTATTTTTGACAGCAATAAAAAACTCAGAGTCGCTCCAATTATTGCAGGAAGAATTCGCATTATGCGTGGAGAAAACTTTGTGATGTATTTTGGAGCAAGTTATTCTTTTGGAATTGATGCTTTAGGGATATTATACGGAACTGGAACTATTTTTTAAGAGACTACTTCAACATTTCAAACTCAAGTTCGGTTTCCCAATTCGCTCTAATTTTAACTGTTTGTGGAAAATGAAGTACTTTTTCAGCTTGCTTTTTTCCTAAAACCGAGCCTGCATCCCATTTTTTATTCTCATTTTCATCACAAATGATTCTAAAGGTATATTCTCCTGGTTCAAGGTATTTGATTAAAGGAGAATCTTTTAAAACACTTTCTGAGCGTTGTAAAACAACCTTGCCATTTAAGATAAACTCAACATATGAATGTACAGGTAAATTGATGTTTTTAAATGAAAGTGAACCAAATTCACGTTCCATTTTATTTGTAAAATCGAAGGTGATTTTTTCACTCAAAACACTATCTGAGAAAACAAGCGAATTTGGATTAAAAGTAATGCTTACATTTTTTGAAATACTATCAGGAAAAAGATAGGCCAAGGTATTTTTGTCGTAAAAAATTTGACCTACAATGAGATTTGAATCAATATCCATAGCTGTTATCAATAAGGAATCGATTGCAAGAATCTCGTCGGCAAACAACAACATAAAAGATTTACTTTTTGAAATTTGTTTGTTGGACGGATGAATGTTACAATAAATTTCTTCTTTTTGCTTGATTGGTAATTTCAAATTTAAAGTATCAACTAAATCTCCATTTTTTACAAGTACATAAAAGTCAGAAAGCGGTTTATTAGGTAAAAGTAAAGCTAGAGAATCGGTTGAATGATAGAAAATAGCTGATTTTTCAATAATTTTATCTTCGTAAATGAAGTTTGTGTTCTCCAAAGAATAATTTGCTGAAACATTGACCAATCTTGGACTTTCAAAAGTTTTATACGTGATTTTTTTAGCTAAAGGATTTAGCGAAATCAAAAGTAAAGTTGAATCGTTTACATTGCTATCTAAAATTAACAAACTATCTCTAAAACCAACTTTTTCTGTCACTTGGTAAATCAAATCTTTGTTCTCGTCCTGAAAAGCATAAACTTGATAGTTACCTTCTTTTAAATAAGCTATTTTAAAAATTCCCTCGCTATCTGTTTTAGCAAAATAAAGTGGTTTTGTTGTATTTATTGTGTCAGAAACCTGATACAAACCAACCAACACGTTCTTTAATTTTTCTCCCGTATAAGCATCGGAAACAACTCCTGTGTAACTCAAAGTGTCTAATTTATCTCCAGTAGAAAAAACATAAGTCATCAAACTATCGTTTCCTTCAGTAATATCTTTGATTGCCGAGTTGAATGTAAGCTGATACGTTGTATTCGCTTCAAAATCACCTTCTAAATCAAGAATTATTTTTTTCTTATCAACTTTAGCTTTCACTTTAATTCCTTTTGGAACTATCGTAATATTTTCAAGTGCATTATTAAGTTTTACATACTCATCAAATTCAAAAACGATTTTTTTTGAATTGAAGTATAAACTTTCGTTTGGTGGGAAAACTTTTGTTGGTTTTGGAGCAATTTCGTCTTTTGTTCCACCAGAAATTACACCCACTTGAGCACAAGAACTGAGAATCAAAATCAATCCTAAAAAGCAATAAAAGACTTTATTTAAGCGAATGTTGCTATCCATTGACAAATTTCTTCTAAGTATTTTTTATCTGTTTCATCAAAATCATTGAGCTCGTCACTATCAACATCCAAAACACCTAAAACAATGTTGTTTTGAATAATTGGAACAACAATTTCGCTTTTTGAAAGTGAGCTACAAGCAATGTGTCCTGGGAATTCATCCACATTTTTAACAAGAATTGTTTTTGCTTCTTTCCAAGCGGAACCACAAACCCCTCTTCCCAAAGCAATACGTGTGCAAGCAACTGTTCCTTGAAATGGAGCCAAAACTAACTCATCATTTTTTACCCAATAAAAACCAACCCAAAAAAAGCCAAACGTAGATTTTAAAGCAGCAGAAATATTAGCTAAATTAGCTATCAAATCTTTTTCATTACCAATCAAAGCTTTTAACTGAGGTAAAAGAGATGTGTATTTTTCGGTTTTACTTTCCCCTGAAATGAGTAAATCTTCAGACATTTTCGTTAGTTTGCACAAAGATACTGTGAAATGCCGAAAATTTGCTTTATTTTGTAAAATAATTTAGAGTATAAACAATCATTCAATACAATGTTTTTTCTTTTTGAACCACGGAGAGTAAGAGAAATAGAGTTTTTGGTGTCAATGTAAAAATAACTTTGTTATTTTTAATAAAGTACTTCTCTTTTCCTCTTACTCTCCGTGGTTCAAAAACTTTGTGGTATTTAAGGTGTATATTTAAATAAAATTTTAACAATATGAAATATTTTTATTTTTCAATCACAATTCTTCTTTTTTCTTGTGTCTCAAAAGATACTAAAATGTGTGATTGTTTGGAAGCTGGAGAAAAATTAAACGATTTTTCTGCTAAAATCTTGATGAAAGAAGTCTCTCAAAAGGAAGCTCAAGAAATGAAGAAATTAAAAGCTGAGAAAGCAAAAAAATGTGCTGACTACCAAAAAATGAGTGGTGAGGAAATGTTAAAGCGAAAAGCAGAATGCGCTAATTAAAAGATTAAAATATAAAAAAAAAGCGACCTCAATAGATCGCTTTTAAAAATATTTTTGTTTTGAAATTAAGGCTTTTTAGTTTCCTCAGCGTCAATTCTTAACAATTCTGTCATAACTTCTGCTGTAATGTCCATTCCACCTTTGTGATATAATGTAACTGTTTCGTCAATTACGTAATTTAATTTTTTACGCTCAGAAACTAGATCAACAGCTTTTTGTACTCTTTTCAAAATTGGAGCATTTAAATCGTTTCCTAAATTTGAAATTTGTTGTTGCAATTCTTGCTCACGTTGTTGCATAGCATATTGCTTTTTTTGAAGTCTTTCTTCTTCATATTGCTGCATAACTGGAGATAATTTTTCTTTCTCAGCAACATATTTAGTATATGCTTTTTGTAAATCTTCTTCCATTTCTTTCAATTCGTTTACTCCTGCAGCTTCAAATTCTTGAAGTGTTTTCATTGCTGTTTTACGAGATTGAAGTGTATCCAATAATTTTTGAGAATTCACATGAGCTACTTTTGATTGAGCAGACGCTTGATTCATGAATGCACTCAAAGAGATAATTGTTACAAGTAAAAATACTATTTTTTTCATTTTTGTTTTGATTTATGGTTTGTTTTTGTCTTTTATTTAATTTTTAAATATACTTTTAGATTTGTTTAGCTTGTCCAAACAAACTACTTTTCTGCCTTCCCTGGAGTATATCCCATTTCTTTTAATACATCATTGCTGATGTCAAATTTACTGTCTGCAAATACTAAATTGCTTTGATTAGCTTTATCAAAAACAAAAGAGTAAGTTTTTTTGGATGCAACTTTTTGCATCGCTTCAAAAATATTGTCTTGAATTGGCTTTATTAATTCTTGACGTTTTGAAAAATAATCTCCAGCAACTCCAAATCTCACTTTCTGCATTTCCATTGCTTCGGTTTCTAATTTTTCGATGTCTTCAGCTCTTTTTTTCTTTTCTTCAGCTGGTAAAAGTACTTCTTCTCGTGCGAAAGCTTCTTTTTTCTTTTTCAAGTCTTCGTAACGATCTTCAATTTCTTTTGTCCAACGTTCAGCTAATTTATCCAACTTTTCTTTTGCATCTTTATACTCAGGAACGTTTTCCAAAATGTATTCAGAATCTATATACGCGTATTTTTGAGATATACTGGCAAAGCTTGTGCCAAAAATTAAAAGTAAACTCGCAAGGATTAATTTCATAACTTATTTTTGCTCAAAAAAACGACAAATATACACTTTTATTGTTTAAATTGAATTGTATAAATCAAACTTCTTCGTTGTTCCTAAAATTTCATTTATCATTTACAAATGTAAACTCAAAATAAAATTTTTCTCACGCCTCGAATTTTACTTTATCAATTCAATTTCCTAATTAATCAAGTCTTAATATCCTGATGTCCTAAAATCTTAATATCTATCTTACAATTCCCCTAGATTCATACCAATCGTAAAGTTCAATTTACCGTAATATCCTTTTTGTTGAATGGATTGATCGCTCGCACCACGGTAACCAGAAGCATGTGAATCTAATTGATCGAAGCCCCAACCGTAATCTAATCCAAGCATACCAAACATTGGTAAGAAAACTCGGATACCAACACCTGCTGCTTTTTTAACATTAAATGGATTGAATTTTAAAGCGGAAGAATAGGTATTTCCTGCTTCACCAAAAGCTAAAACATAGAATGTTGCTTGAGGATTTAAAGAAATCGGATAACGTAATTCCATCGTGTATTTCGCAATAATTGGATCTCCGTTTTGAGACGACAAACTGTTGTCTTCATAACCTCTCAAAGCAATGATTTCACGTCCACCAAACTGATTGATTCCTGTTAAACCATTTCCTCCAAGATAAAAACGCTCAAATGGCGACAAACCTTTACTGGAAGAAAAATTCCCCATGAATCCAAGTCCAACGCGTGGCATCAAAACTAATTTTTTATCTGTTGTCAAAGGTAAATACCATTCTCCTGTAAATTTGATTTTATAATATTCCAAAAATTTGTACTTTTCTTGTTCACTCATAGCAGAATAATCGTCCGTATCATCAAGTAATGAATAAGGAACAGATGTTTTTGCTGTAAAAGACAATTTTGAACCTTCTTTAGCGTAAATTGGATTATCAATTGAGTTACGTTGCAAAGAATATTTGAAACTTATATCGTTAGAATAACCGTTACTGAAATTAGGGAACAAAGAAGACGAATTTCTTACATCATAATATTGGTAAGCGAATTCATAATAAGCACTAAAGTAATCATCTGGGATTTTCTTTCTTCTTCCAAGTCCGACACCAGCACCTGTAATTCCAACACCTGAATAACCTGGATCTGTTTTTCTCATCAAAGTAGCATTACTTGAAAATTGAGTGTGATTTAACCAAGTTGAGAATGAATTTGGTTTTTTCCCTCCCATCCAAGGCTCAGTAAATGAAAAATTATATCCTTGGTAAGCGCGTCCATTTGACTGAGCACGGATAGAAAGTCTTTGTCCATCACCTGAAGGAAGTGGAGACCAAGCATGCTTTTTGAATGTATTTTGAAGTGAGAAATTATTAAAGGTCAAGCCTAAAGTTCCAATAATTCTATTCGCCCCATAACCACCCGAAAGTTCGATTTGATCAGAAGATTTTTCTTCAACAACATATTCAATATCTACCGTTCCATCTTGTGGATTTGGCAAAGGATTGATTTGAAAAGCTTGATCATTAAAATACCCTAATTGAGAAAGTTCTCGTTGTGTACGAATAATGTCGTTTCTATTGAATAAATCTCCTGGTTTTGTTCGGATTTCACGACGAATTACATGCTCGTTCGTTTTTGTATTTCCTTTGATAATAATGCGCTTCACGCGAGCTTCTTTCCCTTCAATAATTCGCATTTGATACGAAATATGATTGTCTTTTACTTGCGTCTCAATAGCATTAATTTGAAAGAATAAATATCCTCTATCCATGTACAAAGATGAAATATCACGTCCATCTTGACTCATATTCAAACGTTGGTCTAAAAGTGGTTTATCATATGTGTCACCGTATTTTATTCCAAAAATAGTATCCAAATATCCACTTCTAAATTTCGTATTTCCAATCCATTCAACATTTCCGAAAAAGTATTTTTTTCCTTCGTTGATTTTAATTTTTACAAAAAGATTTTTTTCGTCTATCATGTAAACTGTATCACTTTCAACCGCTACATCTCTTAAACCAATTCCGTTAAATTTATTGATCAAAGCCAATTTATCTCTTTCAAAAGCTGAAACAGAAAATTTTGAACGTTTGAAAAATCTCCAAAAAGCCTTTTGTTTCGTATCTTTCATTGCCATACGCAATTTCCACATCGGCAAGGTTGTATTTCCTTCAATAATAAGTTCGCCAATTTTTACTTTTTTACCTTTTTCAATCTTGATTGTAAACATTTCTGCATCATTCATCAAAGCATCTTGACTTCTTGTTACTTGAACATTGATTGAATAATACCCTTTTTCTCTGAAATATCCTTTGATTTTATTTTGCGTGTTAAAAACCAAATTTTCAGTAATTGTTTTACCCGAAAAAAGTGAAATTTCTTCCCTGATTTTATCTGCTTCACGTTTGTTCACTCCCTCAAATTTAAAACGTGAAAGTTTTGGTCTAGGTTTTAATGAGATTACCAAATAGATAACTCCGTTAATTTCTTTGTCAGCTGAAATTTCAACATCCGAAAAAATTCCTTCATCCCATAAATTTTTAATTGCTTTAGTGATTTTTTCACTAGGAATTTCGATTTTTTGCCCTTGTCTTAAACCTGAAATTAATTTTATCGCTTGATGATCATAATTATCAGCACCTTCAATTCTGATAGGACCAATTTCATATTCTTTTGGCGTTTGATAAGAAAACAATTCATCTTGACCAATCTGAATAGTGGTTCCTGTATTTATTAGTTTTGTAGTGTCTTGAGCCAAGTTGTAAAAACTCAATATCAATCCAACAAATAAGAAAAAAGTATGCTTCATAAATATTATAATTGTTCTGTTATCATTCCAAATCTTCGCTCTCTCGATTGATAATCTAAAACGGCTTTATATAAATCTTCTGCTTTGAAATCCGGCCACAATACCTCTGTAAAATGAAACTCAGTATAAGCAATTTGCCAAAGTAAAAAATTACTAATTCGATGTTCTCCACTTGTGCGAATCAATAATTCTGGATCAGGAATGTTTTTTGTTGTTAAATAAGATGAAATCAATTCATCAGTAATATTTTCTGAATCCAAGTTATTCTCTTTCACGTCTTTTGCAATGTTTTTCATTGCATTTGTCAATTCCCAACGTGAACTATAATTTAACGCTAAAACCAAATTTATATTGGTATTGTGCTCCGTTTTTTTCATTGCTGAAGCTAATTCTTCTTGAGCTTCGATAGGTAATTCTTTATCATTACCAATGCTTAACATTCTCACACCACTTTCATTCAATCCATCAACTTCGTTAGCAATTGATTGAACCAATATTTTCATCAAACCATCGACTTCTTCTTTTGGACGATTCCAGTTTTCTGTAGAGAAAGCGTAAAGTGTCAAATATTTCACACCCATCTTTTGGGCTGCTTTTAAAGCTTCTCTCACAGATTCAACTCCAACAGAATGACCGAATAAACGCATTTCACCCTGTTTTTTAGCCCAACGACCATTTCCATCCATGATGATGGCGATGTGCTTTGGAACATTTGTTAAATTTATATCTGAAAAATTACTCATAAATTATATTTGGCAAGATTAAACTAAAAATTTCTGTTGAAATGTTAACAAAGTTAAATATTTAAATTGATTAACACATATTAACTAAAAAAGGGATTTGACTTAACAAATCCCTTTTTTAAAAAGTATTAACACTTATCATTCAGCAAGAACGATAATTTTATTGTTTAACATTTCAATCACTCCACCTTTGATTGCGATATTAATGATTTTAGCATCATTATTTGTTTCAATCAAAGAGCTTGTTTTTTCATCGCTTTCAAAATTTTCTTTTAAATCAACTTTAATAGAACCTTTTTTAAGTGCTGAAATGATTGGAGCGTGGTTATTCAAAATTTGAAATACACCGTCGATTCCTGGAAGGGAAACTGCGGTAACTTCTCCTGTGAAAACTTTAGTTTCTGGTGTAATAACTTCTAAAACCATTGTTCAAAAATTAAACTGTTTCAGATAACATTTTTTCACCTGCTTCGATTACATCATTGATGTTACCTTTCAAGTTGAAAGCTGCTTCTGGATAACGATCCATTTCACCATCAAGAATCATATTGAATCCTTTGATTGTATCTTGAATATCAACTAAAACTCCTTTTAAACCTGTAAATTGCTCAGCAACGTGGAAAGGTTGAGAAAGGAAACGTTGAACTCTTCTTGCTCTAGAAACGATTAATTTATCTTCTTCAGACAATTCGTCCATTCCTAAAATCGCGATGATATCTTGTAATTCTTTGTAACGTTGTAAAGTAACTTTTACTCTCATTGCACAATCGTAATGCGCATCACCTAAAATTGTTGGAGTCAAAATTCTTGAAGTAGAATCCAATGGATCTACTGCAGGATAAATCCCTAACTCAGCAATTTTACGAGAAAGTACCGTTGTAGCATCTAAGTGAGCAAAAGTATTTGCAGGAGCTGGATCCGTTAAATCATCCGCTGGTACGTAAACCGCTTGTACAGATGTAATAGAACCATTTTTTGTTGAAGTAATACGCTCTTGCATTTGACCCATTTCTGTAGCCAAAGTTGGTTGGTAACCTACCGCTGAAGGCATACGACCTAATAAAGCCGAAACCTCTGAGCCAGCTTGTGTAAAACGGAAGATATTATCAACGAAGAAAAGGATATCTTTTCCTTGTCCGTCACCTTCACCATCACGGTAATATTCAGCTAAAGTCAATCCAGACAAAGCTACACGAGCTCTTGCTCCTGGAGGCTCATTCATTTGTCCAAAAACGAAAGTAGCTTTAGACTCTTTCATTTCTTCCAAATCAATTTTAGACAAATCCCATCCACCTTCTTCCATAGAGTGCATGAATGCTTCACCGTATTTGATGATTCCAGACTCTAACATCTCACGAAGTAAGTCATTTCCTTCACGTGTTCTCTCACCAACACCAGCGAATACAGATAAACCTCCGTGTCCTTTTGCGATATTGTTGATTAACTCTTGAATTAATACTGTTTTACCAACACCAGCACCACCGAACAAACCAATTTTACCTCCTTTTGCATAAGGCTCAATTAAGTCAATTACTTTAATTCCAGTAAATAAAACTTCTGTTGCAGTTGATAACTGATCAAATTTCGGTGCTTCACGGTGGATTGGTAATCCATCAGAATTATCCATATCGTTGATTCCGTCAATTGTTTCACCTACAACGTTAAATAAACGTCCTTTGATTTTGTCTCCGATTGGCATTTTAATTGCCATTCCTGTAGAAACTACATCCATTCCACGTCTGAAACCATCAGTTGAATCCATCGAAACGGTTCTTACAGTTCCCTCACCAGTATGCGATTGTACCTCAAGAACAACACGTGTTCCGTCTTGTTTTCTCACTTCTAATGCGTCGAAAATATTTGGAAGAGTAACTCCTTTATCGAAGCTTACGTCAACTACAGGTCCGATTACCTGTGAAATTTTACCTTGAATTTGTGACATTCTGCAGTCTATTTTAAATTAAAAACTAGTCAATTTTGGGTGCAAAGGTATTCATTTATTTTTGAATAACAAGAAATTTTATGAAGATTTTTTTGTTAAAAAATTAGTACTTTACTTTTTTTCAACCATAAAAAAAGTAACAAAAAAATCTCCGCTTGGAATGACTCTCTAAAAACACTTCATTTTGACGCTAAAATAGATTCAACTTTACAAGTCGATCTACATAGTTTGCTGCTTAAAACTCCTTATAAATTCCTTTTTTTGCGTTAAAATAGCTTGCAATAGCAAACAACAAATAAGCAAATAATAAAGCTAAGACTGAAAAAGCAGTCATTTCGGTTCCGATGTAAAGTCCACCTTCTTCAAACATCGTGTCGAGGTAATATTTGAACAGAAAAAACACAGCGAAACCAATTAAAGAAATCCAACCAAAAATTTTAACAAAATAGATAAAAAATTTATTGATGATAACTTTTGGAGAATAACCCAAACGTAGAAGTGTTCTTACTTCATAAGAATTTCGGCTCATCAATAATTGCGCATATTGGATTAAAACCAAACCAGAAAGAAAAACTGCGATGATTGAGATTCCTAAAACAACTAAAATTAATGTTCCGACCGTACTTTTCAATCTTCCTACAACCATTTGTGAGTTTTTAGATTCCAGATGTTTTGTTTTTAGCATTTCTTCCACCAAACCAAATTCACTTTCGGTACCAGAAATCATCAATTGCGTGATTTTTTGTTCAGTCAAATTTCCATATTTATCGTTTCCATATTTCATGAAACTTTCAGGAACTAAAATCGATGCTACTTCGTTTGTAAAACCAATGATTTGTGCTCCAATATACTCTCTGTCAGATGTTTCGTTTGAAATTCGGAATTTGAACTTGATGTCTTTTGCTAACTCGTCGGAAACTTGAGGAATTCCGCTTGCACTCATGAAGGTGTTCAACATCACCAAAAAATCTCGCGGTAAAATAATCGGAACAACTGAATCTTTTTCACTCCATTTCCATTCAGCTGTGTTTACATCCATAAATTTTGGATCAACCGTTTGGATAAAAACATCTGAACTGAATTTTGGGACCATTGGATCGTCTGTGGCAAATAAAACATCAAAATTGTTACTGATAACAGGTTTTACATCGATAATGAATTTTTCTTTTTTCAGCATTTCAATTTCTTGTTTTGAAAAATCAGTTTTCACCATATTCAAAGAACTTGAAGTTGTAACTTGTTTCTGAACAATGATTGTGTTTGGTCCAAGAATGTCAGCTCCTTCACCAAATTCATTCACTTTAATTAAATAATGAATTGAGGTAATCAAAAACGTAATTCCCATAAAGGAACCAATCATCGCAACGATTAATTGTTTTTTGTCTTGATTTTTAAATAATAATTTACTTAACATGACTTAAAGTTTTAATTCTTGATCGTAAGAAAAATCGTAATCGTCGCCCAAGGTCGTCAAGACAAAACCTGCGTTTAATTCATTGCAACGTTCGTTAATTAACTTCAAACTTCGTTGACTGTTTTCTTTATCTAAATGCGAAAATGGTTCATCTAAAATCAACCATTCAAAGTTTTGACAAAGTGAACGCACGATTACCAAACGTTGTTGTTGTCCCATAGATAAAAGTCCACACTTTTGTTCCCATTTGTTGTCGATTTCCAACATTTCAAGAAAAGATTTCATCTCAGCTTCGGTATAAACGGAAGACAAATTGTTTTTCAACTGTAAATTTTCTTTTACTGTCAAATTATTAAACAACTGTAAATCTTGAAAAACAACAGAAATTTTATCTCGACGGATTATAATCCATTCTTCTGGAGAAAAACTTTTTGTATCGCGACTATCGTATAATAATTGTCCAGTAAAATCTTTTCGCAAGCCAAAAATCGTGTTTGTGAAAGTTGATTTCCCTTTTCCAGATGAAGCGTTCAACATGATTTTTTTTCCTTGTTCTAAAAGAACATCTCTTCCCCAAATACTCTCTGAACTGTGTTGAATCGATTCGAGAGGTTTTGGCATTATTTTTTTGAATTCTATGTTCATTTTTTCAATGATTCGTTAAGTCTGATGTTAAAAATAGCTATTTTTAGTCAAGTTTTAATAGGCAAGACAAATATCATTCCATTTTTTTAGATGTCAAGATATTAAGACATCAGGACTTTAAGACTTTGTTTGATTTTAAACTTTGCGTTACAAAAGCAAATATATCGCAAAGAATCTTGAAAATAATTTAAGCTAAAAATCAATAAGCTCGCTCGTTTTTTCCTTCCATGTAATTGATAAAAGCTGTATTCACAACTTTATTTCCTCCTGGAGTTGGATAATCGCCTGTAAAATACCAATCTCCTAAATGGTCAGGACAAGCTTCGTGGAGGTTTTCGATTGTTTGGTAAACGATTTTCACTTCCGCATTGATATTTGAAGGAGTCAACATCAAAGCAATTTTATCAGAAATTTCTTGTGCTGTAAAAGTTTTATAAATCTCTTTGACGTAATTTTTTATTTGTTCTTTTGGTAAATGAGCTTGATCTTTACATTTTTTGTAAACATCTTGAATCACCTGTTCCCTACCCGTTTCTCTTAACAATTCAATTGTTGCTGAAAAGGCAATAAAATCGCCCATTCTCGCCATATCAATCCCATAACAATCAGGATAACGAATTTGTGGTGCAGAAGAAACAACTACAATGCGTTTTGGCTCTAAACGATCTAAAATACGTAAAATACTTTGCTTCAAAGTCGTTCCGCGAACAATGCTATCGTCAATAACAACTAAATTATCAACTTTCGCACGAACTGTTCCGTAAGCAATGTCGTAACTCGAAGAAACAATGTCGTCACGCTCATCGTCTTGCGTAATAAACGTACGCAACTTAGCATCTTTGATGACAATTTTTTCGATTCTTGCTCTTCCGTAGATAATTTCTTTTAATTCTTCTGGGGTTGGTTTTTCTTTCAAATTAACCAAAGCCATGTATTTTTTATCGTTTTGGTAATCTTCCAAACCCTTTATCATACCGTAAAAAGCGGTTTCAGCGGTATTTGGGATGAAGGAAAAAACGCTATTATCAACATCGTGATTTACAGATTCTAAGACCTGTTTTACGATTAATTTACCAAGATTAATCCGTTCGTTGTAAACTTCTTTGTCGTTGCTTCGAGAGAAATAAATACGCTCAAAAGAACAGGATTTTTTGACAGTTGGTTCGTTGATTTTTGTCTCCGTAACCAAACCATTTTTCTTGATAATTAAGGCGTGACCAGGAGTTAATTCTTTGATATCTTCAAATTTCAGGTTAAATGCCGTTTGAATAACTGGTCTTTCTGAAGCGACAACACAAATTTCGTCATTTTCAAACCAATAACACGGTCTGATTCCCGCTGGATCACGTAAAACAAAAGCATCTCCATGACCAAATAATCCTGCCATGGCGTAACCTCCGTCCCAAAATTCAGAAGACATTTTTAAAATATTCTCAATGTTTAAATTTTCTGCAATGTGCTTGTAGCTATCTACATACGAATAACCTTTAGCTTGCAAGGTTTTGAACATTTCTTCGTTCTCCACGTCCAAATAATGTCCGATTTTTTCAAGAACAGTAACTGTATCTGATTTTTCTTTTGGATGCTGGCCAATTTCTAATAAAACATCAAATAATTCGTCAACATTTGTCAAGTTGAAATTTCCTGCAACACATAAATTTCTGGTAATCCAGTTATTTTGACGTAAAAAAGGGTGACAACTTTCAATGGAATTTTTACCAAAAGTTCCGTAACGTAAATGTCCGAGAAACAACTCTCCTGTAAAACCAGCATTTTTTTTCAGGAACTCAACATTTTTCAGATTGTCTTTGTTTTCCTTGCCAATTTTTTTGAATTTACTATTTACATGGTCAAAAATATCTTGAATCGGGTTTTTATTTATCGAACGGTAACGAGAAATATAACGTTCTCCTGGTTCCATGTCGAATTTGATGTTCACCAAACCTGCTCCATCTTGCCCACGATTGCGTTGTTTTTCCATCATCAAGTGCATTTTCGTAAGACCGTAAAAAGCAGAACCGTACTTGTCTAAATAGAATTGCAAAGGTTTTTTTAGTCTTAAAAGTGCAATTCCGCACTCATGTTTGATGGCATCACTCATGATAGAAAAAATATTTTTTGCAAAGTTAAGCTAAATTTCGTGATGAGAAATAAGTTTTTTGAAAAATATAAATCGATTTAGGAGAATTGGGAATTTTTGTGATTTAGAAAATTTAGTTGAGAATTTTAATTTCTGAAAAAATGTTATATTTGGAGGAAAACTATATTAAAAATATGAGTTTACTAAAAAGTATTTTTGGAAAAAAGGAAGAGCCAATAAAGAACTACAATGACTTTTGGGTCTGGTTTCAACAAAATGAAAGACGATTTTATGATGTTGTAAAATATAAGAAAAATCTTGAAAAAGACTTTTTTAATAAATTATCGCCTAAACTTTTAGAATTAAAAGATGGGTATTTTTATCTAACAGGAATGTTTGACCAAGATACTGCTGAATTGGTTTTAACTGCTGATGGAGATATTAAAAATATAGTTTTCGTTGAAGAACTTATAGAGAAAAGCCCTAAAATTGAAGGCTGGAAATTTACGGCTTTGAAACCACCATCAGAGATTGAAGATGTAAATATTGAAATGGCAGGATTTAAGTTTAATGGTGAAAATATTTATTTTTATTCTAACGACCATTCAAATTATCCAGATGAAATCGATGTTAGCATTATTCACAATGACTTAAATGATGATAATAAGACTGAAATAGCTAATGGTATATATATATTTCTTGACAATTATTTGGGAGAGCTTGATTTTGTAAACAATATTGATAGTTTAAAGGTTTTGAGCAAAAATGAAGCAACAAAAGAGTTAGTTCCTATTTCAAAACTAAAAGATTTTTTGATTTGGAGACAAAAAGAATTTATAGAAAAATATCAATCAGATAAATATAACTCAGAAAATGACGAACATTCAATTTTACAATCAGAATTAAAAAATGACAATGTTTTACTAGCTGTAATTAATACTAAACTTTTAAATTGGGATAGAAAAGCATCACACTCTTGGATTGCAGAAATTACATTTTTTTTTGATGGTAGTCTCAATAATGGATTACCTAACAAAACAGATTATAAAAATCTTGTTAACATTGAAGAAGAAATCTTATTTCAACTTAAAGATTTAGACGGTTACTTAAATATTGGAAGACAAACAGCAAATAATGAAAGGAAAATTTATTTTGCATGTAATGATTTTCGAAAACCATCAAAAGTATTTTACGAAATTCAGAAAAAATATTTAGACGAGTATGAAATTGAATATGAAATCTACAAGGATAAATATTGGCAATCTTTTGAACGATTCATCAATCAATTAAATTAATTAATTTTTCAACTACAAGAAATTAAGTTTATGTCAATAACAAAATTTTATCATGAATCCAAAAGTTGATTTTTATTTTAACAAGGCCGAAAAGTGGCAAGAAGAAATTAAGCATTTACGAACGCTTGTTCTTGCTTATGGATTAAACGAAGAATTGAAATGGGGAGTTCCGACTTACACTTTTCACACTGATAAAATCGTTTTGATACACACCTTCAAAGATTATTGTGCGGTTTTGTTTTTCAAAGGAGTTTTGCTCAATGATAGTGAAGGTGTTTTGATTCAGCAAACGGAAAATGTGCAATCGGCACGTCAAATGCGTTTTACAAGTCTGAAGCAAATCGTTGAAATGGAAAGTGTTTTGAAAACGTATATTTATGAAGCCGTTGAAGTCGAAAAAGCAGGTTTAAAGGTAGAATTTAAGAAAACTGCTGAATTCAACATGCCTGAAGAGTTTCAGCAACAATTAGATAAAAATAATAATTTAAAAACTGCTTTTGAAAACTTGACTCCTGGGCGACAAAGAGCTTATTTATTACATTTTTCTGCTCCAAAACAAGCTAAAACACGTGAAACAAGAGTTGAAAAAGCGATGGAGCAAATTTTGAAAGGAAAAGGATTAAATGATTGAGGATTAAAATACTTAAAAAGTATGATGGCAAAAGACGTAAATACTTATTTTATTGATGGTTGTGGACGTTGTCCTTTGGGAGGAACTCCAGCATGTAAAGTTCATAACTGGGAGCAAGAGTTAGAGAAATTGAGAATGCTTGTTTTGGAATGTGGACTCAACGAAGAATCAAAATGGGGCGTTCCGACATACAGTTTTCAGAATAAGAATATTCTAATCGTAGCTGCTTTGAAAGATTATGCGACAATCAGTTTTTTTAAAGGAGCTTTGTTGCAAGATGAAGAGCAAATTTTATTTCAGCAAACAGAAAACATGCAATCGGCTCGTTTACTTCGCTTTACTTCTGTCAAAGAAATTAATGAACTCGAAGCAACAATTAAACACTATATTTTTGAAGCGATTGAAGTAGAGAAAGCTGGTTTGAAAGTTGAATTTAAAAAGGCATCTGATTATACAATTCCAGAAGAACTGGAAGCAAAATTCAAAGAAGATCCAACATTTGAAACCGCTTTTTATGAGTTGACACCTGGCAGACAAAAGGGATATTTACTTCATTTCGCAGCTCCAAAACAGGCTAAAACGCGTGAAACGAGAATTGAAAGTTGTGTACAACAAATTTTCTACGGAAAAGGTTTGCACGACGATTACAAAGCAGCAAAAAAATAAAGTTACTGATCGATTCTCGGTAAATTGATTTTTTCTTTCACAATAAAACTTGTTGGAAATTGATTTTCAACAGATGATTTTACTTTCTCTGCATCGATTTGTGTTCTAAAATCACCCACTTTCAAAAAGTAATTTGGCGCATTAAAAACAACGTACGTATCCACTTTTGGAAAAGAATTCATGAATTTTGAACGAGCCTCATCTACATTTTTCTTATCAATATCAAAAAATAACTGAATACGGTATCCTGTAATTTGCGGTGCTGTAGCTGGAAAAACAATTGCTCCTTCTTGTTTAATCAATTGATCAATACGCGTATCTTTTATGATTTCTACATTTCCTTTTTGAGAAAGCGAACAAGAAGTGATAAAAAGTATTGCAATAAGAATTAATTGTTTTTTCATGATATTTGAATAAAAATAATCGTTACAAAATTAGTTTATTTTTTAACGTAATCGTTAATAGCATTACAAATTTTATTCCGAAATTTAATTATAAATTCTTAAAGCCGTATTTCCGTCCCAAACAGTTTGATATTGTCTCAGTCCAAAATCGGAACCTGAAATTGCACTTCCATCAAAAAGCGAAAATTTAGCTCCTGAGCAAAGATCATCTAATTCCAAAAAATTATCGATGTTTGTCACCAAAGATTCTTCACACGAACCATCATCAGCTGGCGAATGTCTGTCAAAAGCGACAAATAAATCAACCGATTTTCTATAAACAACAATTCCTTTTGAACCTCCATTCACATAAGCCCAACCGCCAACAGATTCTAAAGCTGAGTAAGATGGTAAATTCAAATAAATAGTTATATCGAATGGAATACTAGGCACAGGATTTGTTTTACTTTTTTTACACGAAAAAGTTGTCGCAATTAAAAAAATGTATAAAATTTGTATGTATTTTTGTTTGAACATTGAAAAAATAAGCTGTACAAAGTTATGGAATTTAAAAGACTTTTTAAAATAACGCTTTTGAGCCTGATTTTATTATGCTTTCAAACTTCTTTTTCTCAAACAGTTGGTTCGGTTGAAGAAGCACAACAAGTGATTGATGCCAAACGAAAAGCAGATGCAAAAGCAGCAAAAAAGGCTCAAAAAGAAGCTCAAAAAGCACATTGGGACAGGCAATCGCCTCAAGCAAAAAAAAGTGTAAAAAAGAATAAAAGACGAAATAAAAAAATGCTACGTCAACGCAAGAAAAAACAGCGTTTACAACAAAAGTATAGCCGTTAAGTATTTAAAATTTTTCCAAAATTTTTGTCGCTAATACATCACTCAATTTAAAATAGCTTTCTTGTGTCCAACCGCCAACATGTGGTGTTAACAATACTTTTTTGGATTGAATTAATTCTTTGAATTCTGTTGGTAAAGAATCGTCAAACATATTTTCAAAACTTGATTTTTCGTATTCCAAGACATCCAAACCTGCTCCCAAAACTTTCCCTGAGTTGATTGCATTTAAAAGTGCTTTTGTTTCAACGATTTTTCCGCGTGAAAGATTCAATAAAAAGATTGATTTCTTAAAAGATGAAAAAAATTCTTCGTTAGCAAAATAAATTGTTTCGTCATTTTGAGGGATGTGAAAACTTACAACATCAGCTTTTTCAAAGATTTTTTCTAAACTCGCTTCTTTAATATGTTCATTTGAAAATCCTGTTTTAAATTTATCGTAAGCTAAAATTTCGACCTCAAAACCTTGTAGCTTTTTGGCAAAAGATGAACCATTGTTCCCAAAACCAATGATTCCAACAGTTTTTCCGTCAAGTTCAAGTCCACGATTTTTTTCTCTTTCCCAAAGTCCGTTTTTCACATCGCGGTTAGCAGTATGAATTTTATTCATTAAAGAAAGTAACATTCCCAAAGCGTGTTCGCCAACTGCATTTCGATTTCCTTCTGGAGCATTAAACAAAATAATATTTCGTTTTTGACAATAGTTTTCATCGATATTCTCCATTCCAGCACCTGAACGAGCAATGAATTTTAAGTTCGGAGCAAATTGTAAAATATCTTCATTTAAAGAAAATCGTGCTCGAATGATAATTCCATCAATTTCTGAAAGTTTAGCTTTTATTTCTTCGAGTGAAAAACTTGTTCCGTCAATACACAAAAAACCAGCGTCAGTTAAACGTTTTTCAAGAATTTCGTGAACAGAATCGATAAAGAGAATTTTCATAGTACAAAATAAATAAAAAAATTCAAATTATTTAGTTTTAACATCTTTATTGTATGTTTGTGAATACTAATTCATAAGCATGATAAAATATTTTCTTTTGATTGTTCTTTTTGTTTTTAAAAGTTTTTCTTTTGATGCACAAGACTTGGACGCTTTGAAGGCAAAATTAAAAACCAAGATTCACGATACAACGCGTTTGAATATTTTGGCTCAATTAGTTGAATTGGAAGAAGATGGCGTTTGGCAAACTTACAATCAAGAAAGAAAAAAATTAGCTCAAAAAAATAGATTTAAATTTAAGTCAAATTCTGTTTTATATAAAAAATATTCATTTGAATTGGCAGAAGCACTATTTAATGAAGGAATAAACTTCTCAGATAAATTCAAAGATGATTCAGCAATAATTAGTTATCGACAAAGTTTGAAAGTATTCGTGGAAATCAAAAGTGCTCAAAACTATGGTAGTCCACTTTATGAAATCGCAACAATATATTCAAATAGAGGGAATTATGAAAGAGCGATTTTAATTTTTTATAGAGCGATTAAATATTTTGAACTAATTAAGGATTATAATAAAATTGCTGAATCTTATTTAAGGCTGGCTGATGCTTCAAGTTTAATTTATGACGAGAAACTAACACTTTTGTATAATAAAAAAGCATTAAATTACTACAAAAAAAGCAAATTAAAAAGTGGAATTTATGTAGCGAATTGTAATATAGCAGATTTTTATATTTTGAAAAAAAATTATACAAAGGCAAATTCTTACCTGAGGCAAGCAAGAAAATTTTCAAATCATGCAATCGGTATTGAAAAGTCTTTAATATTCATGCATCAAGGAACGATTGATCAAAAAACTAAAAAATTAAACGAAGCAATTTTAAATTTTCAAAAAAGTTTGGAAATTGGAGAGAACGAGAAGGATGTATATTTAGTTTGTATTTCAAAATGGTTATTAGGCTCTGCTTATGAGAACAAAAAAGAATATGCTTTAGCAGAAAAGTATACTTTAGATGCGTACGTAATTGCAAAAGAAAATAATTTTGCGGCTGAACTTTTAAAAACTACTCAGTCTTTGATGTTTATTTTTAAAGAGCAAAAAAAATGGGAACAAAGCGTAACTTATGCTGTACAGTATTCCGTTTCACTGCATAGTAATTCTGTAAAAGAAGCTAAAAGCACTCAGCTTCAGGAGCAATATAAACATCATTTTGAGAAAAAAGAACTCTTAGCAAAAGCCAAGGCAGAAAAAGCTTCTTTCCAAAGAAATGTTTGGATAATTTCGATTTCTGCTTTGATTCTGATAATTGGAATTTTTGGATTTTTTAGTTTCAAAAACACCAAACAAAAGAAAACCATTGCTGAACAAAAAAGTAATATTTTGAAGCAAAAATTGTTGGTTTCACAAATGAATCCTCACTTTATTTTTAATTCTTTAAATGCTATTCAAAATTGTATTTTCAAAGAAGATGGTTTGACTGCTGGAACTTATTTGGCTCAATTTGCTGATTTGATGCGCATGATTTTAGATTTTTCACGAAAAGACACCATAAGTTTAGAATCTGAAATAAAATTATTAGAAAACTACTTGCAATTGCAACAATTTCGATTTAATAATAAATTTGAGTATGAAGTTAAAATTGATTCAGATTTAATTGCAAGTCAAGTTGAAATCCCTCCCATGCTTGCTCAGCCTTTTATTGAAAATGCAATTGAACATGGAATTTTTCACTTGAAAGAAAAAGGCTTAATCCAAGTTAAAATTTTCAAACGAGAAACAAATTTACGTTTTGAAATTGAAGACAATGGCATTGGTTTAAAAAAATCAGATGAATTGAAACCGAAAATCAAATCGCATGAATCTTTAGCGACAATTATTACGCAAGAAAGAATAAATGCTTTATTTTTGAATACAAATTCAAGTTTCGATATAGAAATTCACGACCTTTGTCTTGAAAACGAAAATCAAACTGGCGTTAGAGTAATTTTTGAAATTCCATTTAAACAATTCAAAAGATGATAAAAGCTGTCATTATAGACGATGAACCGAATAATTCAGAATTGATTTCAAATCTCCTACAAAAGTTTTGTAAGGAAGTTGAAATTTGTGGAATGGCAGATTCCGTTCAGTCAGGCTATGCTTGCATTGAAGAAAACAAACCCGATTTAGTTTTTTTGGATATCGAAATGCCCGATGGAACGGGTTTTGACTTGTTGAGTTATTTTGACACAATTGATTTCAAAGTTATTTTCATTACCGCTCATTCTGAATTTGCAATAGAAGCATTTAAAGTTGCTGCTGTTGATTATATTTTAAAGCCTTTGTCGCCTCCAGCTTTAATTTCAGCCGTAAAAAAAGCGAGTGAGGTGATTTCTAAAAGTGATTTAAATCAGAAAGTGAAACTTTTATTAAATCAAGTTTCAGCTCAAAATAAAGACAAAAAAGTAGTTCTCAAAACACTTGAACGTATTTATTCTGTAAATAGTAGTGAAATTATTCGCTTTGAATCTGAGGGAAGTTACACAACAGTTTATTTTCAAGAAGGCAAAAAAATTGTCGTTTCAAAATTGATTAAAGAATTTGATGAAATGCTTTCAGCGCAGAATTTTGCTCGCGTACATCAATCTCATTTGATAAATATGGATTATTTTTTCTGTTACGAAAAATCGGATAACCATATCATCATGAAAGATAATTCTGAAATTCCTGTTTCTTCAAGAAAAAAAGAATATGTGTTGAGTTTGATAAATTCAATTTAAAATCAATTTACGAATTTAAATCAAAGTAGCCTGTTTACAACTTCAAATCATGCACTTTTAAATCTATTTTAAGTTCTATTTAATTTTTAGTAGTTTTGTTTTGATTAAATCTAAAAACAGAAATTGATTAATCCAATTTAAACCGTCCTAAATAAAAATGTTAGAAAAATATAGAAAAATCTATAAGAATTATTTATTCATTAAAATAATTACGGTAACACTTACGGTATTCTTTTCTGTTGCGATTATGTTACCGATAATATTTATTGCTGAACTATTTGGTTTTAAAATTAATTCTGGGCAAAATTTTGATGTTAGTTTTGGAAACGCATTTTTCTTTTTTTTGTTTGGATTATGTTCAATTGGAATAATATGGCTTGCACAAAAATATATACATCAAAAAAAATTATCTGAATTAGGATTTCAAGGAGAAATTTGGAGAACAATGTTAATTGGGTTTATTATTGGTGCAATTTTAGTTTTGCTGAAATATATTGTTTTAATCTTAAGTGCTGAGAATGTTAAGTTTATTAAAGTAATTCCTAAGGACATTTCAATTTTAACTTATTTGGCTTATTATATCTACTTCATGCTCGGATTCATTTTTTGGAATTCCTTCATCGAAGAATTAGGTACAAGAGCATATCCTATAAAAAAACTAAAGAATTATATGAATCCACATTTAGTATTTGTAATTATGGGATTGATATTTAGCCTTGGCCATTTTGTACTAAACGATTTTAGTCTTGGATATTTTCTATGTCTTTTTATTTTTTCATACATTTTTTCACTTTTGTATTTCTACTCAAATTCAATTTGGTTGCCAGTTGCTTTGCATAGTGGTGTGAATTGGGTCGAGTTTTCATTTTTTGGAACAAATTGGAAGTTAGGAGCAATTTATAATATTGAAATATACAACATACCTAATTGGTCATATCATTACGCAAATGTATTTATCCTATTTGGGTTTTTACTACTGATTATTTATTTGAACAAAAAAGGTTTTTTCAAAAAGCACTTTCCAAAAGAAACTATTGAGGAAAAAAACTTTTTTAATTAAATTTAACTCTCAAAAAAAACACCAACATAAAAAAATCTACTTTATTGTTTTGCTTTTAAATTTGAAAGAAGCTGTATTTTCTCAAAATTTGCAAGAATATCTAATTGAATTCGGTCAGGTTTATGGTGTTTTAAAACAATTATTCCCGCAATTTTCGCTGAAAATAACGCTGATAAAAGGTAATTTAATTCAATTTAAAAAACCCATTTTACGGATTTAAATCTAAAAGGAACGTTTTTAGCTTCAAGTCTCACGCTTTTAAATCTCTGTATTTTACCAATTTAGTAATTTCTAATTTTGATTTACTAAATAATGTAAAAATGAAGACAAGAAATTTATTTATCCTAACACTTATCACTTTAGCAGTTTTACAACCAGTAAACGCTCAAGTCAAATACTACAAAATTCAAGACGGCGCTAAAACACTTTTGAAAGAAGCTGAACAAATTACTATTCCACTAAACGACAAAATGGAATCCAATGTAAACATTTTAATGGAAGTGGACATGGTAGCTTTCAAAAAAACGTATACTTATCAACAGATTACTTCCACTTTAAATTACAATTCCAACGGAAAAGCATACATCAAAGACAATATTTATTGGAATATAGAATCGGATCTATTTAAAGCGAAATATGGAGCAGATAAAACTTTGAGTTACTATTTACTTGGAACTGCTGAAGTTTTAAAAAATCCAAAAAACATGTATTATTACAAAGGTTCAATTACTTTAGATAATGCGGATGACACTGTTTATTTTGATATCGAAGCTGCTTATAAAACTGGAAAAGAAGGATATTTTGAGAATAATGCTTACAAAGAACGAGATGTTTTTTCAAAACGTGAATATGTTCCAAATCCTAAATCTCCAATTATCAGATATGAAATTCCAGCTTCAATTTTACTGGATGACAAATATAAATCTTACGTTAATCCTGGCTATGCAGAATCGAAAGAATTAATCGGATTTAGAAACATACAAAGAAAATTGGAAGATGAGTTAAGACAAATAAAGGACATCAAGCAAAATGTTCCAGTAGTTGGGTTTGTCTATACGTTCGCAGAAGTTTCACGTGCTATGGAGACAATAGTTAAAAGTCGTGAAAATCAAATTAAAAACGAGACTGACAAACAAAAAGCGCTTGATTTACTTGCCGTTTGGAATAAAGATTATACTTTTTTACTTGTTTTAGAAAAAAGTGAAACACCAACTTTAAAAGCTTTAAATAAAAAAATGAAGGGAATTTCAGATGAAAATGCCTTGATGGATTTATTTAAAAACTACACTGGAAAGTAAACTTTTTTAATTAAATTTAACCCTCTAAAAACACCAAAATGAAAAAACTCTATTTTCTTCTTTTACTTTTAAGTTTTAAAGTAACAGGAATTTCTCAAAATTTAACTGAACATTTGATTGAATCTGGTCAATCTTACGATGTTGTGAATTCTCATTCAGCCGACATGGACAACGATGGAGATAAAGATGTTTTTACGATTCAACAAACGAATAGTATTTCATGGTACGAAAATCTTGGAAGTGGAAATTTTGCATTCCAACGATTAATTACAACAAAAGCAATGGGTGCAAAGGATATAAATACTGGAGATTTTGATGGAGATGGAGATTTAGATCTTGTTTCAGCATCCGCAACAGACAATAAAATTGCTTGGTATGAAAATCTTGGAAACGGTTATTTTTCAAATACATTAATTATTGACAATGCCTTGCTTTCTGCAGTTGATGTTGAAGTTGCAGATGTAGATAATGATGGGAAAATTGACGTTATTGCTGCAGGACAACTTGCAGATCAAATTGTTTGGTATAAAAATCTTGGAAATGGTCAGTTTGCTCAAAAACAACTTATTGATGCCTTTACACGTGTGGTAAATATTAAAGTCGCAGACATTGACAATGATGGTTTTAAAGATATTCTTGCCTTTACAGGTTCAGGATACGCTGTTAAATGGTGGTTAAATAAAACTGATGGGACATATGAATATATGGGAACTGTAAATAATTCTTCAGCAGACACACGTGCAACACTTTTAACGGACACTGACAGCGATGGAGATTTAGATCTAATTATTGCTAACTCAACCAATCTTAAGCTTTACAAATTCGATAACGACATTCAAGATTTCTTTTTACCATCAACGGTTTACAACAACAATGATGTAGTAACAATGGCTTCAGCCGATATTGATAACGATGGAGACCAAGATTTCGTTTACGGTGAAGTATCACCAGATGCTTACGAATTAAGCTGGTTAGAAAATGATGGAACAGGAAGCTATACATTTAGAGTAATAAGAAATACAAGGGAAGATATCAATTCAGTTAACACTGAAGATTATAACAACGACGGAATAATCGATATTGTATATGCAAGTGGTGGAACAAATCGAGTAAATTTCGTCAAGGGGCTTGGCTCTGACGCTTTTGCCCCATTCAAAACAATTTCATCAAATGTGCAAGATTACTTACATGGAATGAGTCCGGTAGATTTAGATAGCGATGGAGATTTAGATGTTGTTTCAACAAATGGTTCATCTTATGGTGACCCAAATAGATTAGATGAAGAAAAATTAGCCTGGTATGAAAATTTAGGTGATGAAGGTTTTTCTCGACAAAAAATCATCGCTTTACAAGATAGTCTAGGTTCCCCAGGGTTTTTCAATACAGCGGATTATGACAATGATGGTGATCAGGATATAATCGCTTTAAACAGTCTATCGGGTTATGCACAAGTCATGCTAAACGATGGAAATGAAACATTTGTGAGTCTTTCAACCATTGGAAGTTCGTTTTTTGAAGAAATTTTAAGTTACGATTCAGGAGATATTGATAATGATGGTGATATCGATGTTGTAGCAAGTATCAAAGATTTCAACTTAAGTTTTATTGCCTGGTACGAAAACCTTGGAGATGGAACGTTTTATCAAATGCAGGAATTAGTAAGCGATAGAGATTATCTTGGTGGAGATGTAACAATTAATCTTTTGGATTTTGATGGTGATGGAAAATTAGACATTTATGCTTCTTTGTATTACATGAACAAAGTCGTTTGGTACAAAAACTTAGGTTCAGCAACATTCGGAAGTCCAACAGAATTAAATTCCGACATCGATAGTCCTTCCTCCATTTTATTTGATGTTGACAATGATTCAGATTTAGATATTGTAACTGTTTCTCGCTTTGACCATAAAATTGTTTGGCAGCGTAAAACGGGTTCAACTTATTCTGCTGAAATCTTAATTGATTCAAATTTACTTTTCCCTGACGGCTTACAAATTGGCGATTTTGACGGAGATGGCTTGAAAGACTTATTTATCAACCACAACTATGAAATGTTGTGGTACAAAAACTTAAGTGGAGGGAATTTTTCTGCACACATGCACGTAATGCCTTTGTACCAGGGAGTTGCAGTAAATCCCTTGGTTGACATGAACAACGATTCAAAATTAGACATTTTGGTCGGTGAAATATTTAAAGCAAAGATTTCCTGGTTTGAAAATGTTGGTTCAGCGTGTGTCACAAAAGTTATACAACTAAACGATACAATTTGTCAAGGTAGTAGTTATGCTTTCAATGGCGAAAATATTTTTGAAGCAGGAACGTATGTGGATACTTTGTTAACTTCAAACTTATGTGATAGTGTTGTTATTTTAAATTTAAGAGTAAAAACAAATGGATGTGTTTTAGCAACCTGTAACGAATTATATATTTCAGAATACATCAAAGGAAGTTCCTTCAATAAAGCAATAGAAATTTACAATCCAACCAACGAAAACATTGATTTGAGTACTTATTCAGTCAATGTGTATATAAATGGTTCAACAACTCCAACTAATTCTATTACGCTTTCGGGAATAATCTATGCTGATTCTACCTTTGTAATTGCTCATCCTACTTCGGCGGTTGGAATTTTGAATATGGCTGATTTACAAACTTCTGCTTTAAACTTCAACGGAAATGATGCTATAGCATTAACAAAAGACATAACAAATATTGATGTAATTGGACAAATTGGCTTTGACCCAGGAAGTGCTTGGACAGATTCAGGTATTTCAACAAATGGTATGACTTTGATCAGAAAATATACCAATACAAGTGGAAACATTTCAAATTCAGCTTACCTTCCTTCTTTGTATTTTGATGCTTTGCCTTTAGATGATTTTACTAACTTGAAAATGCACAGTTCAGAATGTCAATTAACTTTATGTAATACCGATTCAACACTTATGGTAAGAATTTGTCAGGGAGATTCTTACACTTTCAATGGAAATTCGTACTCAAACACAGGAGTTTATTTTGATACAATTCCAAATGCTTCTTTGTGTGATAGTGTCGTTACATTAAACTTATCTGTCAATTCATCCTTGAAATATGTTGACACTTATATTTGTTCAAATGAAACGTATTTATTCAATGGTCAAAATTTAAGTACTCCAGGAGTTTATTTTGATACTTTAGCAAACATTTATGGTTGTGATAGTGTTGTAAAATTAACTTTACGTGTATATCAATCGGTAAATTACACTTTAAATCAAACAATTTGTTTTGGTGAAAGCATCGTTGTGAATGGAACAACATATAGTTCTTCTATTACAGGAGCAATTGAAACTTTTCCAAATGCAGGCTCAAATGGTTGCGATTCGATTGTAACAATCAATTTAACTGTTCGCCCAATGATTACCGGAGTTGACGTGCGACACACTTGTGGTCCTTTGACATGGATTAACGGTGTCACCTATTCAACAAATAACACAACTGCAACACATTTACTTCCAAATGCTTCTCATTTTGGTTGCGACAGTTTGGTAACTTTAAATTTAACAATTCACGGAGCAACAAGTGGAACACATACTGTTTCTGCATGTGAATCTTACACTTGGATTAATGGTTTAACGTATTCCAACGACAACAATACTGCAACGCATACCTTAGTTGGTGCAAATCAATATGGATGTGATTCAATCGTTACGTTAAATTTAACAATTAACTTAATAAACTCAAGTTTGGATGTTGTAACTGCTTGTCAATCTTATACCTGGATGAACGGAGTTACTTATACATCAAACAATTCAACCGCAAGTTTCACTTTGCCAAATGCAACTGTTACAGGTTGTGATTCTATTATTTACTTGGAATTAACAATCCTTCCAGCAGCTCATGGAACAGATTTCAGAAATGAGTGTGCTCCGTTTACATGGATTAATGGTGTTTCTTATTCAACAAATAATACTACAGCGACTTTTGCTTTAGATAACGCTGCAGCAAGTGGATGTGATTCAATCGTTCATTTGAACTTATCGATTATTCCACCAGCAAATGGAAACGATGTAAGAAGTGAATGTGCTCCGTTTACTTGGATTAATGGAATAACTTATACAGCAAATAATTCAATTGCCACGTTCACTTTAGATAATACCGCAGCAAGTGGCTGTGATTCGATTGTACATTTGATGCTCACAATCATCCCTCCATCTGTTTCAAACGACGTTCAATCTGCTTGCGAATCTTTCACTTGGATTGATGGAAATACTTACACAGCAAGTAACTCAACAGCGATTTTCACCATTCCGAATGGAGCTGCGAGTGGTTGTGATTCAATTGTTCATTTGAATTTAACGATTAATTCTGTAAATTCTACTATCACAAATAGCAATAATACGTTAAGTTCAACAGTAAATGGAGCAACGTATCACTGGATTGATTGCGCAACAAATACACCAATTAATGGTGCAACAAACCAAAGTTTCACGCCAACAGTTAATGGCTCTTATGCAGTAATCGCAACGAAAAATGAATGTGTTGACACTTCAGCTTGTATGGTGATTAACAATGTTGGTCAAAATGAACTTACTTCAACTAGTAAAATCATTTTATATCCAAATCCAACAACAGAAAGCACAACACTTAATTTGAATGATTTCAGCAATGTTTCAATTGAAGTTTTAGATCTTTCTGGAAAAATTATTTTCAAATCAGAAAAAATAAACACACAGCTTTATTCAATTCCATCGCTTCAATTCGCAAAAGGAGTTTACATGATTCATGTATTTAATGAAGAAATAAACGAGAATTTTGAATTGGTGAAATTGTAAATTAATAATAAGGGTTTCTAAAAATGTTTTTTTGTAAACGACTGAGATAAAACTTAGTCTGAAAAGAGTTTCTTCGGGAACTCTTTTTTTGTTTAATGAATTATTCGAAAAATATGCGTGAATTCTATCAAAAATATTGCAATGTCATTTTCATTTAAGCTAAAATTTCTTACTGAGAACCTCCTCTAGGTTTATCAACCTCTTTTAATACAATTTCAGAATGTAGAAACTGCGCAGCATCTGCAGAATCTTTCACTTTGACAGCACTCCTTTGTAACATTTCTGCTTCAAAATGAGTCAATACTCTTTCCCTTAATCCAGCCTCTCTCCATTTCGACAAAGGTTTACAAGCTATATAAATTGAACGTGCTAGTGCTAGTGCATCCAGTAAAGCTTGATTTGCCCCTTGTCCTTTGAATGGACTCATAGGATGTGCTGCATCACCAATAAGAGTCACATTTCCAGCATTCTCCAACGATTTTGGGCTTAGTAATTCTCTATCATAAACTGGATATCCTGAAATTTGAGTTTCCTTTGTTGCTGCTAAAATCTGAGGAATAGGATCGTGCCATGGAGTTCTTCGACATGCTTCCTCTTTAAGTGCTTTTGCTCCTTTTTCACTCAAAATTTTTGCCTCGTTTTCTGGCATTGGAAAACTAAGTTGCCACATGACAGAATCTTTATTAAAAGGCATGATGTAGATTCGCTCATTTCCATTAGCTGTTTGAAATACCGTTGCTGCGTCGAGCAAGGAATTATCAAAATTTTCAAGTTCCTCCAAAGAACAAATACCTAAAATCACAATACAACCGAGGTAACGTAAAGGATTAATTTCATCTTCAATCAACAAATTCCTGACAGAACTGCGAATACCATCTGCTCCAACAACAAGATCCGCTTTAGAATATTTCGTTTCTCCGTTCACTTGAAAACTCAGATCAATACCTTCATTCTCACATTTTTTAAAATCAATTAACTGATGTCCCCATTGTACGGAATTATGTCCGTCGAGTTGTTCAAGTAGAGCCAAACGTAAGGATTGACGTGCGATATGTATATTTGTTCGTTTCGGAGATTTATTCCTATCTGAAAATTGCATCCACTTTCTCATCCCCCATTCACCTACTACTTTTCCTTCAGTAGTATGAACCAAATGTCTTGTTGAAATAACTCCATCTTTTAATGAGAAAAGACCAAATCCTTCAATTGCTTTGCTAGCTTGTTGTAAAGTGAGTCCATACCCTTGAGATCGAACATCGAAACTACTATCACGCTCATAAAGTGTAAAGGGGATTCCTCGATGCAAACAAGCTACAGCCAAAGCCACTCCACCAATTCCAGCACCAATGATAGCAAGATGTGGATAATTTTCATTGTCAGCTGTAGGATTACTAGCAGATTTAATCAAGCCAGATCCAAAACAGTTCAAACAGGAAGACAAATGAGCTTTAGGTCGGACTGGAGCAATGCCCTCGCCTTTCGCTTTTTCAAATTTATCCAATGCAATTTGGTAACTAAGGCGTACTTTTTTACGGATTCTTTGGCTTTTTTTGCCACGACCTTGACATTCTTCACAAATAGTCCAGAAAATATGATCGCTTTCCACCTTTTTTATATTTTTACTGCTTCCAACAATCATAACTATTTATGATATTTTCGCCCAATTTGGTTTGTCATTCAAAATCTTCACCACCCGTTCGCGAATAAATTTATGTTCAGGCAAAGCTAAATTTGCATCTTTTTCAAGAATTTCTCGTGCTTTTTCTCGCGATAAAGCTACAAGTTTACCATCTTTTGCTAGATCGGCAATTTTTAATTCCATGATACCACTTTGTTGTGTTCCCATCAAATCCCCTGGACCACGAAGTTCTAAATCAACTTCCGCAATTTCAAAACCATCTTGTGTACGAACCATCGTTTCCAAACGTTTTTTACTCTCTTTGGAAAGTTTATTTCCGGTCATTAAAACACAATAGGATTTCTCTGCTCCACGTCCTACTCTACCGCGTAGTTGATGTAATTGCGACAAACCAAAACGCTCAGCACTTTCGATAATCATTACAGAAGCATTTGGAACATTTACTCCAACTTCAATCACTGTTGTGGCAACCATAATTTGTGTTTTACCTTCAATGAAACGACGCATCTCAAATTCTTTCGTTTCAGGCTTTTGTTTTCCGTGAACGATACTCACTTGATAATCAGGCAAAGGAAAAGCTCGTGAAATCGAATCAAAACCAGCTTCCAAATTGTGATAATCCAAAGTCTCTGATTCTTGAATCAAAGGAAAAACAACGTAAACTTGTCTTCCAAGTGCGATTTCTCTTCTGATAAACCCAAAAACCAAAGAACGATCGTTTTCAAATCGATGTTCGGTTGTAATAGGCTTTCTTCCTGGTGGTAGTTCGTCAATCACAGAAACATCTAGATCACCGTAAACTGTCATTGCTAAAGTTCTTGGAATTGGCGTTGCTGTCATCACCAAAACATGTGGTGGATTGACGTTTTTCTTCCACAATTTTGAACGCTGAGCCACTCCAAAACGATGTTGTTCATCAATCACTACAAGTCCCAAATTTTTAAATATAACAGGATCTTCAATCAAAGCATGTGTTCCGATTAAAATATGTATTTCACCATTTTCAAGTGCTTCGTGAAGAATTTTTCGTGCTGATTTTTTACTCGAACCTGAAAGTTTTTCAACTCGAATAGGCAAATCTTTTACAAGTTCTTTTATCGATTCAAAATGTTGTTGGGCAAGAATTTCAGTTGGTGCCATCATAGCCGTTTGATAGCCGTTACCAACTGCTATGAGCATGGTCAAAAGTGCAACCATCGTTTTTCCACTTCCAACATCTCCTTGCACCAAACGATTCATATGAAAACCATTTTTGCAATCAGCTCGAATTTCTTTAATAACTCGTTTTTGTGCATTTGTTAATTCAAAAGGCAAATGATTGGAGTAAAAACTCATGAAAACTTCGCCCACTTCATCAAAAATAAAACCTTTGTTTTTTCGTAAAGCGATTTGTTTTCTGAGCAATAATTCCAATTGTAAAAAGAATAATTCTTCAAATTTCAAGCGAAAACTTGCTCTTTTTGCTAATTCTTCATTTTGTGGATAATGAATTTGTTTGACCGCAGTTTCTCGATTTAAAAGTTCAAGTTCATTTGTCAAGGAATAAGGGAAAATCTCAGAAATTTGATTATTTAAAAGTTGAGCTAAAGTACTTGTTAACTTCTCAAGACCTTTTGAATGTAAGCCTTTTGCATTTAATTTTTCTGTACTTCGATAAACAGCTTTTAAGCCTTTCATCGGGTCAGCTTTGTCAAATTCTTGAATTTCAGGATGTGGAATATTGAATGACGAACCAAATAATTTCGCTTTCCCATACACTTGAAATAAAATTCCAGTTTTTAGAATTGGCTTTATCCATTTTGCTCCTTGAAACCAAACCAATTCAATCACTCCTGTATTGTCTTGAAATTTTGCTGTTAAACGTTTGTTTCTTCCAGCGGTAATTTCTTTCACTTCCGTAATATATCCTTTCATTTGAGCATAGCCATCTAAAGAAAAAAGCTCTGAAACGGTATTGTAATAAGACCGATCAACATAACGAAAAGGGAAATATTCTAACAAATCTCCAAAAGTGTAAATTCCCAATTCTTTTTGGAGAAGTTCAGCTCGAAGTGGACCAACACCTTTCAAAAATTCAATGGGAGTATTTAAAAATTCAGACATCGAAGCAAAAATAAGGAATATTTAGAGAAAATAGATATTTCCATATTTAACATTCAGCAAATCACAAAGTTGGATTTAAGTAATAAAATAGTTTACATTTGTAAATATGATTGTTGGAACATATACGAATATTGATAGTTTAAAACGACACTGTAGCATGAACTGCAGGGTAATTGGGTATTTAAAACTTACAAAATAATGTTATCAAAAAAAATTAAATTTAATACGGGTGTCATTTATAAAGATGATTTTATTGATATAGATAAACCTTTGAAAAATCAAGTGGACAATTTATACGAAGACATGTTTCAATTATCATTTGAAGATAAATTAGCTATGGATATTGGCTATTATGGAGTAGAGGATAATAAGTTTTTTAAAATTTATATTATTCAAAACTCTCATTGGGATGAACCTTTTTATGAAAAAGAGATTTATGATTACTCATTATTAGAAACAGAAATTCGAAAAGCAATAGAAATATTTGATAAAAAAGCATTAGAATAAGCTAATTTCAAACGACGTAGCAATAGGAACTGCAGCGTAGCTGATAAAATATATTTAACAAGAAATTCGATTTCAGTTTAAATATTAAATCTCACGTACTTTTTTGACTAAATCTGAGATTTTCTATTGTTTTTAAGTCAAGTATATCTACTTTTGTCTTATAAATAAAAGAAAAAATACATGGAAAAAACTCTTTCCAAAAAGGAACATTCTGACATTTCAAAAGATAAGTCAATTTTGACAAAAGCATTCACTTTGATGTGTACTGCTAAAACATTGGCTGAAAAATACGAAGCGAACAAAGAAATTACGGCCAAATATGTTCATGCAACTTCTCGTGGACATGAAGCGATTCAATTGGCAGTTGGAATGCAACTATTACCTCAAGATTGGGTTTCTCCTTATTACCGTGATGACAGTATTCTTTTAGGAATCGGAATGAAACCATCAGAATTGATGTTGCAAGTTTTTGCAAAAAAAGACGACCCATTTTCTGGTGGTAGAACCTATTATTGTCATCCATCTTTGAAAAGAGATGATATGCCAAAAATCCCACACCAATCTTCAGCAACTGGAATGCAAGCAATTCCAACTACTGGAGTTGCAATGGGAATTCAATACAAAGAAAAACAAGGTTTAGCAGAAGATTTTAAAGGTTTAAATCCTGTTGTTGTTTGTTCACTAGGTGATGCTTCCTGTACTGAAGGAGAAGTTTCTGAAGCTTTACAAATGGCAGCTTTAAAACAATACCCAATTTTATATTTAGTACAAGATAACGGTTGGGATATTTCTGCAAACGCAGCAGAAACAAGAGCACAAGACATTACACAATACGCAAAAGGTTTTAATGGAATTGAAGTTAGAACAATTGACGGAAGTGATTTTACTACTTCTTACGAAACAATAAATGAAGTTTTTGACATCATTCGCAAGGAAAGAAGACCATTTATTGTTCATGCAAAAGTTCCACTTTTAGGACACCATACTTCTGGAGTTAGAAAAGAATGGTACCGTGACGATTTGGAAGAAGCAGCAAAGCAAGATCCTTATCCAAAATTGAAACAAGTTTTATTGGATAATAAAATTGATTTGGCGGATATAATTAACATCGAAGCTGAAACAAAAAAATATGTGGATGAGGAGTATGAATTAGCTTTAAATTCAGAAGATCCGACTCCAGAATCAATTACAGATTTCATTTTTGCTCCAACGCCAATTTTAGAAGAAAAAGGTGAACGTGAACCAAAAGGAAAAAAGAAAACTGTTATGGTTGACAGTGCTTTGTTCGGAATCCGTGAAATCATGCAAAAACATCCTGAAGCTTTGCTTTATGGACAAGATGTTGGAGGAAGATTAGGTGGAGTTTTTAGAGAAGCAGCAACTTTAGCACAATCATTTGGAGACAATCGTGTTTTTAACACACCAATTCAAGAAGCATATATCATTGGTTCAACTGTTGGAATGTCGGCTGTAGGCTTAAAACCGATTGTCGAAGTTCAGTTTGCCGATTACATTTGGCCAGGATTAAATCAACTTTTCACAGAAGTGAGTCGTTCTTATTATTTATCAAACGGGAAATGGCCTGTAAGTTGTATTATCCGTGTTCCGATTGGAGCTTACGGTTCGGGAGGACCTTACCATTCTTCGAGTGTAGAGTCAATTTTGACAAATATTCGCGGAATAAAAGTTGCCTATCCTTCAAACGGTGCAGATTTAAAAGGTTTGATGAAATCAGCATTTTACGATCCAAATCCAATTGTAATTTTAGAACATAAAGGTTTATATTGGTCAAAAATTCCTGGAACTGAAGGAGCAATGTCAATCGAACCAGATGAAGATTATGTAATTCCATTTGGAAAAGCACGCATTGTCCAGGAAGCAAATGAAGCTTGTGTCAAAAAAGGTAAAAGTTGTACGATTATCACATACGGACGAGGAGTTTATTGGGCTTTGGAAGCTTCAAAAAGTTTTCCAGGACAAGTTGAAATCATTGATTTAAGAACCTTAAATCCTATTGATTTTGAGCAGATTAATGCAAGTACGCAAAAACACAATAAAGTGATGCTTGTTACAGAAGAATCTGTTGAAGCGACATTTACTTTAGGTTTAGCAGGAAGAATTCAACGAGACAATTTCAAGTTCTTAGATGCTCCGATTTCAATCGTTGGTTCGGTTGATACGCCAGCAATTCCATTAAATTCGACTTTGGAATTTACTTTGCTGACAAATGCAGAGAAGGTTAAAACGGAATTGGAGAAATTGTTGGGGTATTAATGCAATTTTTGTTGATTTAGCCAATATATGGATTTTGTGCAATTTTATAAAAAACACAAAATGAGTAAAAAAATATTAGTATGGGTTCTTGTTAGTTGGGTTTTACTGACTCTTTTCAATTACTATTATATGAATTTTTTTTTCTTAGCCTTTGAGTGGCTTGCACTAGTCTTTACATTATTCGTTGTATCCTTTATTCAATTGATAAAACTAATAAAAGAAAGAAAAAAATTAAGCAAATTACGTGTCCAATATCTTGTCGTTTTTCTTGTGATTTTTCTTTTGACTCTATTCCGATCGACGACAAACAAAATCATTGAAAAAATTGACTGGCAAATATTTTACAACAGACGAACTGAAATAGTTAAAAAAGTCATTGACCAAAGATTAAATCCGAATGTAAATTGGAACAATTATGTTTGTGAATTACCATATGAATTTCCTATTGTGTCAAATGGTGGCAATGATATCGGAATTTACAGAAATAAAAAAAATGGTAAGACAACTGTCTGTTTTTGGGTTTATAGGAATTATTTTGATTCGCCTTCAACACACTTTGTATTTACTAATGACCCAATTGAGATAAAAACAATCGAAGAAAAAATTAAAACCAATCCAACTTTCAATTGGAAAATTGAAAAAAATTGGTATCGAACTTATGGTGAATGAAGTAAACTTAGTAGTTTCTAAGTCATTCTCCCGTACACTCAAACATTTTAGAACAGTCTTTTCCAACCATATCCTGCAAAATCATTTGCGAAGCTATTACAAGTTGCGTGTAATTTTGAGATGAATTTCCAAATGAACCTGCTTCGGTTTGCCACATTTTTGTAATTAATTCTTGTCCTCCAACTGTTGGATTTATTTTATTGAAAACTGCTTTCACATTTCCTGCTCCAGCATGATATACGTGCATCACAAACAAACGGAACCACAAATCGCTTTCGTTGTATGTTATCTTTTTGGAGTCTAAAATTGATTTTGCTAAAGGAATACATGATTTTCTAATCAAAGAAGCTGCTGCGTAAGCCGAACGATCGAAATTCTTTCTTTCGTCAACCGTTTTGTTCACCTTCAAACCTTGTGAACGTGCAACTCCGGGCATCAACTGAAAAGCACCATAAGCACCAACATTTGATTTAACCAATTGTCCTGGACTTTCAATTAATAAGATTGCTTGCGCATACCATGGATCTACTTGGAAACGCTCAAAAGCTAAAATTCCTTTTGTTAAACTTTTGTAAACATCATCAAAACGATAAAAATCACTTTTCCCAGTTGTGCAATTTAATCTCTCAGTTGCTGCAATTCCATATGCAGTTCTCAAACTATCTTTAAACAATTTTTGTTGAGCTGGAGTTTTTTTATTCCATTTTTTGGAACTGTATTTTGTTAAAACTTGTCTATTTGAAGCCACGTTAAACATGCACGAATCTGGATGTAAACGCATTATTTGTTTCCAAAATAAAGGTTGATTCAAATCACTCCATTTATCCGTATAAATTGGATCCAAACTCATCAAAACACCCGATTTACTTTCAGAATTAACTTCTACCATTTCATGATCCCAATTTTCGTTTGAAAAAGGGGCTGGAAGTTGGGAATAAATAGGTGCGAAAAAGAGGCAAAAAATTAAAGACTTCATATATCTGGTTCCAAGTTTCACGCAAATAACGAAATAAAAATCCATTGGTACAAAAAAATTAGATAATTTTATGAAATTAAAAGTTGAACAATTTATAGATATCGCTCAAAATGTCAATTCTTAGAAAAATAATCTCTTTTCCTTTTATTTTTTTGGTGAAAATTTACCAATGGATTATAAGTCCGATTTTTCCAGCAAATTGCAGATACAATCCAACGTGTTCGCATTATATGATTGAAGCGATCAACGAATGGGGAATTTTTAAAGGAATCTATTTGGGGACAAAACGTATTTCCAAATGTCATCCTTGGGGTGGTTTTGGAGATGATCCCGTTCCTAAGAAAAAGAAATAATCATTTCTTAAAAAAACAATCTTTTTCTCCGTTTTCCTTCAAACACTCAAATTCTTTCGAAACTGCATCGTAATAAATTTTTTTGTATTTTGCATCGACAAACCAATTATAATTCGAATCAAGAACACCCCATTTGCCTTTTTTCGAAACAACAACATGAGAACGTAAATTGCGTATTAAATCAATACCATCAAATTCAAAAGCGGTTCCCTCTTTTTTATCATGGATATTATAAAATGCCCATTTTTCATTTTTTTTCACAAAAAAATCACCATAATTATTCCCAGTGTTAAACAAAGAGTCATAGGAATTTGGAATCAATTCATGCACAATATCATCTAAATAATTTTGCTTTACTAAGCCGTGTTTTTTATTTTTCACCGTATAAATAAATTTGTCCATAACCAAAATTTGAGAATACTCAAGTGGTAAAAGATAGTTTGAATTTGTGTCTATAATTCCAAATTTCCCATTTACAGAAACAATATAGTTTGTAAAAGAAGACCTATATTCATTATTCTTCTTTTCAATAGCTTCCATTGTTTCAAATTCAGGTTTTAGAATCCATTTAATTTCTGTATTTGACTTATATACATCCATTAATCCATAAGCAGATTTAGCATAAACTACTGCGTAAATTGTATCTACAAAATAAGCTGTTGAAAATGATTCACCAAATAATTTTGTTCCCTTATCATCTATAAAATAATTCTCTTCTTCTGTCGAAACAATAAAACTATTTTTTGCTCCTTTGAAAAGTTGAATGGATTCAAATTCTGGTTTCAAAATTTCACATGCACTTGGACCAATTAAACCATATTTTCCATTAAAATCGTACAATAAAAAACCATTTTTAGTATAATCATCCAAATAATCAATTTTATATTTATTTAAAAATTGACCGTTTGAAGCATAAAAATGACTCTCTTTTTCTTTGTTTAATTTCCCGATAAAATATTCATTGTATGGGTAAAAAGAACAACTTGACTTCAATGTTAAATCCTTTGGACAATCTATTAAAGAAAAATGTTCGCTTGTTCTTTTAAACTGAAAGAAGTCATATCTGTCAAAAATTGGAGGAAGAATCAAATGACCATTTTGCTGTAATAATCCTTTTTTATTTTTATATTCTATTTCAAAACCAATAAAATTTGAACCAATACCTAAATCATCGTCCTGATTATAAGCGTAAGAATCACGACTTAAATAATCATTTTGAAAAATTCCATGTCCTTTTATATTAAACACATAACATGTTTTTCCTAAATATGCTTTAATAAAGGGAAATTCATCAGGAATTTTATCATATTCACTATCTAAAAACTCAATATAATCAAACTTTGTTGGAAGAACATATTTCCCTAACGAACTTAATATTCCATACTTTTTATTTTTTCGTATTACAAAATATCGTTCTTCAATTTTTTCATTATATGAACCAAAATTAACCCCATCGGATGTATTTTCTACATAATCAAATTCTTCATGATTCAAAAAATTGTTTTTTAAATCCCTCAAAATAATTTGCTCTTTTATTCCATCATCATAATCTTCAACTGCCATCTGATCAAAATATCCTTTGTCTTCAAAAAAAGCATCTGTTTCAGTTTTTAGTACTTGTTTTTTGTTTTCTGTGCTTGATTCAGAATAATAATCTGAAGCAAAAATAATTTCACCTTTTAAATTCAGATAATGGTTTTCTTTATACCAAATTAATGTGTCACCTAACATAGTGGAAGTTACAACTTTCAAATCAGAAATATAAGGACTTAATCTAGGATTTATTTCAATTATTAGCTTTTTCTTAGGCGAAAAAACATAATTTTTTTCTCCAGATTTACCTTTAAAAAAAGAATTACCAGAATAACTGGGATAATAATCAAATTTCTCATTAAAAATTAAACTTGAATCTTTAGTGAAAATTTGATATTTTCCATCGTTAAATTTCGTATGATATGAACGATCTATATCAGATTCATAAACTCTATCCGTATATTGTAAATCTTGACTTAAATAAAAAGTCATACCATCTGTCAACTCTTGAGAAAATGAAAAAGTTGAACTTATTAATAAAATCTGAATGAAAAATAATCTCATAATTTTTTCTTGTAAATGTATCAAAAAAGAATTTAAAAAACTTGTCCATTTAAAAATTAATCTTAACTTTAATATACTAAACCCAAAATAAACCTTTTATGTTAGTTAAAACCTATAGCAGTGCCGTATTTGGTATTGACGCAACCACCATTACTATTGAAGTCAATGTAGATCAAGGAGTAAATTTTTTTTTAGTGGGTCTTCCCGATAGTGCGGTAAAAGAGAGCCAACAAAGAATTAAATCAGCTCTAAAGAACAACAACTTTAAATATCCAGGAAAAGAAATTACTGTAAATATGGCTCCAGCCGATATCCGAAAAGAAGGTTCGGTTTATGATTTACCAATAGCCCTCGGAATCATGGCTGCAAGTGAGCAAATAACTTGTGAAACACTAGAACAGTACATCATTTTAGGAGAATTATCCTTAGATGGACAAATTCAACCTTTAAAAGGAATATTACCTATTGCCCTAAAAGCAAAGAAAGAAGGTTTCAAAGGAATGATTATTCCCAAAGCAAATGCGAATGAGGCTTCTATTGTTGGTGAAATGGATATTTATGGAGTAGATAATTTGAAAGAAGTTGTCGATTTTTTAAATGGTAAAATTATACTCGATAAAGTTATTACAAATATTGAAGATGAATTTTCCAAAAAAATCAATCAATTTTCAGTCGATTTTAAAGATGTGAAAGGTCAAGCGAATATCAAACGTGCATTTGAAATCTCTGCTTCAGGTGGACACAATGTAATTTTGATTGGTCCTCCAGGAGCTGGAAAATCAATGCTAGCCAAACGATTACCTACAATTTTACCACCTATGAGTTTGGAAGAATCTTTGGAAACAACAAAAATCCATAGCGTTGCTGGAAAAATGGGAAATGATATTGGCTTAGTAACTCAACGACCATTCAGAAAACCTCATCACACGATTTCCGATGTGACAATTTCTTAAATTGAGGTATTGATTTTCCCAATATTAATTTAACATCAAGGTCAACTTGAATTTAAATTATTCAATCATGTTATTGCAATTTTTGTGAGTAATCAAATTCGCATTTATTTTTAATTAATCAAAGAATGAAAAATTAATTAATTATTTATTTAATTTCATATCGAAAAAATCATTACTGTAAAGATATTTATGCAGAGGTTTTTTAATATTTAAAAAATTGCACGGTATGGTTCAAGTTGGGATTTTATTAACAAAAGACGAAAGAGATTTGCTTTACAACGTCATTAGTTACAACTTTCTTGGGGATGATTCTGTAGAATTATTGAAAGAAAAAATAAAAGACATAATAGTGTCATTAATGTTAAAGATAGCTGAATATCCAGATAGTTGGGGTTCACTACATGATAAAGTAGGTTGGAGGAGAGAAGAATATTCAAATCTTTGGCATGCTTCATTTAGGGAGAATGAAGTTGATTTTATTTTGGAGAATTTATCGCCAAATATGGAACTCAACTTTATGGTTAAAGAATTAAATTCAAAAGAAGATGTAATGAGATTGTACCAAACTTTTGGCGACTTGAAGCCTAAATTAGAAGAAGAAAAGAAAAAAATTGCTGAATATCAAAGAAAAAAATCTTGACTAATTCCAGTATAATGGACAATCTCATTCCAGTTTAAATTACCAAAACCTAAAATAACGAAGTATAAAAAAAGCAAAATGTAATTTGCAAAATTTCCATAATAGTTGAATTTAAGATGATTACTTTTCGTTAAATTTAATATTTTCTTCCTCAACATTTATTTATGCAACATCAGTTATGGTAATAGTGATGAGGTAGCTTAAATTGAATTACTTCTGAGCAATAACCTTTTCTGTAAAACTTTTATTGAGCCAAAAACTTTGCCAAGAAATTCTAATTTTCCTTGCAGTATATTGTAAAAATGGAATATCAATGTCATTCGAGTCATTTCCATGCGGTCTGATGTGGATAATTTCGGTTTCTGTAGATTTAAGTAAATTATTACCTTGTATTGTTCTACCTGTTTGTTTAATCTCATAAACTTCAACTCCTTTTTCAACTATCTTTTTTGCTCTTTCCCATTCATTTTGAATAGTTGAAAGTTCTTTTTCACTTGCTTTCCAATAAACTGATTTTCCAATTTTCCATTCAGTCCAATCATTATAAGAATAACCCTTTTTGCCATTTTTTTTAATTACAGGAAATTTTTCTTTTATGATTGGTATAAAAATGTAACCATTTGATATTATACTTCTAAAAACAGCTTCATTATTCAATTCTCCTTCCCATTCCTCGTCAATTAAGTCAACTAAGCTAAACTTAGGGAATGACATTGCTTCCCAGGGTTTATTTTCTGGACTTACTGGTATTGTTTTCAGTTCAATACCATTTAGTTCTAAATCAAGAATTTTAATTTTATCATCAATTTTCAAAATTCTATTTAGTAACAATCTGAATGAATTTTTTGCCTTAGGGGAAAAATCCACACCAAAAAGAGTTGATAATTCTTTTAGATTTTTGCCTAAAAGTTCCTTGTTAAGTTTATTTAAAATAAAATCTTGTGGTTCTTGTTTTGGTTCTAAATTAAGTTGTATGTATTTTGAATCTGAGTTATTCTTTTCATAGAAAAACTTTAAATAACTATGCTTTAAGCTATAACTCCTTTGTTTTGCAGTTTTAGAATTTCCATATTCAATTAATTTTCCAGTTCCTGATGTGCAGGCTCCCAAAACTTTACTTTGACCTTCTGAAATGGTATCAGCAATTTCTGAGACAACCTTATTTTTTATGCCTTCCCAATCTTGCTTTACAGTTTCTTCTCCTTCTTTTTCAAGTTCATATAGTAATGTTCCCTTAAAGATAAATTCCTCAGATTCCTTGAACGTTTTCCCTGTTGGATGTTCATACAAAAGAAAAAGAATCTTTTGCATTTTGCTTCTAATTTCAGAACTTATCCATTCCTCATGTACTATTTTATTATAGTTTATGGATTTAATTTTTGACCTTTCTTTTGGCTGGATGCTATTACTTATTTTTCTTAGTGGTAAAACTTTTAATTCAATACCTAAGCTCTCAACATCTGCACTTGGGTTAGAATTTGGAGGACTTCCAATAAGTGCTTCCAATATTTGTCCTGCAACTCCTTTATTTTCTCTTATTAAAATCTTGGGATAATTCTCTTTTATGAAATTATTTAATTCCCCAAGTGTTTTGTTCTCAAAACCATTGTAAAAGTTTACTAAATCGCTTTGGGTTTTAAACTCCTTCATTTATCATTTTTTGAAGAGATTGTCCAATTTTTTCTATTACTCCAACTACAAGCGCATTACCCATAAAAAAAGCTCTTTTTGTATCAGTTATACCTTCAAATTCAGTGTGATTATCGGGAAACATATTTAATCTTTCTAATTCAATAGGAGTTAATCGTCTATAACCTTTTTCAGAATCTACTACATGCTTAAATCTTGATGGCGACTTTCCTCCTTCACCTGTAATTATGGTTCTTGATGACTTTTCTAATGGGTCTGGGAAACTCATAGCACCCTCACCATATTTATATTCAATTCCTTGAGCATTAATTTTAATATTACTTTTTGAACCTTTTAAATATTTCCATTTCTCCAAATCTGAATCATTTATATAAAATTCTTCTGGAATTTCTTTTTTTAAAATTACATCTTCAAGTAGGGTAAATCTACCATTATACTCTGGTTTAGATTTCAGTGTAGTTACCTGACCATTTATCATGATTCCAGTATTTTCAAACATACTTTTCAAGCTTGACTTATTGAATTCATTTGATATTTCAACTATATCTCCTTTTAATTCAAAACTATTAATGTTTTTTTCATTTTCTCCATTGATTGGAAAAGCAGTAGCAATTGTTCCAACATCTAAAATCCATTTTGACGCATTTGTTTTTTTTATTTGCTTATAAATAGATGAAGACTTATGATATGCAAGAATAAAAACTCTCCTTCTTCTTTGTGGCATTCCATATTCAGCCGCATTGATTACTCTCCATTCAACGAAATAATCTAATTCATTTAAACTTTGCAGTATGATAGCAAAATCTCGACCTCTTTGACCAGAAGGTGAAATAAGTAATCTATCAACGTTTTCTAAAAATAAAAACTTTGGTTTATTTTTTTTCTCACTTAAAATTTGATGAATTGACCACCATAGAACACCCTTTTTACCAATAAGACCTTTTGAATTTTTAAGTGTGGTTGCCACGGAATAGTCCTGACATGGAAAACCACCCACGAGCATGTCATGGTCAGGAATTTCTTTAACATCAACATTTGCAATGTCTTCATTTGAGTGACCTTTTTTACCAAATTTATTTTCATAAACTATTGATGCGTGTTGAATTTTAGTAGAAGGTTCCCATTGGTTACTCCAAACCACTTCAAAAGATGAATTAATTGGCTTTTTATATCCTGAACTTGCAGATTTATTTTTCCAGCCTTCAAGTCCAATTCTAAATCCCCCAACACCAGCAAACAATTCAACAACTTTCAATTTATTTTTCATAAATTATTGATACATTTTAATCAGTTGCAAAAGTATTCATTTAAAAGTAAAAACTATAAACTTATTTCTCATTAAACAAATAATTCAATATCATGGTTTAATTTGATTATTTTTAATGTCTAATTTTGCAATAAGTCATTTAATTAATTTTGTTACAAATTATGGAGAAATTACCATTTATTAAAACTTTTCAAACATTTCTGAAGACTAATAATCAAAATTCAGAGTCTTTTTTTTCTAATAAAATATGTGAAATTGCAGTTGATGAAATGGCTGATTTTAAAGTATTTATTATTGATAAGCAAAGTGAAATTGAAAACTTTGATGATTCAAATGATAATAATTTATTAGATAGTTTTAAAATAATGTACAACTCGCTCGCTTGTGCTTTAAATAAAAAAGATGAGGTAAAAGCAGTAAATGAAGAATATGAAATTGTTGTTGGTGATGAAGAAAAGCTTTTAAATTGGGTTTTAAAGCATCAATCACTCTGTGTTTATTTAACACCGTTTCTTTGGACAATTGTGGAATATGGAGAAAATACACCGTTTGAATATTATCCTAATGATTATAAGGAATATTATCTATTAAATGATGAATTACACTTGTTTATTCAAAAAGAACCTTTTAAAGGAGTCGAAATATTCTTAAAAAACCATGATTTCCATTATGAAAATTTTCTTGAAAAATATACAGCAGACCTTGATGAAAATGGAAGGTTTAGGCGAAATAATTATCAAGTAAAAGGTTTTAATAGTGACTTAAAATTTCACTTAAATCGCCATAAAATTAATTGTTAGATTTTTTTCTTTCTTTAGGAAACTTATCAACAACGTAAAATTTTTACGTTCTCCTTAATAATAACATTCATACATTTGTGCTTCCCGAATAAGCACATCATGACAGCATTATTACTTCATTCCTCGAAGTCTATAGAAATCTATTCAGCATCAACTGAATACAATTTAGAACTTCCAGTTGTAAGTTCAGGAATTTCAGCGGGTTTCCCTTCTCCAGCATTGGATTTTATTGACCTAACAATCGACATGAATAAACATCTTGTTAAGCATCCTTCGGCAACATATTATGGTCGTGTCTCTGGAAACTCAATGAAAGACGCTGGTATATTTGATGGAGATTTATTGGTAATTGACAAGAGTCTGGAACCTGAGGACAATAAGATTGCTGTTTGCTTCATTGATGGAGATTTTACAGTAAAGAGAATAAAAAAAGACAAGGATTGTGTTTGGCTTGTTCCTGAGAATGATTCTTATGAGCCAATAAGAGTAACTGAGGATAATGACTTTCTTGTTTGGGGCATGGTTACACACGTTATAAAGACTTTTTGAGATGTACGCTCTTGTAGATTGCAACAACTTCTATGCTTCCTGTGAGCGAGTGTTTCGCCCTGGGTTGAATGGTAAACCAATTGTTGTGCTTTCTAACAATGATGGATGCGTTATAGCTCGAAGTAACGAAGCTAAGGACCTTGGTATTCCAATGGGAGCTCCTGCATTTGAGTACAAGGAATCATTCAAGAAAAATAACGTAAATGTCTTTTCAGCAAACTTTCCACTCTACGGAGACCTGAGTAATCGTGTCATGTCAATCTTAGGTGATTATTCTCCAGATATTGAAGTTTATAGCATTGATGAGGCTTTCCTGAGAATAGATGGATTTGAGATGTTTGACCTTGACCTTTATTTTAAGGAAGCAAAGCGAAAAGTTACCAAGTCAACTGGGATTCCAATTTCAATCGGAATTGCTCCAACAAAATCTCTCTCAAAGGTTGCCAATCGAATTGCCAAGAAGTATCCGATTCAAACTGGTGGGATTTACACAATTGATGATGAAGAAAAGCGAATTAAGGCTTTGAAGTGGCTCAAGGTTGAAGATATTTGGGGAGTTGGAAGACAACACTCAAAACGACTTAATGCAATTGGTGTAAAAACAGCTTATGACTTTACTCAGCTTGACAATGCTTGGATTCAAAAATACATGGCAATTGTTGGAGTTAGACTTAAGTCTGACCTCTTAGGAAAGCCAACTCTTAGTCTTGATGAGGTAAAGGCAAAGAAAAACATAGCTACAACTCGCTCATTTGAGAAGATGATAAGTGACATTCAACCAATGAAGGAAAGAGTTTCAACATTTGCTGTTTCTTGCTCTGAAAAACTTAGGAAGCAAGGTTCTTGTTGTAAGGCTCTAATGGTGTTTGTTCACACAAATGGGTTCAGGAAGGACTTGCCTCAGTATTACAATAGTGTTGCAATCAAGTTGCCATATCCAACGAACTCAAGTCTGGAACTTGCGAAATTTGCAAATATGGCTCTGGAAAAGATTTATAGAAAAGGCTTTGCATACAAAAAAGCTGGAGTAATAATTATGGACATTATTCCAGAAAATGAAGTTCAATTGACCATGTTTGAGAACAGCAATCCTCGTCATATTTCATTGATGGAGGCGGTTGATAAAATGAACTCAAAATTTGGGCAACAAAAAGTTCGACTTGCCGTACAAGACCAAAAGCGAGTATGGAAGATGAGGCAAGAATTATTGTCTCCACAATACACGACAAGATTATCAGATATAATAACTATAAAGGTTTAAATATGTGCTATTATAAGAAATTGGAAGAGGAGGCATATCAACTTAAATTGCTTTATGATATTGATTTTGAGGATGAAGATGAATACGAGCCAAGTTCTTATTTGAATGGATTCGACCACCCGTATTGTCCAGTTATAACAAATGAATCTCCAAACAACATTCAACTCTTTCAATGGGGCTTGATTCCTTCTTGGGCAAAGGACAAGAAGATTCAGAACAGCACACTTAATGCAAAAGTTGAAACTCTTGAAGAAAAGCCATCTTTTAGAGATTCAATTTCTAAGCGTTGTCTTGTCCTTGTTGATGGCTTTTATGAATGGAAGTGGCTTGATGGGAAAGGAAAGTCTAAGGAAAAACACTTGATTACTGTTTCTGACAGCAAAGTATTTGCTTTTGCTGGTCTCTGGAACACTTGCAAGGACCCGATTACAGGATTGTCGATTAACAGCTATACAATTATCACAACTGAGGCAAACGAACTTATGTCTGAAATTCATAATTCTGCAAAGCGAATGCCTATGGTTTTAGCCAAAGGATATGAAAAAGATTGGCTTATGGGCGGTGAAGCAAAGTTGACTGAAAATTTGCAAGCAATTTCTTTAGAGCCACCACTTCAACAAAGCTTGTTCTAATAATGATTTGAGATAATGGATAGTAGAATAGTTATATGGGTTGAGATTTTTAGAGGAATTGGAAAACTTTTTAAATGGATATTTTCATTGTTTAAGAAAAAAAAAATATAATGGAAAAATTATGATTTTTATATTAATTAAGACATATTTACTAAGAAGTAACAACCTTTTCAAAAAAGGTTTAGTAAAATTTTAAATAAACAATATTTTTTTAAGAAAGTTTTTTCGTATGTTTGCCTTGTAATTTAAGAAAAATGGAAGCTATAAAAATGATGTCAACAATTCCCGTACTCACTTTGGCTGATTATGTTTTAAGTTCTTACGGACCCATGTCTCAACTTAAATTACAAAAACTTCTGTATTATTGTGAGGCTTATCACCTCGCAAATTTTGATACTAATCTTTTAAATGAAAATTTTGAAGCTTGGTTGCATGGTCCAGTATGTCCTGAAGTGTTTCATGAACTAAAAGGTCAATCATTACTATATTCAGATATTGCATATACAAAAGGAGGAAATCCAAAAGATGAGGTTGTAAAGATATTAACTTCTGAACAATTTGATTTTATTACCCTTGTACTTGAAGATTTATCCACTTGGACTGGTCCAGAACTTGAGAGGTCAACTCATTCTGAAAAACCATGGGTTGAAGCAAGAATAGGATATGGGGAAGCAGACAGGTGTAATGTTGTCATAGGTAAGGAATCAATGAAAATTTATTACAAAGCCGAATTAAATGGCTTTTAAAAAAGAAAAGAAAAGTCCAATTCTAAAAAAAAAGATTGAAGAAACAAATGTAAGTAATTTCAAAGTGTCTCTTCAATATTTGGATACGACTCAAAAGTATGGGTCAGCATGGAAAGATTGGCAATCTGCGGGTCTTTTATCAAAAGCAATGGAAACTCTTCAAGGTTATTGCAAAAGACCGCTACAAGAACAAGTTTGCGGGGTTAAATTTACAATTTATAAAGATTTCCCAGCAACTGATAAAACACACTATGAATATCCTGAACATGTTCCAGAAGATGCTTGTTGGGCAAGGATTCATATAACTGGAGCGGCAGTTTTAGCAGGTCATATTTATAAAGATACTTTTTATGTGGTTTTTCTTGACAAAACGCATAAGTTTTATTTAACAAAAAAAGTAACTGGAAAGTGACTATGATTTCATCTGGAATTGATTTTCCGAATCTAATTTTTTTTGTTGTCACCACATGACTGAACTGCAAGTAAAAGGTTCTCTACAATTTAATGTTTTGTTTTTGGTTAATTGATTTGAAACGTCCAAGGATTTTTATTAAAACACCTGCAAAAAGTCTAATTTTCATTATTCTATGGCACTTTGTAGTGAAATAGCTCTTTTATTGATGCAAGAGAATTTGATGTCGTAGTTTGAGGATTATCGTTATATTTGTTTGAGTCAAAAAAAAACAATGACTGAAATTTCAATTACAACTTTTTGAAGGTTTAATTACAAATTTTAATTCAATTTTACTATGGATGAATGTGATTTACTTAATAGATTAAAGAATCGATTCGAAATGATGGAAAAATTGAAATTCTTAATATCGATTGCCTTAGTGAAAACCACTTAGGTCTCAGAACCTCACAAGAATACCAAAAGCCTCGATATAAGGGGCTTTTGTTGTTTATGGGTGGAAATGCTTGTGTTGAGGGTGGATGGTGTGGTGGGGTGAGGATATGACTACGATTGTGAAAATTTCAATCGTTTTTATTAATTGGTAATCTATTATTATCTTTGATAAAAAAAACAAAATGGAAACAATTGCAATCGGAAGAATCTTGTTTAATAATAATGAGAGTAAGAACTTCAAAGTTTACATGAACAGAATACCTAAGGTATATTTGGGAGAATCAAATGTGATTTCAGTGAAAAAATATATGGAGTCAACTCATGATAACATCAAGGAAATGATTATTGATGATGTTCACCTTGATATTGAGAGTGTCAAATGAATTAATGACAATTGACTTTCTGTAAATTTACTAATTTAACATTAAAAGAATGAGTAAAGATTTTGAAAATAAGGTAAGGCAAATTCATGATTACTTTTTCAGTTATGGATTAAGAAAAATTGGTGTTTCAATAAATTCAGATAAAGAAATGAAGGAGTTCATGAGAACCAACAGGACTTTATTTATTAGTTCAGTTCATGAAGGTCAAAGATTGGGACAAGAATTACTAATTACTGAACTTATATCAATTGAATCCAAAATCAAAGAACTTACTCAAGAAAAAAAACAGTTAAATCGAGTTCGAGATAAAAGTGGAGCGCAAAAAAAAGAAATTCAAATTCAAATACAACGGTACAACGATGCAATTTTAAGAAACTTAGCAGATTCATTAGTTTGGGTTCTTATCCGTGAACAACATTGGATAGCAAGAAGATGGTACTCTGGTCAAAAAGGTCGTCCAAGCTTATTAAATTCAAATATAGAATCACTTCATCTTGCTTCAAAAGCATATTATGAAAAGGACCCTGATGGGTTCGTACTTTACGCAGATTTGACAACATTTGTAGATATTTTCGATTTGATTTATGTGGATTCAAATGGACGCTTAAAGCTTGTTGAAGTAAAAGAAGGCTCAAAATCAAAAGAAGTATTGGACTTTATTAATAAGTTAGAAGAAAATCCAAAAATGAAGCCAGAAGATATGAGGCTTGAAAAAATTGAAAATCCTGAAAAATTCTTTGACCAAGTGGACAGAACCTTAAATCAAATGCAAAAGGGAACAAGATTCCATCAGTTGCTTAAAGAAGAAAAAGGTAGTGACCCGTTTACAGGTACAGAAACTACAATTGCAGAAATCACAAAACCTCTGAGACATTACGATGGTCAAATTCTGGATATGTTCGAAATATTGGAATCTAAAACTTGGGCGTATCGTATTATTGAAAATGTAATTTGCGTTGGAATGTACAAGGAAGAAGCTCTATATATGGCTAACTTCGTATTTAAACAAGCGGTATCTTATAAGTTTCAAGAAAATTTTCCAATTATCCATTACAATTCAGCACTTTTTGCCCCAATTAAGCAGCCAATTTTTCTCAAGAGATTTGGAACTGAGAATGTGATGAACATTGTTTTTGGGAAAGTCAAACTTTTACTCTCCGTGGACCTTAACGCTTTAATTGAGTTATTTAATTCTAAAGGGATTGAAGCAAAATGGATGTCAACCAAAGAAACACAAAAAGCTAAAGACGTAGGAGATAAAAAACACAAACTTTTTGAATATCAAAAAAGAGCTATTTCACTAACATACAATGAAAAAACATCAATTCTTGGAGATGGCTTTCTCTCAAGACTTGTCTATGATAATTTATTACCTGAGTCTCTGGTTGACATGCTTTTGGAGAAATTTCAAATTGAATCTGTTGAAGATAATCAGGAAACAAATGAGTCACCCCCAAAATCATAATCCTTTTTCCTTGACTTTTAAAAATTCATTATAGTAATATTTTGATTTTTCTGCATCACCAGAAACTATGTCCATGATTAATTGATAGGTTATCTGAGAACTTGTCATGACATCTTCCTCTTTTAAATCATCTGGGTATTCATTATCACTTGTTGGAATTTCAATATTCCAAACCCACCATCTTTCAATTTTAACTCTAATCTCTATAAGCTTTGCAAATTTTTCAGCAAAATCTTTATTGATTCCTTCAAAAAGATGTTCTAACATTTCATGAGCAAGAAGATTTCTCGATTTTCTTATTTCGGATAATTCATGTATGTCATTTTCATCAATCGCACCTTCATTACGAAACCAAATCAATGAAGCATTCATAGGATTTTTCTTTGAATCTAATGCTAAAACTTTTTCTTTGTAATCTGGACTTATAATATCACCATCAACCGAATTATAACCAATAGAAAAAAAGCTTTCCAATTGACTCACGACATAATCTTTAGTTGTTTCATAGAATGAAATATACAATGAGCAAAAAATTAAATTATCCTTGAGATTGTCTGGATTCAAAAAATTAATCCACTTTTCAAAATTCTCTTCTATTTTCTTATCCATAAACTTTATTTTTTTAGTATTATTTGCATGAGCATTTCCCTCCAATCTGTAACAATTTTTGTTATCTGATGTAAGTCCCATTTTTCATTTAGAATATCAAGACCTCTAAAAATTGCCGAATGTTCTACATCAAATTCTTTGTTGGATTTCAAACTAAAGTGTTCTAAGGTTTCCTTTGTTCCTTTATGAAAATCACCATCATCATCAATATGTTTAGTGTAATTCGCAAGGCAGATTATGAGTTCAATTACTGTTTTTTTATAACCCTCAATTGGTTCTTGAATCCTGTAATATTTTTCTTTTTTTCCAGAGGTTTCAGCTAAATCTTTGATGCTTGCATTTATGTAATTTTGGTATGCAATAAAAGCTAAACCATAAATTGGTTCGGTTTCTTCTAAGAACCATAATCCATCATACCAACCACCTTCTTTTACTTTATCATGAAGAACCTGAATAGTTTCATCAAATCCAGAGATGATGTAGTTTAGACTGGAAATTCTAAAATCTACTTCATAGACATGGGTTTTATGTGGTTTTGTTTCCATTTTTAAGGGTAAATGTTATTGATACAAGACAAATCTAAGAAAATAAACTCATCGTTTTTCATTGTTGAAAACTATAAAAAATCCCCCTAATTTTGGTAAGTATGTAAATCAAAAAAATAATTAGATTTACGCATTTGAAAACCATAAGGTACAAGTTAAAATGAAAAAATCTAACTATGACATATAGAAAAGAATTTAATAAAATAGAGGCATTAAGTAACCACCAGCAAAGAGGAACAGAATTTGAAATATTGTTGAACAAAATTTGTGAGGATGCAAATATTTCTATATTCTCAAGGTACAGAACAGCCGATACATCTCAAGAAATTGATGGTTGTGTATTAATTTATTCAAAAGTATTTTTACTTGAAGCAAAATGGGAAAATGAAGATACATTAGCCGCATCTAAACTTTATTCTTTTCTTGGAAAAATTAACTCTAAAATAGAAGGAACTTTAGGGGTTTTTATTTCTTACAATAAACTCAAAGACAACTTTATTAATGCTTTTAGAAATGGTATAAAGCAAAATTGTATTTTAATTCATGGCAAGGAAAATATTGAAGATATTATAGACAAAAAGTTAGACCTTAAGGATTTTCTTGAGTATTGTTTTATTATGACTTCAACTAAAAATAGAATTGACATAAGCACATCTGAATTTATAAACCTACCAGATAAATCAAAATATATTACGAGGACAGAAAAGCCAGTCCAAGATAATTGGTTAGAGATTTACAATGGTTTAATAGGTGTTATGTCTGTAAGCGATTTTACGGTAAAACTTGAATTTTGGTACTCTGATAAGCTTAATCTAAGTGAAAAAATAATCAATATTTACAATTCTTTAAATCTTACTTTTGGAATCCAACAAAAATTGGACATTCTCATCACAAGATTAACAGAAAAAGAAAAAGACATATTTACCTCAGTTATTGTAGATAAATTTAAAAACGAACATTGGAAAATGTTTGCCTATGAAAATTTCTGTAATAAATTGAAAGAACTTCGACTAAATATTGATGTAAATGACCGCAAATTAATAATAGAAAACGTAACCCAAGTTCTAAATGGAGATTGGGACCTTGAAAACAAGGCCTCATACGTAATTGACATTTTCTATGCCCTTTTATCAGAAGTTGAAAAGAAGGAAATGTTGATTAAATATTTAGAAATATACTGTGATAAAAGTAGGGCAACAAAGTTTAAACAAAAGCAGTTTGCAGAAAAATTATTTACAGATTTTAATGGAGATTACTTTGATATAGTTAAAATCAAATTATCCCAATCTATAAAGGAATTAAAACTAAGTGCATCAATATATGATGAAAATGCTGAATGAGATAGTGCAATACCTTATACCTCTAGACCAGAAAAGGGCAACCGACA